>JAFEAV010000084.1 GCA_018266215.1 Cyanobacteria bacterium SZAS LIN-3 | reverse complement strand
CTAATCTGCCCAGTCTCTCCGGCACCAAGGGTACCGTTACCTGCACCATAAATTTTGAAGGACCGATCGGCAGACTGGGCAAAACAACGGCCCTGATGATTACTTTCAACGAGGCGCGCTGAGGCAATCACTAAGTGAATCGGGCGCTCGCTTTGAATACACTCCTGGCAATCACGCTCAGCGCGACTGCCGCTTTAGCGCAGGGTCAAAAAGCCTCGGCCATCACCGCCGAACAGGTAGAGCACCTGCTAAAGACGGCCCCCCGAGCCTACAACACCCACTTGACCGCGGGCAAGTTTTATCAGGATAAAGGCATCGTCGGCCAGGCCCAGGATGAATTTCGACAGGCGATTGCCTGCAAAGGCGCCTCCCCCGAAGCCTATAAATACCTGGCTCAGCTGCTGCTCAAAAGTTCGGACCGAGCCGAAGCGGAGAAGGTGGCAAAGGAAGGCGTGAAGCTCTTCCCCAACGACTACGGCATGCTGCTCACCGCCGGTTATATTTTGCACAACCAGAGCAAACTGGCCGAAGCACTGCAAATGTATGAAGCGGCAGCCAGAGTAAATCCCAATAATGGCGAAATATATGTAGCCCTGGCCGATGTTTCTTCGGCCATGAACCAGCCGCAAAAAGCTCTGCAATACATCAACAAAGCCATTGCCCTGAGCCATTCCAAGCCCTCCGACCTGCTCTGCTACGAGCAGGCGAAAGTACTCGTTATGCTCGGTCGCTTTGAAGAAGCGAAAAAGCCACTGGCCGAAAATTTCTCCAGAGACCCTCTGAATTTCAAAAATAACAAACTTTATCTCACTGTCCTCAACAGTCAGAAACTTGCGCGAGAAGCGCTCAAGGTGCAGCTTTGCATCATGGTGCCGGCCAACAAAAAACAAATGGATCTGGCCAAGGCCGACATCAAAGAAATGTTGATGACGATGAAAGAACCAGATGCGGTATCAGCAATCAGCAATGCAGAAGCGGCTATTAAGGACATCAAGTTAAAAGGCAGACTGCATTTTGCCCTGGGCGACATCTACGATCGCATGAACAAACCGGAACAGGCCATTGCCCACTACCAGAGCGGTTTGCGCTTCGATCCCACTCTGGCGCGGGGCTATCTGCGACTGGGCGAAGACCTGGAAACATACAAAAAAGATCTGCCGGCGGCTTTGAAGAATTACGAAAAAGCATATTCGCTGGACAAAAACGATCCCGAAATTCAATTGCATTTACAGCGGCTCAAAGCCAGGGGGAAGTAATTGACCACAGGCAAAGGCATACCAAGACAGGCTCTCATAACCCTCATAGCCTCACTGGTGACCGGCGTCGGTGTTTTCGTCTATGTGCAGTCTAAGCAGCCGCATTTTCGCAAAATCGAAAAACCCAAATCGCATATTCGACCGGTGACGATCACCGGTGAGGTCGTGGACGCCTGGTGCTACTCATCGCAAACCATGGGACCGGGCCGCGGTGAAGGACACAAGGCCTGCGCTCTGGCCTGCTCCTACGGCGGCATCACCATGGGCATTCTGGAAGACGGCACAAACGATCTATATGTGGCCGCCAAATACAAGGGCTACAAAGGCTGCAATGAATTGCTCATCCCCTATGTTGCCCAGAAAGTAACGGTCAAAGGATATGTGGGCGACCTGGGCGGCAACCGCATGCTGCGCATAGATACGGTGACTCCGGTGATTCAGCCACAGTCTAAAACTGAGACTAAAACCGAGAGCAAGCCTTAGTTAGAATCTTTATTCTTAGCGGTAAAGTACTCAATGCCGCGCACGATTTCATGACCGCCGACCATAGCAGCCACTTTAGCCAGTGGGCCCATCTTGGTGAAAACCAGAAAGGGCGCGGCGCAATCATAGGCGGTGGTCAAAAAGCCCTGGGACTGTTTGCCGTAAATCAGACGATCCACACCTCTCGATGCCAGGAAACTGCCTGTCAGAATTCCGGCAGCCTTCATAATTTCGCTGCCGGCGGCCTTATCCAGCGCCAGACGTCCGGTGGTGGTTTCTTCCAGCAATGTGGCACTGGTGCGCTCAAGCTGGTTCAACGGTGCGGCCACGCCCTCAAGCTCGGCCATTTCAGTAGCGCCCAGCCCCTTAATATATGGCTGCCGCGTACGGAAGGCACTGACTGTGGTGGTATTGCCCATATTGAAGTCGCGCACCAGAGTGCGCTCCAGTCCGCGCATGTACTCCGAGCGAGCGGCCAGCTCCAGTTCTTGCTGGGTGAGAGCGCCGGCATCACTGACGTTCTTAAAGACCAGCTGCGTCGGCGGCTGCCCCGGTCCCTTGGCCGGCATATTTTCGGTGATTTCAGTAAAGGCATGCGGCTTCAGGCCCGCCAGCTCCTCCACTTGAGCTTCCAGCGCGCGACCTTTGGTGGCCACAAGACGGGTCAGTTCATCGGACTGCGTATGTATAAGGTTAAGGGTCTCGGGCTGCGCCACCGATTTGAGTTGCTGCACCTGGCTGATTTCAGTTGAGCGCACCGAAGCTTTGAAGCGGTTATAGGCCACACCGGAGGCGACAATGGCAGTCAAATTGGTCATCATGCCGCCCATCTGTGAGCTGGTGCTGTCGCCTTCATCGGGACGGGGCGGTCGGGGCGGCTCTCCAGCGGAAACCACATCAGTAGGACGAACGGCAGCGGGCCGGGGAGGGACGCTGTCCACAACAGTAGTACGGGGCAATTGGACCGGGGCTACCGGTGCGGTGCGCTCAACCGGCGCGGTGCGCTCGGCGGCGGCGGTGGGATTTTTGGGACCACCGTTGAGATCACGCAAAACACTGCTGAAGTCCACGTTAGAGCCGGGATGGGTGCCGTTGGCAGCCTTCTGCTCCGGGCTCAGAACATCGTCCAGCCGGATACGATGCTGCTGGTTGCCTGCCTGAGGAATACTGTCGAACTGTCCCATTCTGTGCCTCTTTGCGAACGCGGGGGCGTGGCTTATGGGAACTATTATTAATCTGGGTCCCCCCGTCGTAAATGGGGGAACTACGAACGACAGAATCTACAGAATGCGGCTATTTGTCGCCCTTGGCCATGCCGTATTCGGACAGGCGGGTGAGGGCATGGGCGCCGACAATGACGCTAAATTTTGCCCAGAGCGGCAAGTCGGTGAGCACGATAAAGGGCGAGGCAACATCGGCGGCAATGGTCAGCCGGTTGGGAGCGCTGTTGCGCAGCAAAGTCTTTTCGATAACGAAATTGGTGGCCAGACCGGCACCGACTATGCCCGCATTTTTGAGCAAAACAGCGCGACTTTCAGCGGCCATACTGATGGTTGATCGGGCGGCCTGGTCACTGACCTCGGCTCCCAGTCTCTCCAGTTTCATGAGCTCGGGCGAAAGGCCCTCGGCGCGCGCCACTGGATTGTTGTGCAAGTCAACAATATTTCGCAGACCACTTTTAAAATTGGCGGTATTGGTCGTATTGACGCCGCGACGCAAACTCTCGGAAATGTAGTTGAGACTGCCGGCCCGGTCAATAACAGCCTTTTCGGCATCACTCATCAGACCGTACTTGGGAGTTTTGAGGTTCAGCCCCTTAAAAGTCGTACCGCTGGAAGACATATTGTCGAAGAGATGAGGCTTGGCCGTCTGCATAGCCACGACATCGTCCTGAGCCAGGGCAGAGAGATTCCCGGCTTTGGAGCGCAGGGATGAACCAAGAGAGCGAAATTCATTTAAATCGCGGGGTGAAACAAGCTTATCCAGACTCTGGATATCTGTGCGGATAACGTGTAAGCCATCGTTTCGAAACTTGCTCATGGCAAAATAACCGCCGGCCAGAGAGCCGCCGGCATCAATCACACCGGCCAATTTTTGCCCGGTGGAAAGCGGATCATGCGGCGGTCGGGGTATGCCGTCATTTTGCTCCTGCTCCAGCAGCAATGACTGCAGAGCGCGCGGTCGCATGTCCACGTCGTTTATGGAAAAAGCGCCCCCGTTTTTAGTCGGAGTCTGCGCCGAATCCTCAATTACACGTCCGTCCATTAGCTTCCTCGCACATCGCAGTAAAGCGGTCCCCGAGCCAAAAGCCCGATCAACAAGACATTACTTTCATATATATAGTCCTGTCTATCGTAAAAATGCGTATGATAACGGCGAACACCGACCCCCGAGGCAAAAACAATGACCGCCCAGCGCCTGAACATCGCCGGTAATTCACCCTGGGAAGCCATAGTGGGATACTCGAGGGCGGTGAAAATAGGCAATATAGTAGCCGTGGCCGGGACGACGGCGACAAAAGAGGACGGTTCCATTGCTCATCCCGGCGATCCTTATGGTCAGACAATCCAGGCCCTGCAAAATATAGAAAAGGCACTCACCGCCGCCGGTGCCAAACTGAGCGATGTGATTCGCACCCGAATCTTCGTTACCGATATCAAACACTGGCAGGAGGTCGGCAGAGCGCATGGTGAATTCTTTGCCACCATCAGACCGGCGGCCACCATGGTGGAAGTTAAGGCCCTGATCGATCCGCTCATGCTTGTGGAAATTGAAGTCGACGCCGTACTCAGTTAATCAGAAACAGGCGCCACCATATACAGTGCCCCGACGAATCTGAGGCGAAACAAAAGAGCCTGTTTAATATTTGCCTGTTCTTGACCACCGGGGGAAGTCAATCGCACGGCCAATCGACCCGGCTGGCGGAGATTAAATCGCAAATCGCTCCGGGGCATTCAAAAAACGCTAAAAATGCATAAAAAGAGCTCAAAAATGACCCTGAAAATGCTCGATTTAGGGCCCGTTTTTTGCCCGCTCCAGAGGCCTCCAGAGCCGACAGGGGCAAGGGAAAGGGCCCTTTGCCGACCGTTGCCAAGCCTACTATGCACTATTTGACTTTTCTGCCATACTAAAAATCGAGCTCTCAGCATTCTTGGGCTCCCGCCATCATTTAGTGTGTCAGGATGGCGGACATTGCAACGAGATCAGATGAACAACAAGTTATTCGTTGGTAACCTTTCATTCAAAGTAACCGAAACCGAGCTGCAAGAAGTATTTTCGCAAGCCGGCACTGTCGTATCGGTATCCATTCCGACCGACAAATACACCGGTAAAAAGCGTGGATTCGGCTTTGTTGAAATGTCCTCTCAGGAAGAAGCTGAGCAAGCTATAAAAGCGCTAAATGGTCGCGCTCTTGCCGGACGTGAAATGTCCGTCAACCTTGCTCGCCCCAAAGAGAAAACCGGCGACAACCGCTCCAGAGCTTATTAAGCCAGGGCAAGCAGCAAGCTTTGCCACTGTCCCTTCAGCTCCATAAGGCCCCTTGTTTGATAGAGGGGCCTTGTAAGGCTTGCCGGGCTGACAAAGCTGCGTCGGCTCAGTGCTTCAAGACAGAATTCAGCACCATCGCTACTGTTTCTTCAGCATGCGCATGGAATAGCTTTTCACTGAGCAGATCCGGGTTATCCGGCCAGAGACTGCTCAAATTTGCACTGGCGCAAATGTAAAAGACGGTCATGCCCACAAGATTTATGGCCGTGTGCCGGGGGTCCAGTTCCGGGCGGAATTCGCCCGAGGCCACTCCTCGTTCCAGGACGTCGATCATCGGCCCATAGAGACTGGCCACCGAAATCTCGCGATAATACTGCCCGCGATTCTGCAAAGACTCGAAGAAGAGAATGCTGGCTATGGTGGGATGGCGGAACATTTCAGCCAGAAGGTCATCAAAAATAACCTTCAGCGCCGCCGTCGGCGCCAGGGCCGACAGATTGAGCGATTCGAGGGTCTGCGTGCGCCTGGTAAAGGTGCGGCGCAAAACTTCCCGATAGAGATTTTCCTTGCTTTCAAAATAGTAGTGAATCATTGCCTTGGTGACGCCGGTCTGGGCGGCAATGGACTCGGTCCGCGCACCCTGAAGGCCATAGCGGCTGAATTCCTCTTCAGCGGCATCCATGATGCTGGCTCTGGTGGCTTCAGCATCTCGAGTAGGGCCCTTCACAGGCGCGGTTTTAGAATGACCATTCTTCTGCACTTTCCAATTGTACTTGAAATAAAAGGAGTCGCCCCTGGGGATGGGCGACTCCTTCGCTGGTGGTCGGGACAAAAAACGGTCCTGGGCAATTAGCCGCAGCAGCTTCTAACCTGCTCGCCTTCTTTCTTTTCAACTTTCACATCCAGGGCGCTGGACGTGGTTCCGCAGGATTCGCCCTTAACCGATTCCTTTTGCTCGGCGGCCTTACTGACGCCACCGCAACAACCGGACTGGCTTGCGACATCCTCTTTCTTTTGCTTTTCTTCAACGGTTGGCATTTGATTTCTCCTTTTCTCGGCCGCACTCGCGGCCAAACTTTAGTGACGGACTCTATACCTGGGGCAGCGGCCCCGCCTCCACGACTTCGAACGCTGCGGCAATGCCGGCGCCCGAATTAATTTCGCTGAGCTCGACTCCAGCTCCGGCCATGAAGGTAAAAACAAGTTTGATGAAATTATCGAGGGGGCGAATGCTGCGGGTCGATTTCGCTCGCAAAACCGCTCCCTCCCAGCCACTGAGGAAGAGCTCGGCCAGCTCCTCCGAGCCGAAGCGCCGGTCAATTTGCCCGCACTGTTGCCCTTCCGCTATGCAGGAGGCAAACAAATCGCGCCAGCGAATAAAAACCTCGTCCAGCTTCTGACGCAGACGCTCGCTCTGGGAGGCCATCTCCTGACTCAGGTTGCCTATCAAACAACCGCCGGTGCAGCTGCCCTTTTGAATTTTTTCCCGCCCGGCCAGACAGTAGTTGCGCATGCGCTCCAGGGGCGTGTGCCGCTGATCGCGCAAACAACCCAGTACCTCTTCGGTGTAATTGCAGTCATAGTGCTGAATGATCTGCAGGGCGAAATCTTCTTTGCTCTCAAAGTAATGATAGAAGGAGCCCTTGGGCACGCCGACGGCATCAAGCACCTGCTGCAAACCGCTATTGGTATAACCCTTCTCTTGCATGAACTTCATGCCTGCTTCGAGAAGTTCGATTTTAGTGCCTTGTTTCTGACATCGAGCCATCGCTCCCCCTCAATAGACCGGTCTATTAGTGCTTCTTACAAAAAGATCCAGAGCAGTCTTTCAGCTCTTCGCCACGATTTAAGTCACGTCCTTCTTCGTGAACGAGATGACGCTTCCAGAGGCCATCCAGTTCCCGCAGACGACCGGCGTGCTGCTCCTTACCCCGCGCACTCTTACCAGTGTCGGAAGCGGGCTGCTCACCGAAATGTGAATTGGACAGAAGCGCCTGCACCTTGGCCTGGGTTTCCGCCAGAGGGCCGGAATTGACAGCCCGACTGGCATTGGTCAGGTAGTAGCGATTGAGCAATATGTTCAACATAGTTGTTACCTCGATTATTTTGTGACTTGCACTTTCAACTTGAAGTGCTCGTCGAAATCAGTCAGGGCCGGATACTTAATCGGCACCAGACTGTCGATTTGAGAAAGTGTTTCTTTGTAGCGCTCGAGCTCCGCGGCACGGTCCTCGGCGGAGCGATGAGCCGGTGACCAGCTGATGAAAGAAGGCAGTACATCAAAGCCGACAAAGCGCAGCATGCCATGATTGATGGGATATAAAATGGCATGCAAATCGCCGTTCACACCGGTCGGTTCGTACATGGCCTCGCCACCACCCGTGGTGAGTGAAAGCATCGCCTTCTTGCCGGCGAAAACACCGGCGTCATACCACTTACCGCTGCCATAGACTCTTTTGAAGGCAAAGACTCTATCCACCCAACCCTTCATGATGGCCGGCATCGAAAACCACCAGAGCGGAAACTGCAAAATCAACAGATCGCACCACTCCAACTTTTTCAACTCTGCTTCCACATCATCGGCAAACGTGCCCGATTCCGTGGCATGGCCTTCTTCCACCTGTTGCTTGAAGTACTGAGGATCTTTCACCGACTTAAAATTGCGTCGGTCCGAAACCGGATCAAAACCCATACGATAAAGATCCGAAGTTTTGACCTCGTGCCCGTCGCGCGAAAAAATCTCTTTCGCAGCTTCAAACATGGCGCCGTTAAAACTCTTCTCTTCGGGATGGGCAAGAACCAGCAAAACCTTCATCGGCAAAATCCTTGATTGGAGGAGGGACAACAATTCAATAATAGACCAGTCGTCTAGTACTGTCAATCCGCCCCTTTAATGGAGCAGACAGGTCCGGCAAAACTCAATAGTAGTAAAAGTTTACAGTCAGCCAGCCGGCCGATTTAGAAAAAACGACGCGGTGGGGTGAAGTCACTATCGAGGATGGCGTACAGTTCGGAGTCACGCCAGGCACCCCGCACCAGCTTATGATTTTTGAGAGTGCCTTCGTGCTGCATACCAATTTTTTGCAGCACATTAATAGACCCGGCGTTGTCCGGGGCGGCGGTGGCATAAATCCTGCGCATACCAAGCTTCTGAAAAGCGTGATTGAGCAAATTATAGGCAGCCTCAGTGGCGTAGCCCTTGCCCCAGTAGCTGCGGTGCAGACAGTAGCCCAGCCAGCCCTCCCGGTCAGCGGGACTTTCTATATGAATGGACACAGCGCCGATCAATCGCTCTTCGGCGTTGGTCACAATAGCCAGATCGAAATCAACGCGCGGATCGAGGTAAGAGAGGCTGGTAGCACGCTCGACAAAGCGGCGACTGTCCAGCTCGGTATTGGGGCCCCACTCCAGATATTTTGTTACTTCGGGATCCGAGGCGTACTGATGCACCACCGGCCAGTCGGAAAGATGAAAATCTCGCAGCCAGAGCCTGTCCGTATTGATTGATGTTTCCTGGCGCAAATACATCGTTTTTCCCCGATACACCGCACCAAGCTTAGCACCAGAGCACAGTCAAGAGGACGCGCCGCAAATTAAGTCTCAATTGAAACTACCGCGCAAGGCCGCCAATCGGGATGAGCCGATTTGCACATCAACAAAAACAATATGCGTGAAAAACACCTTCCCCGGTGGCGCGGCTCCGCCGAGCTGTTGCACTATCTCAAATGTTTCTTTGATTGCCATATCCTCAAGATCAAAAATCACCTGCCTGCTCACGACGGTATTTTCCGATGCCGAGCACTGCCACTGAATCGTCACCGCAGGGCGCCCGTCGCGCTCGATCTGACGCACCAGAACCGGCCGCCGACGACTGATAGGACCTTCAAAAAGAAATCTCAACTCGGGATAAAGCATGCCCACCACGAACGGTGCCACACCACTCGACGCCACACAGGCGGACTCCAGGGCCTGGGCCAGATCCTGAAAATGATGCGTATTTTCTTCAAAATCAAAACGCCCGAAGGCGCCGTATTTGTTGGCCCAGACTACGTTTTCGTGATTGGGAAAGTGTCGGGTCAGCTGCTCGGACTGATCGCGCCATTCAAAACGAAAAAGCCCCTGGCGGTCAAATTCTGTTTTGAACAGAACCTTCCAGTTGTCTCTTTCGTCCAGGCGCGCGCTGCATCGGTGCTCAATAAATCCACTGTCACGATAGGTCTCACAGGTCGCATAGTGAGAGGCAACGCATTGCAAAAACTTGCGAAAAGAAAAGGTGGCCATAAATTTTATTCTCATTGCTACATCAGTCAGCATCGCAAGTTTTGAGAGAGCCAAATAGATGGTGCCCCCGGCAAGAAAGTCGGTACCGAATTGCTAACGGTTATGCCTGAAATTTTTGGCAGATCGGCGCGATTGTGGATAAACTAACCAGACACCGGTGGAGATCGACATATGAACATGATTGCGCGGCTCAAGATGACGTCCATCCCCAGGGCGCTGGCGACGACCCTGACCGCGGCCACACTGATACAGCTGGCGGCGCTTCCCGGTCGAGCGGAAGAAACAAAAGTCGATCCGCTGACCACCCTTAATATGGAATTTCGCTCAATCTACGGTCAGGCCAGGGAGCACTACGCCGCCACAACCCTGCCGCTTATTGTTTGTTATTCGGATCGCATGATACTTCTAGACAATGACCTGCGCGACGAAGTGAGTTTCATTTCGGAAAAATACACGGACCTGAAAGTAGTGGACCATGTGCCGCTCGCTCTATTTGCCCTCCTCAGCTGGCATTGCGACAAACCGCTCAGCACCGACACCTTGAAGGAGCTGGAAAAGCTGAGAACACTGATCAAAGCGGCAGAGCCCAGTGTCGATGCTTTCGGCGTGGACGCACAAACGACCGAAAGACAGCACATACTGCTGGACCACAGTGTGGGCTTGATCGAACTGCTGTTGCGGCGCAAGGAAGTTTCGGCCAAACAACTTGAAGAATTTTGCCGCGAACTGGAACCGCTGATCATGCAGAATGTCGATCAGGCAGTGGCCAATCAGCTGGCCATTATGGACAAAGCTGTGACCGGCTGGAAAGAAAAACTTGGTCCGGAGCGCTTCAATAAACTTACAGTAGTGATAGTGAGCGGGCATATGCCGCGCGAAAAACACACATGCTTCCAGTACTTTTCGCGGGCCCTGAAAGTAAAAGAAGAGGGCCTGCGCATTGTCTACAGCGAAGGGGAAGCGGAAGAGAAACCGGCGCGGGAGCTAGTCGGCACCCATGTCCTGGATGCGAGCATCGGCACGGCTTTTTTCAAAGAACCACTGCGCATGCACCGCGATCTGCTCAGCGACGGAGCCGCAAAATATCTTAAGAGTCATCCACCCCTGCAACGATTTAGCAAAGAATCGTCAAAATAGGCCTTGACGGCCCTTTTGTCCCGCTTGGCTTTTGTTATACTCGCCTGACAGGTCAATTCAATGTGGTGGGATCAAACATGAGCCAGGTCGTAATAAACAAAAACGTTGACGGAACTTACGCACTCGCGGGCGATAAGCTGAAGGTCGGCATTGTCGGCGCCACCGGCATGGTCGGCCAACAATTGATCCGCATGCTCAAAGACCACCCCTGGTTTGAAGTAACCAACCTGGCCGCATCAAAAAGCAGCGCTGGAAAGCCTTACAGCGAATCAGTCAAAGGTCGCTGGTTTATGGATTTTGAAGTGCCGCCGGCTATCGGCAAAATTATTGTTGTCGACGCCGACGACATTGCTCAGGCCACAAAAGATGTCGATATTGTCTTTTGCGCAGTCAGCCTGGACAAAGCGCAGGTACTGAAACTGGAAGACGATCTAGCCAGGACCGGCGTGTTTGTCACTTCCTGCAATTCCGCCAATCGCCTCGATCCACTGGTACCAATGATGATACCAGTCGCCAATGCCGAACATCTGTCGGTGCTGGAGCAACAGCGCAAAGCGCGGGGCTACACCACAGGCGGCGTAATCGTTAAGAGCAACTGCTCCATTCAGAGCTACGTCATAGCTCTACAGGCCCTACAACAGTTCGCACCGGACCAGGTATTTGTCCACAGCGAACAGGCGCTTTCCGGCGCCGGCAAAACATTTGCCACCTGGCCGGAGATGGTGGAAAACGTCATCCCCTACATCGGCGGCGAAGAACAAAAATCAGAAATCGAACCGCTCAAAGTCTGGGGCAGCGTAACTGCCAGCGGCATCGAATCCACTAAGACTCCCAAAATCCAGGCAAAATGCGTGCGGGTCGCTGTGGCCGACGGTCACACGGCTTACGTCAATGTGCATTTCCAGAAGCCGATCACAGCCGAACAGATGATCGAAAGCTGGACAAAGTTTGAAGGCGTCAAAGGGCTGCCGTCAGCTCCAGACAAACAAATACATTACCGCCCCGAAGTCGATCGACCCCAGCCGAAGCTGGACGTCATGACGGATAAGGGTATGGCGGTAACAATAGGCCAGGTCAGTGTAGGCGAAGATAACTGGGCGCGCTTCACGGCCCTCGCCCATAACGCCATCCTCGGAGCCGCCGGCGGTGCAGTCCTGGCGACTGAGCTGGCCGTGGCCAAAGGCTATGTCCACCACCTGACCAAAACAAAAGCTCTCGTTGGCTAAAACCTCAACCGATATCGGTTGAGGTATTCAAGATTCCAAACCTGAACCGATATCGGTTGAGGTATTCAAGGTTCAAAACCCGAACCGATATCGGTTGAGGTCTAACAGCCGAAACCGGGCTTAAAAGCTAAAATCACCACCGGACTGGGCCACACCCATTTCCATCTGTTCTTCATTTTCGCGAAACGTATCGGCGAACATCTTTATTGATTGAAGCATTGCAGGCGTCGCCGGATCATCCATGAGATCGCTACGGTGCGGATCTGTAATTTGACCTATGCCTTTGCGGCGCAGCAACTGTTCGATACACCAGGTGCCGTATTTTTCGACCGATTGCGCATACTGGCATTCCGCTTCGGTGATGCCGATAGCAAGGAACAGCCCAAATCCACCCGAAGGCAACTGGTACCAGCAATCCGGCGCTTCATCGGCATACCAGATGATGGCATTGCGAATCAATGATTCCGAGTTAGGCACAATCGGCCCGTTCAGGCCAATGCGCACCCCGGGACTGATGACACCTGCGTGATTGAAGATATAAAAAGCCATAGTGCGCAGCAACTGGGGCGCGAAGGGATGGTCGGTGGGGCTCTTGATCATGAATTCTATGCCGAAGCCCGAAACCTCCGCCGGCTGAGATTGTACCCAGGGGCTGGATATTCCGGCCGTGACATAGGTCCAGTAAGGACGGAGGGGATCCGGCCCATAGGCAAGGACGGCCAGATTCTGCTCATGGGGATCACCGTCGCCCGGATCACCGGTATCGGTAGCGCGCTCTTTCTTTCGCGCTTTGCTTGAACTTTTGCCTTTTTTACCGGAAGAAGCGGCAGCACTCTCGGTCTCCCCGGTGTGGTCGTCTTCCAGGGGCGGCGGAGCATAAGTGGCGGGACTGACATAAGTCGGCTCCCCAAACAGTTCCTTATATAGATGATTTCTGGCAATCCATGTTTGACGAAGCAGGCTACGACGCGCGAGTTCTTGCTCGCGCTCATATTCGGGATCATCGTTGCCAATTCGCCTATCTTCGTCCGGAGCCATCAGACTGCCTCACAAGTCCCAGAAATCACAGTTCCCATTTTGAGTATATTGTCTATTCTTCCAGCTTGAGCAGGGCCATGAATGCTTCTTGAGGGATTTCAACGCGTCCCACAGACTTCATGCGTTTCTTCCCTTCTTTCTGTTTGTCGAGCAGCTTACGCTTACGGCTGATGTCACCGCCGTAGCACTTCGCCAGAACGTTCTTGCGCACAGCCGAAATATTTTCACGAGCAACGATCTTGCCACCAATGGCGGCCTGAATCGGCACTTCGAACATCTGGCGGGGAATGAGCTTCTTCAATTTTTCGGCCAGAAGGCGACCGGAAGAATGGGCGCGTTCATGGTGCACGATGCATGAGAGGGCGTCGACCTTGTCTCCGCCGATTAATATGTCCAGCTTGACCAGACGCTCTTCCCTGTATTCCTTAAACGCGTAGTCGAGCGACGCGTAACCGCGCGAGCGCGACTTCAACTGGTCGAAGAAATCGGTGATGATTTCGGCCAGAGGCAGTTCATAGTGCAACATGTTGCGACGCGGATCGAGAAATTTCATATCGACAAAAACACCGCGCCGGCCCTGGCACAACTCCATCAAAGCGCCGACATACTCATTAGGTGTGAGGATGTGCGCATCAACGAAAGGTTCTTCAATCTTTTCGCGATAGGTGGCTTCCGGCAACAGCGCAGGATTCTCCACCATCACGACCGTTCCGTCGGTCTTTGTCACTCGATAGACAACCGAGGGCGAAGTTGTGATCAAATTGAGATTGTATTCACGCTCCAGGCGCTCCTGGATGATCTCCATGTGCAGCAGCCCCAGAAATCCGCAGCGGAAGCCAAAGCCAAGCGCGTCGGAGGTTTCTGGTTCAAAAAAGAGAGATGAGTCGTTGAGCTTGAGCTTTTCAAATGCTTCACGCAAATCCGGATACTGATCGTTGTCGACCGGATAAATACCGGCATAAACCATGGGCTTAGCAGGTCTGTAGCCGGGCAGCGCTTCCTCGGCACGATTTTGATCGAGGGTGATGGTATCACCGACAAGAGTCGATACGTCCTTGATAGCAGCAGCCAGATAGCCCACTTCCCCACTGGAGAGACTGTCGACTTTTACCTGTTGCGGACGCAGCACACCCAATTCCACCACGTCGAAAGCCTTATCGTTAGCCATAAAGCGTATTTTGTCGCCGACTTTGAGTTCGCCGTCTTTGATGCGGAAATAAACGATAATGCCGCGATACGAATCATAGTAGCTATCGAAAACCAGCGCCCGCAGCGGCTTGCCGTGATTGTCTTCGGGCGGAGGTATGAGTTTCACGATCGCTTCGAGAGTCTCGATAATGCCGATGTTATTCTTGGCGCTGGCCAAAACCGCATCGCTGGCGTCTATGCCGATTACGTCTTCGATTTCCTGTCGAATCAGCTCCGGCTCCGCGCTGGGCAAATCAATCTTGTTGATGATAGGCACTATTTCAAGATTATTGTCCACAGCCAGGTGCACATTAGCCAGCGTCTGAGCTTCCACTCCCTGCGTGGCGTCCACGACCAGCAGTGCTCCTTCGCAAGCGGCGAGCGACCTGGAAACTTCATAGCCGAAGTCGACGTGGCCGGGGGTGTCGATCAAGTTGAGGATGTAGGTTTTGCCGTCCTGCGCGATGTAGTCCATGCGCGCTGCCTGAGCCTTGATAGTGATACCGCGCTCACGTTCGATGTCCATGCTGTCCAGGACCTGAGCCTGCATATCGCGCTTGGCTATGGTGCTGGTCACTTCCAGCAGACGATCGGCCAGTGTCGATTTGCCGTGATCGATGTGGGCGATGATGGAGAAATTTCTGATTAATTTGGGATCGGTCACTGAGAAGCCTTTAATAACACTAGGAATGCCCCCGGTCCTGCAACTTCACAAAAGCGCAAGATAGTACTGGGCGAGCCGGTGAGGGCCGCTGATCAAGGTATATTAGCAGGTGAAAGTGGATAGATTAGGGCTAAATTGAACGGGGTAGCTTGTGCAGTCATTTTTAGAAATTCTCAAAACCCGGCCAATGCTCGCCGATGGCGGCATGGGCACCCTTTTGTATTCAAGAGGGGCCTCCCACGAAGCAACTTTTGAACACCTTAATCTGACGAAACAAGAAGTAGTGCAGCAGGTCCACGTTGATTACATCAACGCCGGAGCTGAAATTATTGAAACAAATTCCTTTTCTGGAAACAGAATTAAGCTGGCCACCCACGGGCTGGAAGGCGATGTCTGGAAGGTCAACGTCTGGGCTGCCAAAATCGCCCGCAACGCGCGTGAAATTGCCGGACAGCCGGTATTTGTCGCCGGTTCCATCGGTCCCACCGGCAAACTCCTGCCGCCGCTGGGAGACACCGACAGAGACGAACTCGATTACACCTACCGCGAACAGATGGAAGCACTTCTGGCCGGCGGGGTCGACCTCTTTTGCATCGAAACCATGTCCAGTCTTGATGAAACAGCCATTGCCATCAAAGCGGCGCGAAAGGTCTCGAAACTACCGGTGGTGGCACAAATAAGTTTCTCGGTTGAAGGTCATACACTTCTGGGAGCTACGCCGGAAGACACCGTGCGGCTTATCACCGAGCTCGGCGACGAAATGCCGGATGTCCTGGGCATCAACTGCGGTGCCGGTCCGGGTCCGAGTTTCGATTCGCTCTTGCGCCTGACCGAGGCCGTCAAAGCGCTCAAGCTGCCGGAAGGCAGAATCACATTCTCCTGCCTGCCCAACGCCGGTCAACCCAGCCTCTCCGGCGGACGCCCGGTATTTGCCAGTAAACCACATTACTGCGCCTCGTATATCGAGCCTTATCTGCGTGCCGGCGCAAAAATCGTCGGCGGCTGCTGCGGTACGACGCCCGAACACATCCGCGCCATGGCGGAAAGCTTGAACCGCTACCAGAGCGAGTTTGAAGCCGGACGCATGCCGAGCGAAAAGCAAAAAACCATCCTTTACCACGTCGACTCCGACACCACAGAGAGCGCCGACCATGGCCCGGTCACTGTTCAGACCGCAGTCAAACAGCCGCTTCCGGCAAAGGCCGAAAAGAAATACAAAAATCTCGCCGACCACCTGCGCGCCATCAAAAAAGCGGGCACGGCCAAGGATGACTTCTTCATCTCGGTGGAACTGGACCCACCCAAAGGCGCCGGCGTCAAGAAACTATTGCAAGCAGCCGAGGTCCTGACCAGAGCAGGAGCCGACGCCATCAATGTCGGCGACAGCCCGATGGCCCGCGTGCGCATGTCATCACTTTCGGCCTGCCAACTGATTTCCCAGAATGTGGGCATCGACACCATCATTCATTTCACCACCCGCGATCGCAATCTCATGGGCATGCAAGCCGATCTGCTCGGCTGCCAGGCCCTTGGCTTGCACAACATCCTGGCCCTGACAGGCGATCCGCCGGCCCTCGGCAATTATGCCCACGCAACGGCCGTCTATGACGTCGATTCCATCGGTCTGATCAACATCATCGCCAAACTCAACGCCGGACAAGATATTGCCGGCAATACCATCGGCACGCCGCTTACTCTTTCCATTGGCTGCGCCCTCAATCCGACGGCCCAGAACAGGACCCTGGAGCTGGAGCGCATCAAACGAAAAATCGAGGCCGGCGCCGATTTCATCATGACCCAGCCTATCTACCAGACCAGCGACCTGACTGATTTCCTGGAAGAAATGGGCGAATGTTCCGTCCCCATTTTGATAGGCATAATGCCGCTGCACAGCTCAAAACATGCCGAATATCTGCATAACGAGGTCCCGGGCATCTCCATCCCCAAACACATCCGCGAGGCCATGCGCGAAGCCGGGGAAGCCGGCGCGAAATGCGGCCTGACCCTGGCCGAGGAACTCCTGGCCGAACTGGCCGACCTATGTCAGGGCACCTATCTTGTGCCTTCCTTCGGTCGCTATGAGGACATGGCGGCTCTGGTCAGCAGACTCAAGGCAAAGTTTGCCTCGGCCAAGGCCGCGGTTTAACAACTATCGAGACAATCAGGTCCGGGGATTGGGTGATGGCAGAGGGATCACAACCATTCTTTACAGAAAAGTTCGGCCAATCAAGCATGTTTCTATATATTTTTGCTGGGGGCAGGCAATATTTTTGCCAGCCTGTGGCCCTTTCCGGCTTCGAAAAATGAACCTTAAACCACTATAGGTTTGCCTATATAAAAATACGGTCAAGCCCATACCAGGGGGGTATACAGGTGCGCTAGCATCGTATTATCCCGCATCTTGACAAGCGGGAGGCAGAGGCGGAAAAGGGTCAGTTTGGGCGAATACTTGAGACGTTGGGGCTTTTCGAAAATATTGCAATTGGGCACATATATTGGAAAGACCTCTAAAGGGGAATTCTAGAGGGATGGCATCCTTTGGCGATAGCTTCCTGCGGCTGTTTAAGAAAATGGCCAAGCAAGGAGATCAGCGAGATAACGCTGGTCCTGCGCCACAATTGGATGGTTCCAACGAGGCCAGAATCAAGCAACAGGCCGAGCGCGAGCGAGCATCTGCCGCCGCCGAAGTGGAAGTCAAAGACTCAGAATTTGTAGCAGAGAGCTTGCCGGCGACCAATCGCGCCTGCCTCCAGGGTAACTTCGGCAACAGTTCCGCCGCTCGCGAACTGCGCAAGAAGGTCGCAGCCGAGTTCAAAAACACCATTTACGACGCCGACGATGCCGAGCCCGGAATTGTCAAAGAAGCGGAAAGAGCAATTTCTTTCAACAATGTCATCTCTCATCGGCACCTCGATGACATGGAGGATTTTTCGGCGTCGGTTCGCCATGAAGAAATCGAATCCCCGCTCGATGAGCCGGGAAACGCCAGTCTTTTTGCCGGCAAATTGCTCAATGAAGAAGTGAAAGTCGAGAGCGCCACAAAATGGTCGGCGCCATCTTCGGATCAGCTGGCGCCGGGTAAGGCGGTCAATCCTACCGAAGAATCGTTCAAGCAAGTGGCGGCCTGTCCCACGACATCGCCTTCAACTCTCACCTGGTTATCGACACAGCCCTCCGCAGAGATCAGAGCAGCCGTCGCGTCCAACCATCATGTGCCCCAGGACACACTGCGCAAACTCGCCAGTGACAGCGATTCCACGGTACGGATGGCGGTCGCCAGCAACAAACGCACTGCTGATGACATTCTGCGACAGCTCTCCCACGACGACAATAAACTCGTTGCCGGCGAAGCGTTCTCTTCCCTGGCCCTGCGCGAAAAAGCCAATGCCCAGGCAAACGGACCGGCCTTCAACAAATTTGCCCCACCCAAAGTCAATCCGGTGCAGACAAAAGTACCGATCATCGGCTCCAGCACATCAACCAAACTACCATCGATCCCCGGTCCCTCAGCTCTGACGACTCAAAGTCAGCCCGCTGTCAGAGCATCGGAGTCGCCCCCTGCGTCTGTGTCTCCCCCCGCCCCATCGCGGTCCGCCCCTTCCTCTTCCCCGACCCCCACCTCTTCCCCAGCCCCCTCCTCTCCCCCACTCCCCTCGTCTTCCCCAGTCCCCTCCTCTTCCCCAACCCCCTCCTCTTCCCCAGCTCCAGCGACTGTCAAGGCGCCGGAGCCGGCCCCCTCTGTTCCAGCGCCCAACTTTACCAAGACCAATTCCCTGCCTTCGCCCATCAAATCGGCGCCGATCGTGCCTGCAGCGAAGGCTCCGACTCCTGTAGCGCCCGTCGATGCCGGCGAGAACAAACCATCTATCCCGGTCACGCCGAAGATGGTCACACCCCGCTCGCTGCCCAAGTCCACAGTGACGGCGCCACCGCCGACCGGATTGCCGACCAGTGCCCTGGCTGCCACACCGCCGGCCAACAAAGCACCGCAGCCGTCGGTCGAAGCCGGCCCCGCGCAAGCTCCTAAGCCTGTGACTGCCAAACCGGCAGTAGCGGACGATGCAAAACCGGCGCCGCAAGCCCCCGCCGCAAAAGTCGGGGAAGACAAGGTCGGGCCTCCGTCCCAGCCGACTCCTGACGGCCACGATCTGCTCAGCAATCACAAATTCAAAACCACCTCCAATCATCTGGTGGCCTCGTACACCGATCTGGAAGCAATCAGCCTGGAAATGGACAATCGTTCACCCAACACCTGGTTGTCTTTGAATTCGGAAGGCGCCATCAAGGCCTACAAGAAACAGAAAGACACTGTCAAAGATGTGAACTTGAATGTTGGCGGTCACGATGCCGGCGGCCCGAAGCGCACTTCACCGATAGTCAACATCACCCCCAACGCCACCGCCAGCGAAACCATCAGCTTCCTCAAGATCGTCGCCGGCCGCATCAGCACACCTCCGGGCAGATTGATTGAACTGGCCGAGCACAGCAATGAAGAAGTGCGGGCGGCGGTAGCCGAAAATACCAACCTGCCGAACGAAGCCTTTTTGAAACTGGCCAAAGATTCGGTCTCCACAGTCAAACTGCGGCTCATAGACAATTCCAGCTGCACCACGGAAGTCCTGGGCGCGCTGCAAAACGACAGCGATCCCTACGTTGCTTTTGAGGCGCGCAACGCATTAAAGAGACTGGGCGCCGGGCTTCTTAAAGAGCGAGAGCACAATCAATTCCGCGGCGGCCACGGCCACCATCCGCAATCAGGTATGTAATTCGGAGCGGTTTGCGCCGACTATTTTTTCTGCAATGCCGGAGTCAACTTAGACACGGCAGCGAGAGATTCTTCCACGGCCTGGAGGAACTTATCGATCTGCTCGTAGCTTATGGTCAGAGGCGGCTCCACTCTCAGTACCCGGGAATTGATGTAGGTGCCGGAGATGAGAATATTTCGCGAGAAAAGTTCTTTAGCCACAGCGTAACCGGTTTCATTGCCGGTAAACTCCATACCCAACATCAAGCCGATACCTTTGGAGCCCTTCATCACATCGGGATGACGAGCAGCCAGTTCGTTCAAGCGGGGGATCATATATTCGCCCTTGGCGGCCGCCTGAGCAGGCAGATCTTCGTCTATCAGCACTGCGATGTTGGCAATAGCCGCGGCGCAAGCCAGAGGATTGCCACCAAATGTGGTGGTATGCAGCATGGGATTTTCGATGTATTTTTCCCAGGTGCGAGGCGTACCCACACAGGCCCCAATCGGCATAATGCCACCACCGAAAGCCTTACCCAGAGCCATAAGATCCGGCACAACGCCCTCGTAGTCGCAGTAGAACATTTTACCGGAGCGTCCCATGCCGCTTTGAATTTCGTCAAAGACAAGCACCGCTCCGTAACGATCGCAAAGTTCCCGCGCGGCGCCAAGATAGCCTTTAGGTGCGACGTTGATACCACCTTCGCCCTGAATCGGCTCAACCACGAAAGCGGCAACTTTATCACCGGAGAAATCCGCTGACTTGATCACTGATTCCAGAGCGTCGATATCACCGAACGGCACATGCGTCCAGTGACCGAGAGAAGGCATAAAGGGCTCACGAAAAACGGCCTTGGAAGTACCACCCAGAGAGCCCAGCGTCTTACCGTGGAAACCACCAATGGTGCCGACCATATGATGACGTCCGGTGGTGAGCATAGCCATCTTCAAACAGGCTTCTACTGATTCGGTACCGGAATTGGAAAAGAAAGAATACTGCAAATCACCGGGGGTGATAAGCGAAACGAGATGCGCCAGGTAGGTTCGCAAGGGGTCGATCAATTCTTGCGAGTGAATGGCCTGGCGTTCCAGCTGTTCGCGCACGGCCTTAACAACAACAGGATGTCTGTGTCCGACATTGTAAACACCGTAACCACCGAGGACATCGATGAATTCCTTGCCGTTTACATCGCGGAATACCGCTCCGCTATCATCCCACTCAACAGCCGTATAGTCGGTACTGACCGACTTACGATACTGCAAAAATCCAGGGTTCACGTGATCGGTCCAGTAATTCACCGAATCATCAATAACTTGCTTCCGCTCGTTGGCCGAAAGCTCCTTCTTCCCAATCAGCTCAAGCACTTGGTGCGATATAGTCTTGGCCGATTTGAGGTTCTGAGCCATTTTTTTCTACTCCGTCAGGGGGCGCTCCGGCCAAAAAGGGCCAGGAACGGTAATTTCGTTCCCATCCGGGCCGGGCAAAGCAATTGTACGCCTCCCAAAGCATTTACTACTTGAAAAGGCCTTTATAAATATCAATTAATAGGCTCAAGCGGCCAATACTGACCATCTCCGAGGATCCCGCCTTACAAAAATTTGTACATATGCACACATGCGATGGAATGCCCCGAACTCAGCCTGTGCCGCCCCAGGCCATCCGAGACATAACCGGCGGCACGATAAAACTCCTCGGCATTGAGCGAAGCATGCAGGTTAAGCCAGGCCGCACCGGCGGCCCGCGCCTCATTTTCCAGCTCTTCAATCAAGCGTTTGCCAATCCCCTGTCGGTTATTGCGGGGATGCACGTAGCAAGCGCGCAGCTCATTTAGAACAGGCACGACAGTGCCAAAGCCGACGATGACATCGTCCTGAACAGCGACCCGGGTTATCTCATCATCAACCGCCGCACGACTGAGGAAGGATTCGATCCTTTGCTGATTTACGACCGGTGACCATTCATCCAGTCTGTCCTCATCATAATAATTGACGGGCGCCCCGTGGACGGCCGCGTAGTGCACCTCCAACATTCCCCTGGCGTCAGCCTCAGTCCAGTTCCTAATGGTCAGCACATCCGTCTCCAAGACTAAATTTTCTTCTATGATACTTTAAACAAGCTCGGGCAATCGCTACTTGAGTCGGGGAACAGGAGCGTTTAATTTGGTAAAAGAGCAAAGGTCGACTCCGGCAAAGCGCACAAATACCAGTTATTGGATCTGGCCGGTGGCCCTGATTTTTTGGACCATGTCTCTAACACGGAGCGACGCCGCCCCCGGAGGCGACGAGCGCGCAATTAGCTTTCCCGACGATAAAAGCTACGGCTTCATTTATGTATTACAGCCGACATGGGTGCCCTACCACCTGGGCGCGGGCGTGACGAATGAACGCTACCAGGCGCGCGGGGTGCTAAACATTGACCGAAGTAAAAAATTAGCACTGGTCGCCAATGCAAATCTGGGCGAGCGCATGGATCTATTGAAGAAACTGGCGCCAGACACGCTGGCAAAACTGGATCTGTCGCGGCTGCCGGTGACAGGCAAGGACATGTCCAATATCAGCCATCTGACCAGCTTACAGATGCTTGATCTGGATCAGACCGACTGCGACGACAATGGTTTGAAGTTTATCAAACCGCTAAAAAATCTTGAGGGCATATGCCTCAGCCGGGCCCTGGTCACCGGCGCAACAATGACGGAGATAGGCAACCTGCCGCAGCTCAAGCGTCTGCATATCGGCCATACCGACCTGGTGCCGCAATCGTTAAGCGTCATGGGCAAAATGAAAGCCTTGAAATTTCTGCATGTCGGTTGCACAAAGTTGAAAGACGAAGACCTGGACGCGTTCTTGCCGCTCAATGGTCTAATCGACCTGGGACTGGAGGGAAACAAAGGCATTACAGACCGCGGTATCGCGAAACTGAAAGCATTTAAGAATCTTACTTATCTCAACCTCAGCGACACGAAAGTCACCGAAAATGGTGTCATGCAACTGAAAGGATTGCCTCTCACAACCCTGAAGCTTCTGAACACGGCAGTGACACAATTATCGCTTCCTCGCTTGAAGAAGGCCTTCCCCGGCTGCTCAATTGAGCTTTCGCGCAAGGAATTGCCGGCCGAAGTATTCGCGCCCCTGCACTAAAAAAGCGAGCCGAATCGCTTCGGCCCGCTTAAATATTTTTACCGTCAAGAAAACCGGATTCAGTTACCGGGTCAGTACTTAACAGCTCCGCTGCGCTTGTAATGGTTGAAGGCGCTCAGAGAATTGTCGGTCGTGCATTGATAGCAATTAACACCGAGTCTGACTCTATCTTCGTAATTGAGAGAGAGCTCGGCATACTGCGGCTCATCGTTAAACGCCACACCTTGCGTTGCCGCATCATATACGGTGGCAGCAAAATAGATGTTGTCGATGCGGGCCCAGCGAGTAGCCGAATAGCACATCGGGCAGGGTTCCGCCGAGGTGTACAGGTCGCAATGGGATGTGGCGCAGTTCTGGGGCAGTTTCAGATTGGGATTATCCTTTTTGATATGGCCCAGATCGAACACTCCCAGTTCCTTGCAAGCCTGACGGATAGCCGTGACTTCGCCATGGGCGGTGGGATCGCACCAGAGTGCTACGTGATTGTGAGAGATCCAGTAACGAATCACTTTATTATTAGAATCATCGATTTGAACGATTACAGAACTAAAAGGACCGCCGCCATTCTGCACAGATTTGAGTGCTTCGGCGCAGGCCAGATGCATCCATTTATTGCCAACGACCTGCACACCGTGGTACTTGAGCGTGGGTTTGATATTGGATACCTGACAGGGCAATTTAGCAGCCGCATCTTCCGGCAAAGGGCTCTTATTACAATAGCCGTCATAGGGCTGCAAATACGAAAACGGATTGTCGACCTTGAGTGGCTCCGGCTTACCGACATAAGGCTCATCGGCTTCATAGTGAGTCATCTGATCCAGGGTGGGATCATAGTCAATGCCAAAGAATTTTTTCTCGGCGGCGCCGGCACTGGTAGCACCAAATACAATCGCCATGATGACCAATACCAGAAGTCTGACAGCCGCATGCGTCTTCAAAAGACGTCGGCCTCTATTGCTTGTGCTTGACATTAGACCCTCCCAAAAGTTAAAGGCGGATCATACTTCCTTTGGTAACCGAAATGTAGAGATTGACCGCAAAAGGGAGCAAAAGCGAGGGCAAGTACAAAAAATACGAGTACGATCTTAGCCTTAGAAATCCTCGAGGTGTTGTTGATGGACTACAGAAATCTTGGCGCAAGCAATGTCAAAGCTTCGGTAATCACTTACGGTGCCTGGGCTATTGGCGGCACCATGTGGGGCGGCTCCGACGAAGCCGATGCCATTAAGGCCATCCATGCATCCATCGACGCCGGTGTCACATCCATTGATACTGCCCCCATCTACGGTTATGGCAAGTCGGAAGAACTGGTCGCCCGGGCCATAGCAGGCAAGCGCGATCAAGTGCAGATTTTCACAAAATTTGGCCTGCGCTGGGACGACAGCGAAGGCGAATACTTCTTCGAGTTGAACGAAGGCGGCAAGACCACCAAGATTTATCGAAACGCAAGAAAGAAAAGCATCATCGCCGAATGCGAACAGAGCTTGAAGCGACTGAAGACGGACCACATCGATCTCTATCAGTGTCACTGGCGCGACCACACCACCGAACTGAGTGAAACGATGGAAGCCCTGGCACAGCTATTGAAAGAAGGTAAAATACTGGCCGCCGGGGTCAGCAATTTCACCGCCGAGGAAATCGAAACCTCAAATAAAATTGTGCCGATAGCCTCAGACCAGCCGCCCTACAGCATGGTTCTGCGAGACATTGAAAAAGACGTATTGCCTTTTTGCATCAAAAACAATATCGGCGTCATCGTCTACAGTCCGCTGCAACGCGGCCTGCTGACCGGTAAATTCAAACCGGATCACAAATTCGCCGAAGGTGATCACCGCGCCAGCCAACCGCATTTCCAACCGGCGTACATCAAACGAGTAAATGAGTTTCTGCAAAATCTGAAACCCTATGCCGACAAGCACAATGCCACCACAGGCAACCTGGTGCTGGCCTGGACAATTCATCAGCCGGGCATCACAGCCGCTCTGGTCGGCGCTCGTGACGCCGCCCAGGCGAGCGAAAATGCCCGAGCCGCCGATATAAAACTCAGTGCCGCCGAACTCGCCGAAATCGGCAAGCTCGTGGAAAGCCTGAGCCTGACGCCCAGTACGACATAAAATTATTTCCGGGCGGACACGAAATAGGCATCTGGAGGCATGGAGTAAATAGCCCTTAGACTCGCTCGATCATTTTCGCTACAGGCAGTCACGGGCGCAGCGGGAGCAGTTCCGGTGTCCTTTTCATCACCGGGAGTCATCAAATCACTCCTGTTGTTGCTGTGCCCCAGGCCCAGGCTGTGGCCCAGCTCATGGGCCATAATGTACTCCATTGAATGGACCTTAAAAGCCCTGGTGATTCCGTCGGACAAGGCACATTCGAGCTGCACTATGCAGGGCTGATGATTGGCATATGGATAGAGGGTATAGCCGGCTTTTTTAAGAGGTGGATGCTCCACAAATAGCACGACAATATCGGCGTCTCTGGGGGAGTCAGTAAATACGTATGAAAAAATACCCTCTTTAACGGCCCAATCCCACCACCGCAATCCAGCCAGCGCGGATTGACGATAGGCCGGGTCGTAGCTTGGGGTTACAGACAGTGAGCCCCCGGACTGCAGCACATTAGTTGCCGCTTGATAGGTCGCAGCGTCCATAATGCATCCCACATATGGCGCAGGCAAGGTGCGCCCGTCCGACATCCAGATCCGCAAAGGCATGGCCTGCGGCGACCAGCGAAGACTCTTGTTATTGCAGAGACTGGAATAGGGCATCAGCTGACTGCGAAACGTCGCCAGCGCTTTTTTAGCAGCCACGGCAAAGGGATCCTGCGCCGGACTGCGCACTATGATACGAGCGAAAGCCAGTTCAGCAAGCGGCAAATTATGGACGTTCATAGCACAAAGACCAAGATAATACTGAAGAGACATATCTTTGGGACTGGCGGCGGCCAGTGAAAAAATCGAGGGATAGGCCTCACCGTAGCGGCGGGCCTGGATAAGTTTCAAGGCTGCCGCAGCACTCGAATCACCAGCCAGCACAGGGCCCCAGGCGGTGATGGAGCCCAAAACAAAACAGAAAAGGACGGCAAGAAAGAATCGCCACGTCCGCACACCACATGTCAGAACTCTACGTAGCGGCGGCGGCTCGCTTGCGGACATTGAAATACTTAGCCTCGGGGTGAACAACAATTATAGCCGAGGTACTTTGCTCGGGCACAAGCTGATATTCTTCCGAAAGCTCGACTCCAATGGATTGCGGCTTAAGCAGCTCAAACAGCTGTACCTGATCTTCCAGATTGGGGCAGGCCGGATAACCAAAACTGTAGCGAGTGCCGCTGTAGCCCTGTTGGAAAAATTTACTGCGGTCGACGGCATCCAGGTGCCCCAGGCCAAGCTCGGCGCGAATGCGCTTATGCAGGAGCTCGGCCAGGGCCTCAGCCGACTCAACGGACAGACCGTGGAAGTAGAGATAGTCAGAATACTTATCACCTTTGAATAATTGCTGAGCGTAGGTGGTGGCGTACTCACCCATGGTCACAATCTGCGCCGGCAGCACGTCAAAGCCTTCGTCTACACTGGCAAAGAAATCCGAAATACAAAGTCCGCGCCCGAAATCCTGCCGTGGAAATTTAAAGCGCACCCATTCTCTGGCCTCATGCTTTTGCGCAGCCTTATCCTGCACGTCAAAAGGATGGTAGACAATCAAATCATCGCCCTGGGACTGACAGGGAAAATAGCCGTAAACAGCCCTGGGTGTAAGCAGCTTCTCCTCAATACAGCGGGTCTTCAATTCCTCAAGGACCGGCAAAACTTTTTCTTCCAGCATGCTGCGATACTCGGCCTCGGGTGTATCCCCCTGGCGCACGCGGAATTGCCCTTTGATGAGGGCATTCTCGTTCAGATACTGGAAGACCTCACGCAGATCAAAATCTTCAACCGCTCTGGCGCCCCAGAATGGTGGCACAGGTGGTGTCAGCCCCCGGGAAACACTGGAGCGCGTGGTACTGCCCGCACCATTGCCGGCCGGGGCAGCGGCACGGTAGAC
>JAFEAV010000083.1 GCA_018266215.1 Cyanobacteria bacterium SZAS LIN-3 | reverse complement strand
GCAGAGACGATCTTGGTTAACTAACAAATCGGTCCAGAGTTTAGGGTCCACTTCATTCTCGGGATTAGCAGCAAGCACAGCAGGTTCGGTAAACACGATTATTCCAGCTAAACTAGCGGCCGCAAGGTGGAGACCTGAAATGCATCGGATTATAGTCAATGGACCTTCCCCCGGTAGCCGCGCTGTTAAGTGGAGTATATCGTATCGATGCCATCCGACTCGATCGGTCAGCTTTCGGCATTTGCTCCATGCGCTCACAGGCAGACAAAATCCACCTAATTAGGTTACGCGCATATTCGCATCGTTTTTGGCCGGCTCGGCGCATCAATTTGGACGAAAAGGTGCCGGTTTGAATCGGAATTGGGTGCCGGTTTGGTCCGAAAAATACACCAGGGCACAGAGCGACGTAAAAATATTCGGATAATCAGGAACGCGCGTCCTTCGGTACAAAGTTGTGAGACTCGTACCAAGCGCCGAGCACACTCTGCGGTACATCACCGCTTCCATACTGCATTTCACTTTGAATTTTTACAGGCGGTATCAACGGAGAATACAAAACATCCTTGCCGGTGCCGACTTTTTTGACCGCAACCGGGCCGCGCATTGCGAGCTGTGGCATAAATTCGCGGTCAACAAAAAGCATAAATCCGTTTTCTTCTAAGGGAGCTTAATGAGGGTTTCGTGCTGGGTCCAATGGTCTTGGGTTACATCCTTTAGGGTCCCTCTATTCATTTACTGCCTCAGATTTGAGCACCGTCAATTACTCCTTGCAAAACATATTTCCTCTAATCACTGAGCCGTCAAGAGCGGAAACAGAAAAGTAATTTTCTATACCCAACTCAAAAGCATCTCCATGACCGAATATTTCAGTGTCCGAAACTCTCTCAACTACGAGCCCGTCTCTCACAATCTGACCTGAATTCCAGATGATCCCCTCCCTGCCGATGCAAGTAAGATGTGTGAATGAAGTGACCAGTACTAGGTCAAACTTTGGACATCGTTCAACTTTTGTCACCGGACATAGATTGAGACTGGTGACGGCACCAGGGGCAGTGCTGTCAATGTAATAGGCAACAGCGTCGATAACGGCTAGAAAACAATTTGGATTAGGACATGCAAACACGCCGTTAGCTTGCTCAAATGTTGCAAAATCACCATCGAGCCCCACAGCCCATGTCTCACCATTGTCAGGCCTAATAATCAACGACGTGCTTACTTTCGCATCATACTCGTAAGCTCCCGTTTCATTGAAAGCAAAAATCGGAAAATTGGCGAACTCCAAATCTTCCGGCATAACTGATTCAACCTTGTACTTCGCGCGAAAAGCAAAATCTAACGGCAACAATTCAGCCACTAAGTTCCAAGACCCCAAAACCTGACAAACAAAAAAGACGGCCCCGGAAAAAATCCACAGCCGCCTTCTCAATCTTCAAAAAATTTGGGCGATGAGAGACTCGAACTCCCAACCCCCTCGGTGTAAACGATGAGGGGCTACGTATTTATTGAGTTTCCGGACTTTTTGTCAAGCACTCATTTTGATTTCTCTGAATTCATGATACTATTACCAGTATTGGCTTTCCAGCATTTCTTTTGATTTCTCCTGGCAACTCAAGGTTCCGCTCTTGAATAGAAGTTGAATAGAAGCTGGAATTTCACAGACACCTCCTCGCTACTTCCGAGAGGGTCCAAAATCATTCGGAGGTAAGCAAATGCCCAGGGTCGCCAAGAACCAAATTAAGTTCACCAAGCAAGAAATTGAGAAGCTTCCTCTGCCTCCAAAAGGCTGCGTCGTCTATCACGACACTGCATTAAAAGGCCTGGCGCTGTTCGTCTACCCCAACAGCAAGACATTCCATATATACAAGTTTGTGGACGGCAAGCCTATCAAACCGAAGCTAGGCAACTTTCCTGACATGACGGTGGAGCAGGCCAGAAAAGAAGCGACGCAGATGCTTGGCTCCATTTCCAAGGGCGAGCCCGTGGTATCCAGGCGCATCTCCAAACCAAGCGGCTTGACCCTGGGCGAACTCTTTGACCGGTATATAAACGAATACGCGCAGCACCATTGCACTTCCTGGGTAGAAACTCGCAAGGCCTTTCATCGCTATTTCGGCAATTGGATGACAACTTCGGCAGCTTCGATTACCAAAGCTGACGTGCAGCAGCACGTAAATATACTCGGCTCAGAGCGCGGGCACCACACAGCCAACCGGGCCTATGATGACCTGAGAGCCGTTTATACCTGGGGCATAAGGTACGGATACCACACCGGCGAGAATCCCTGCACCGGCATCACAAAGTTCAAAACCAGATCGCGCGAACGATTTATTCGTCCTGATGAGTTCGAGAAATTTCTCGCAGAACTTAAATCCGAAAAAAACATCCCACTGCGCGACTATGTCTATTTGAGTCTCTTCACTGGTGCGCGGCAGGCCAATATCCTTTCGATGCGATGGGAGCAAATCGACTTCAAGCTCGGCCTCTGGCATATTCCACTCACAAAAAACAAGGAGTCTCAGACACTGCCCCTGACCGATCTTGCCTTGATGGTCCTTAGCGAGCGATACGAGAACCGAGAATCAGAAGAATGGGTATTCCCCGGCACCGGCGCAACTGGCCATCTGGTCGAACCCAAGGCGGGCTGGGCTAAATTTCTGGAGCGGACAGAGCTAAAAGATTTGCGCCTTCACGACTTGAGAAGAACGCTCGGATCTTACATGGCCATGAACAACCAGTCGCTGCAAATCATCGGAAAAGTGCTGGGTCACAAATCCTCGGCAGCAACGCAGATCTATTCTCGCCTGGCTTTCGATCCCTTGAAACAGGCAATGGAAGCCGCTCAAGTTTCAATGGCGGCCAGTACCGACATTCTTCCGGCAAGTCTAATCAAAAAAACACGAAAGCAAAATCTGAAGCGCGTGAAGTAGAGGAACATTCTATTTTCCGGAGGCGTCTTCAAATTGTCCGTGCATAAAAGAAATTGGCATGCATCACGGCAAATGATCAGTACTTGATCCTTCCTTCCTAACTTTTGGCTGCCGTTGTCGTCGGCGGCATCTGAAAAGCCTTCGTTTAACTCTGAGTCGTATGGCGTGGCCCTGACTGGTGCCTGCTCAAAAAAAAGACCAGAGTCCGTCAAATCTAATCTCCAAGGGACACTCTATGATCCAAACAAATACATCTGGAGCTGCTGCTGTCAGCTCCGAACTTCTAAGCCGGGCTGAAGCAGCTAGCTATCTCGGTGTGGCCAAGCAGACGCTTGCAATCTGGGCCTGCACCAAGCGCTATGACCTTCCCTATGTAAAGGTCGGCAGACTGGTTCGGTATCGAAAATCCGATCTCGATCAGTTTATCGCGAAAAATCTTCAAAACACATAATCACATCAGGCCTGGACTAATTTAAGAGCCAGGCAGAATTTCTTAAGGGGCGCTTTTGGAGTAACTGCTCCAAAAGCGCCCCTCTCTCTGTTAGTACATCCGGTAACAGTTCAATTGCACGCAGTATGGACCTCAGCAGATTCGGTATACATGACGTATCCGCCCATATCACCGCATCACCGCGATGTCAGAGCCAGCACCTTGCGTTTTCACATTCGGTAATCGTCTAACACCGCATCCGGAGTCAGCCAGCAGAAACGGGAAGTCCCTCGTATCTTTCGGTAAGCCGATCAGGGTGTGCCAAATGAAAGTCTAAAGCACTAAGGTCAGCACCATAATGCGGCAGCGCAGTGAGCTGATTGTTGGACCGCCCAGGCTGTGATGAGCCGGGCGGAGCCCGGGGCAGGCACGGCCTGGGTGGTGACGCCGAAGGCGTACAAGCCCGTTCCCTTAATTGAACTCAGGCAGGAGTTCAATTAATTTTTTGGTGCGAACATGATCGGTAAGCCTTTCGTCTCCGACAGATTGCGTTGTTTTGGAATTCGTATACCAAATTTTTATTTCGGTAACCCTTATGCACCGCAACTGGTGCCGATCTCCAGCACTTACGCAACCCCCTTATCCTGCTAGCTTATCCTCTCTCAGTTTTTCATTCACGGCCCTTTTGATTCGCATGGTGGTGCGCCTTCTGGCGCGTCTCTTTTTTATCCCAGCAAGATGAATGATCGACTGCCGAAAAAAGACTTAATGCGAGAAAGAACTGAAACCTTGAAGACCTTGTGTCTTTCAAAGCGGACGAAATACGCTAAAGTATTTCGGCTGACAGCCCAGAGATCTCCCTTAACCAGCTAGCAAAGCGTTGATCTGGCTAGCTGACGCTCACTCGCCGACCGGTTTGCGTTTTACCAAATGAAGCATAATATTTCAGTATCAGACGCCGCCGATAATTGTGATAGCGCCGGCGGTGCCGCAGTGTTTCTTGCGAGTTCTGACCTTTAATGCTCCGAAGGAAGCTGAACCGTATTTGCTGCTGACGGCGGCAAAATAAAGAATGTCCCGGGCTGTGGATCAAGTTCGGACATGACGGCTTTGTACCATTCAGCTATCTTCTGCTCGCGCATCATCTGGTGTGCTTAAATCTGCAGTTAGTATAATTATCGCGCAGAATGTGCCTTCAAAATGAGTCAAGACCTAACGGACCTCCGGTGCATTCATCGGGGACTGGAGGGCATTTACAACTAGTTTCCTATTATTGTCATTTTTCAACTTTTCTAGAATTTTTGTTAGCAAGGGAGTTAAACTGGGGTCTTCCAATTGTCTAGCTGCTTCAATCATCCCGTACGAAATTTTTGGAGAGTTCAAAGCTTTGATCAAGGGGGGAATTACACGCCTATCCTTCCGACAAGCTAGCCCTATCATTGCCTCGATTCGTACTTCTTCGAACTCGTCTTCAAGGCGTGCAAAAAGCGCATTTCTGATCTCCGCCGTGTTTGGTGTATTTTCATCTGCAAGTCCCCACGTGGCGAAGTTTCTGACTTCGGAGTCACAGTCTTTGCTTAGCTGAATGAGGGCTTTAATACTCTGCTTATCAGGTTCACCGGCAAGGGCTGAGGCGACCGCCTGTCTAACAGTAGCAACCGAATGAGTTGACAATTTTGCTAAAATTTTGCTCCTTCGTTGGACGTTCAAAGCAGCCATGGTATAAGCCAGTTCAGTCAAGACGGAAGGATCAACCTCCGTTTGTACAAGTTTATTAATCACTTTGGTGGCCTCTGATTTAAAGGCCACGCCCAGTTTATCTCGCATAAGCATTACACCGACCGCTCGAGAACTCGAGTCTAAGCTCTTACACAAATCGCAGGCTTGATCGAAAACTATTCGATCGGTTCTCATTTGCAGCAAGATAAGAGATGGCAAGAAATCTTCATTGTTCAGGTAATCTAAAATTGCCATCTTGACAAGGCTTTCTACAGACGCCGACTTTAGGTTGCCGATTTCAGCGTTGATGTTGGTTAATGTTAGAGCCCTGCGATACTTCTTGGGTAATAGCAGAACGAGACTCTCAAAATCCGTGGGGAGCTTCTCAAAAGGATGCATGACAAAAAAATAGTCACACGCGTTAGGCCACTGCTTATCAATGATGCCAAGAGCCTCGCGGAAGGTTGTACTCAATAACTGTATTGGCATTGCACTTCCCGATTGTCCGATACGCTCATGTCTATTGAAAATCGTAACTACTCTGGTTCATCAACGTCCAGGCTGCTTGTTATGCATCCATAGGCCTTTTCCGCTCTCCTCAGATCAGTTATCCTCGCTGACAAGATTGCTCTTTCAGCCTTTTTGCTTTTTGGGGTCGCTTTTTTCGCTGCTTCTGCAGCCTTTTTCTGGGTTGCTAACCAACAGCATACACTGCCACGTCCGGTTTGATTTATGACTACCCCAATTTCCGTCTTGAGGTCGGTAGATGGATTGATTTGTTTATGTCCCATGGCGAGGCTGCTTATACCATGACCAATGGCTTCCCCTAACGCTCCAGCCGCGACAATGGCTGTTGCACCTAAGAGGGCGACTTCGGCAGGACCTAGCAGTACTTCAGCTCCCAATACAATTACTACTAGGAATGTTCCGTTGGGATCGACTGCCTCCGTGGGACCATTTGCGCAGTATGTGTAGAGGTTAACTCCATCGAATTCTGCCATTGGATCTCTATTAATCCATCTCCCCAGTGAAGGACTATAGGCCCTATAGACTGTCAGATTCAGCCCGCTGCGCTGATGCGCATAATAACCAGCATAACCAAAATCTGCATCTAAAGCTCCGGCAGTCTTGGTCGGTTGCCCCCACACATCGTACTCGTAATGTGCTTGGATAGCGCCGGAAGAGTCTGTCATATCGCGTATCGAGCCTAGGTGATCTCTTGTGTACAGATAATTAGTGGCGCTAATAGTCTGCCCCCAACGAAAGAATTGTTTTACCAGCGTCCCTCCGGCATTACGCTCTTCACATATTTTTGAACCACATCTTATAAATTGTTTTGTGCTGGTCACTGAACTACTAGTCGTTTCAACAATTTTGACGAGACCGCTATATCCATCAAACGTGAACTGGGTGTTGTTTCCAGTGCCGGGATATGTGATTTGGGTCAGACGATTTTCGGCGTCCCAACTGAAAGAATTGGTGCCGTCACTCGTCATGTTTCCGTTGGCGTCGTAGGTCGGAGTTGCGTTTGCTGGTCCTTTGGCAACAACTTGGTAGCTATTTGATTTGACGTTCGGCACACCGTCGGTTGCCGTGACCGCAACCGTGTTGGCTCCACTGCTCAGCGTCGCATTGCCAGAAAAAGTTTGCGACCAGTTGAGAAGTGCAGCACTGCCGGCGACCGTCGCTGACTTTAGGGCTTTGTTTGCATTGGCCTGAAACAAGGCCGACCCACCACTAGAGATGCTGGTCAACTCGTTCACGTTGTTGTAGCCGTAAAGCGACGCGCTCGCAGCCGGTGCCAGCGTGATTGTCTCGGTACCGGTGACGGACTGCGCGTAACTAGTAAGATAAACGGAGGTGGATTTAATGTTAATCACCTGAGAAGACGATGTCGCCGAAACGCCGATTGCCGTCAAATTGGCGTTGCCATTGACCGCCGCAGCCAGGCCAGTCGCGATAGTCGTCAGCGTATCCGCAGCCAATACTGTATAAGTGACAGCCTGTGAGCCGGTGGCCAAACCAGCGTCATATACCGTTAGAGTCAACACATTTCCGGTGGTCTTCGTGCCCCCGATATAAGCAGTTTCAGTTCCATTTGCCGGAACATTAACCAGCACTGCCTCCGTTCCCCCGGAGTTCGCAGTCGACCTCAAGGTTGTTGCATTAATAGAATTTGAAAGCACCGTAACGACAGTTGCCGAGGAAGACGCGCTCACCCCAATATTTTGCAGGTTGGAATTTCCATTGATAGCTGAAGCCATTGCCGTCGCGATGCTAGTGAGCGTATCTCCGGCCAAGACCGTGTAGGCAATTGCCTGCGATCCGCTAGGAAGTCCAGCGTCATAGAAAGTTGTGGTTATTACGTTTCCTGTCGTTTTAGTGCCAGCAAGAGCGATCGTCTGTGGCCCATTCTGATTTACAGACAAGGCGATTGTCTCGGTGGCACTTGCGCTGGTCGATTGAGCATAAGTGGTGGCATTGACCGACGTCGATTTAATGGAAATGACTGTCCCAACAACCGTTGCCGTTATACCGGCAGCGGTTAGTCCAGAGTTTGCATTGATAGCATTTTTGAGTCCTGTTGCAATTGTGGCCAAGGTGTCTCCTGCCAATACAGTGTAGGTGATATCGGTCTTACCACCGGAAAGGGCTGGGTCGATAACCGAGATGGTGACCGTGTTACTTGTAGTCTTTGTCCCACCGATGACAGCATTCTCAACAAAATTCCCAGTCACGCCGATAGAAACAGTCTCGGTTGCGCCGCCATTGGTCGAACCCACATAAGTGCTGAGGTTCGGGGTTGAGGACCTGACGTTGATAACAGCGCCATTTGACGTAGCATTTATTCCGGCCGTCTGAAGATTGGAGTTTGAGGTCAAAGCCGCCGCCAGTTTGGTGGCTATTGTTGTCAAAGTATCTCCCCCGACGACCGTATAAGAGACAGCCTGGGTGCCGCCGGTCAAACCGGAGTTATTCACGGTAACGGTCAGAGTGTTACCCGTAGTGACCGTTCCACCTAGGCCAATCCTGTCGACCGTGTTCTGCTGAGAGCCTGTTCTGTTTGAGGCCAAGTCATAAGCAAAATAGTTTTGCCTGAGATATGAGGTAGACGGTCCGCCAGAGCCAGCTTGTGAGCCGGAGAGTTGCCCGGCCTGGTCATAGCTAAGACTGTAAGCCAAACTCTGGTTGTTCTGGAGCTGCTGCCACTGAGTAATCTGACCAGCAGAGTCATAGACTTGACCGTATTGAGAAATTGTCGCTCCGGTAGCTGTTTTGCGGTTCGAGATTTGTTGAAGTCTCTCATCTCCCACAGTGGGGTACCAACTGTAATTGGTCACCTGGCTGTTCGGGTAAGTGACTGACGCAAGCCTGGTGGTGCCCTTTGATGAACCGGCCACATTATCGACATAAGCGTAATTGAACGAGCCAAGTGTGTTAGTTTCCGCCGTAACCCTATTCATCGCATCGAACGTCCAGGTATCTGAATTGGCTACGCCATTTATCGACCTGTTGGTGGTCCTTCCTAAATTGTCATAGGAGTAGGTGGTATCTGAGTTTGCAATTGCCGTGTTGTGAACGAGTTGCAGTCGACCACCACCCGTAGTGGCGGCGCCTCCAGGCACGATATAGGGATTATAGGTATAAGAAATTGTTCCCCAATCATTTTGCATGGACGCCGGACGCATGTAATTCGGATCCCATTTTCTCGTGATTACCGATGTTGGGTTAATAGCTCCGACATAGCTGGTCTGATACGCAGAATCGTCCGGATAATACGAGTAATTTTTCGTCTGGCTTAACGCATCGGTCGACGACACCAGGCGCCCCACGGCAGGATCATAGGAATAGGTAGAAAATGTGGTGTCCTGGTAGGTCTTTTTCGTCGTGCGCCCTTGCAGATCGTGCTGCCAGGTCGTGACGTGGCCGGCGGGGTCGGTCAAGGTCACGGGTGAGCCGCAGGTACACCATGTATATTGAGTCTTCCTTCCTAGTGGATCGACTTCATAGCTCACCTGCTCCATAACGTCATAAGCTCTCTGTGTCGAGCGACCAAGCCTGTCGATCGTGATTGCCGGGTCGAGATTTGAATAGATAGTCTGTTCGGTCGTGCCGTCTGGATAAAGGGTTTGCGTTGGCCTGTTAGCGGCATCATAGCTGAATGTCAGAGTGTAACCCTCTGAATCGGTTACGGTGTAAACGCGGCCGTAACCATCATAAGTGAACGTCGTCACATCCTGACTGCCAGCTAGTGGGCCGTCAATTTTTGACAGATATCCATACTTGGTCGCACCAAGAGCTATGGTAATGGAGCCCGTCACCGTCGAGGTGTAGGTGGTTAGATTGGCTGAGGTCGACGTGATTGTTATCACGTTAGCCGCATTAGTAGCGGTTATCCCGGCGGTCTGCAAGTTTGCGTTACCGTTAATTGACGCAACTAGCCCCGCCGCAATAGTGGTAGTGGTGTCACCGGTATGTTCGGTGAACGTGGCGGCCTGCTGTCCACCCGGCAATGCAGCATCAAATACTGTGATTGTCTGGAGAAAATTATTTGAGATTGTACCGCCGACCGTCGCAGTTGTTGTCTCTGGATATACAAACGTGGTCACATTTGAATTCGCATCGGTAATAGTTCGGATCTGATTCGTGTAATTCAAATAGCTGTATTGAGTTACTCGACCCGAACCATCTGTGGAGGTCAGCGGGAGATGAGCGGAGTTATATGTCCAGGCCCCTATTTGAAAATTGTCTGCGCCCTGAGTTTCCCTGACTCGCAACAAGTCAATCTTGTTTGTGTCGTAATCGTAGGACACTGTGCGACACTGAGCATCGACTGACTGGGTTATTTTGCCAATCGAATTGTACTGTGCCGTTTCGAGCTGAACAGAGCCGTCCCGCACATCGGAAACCGCTATCGTCTCGGTTCCGCCTCCGCTAGCAGGGACAATGCTTGTCTGATACGGAGGAGACCCTACTTCCAATATGTAAGTTCTCAGATAGACTATAGGACCAACAGCTGTTGCTGAAATTCCATAAGGAGCCAAATAGCTGTCGGCATTTACCAGGGCTGCCAGACCGGATGCAATTGAATTCAGTGTGTCACCGCCAACGACCGTATAATCCATAGTTTCGTAGTGATATGGCCAAGGAGTGTAAACCTGCAACCGCACCTTGTCACCGGTAAAAGGAGTGCCGCCTATCGTAACGGTGGCAGTATTTACGCCAGCTGATTTCGTAGAAACAAGTTCGCTTGCAGAGCCAAAAGGATTGGAATAGACTCCGTAGCTTTTCACCAGGGCGTTGTCTGAATGATACGAAATTGTATTGCCAGCGGCGACCGCAGTAACGCCGACCGCCTGCATCGCTGAGCTGGCATTTACCGTTGCTGCAACTTTAGCTGCAATCGACTGAAGCGTGTCACCGGCAATGAAAGCGCTCGTAGTGACAAGAGCTTGATTGCTGGCGTTTACGGAAATGGTATCGCCGGGAGTTACAGTTCCAGTAAGAGTGGTGACGTTGATCGGATTGCCCAGACTTCGCGATGTAGAACTGGGTTTGTTGATATTTCCAACATAGTCAGGAGAATTGCCGTACTGTCCGGCATAGGTATAAAAGATCTGACTTGATTCAAGCGGGTGAGTCTTATTCTGTGGTGTCGGCTCAGACCACACTTTCGCTATGTTATACGTCCATTCCTGCTTTTCCGCGTGAGTATACGTTGTTGGATCAGCATTATTCGCTTCCTGCGGATACAGCTGCATTGCATGCCGGTCCCAGAAGAACGTCGTCTTTAATTCACCGAGCCAACTTTCAACAACAGTCGAAGATCCATCAGGAAAAACACACTTGAGCCCCTGAGCAGGTTTTCCACTTCCGGTGGCGATATCAACACCAGGAATGTATTGATAGAAAGCAGTCACGCCATAAGGAGTCTTGAGCTGCGAAACAAAGGAAGAACCTGTGTCGTACGCAAAAGATGAAACAATCCCAATCACATCGGTAATGGACGTCAGATAACTTGTTGTGGGATCATAATTGAAGGAACATCCTCTTGAGAACGGGTCGGTGACTGATGCGATCTTATAAAAGCCAACGTTTCCAACTGTGTTCGATTTATAAGCTATGGTTGAGACTTGGCCTAGGGAATCTGTGATAGAGGTAATTCTGAAATTTGCATCGTATGCGATTGAAACGCTGTTACCTTGCGGATCTTTCTGCTGCGTCATGAAGATGTGCTTCGGCGTGGCAGTATCGGCCTGGTTGAAGGTTTGTACAGTGCCGTCGGGAAGGGTACGCGTGAAGCTGGTACCCGAACCAGCCAGCACCGCCTGTGTCACAAGTGCTGGTGTCGGGTAAGAGCCGCCACTGAAAGAATAGATTTCAGAGCCGCCACCCATAAGCCGGACAGTGGCGTCGGAAGTTGTCGGATCGACAGTCAAATACGAAAGCCAGTTGAAATTCCAGTTCTGACCGAGATTCGTGAACGTAAAGGTGCTCGGCTGGTCTGTCTGGAGGTGTATATAGTTGAAGAAGAAATCCATCTTGGTGCCAACTGGCGGCGCATAGCTAAGAGGCGTATCGAAAAGATTCAATGTGGCTTGCAGGCTTTGTGCTGACGGCTGGGTCATCGGATTACAACCAATCTGGGGACCTCCTCCGTTTTGTGAACAAGGGCAGCAAAAAAGAGCAGGAATCAAACAACAATGAGGAAAACAAACTCCGGTGGCACCACCATTTGTGGTATTAGGAACGCCTTTGCCCCAAACCCTCTGGGCTTCGTCTTTACCAACATAAGACCAGCCGGACGGAAGTTTTGCATCACTAGATATCAGAAAATACCCGTCGGATTCGGCATCGATTGCTTTCTGCGACAGATTCCTATGCGATTCCGTTCCAAAAGTTGGGTCCTGGAGGACGTACTTGTCGCCCGTCTTTGACAACAGTGCCCCAAAGTGAGAAACGCCCCAGTGCATCACAGACGGTGTAAGAATTTCTGAGCCTTTCTCTCTCTTTGCTGCTCTATATTTTAGTCCAGCTTTGTTCGCCCAAGTTTCCAACTGCGCAAGACTGGTCCCAGACTTTGTTGAGGCAGCACTCTTAAAGATTGGATCGAACTTCTGCGTCTTATTCACTGCATTTTGCACGTTCATGAGTGCATACGGGCCACAGCAAAAGGATTTTTCGGGAGCCGAGTTCATCGCCCTGTAGTTCTGCTGAGCCGAATTTACCTTCTGTTCATCACTGCCATAGAAGGGATGCCCTTTTATTTCTTCAAATAACTGCTTGAGCTCGGCCATATCGCCAATGCGCGAATCAAGCATGAGTAAGTCGCCGACTGCATGGCTGGCAACTGTCTGCTGAGGCTGAGTTGTTTCATCTTTTGATGCCGCCCAGGCCGAGCGCCATAGTGCCAACGCCGCCGAAGGGTAACCTGTCAAATAGCGCATCTCTCCCATGTTGGTTTCGAGGGAGGGCTTCCACCGTGATTTGGGAAAAGCCGACAGGAAGTTTTCAAAAGCGGATAGATCTTCCAGGTCCTCTTTTGACTTAAATTCCTGAATCGCCTTGACCAGAGCCTGATTCTCTCCCGCCTGAGCCGGGCCAGACATGGGAATTAATGGTTCCTGCAAAATCGCAACCGACGTAATCTCCAGATCCGTCGGGTCGCTGGAAAAGTTCAAAGTAGGCGTAAATGGATGAAATTCTTTTGGACCGAGCTTGACTCCGCCCTTAGGTTGCGGTGCCGGCGGAATTTTGGCCGTCTGAAGTTTGCGCGCTGGGACTGTCGTGCCCGTTTCAGCGAATGCCATCGGCACATTCAAACTGGTAAGCAAAAAAGCTAGGGTTGTTGCTACTGCCTTTCTTGCCATTCTGTAGGAAGTCATTTTGCGGGGTGACTTGATCATTGCGCTGATTGCCTTTTGCGTGATTCTGAGATTTGATTGATGCGTTTGCCGAGTTAATTTCTCGACAGGGTTGTTACTGCGGAACGGAAACCGTTGGCAGTTGAAGATTTATCTGGAGTGCCGAAGTATTCGCCGGATCTGGAGCTGGATACTTCGTCGAGTCCAATGTGTATACGGACGTGGCCACCGCGCTCTGTACTCCATTGGCGACTGACATAGCTTTCAGGGTCAAGCTGTAATTTACTCTTACCGGCTGACTATAGACCTGGGAGCTCGGCGTTGGTGCCGTTCCGTCGAAAGTTATGTACGTTGTTGCGTTCGGAGGTGCAGCGATTGCCACATTCGTCGGCGCACTCAGCGTGCCCGTCGCCACACTAATTATTGGCGTCGGCGTGGACTGCGAAGTCGCGACCTGATACTTGTTGGCTAAATATGCAGATACTGACGCTGCTTCACTGGCAGAAAGCCCGCGTCCGTATACCAGCATCTCTACCAGCTTACCTCCCCAGAAGGCTGTCGAACTAAGGGCATTGTTCCCGCCGATGTAGGTCACCGGCCTGGTGGTATTGGCCAGATTCTGAACCGTGCCAGTAGTGATCATCGCACCGTCGACGTCGATCTTTGCGGAGGCTGCCCCGTTATGGACAGCGTCCAATGTCTGGAAGGTGCCGACCGTTACCGGACCGGTCGTCGTCGTGACGTTACTGGCGGTGACACCATTGTTTGCATCAAAGATGGCGTTAGTGCCATTCGTCGAGAGAGCGGTCAAATCGGTCACGCCCGTTTTAGAACAGGAAAAGAGGGCTTTGGCCGCAGCCGAGGTCAGAGGACTCACCACCGCAAATATCGACACACCACCGGTCAAGTCGTTTAAGAACGGAGTAACTGTTGAAGCCTGAGTAACGGTGAGGTATGACGAGTTAGTTGTTGCACCGTTGAAAGAAGCAGCCTGATATCCATAAAGGGAATTGGTAACGACGGTGGGCTGATTCGCCGAAGTACCCTGACTGACCAAAACGGCATTGCCTGAGATGTCGTTCCATCCGGTTATGTTCGAGCCGCTGGTGACAATATTGTCGGGTGTAAGCCAGAGCTGAAGATTTTTCCTGGGCACGTCGTAATTCACAATCGTCGTCGTTACAGCGCTGTTCACCCCTGACAGACTAGCCATGGCCTTCACTGTGGTAAGATTGGGGATGAGCACTCCAGTTGTCCCGCCACTATATACGGTACTGCCCGTGGTGGGATTTGTTCCGTTGGTGGTGTAGTAGATCGTGGCGCCCGCATCGGCAGTCATAGTGACGTACCGCTGATTATGCGCGTAATAATCCAAATGGCCAACCGAAGTCCAATCACCGGCTCCAAGGCCTGGCGGATTCGTCGCCATCGCCGCTCCGGTCGAAAAAAGAACACAGAAGAAGCCGCACAAAACTGGCACCAGCGCCCGGATCAGGGACGCTCTAACAAAATGCAAATTCAATACCCTTTACTCTAAAAAATGGAAACAAGACCCGAAAACTGACCGCAGAGACTCAGCCGCTGCTTGCGACCTGAGTTCAATATATACAACCATCACCACTGGAGACTGACAAGGATACCTGAGGTAGCGTGACTCCAGATGTAATTGAAAAATTCGAGCCCGCCAGTCACGGGAAACCATTGGCACTGCTACCAAATGATCAATCAAGAACTAATTTCTTGCATCTAAGAACAGACTATCTGAAGAGCAAAAGTCTGTAAACCCTTTCAGCCCCGATATTTTGGAAATGTTGTCTATCGGCTATAGAATTAATATGCTAAGTGTGCAATATCTGGCTTCTAATCAACCTGTTCTGAAACCATTACTCGGCAGTTCGCAGTTTTGCCAGGTCCATCTGATGATTGTTTATCCTATGACGAGTCACGTTCGACAACATCTCTCCAATACATAGAAAAGAGCAAGTTATTCATGCCTATCTTTCAAGGCACACGACTAACATTTTCGAAACTGACACGAGTTCTACAATAAAGCTTTCGAAAACACAAAGTGCCCATGAACACTCACTTGTAACTGATTCTTTTTCTTTGCCATGGAAATAACGCCGGTCTGTCAGGCGCTAACCAATATCCTCGATCTACCGCATCAAGTAAATCTGAAACGAAAAGTTCCTTTTTCTTTCCTTTCCCGAGAAGAAACATCATCGGCCATACAACGGGGGATAACACAAGGAAAGCAAATCCTGCAGAAAGTGTGAAGTCATCGTTGAAGTATTGACTGTCGATATCGGAAAAATCGACATTGAATTCTTTGGAAATTTCCGCAATCAACTCATAAGCATCAGATCCGTCAAGACCAAGGTCCATCGCGATTGACGACTGCGGGGAGACCCGCAAATGCCGACCGACTCTGTTTTGTATGATGGCAATTAGACGTTCTTCGGAAGTGAGCATAAAAGCATTATCCAATAGGTCTGCTGAACAGCTCGCCCAAATAACATTTATTCGCCAAGGCCGCTGCGACAACAATGGTCAGCCATCAAAGACAATCCGAGTGAATTTTCATACCGCGATTCCTTCCCCAAAATTTCTCTTCTGAATAGAAGATGTATAGAAGATCGTCGATTTTGCCTACCCCAAAAGCAAGAGCGGTTTCCTTTCGAAAACCGCTCTCCATAAGTCTTGGGCGATGAGAGACTCGAACTCCCAACCCCCTCGGTGTAAACGAGGTGCTCCACCATTGAGCTAATCGCCCTTGCGAACTTTTAGTGTATCACGCCCTTGCAAGACGCCCGGGCGGAGGGCATCGATTGAAACGGATTCTTAAACCAGCAAGCAAAAATCCCACCAGTGGCGGCGCTCCACCTGCTTGGCTTCACCGCCAGGTCCGCCCCCTGCCACAAAAGATCAATATATAAGTAGAAAAGCCGGCCGGGCCAACTCACTAAATAGCTAAATTATAGCTATTTTATAGCCACATCAGCTAGAATGGCTTTTAAGAGGGGGAAACGAGCCATGCCATGTAAAAAGACCATGACCTTAAACCTGACTGATCAGGAAATGGTTATTCTGGAAAATCTCGCCGCCAAAAAGGACATAAGCAAAACAGCGCTTGTTCGACAGGCGCTGAGACTGTATCAACTGATTGACGAGCGCATCGACGGCGGCAAAAGACTGTACATTGAAGACACCGAGCGCAACGAAAAATCGGAACTGATGATTCTCTGAATCATCAAAGAGGCAAGCGAAAAGTGCCACCAAAACCACTGCTCATTCTCGACATAGACGAGACGATTATCCACAGCAAACAAGCACCACTGGCCAGACAGTGCGACTTGCGCGTGGGCATCTTCCACGTTTACGTGCGCCCGCATGCAGAGCTGTTTCTCACTACAGTCAGTGAGCACTACGATCTGGCAGTCTGGTCATCGGCTACCCGCGGATATCTCGCCGCTATCGTCAAATTTTTGATGGCTACACAAAAGACGCAACCATTGTTTGTCTGGGACAGAAGCAAATGCACCAGACGCGTGGACTATGTAGAGCAGGACCACTTCTTCCTCAAGGATTTGAAAAAAGTTCGGCGCCAGGGATTCGATCTCGATCGCGTTCTCATTCTGGAAGACGAACCGCGCAAAGTACAAAAGCATTACGGCAACGCAGTTTATGTCGAGCCTTTTGAAGGCGACCTCGACGACGATGAATTATTGAAGCTGGCGTACTATCTGCAATCCATCTGCGATGTCCCGAACTTCAGAAATTTGGAAAAACGCTACTGGCGCTCAAGACTCTGAATTTACCAATATTTTTACCATAACATACCATGAAAATCCCCGCGCTAAACGAGGAATTTCATGGTATATTTTAAATATGCTCCTGAACCGTCACCAGGCTCAAGCCCATTTAGAAACGGCCCTAAGCCGCAGTAGCGCGGTAATCCTGATAGGGCCTCGCCAATGCGGCAAAACAACCATGGCCAGAAAGCTGGTCACGCCAGCTTCTGTCAATTATTTCGACCTTGAAGATCCCATCAGCCTGGCCAGACTTGAGCAACCGATGACAGCCCTGGCCGAGTTGGATGGCCTGATCGTCATTGACGAGATCCAGCGCAGGCCTGACCTGTTTCCAATTTTAAGAGTACTTATTGACCGAGACCGAACGCCGGGGCGTTTTCTCATTTTGGGCAGCGCCTCACTGCATCTGCTGCAACAGTCGTCTGAGTCGCTGGCCGGTCGCACTGAGATCGTAGAGCTCGCGGGCTTCAGCGTGAGCGACGTCGGCCCCGAACAGCTAGGGCAACACTGGCTTCGCGGCGGCTTTCCATTGTCATATCTGGCAAATTCAGAAGCCAGCAGTTTTGCCTGGCGTAAAAACTTCATCCGCACATTTTTAGAAGGCGACGTGCCGCAACTACAACCTCGCATCCCGGCCAGCACCCTGCGGCGATTTTGGACAATGTTGGCGCACTATCACGGTCAACTATGGAACGCCGCTGAGCTGGCACGCTCACTTGGTGTTGGAGAGACAAGCACGCGAAAATATCTAGATTTACTGGAAGACCTTTTTATGGTGCGGCAACTAAAACCATGGCATGAAAATCTAAAGAAAAGGCAAGTCAAAGCTCCCAAGATTTATTTGCGAGATTCCGGTCTGTTGCATGAATTACTGGATATTCGAACAATGAAAAATCTCGTAGATCATCCCAAAAGTGGGGCTTCATGGGAAGGCTATGCCCTGGAAGAAACATTGAAAGCAATTGATATTGACCAGGCATATTTTTGGGCCACGCATCAAGGAGCTGAATTGGACCTACTTCTAATAAAGGACAATTTAAAATATGGCGTCGAATATAAAAAGGCTGATGCACCACGGATAACACCATCGATTAATACGGCATTAAAAGATTTAGGACTGGAACAAGTAACCATAATTTATCCGGGAGAAAAAGCCTACAGGCTGAGCGACCAGGTGCGTGTGATGCCTGTTAAGTCCCTGGCCAGCGACAAAGTATTTCAACTTGTCACCGGAAGTTAGTTCCACGCTCATTTCTGTTATCCTTACCTTGTTATAGCGCGTACAAATCAGGCAATCTCGGGCAAGGACAATGGCAGAAGACAGTCACAGTCACGAACACCACGGACACGGTCAGAGCACTACTTTGAGCCCCAACCTCAGGTTGACTAAGGGCTGCAAAAAGGTCCTTGAATATCTGGAACGCTCCCACGACCTGACCTCCGCCCAGGATATCCACGGCCTGATGCGCACCGAAGACGAAAGCGCGCCCGGTCTGACCACCGTTTACCGCTCCCTTGAGTCCCTGGTGGGTCTGGGGCTGGTGCAGGCAGTTGACCTCGGTGACGGCGAGCGCCGTTACGAGCTTGTGCCCCCCGGCGAACATCACCATCACCTGGTTTGCGAAAACTGCCGCAAGAGCGTGCACCTGGACGAATGCCTTATAGAGCAATTTGAAGACAGCATCCGCACAAATTACGGCTTTCAGATTCGCAGCCATGTGCTCGAAATATTCGGCGTTTGCAAGGATTGCTCCGGCCAGCCGGCCGCGAAGAAGTAGAGATTAAGCAGTTTTCCTTTACAGCAGGGCCTCTCTTAACCCGACCTTAAACCTCTTGGCAAGATACTTAGACCGTCACAAGTCCTGGAGACCTTAGGCCAATGGCAGCCCTGCTCTTTTATTCCATCGTACTCACCTGCGTCGTCGTCTTTCTGCTGACCGTCGCCCATGATGAAATAAGCGGCGTTACTGATCGTCTGATCGATCTGTTCAGCTGAGCGACGATTACCTCAGCGATAAAATCTTGCCCCGCCATCTTGAACTAATGCGCAATTGGTTGCACACTAGTGCCCATGAGCATAGATTCCTACCCAATCGGCGCCACTGTTATTGTCGGAGTCACCCTACTTTCGGTGGCGGGACTGCTCTTTGTGCGAAAACAGTTCAGTCTGGAGGAGTTGCGCAAGGGGCATGAAGTCGGCGGCTACCTGCTGTCCGTCGTCGGCACAATGTATGCGGTTTTGCTCGGCCTGGTCGTCGTCGACTCGATGACCAAGTTTCAGCAAGCGCGCAACATCGTCGAGTCTGAGGCGAACAGTCTGGCCGATGTCTTTATGCTGGCTGACCGCTTGCCGCCGGACAAGGCGAAGGCCATCCACGAGCTTTGCAACTTTTACTGCAATGACCTTTTGACAAAAGAGTGGCCGGCCATGGCTAAGGGTGAAATCACAATGTCGGCGCGCAAAGCGGCGATCAAACTGATTCGTGAAGTGTCCGATTTTGAGCCTACCACTGAAAATCAGAAGGCTATCTATCCAATCCTGGTGCAGGAAACATGTCAGGTCTGGGACAGTCGGCGGGCGCGCACTAATATTTCTGGCTATGGAGTGCCGGGTGTAGAGTGGACTGTGCTCATCATCGGCGGCATCGTCACCGTTGTTTTTACATATTTCTTCGGGCTGGAAAATGCCAAAGCGCAAATAACTATGACGGCCATGGTATCGCTATTGATATCACTCAATCTGTACCTGGTCGTCCTTTTTGGCGCGCCCTTCAGCGGAGATCTCTCCGTCGGGGAAGACGCCTTCAAGCTGGACAAGAGAATCTTTGAAAACGAGCTGGGATACAGGCACGATCCCGACTACCAGCCAAGCAGCTACGGCCTTCCCGGGCCCAAGGCGCCGGCTGGCAAAGCAACAATAGGCCTGTTAAACAAGCTCAAAAGCGTTCAATAAAAGAGTCTGGCTGTTAGCGCGAGCAGGTCGGCTGGACTGCGTCCTGCTGTAGCTCTACACGCTGCAGATATTTAGCCAGTTCTTCTTCGTAATTGAGATTATTGGTCTGGGGCTTGAGCAATTGCGAGGGCGTTATACGCGAGAAGAAAGCCGCAACCGCGCGGTTGAGATCGTGGAAAAGATACTTCCACATCAGCCATTTTTCTTTCTTACGCAGCTTACCGACCATGCGCAGACGAGAGGCCGAGGCCGAATCATAATCGTCCTCATCCTTCATAAAATTACGAGAGACGTGTCGACCGGCAAGCGTGCTGTCGCGCATCAAGGCAAGATATCCGTCGGTCATATCGCGCTCTTTTGCAGGGCGCTTCAATTCTTTGGTGCGGGCGTCGGAACGCACCTGGCGCTTGCCATCCAGCTCTATAACAGCGTTCTTAAGAATGCCTTTGCCCACAACGGGATCGCTAGCTCTTAGTACTGCACGTGATGCCATTTGCTACACCTCTTAGATATGTGCGCCTTATACAACAGTAGACCGCAGTTAGGGCGCCATTTCAGGTCGCAATCATTATGCCTGACAAGTTTCAAAGACACAATACTCGTTAGGGTCCCCAATTGCCCGAGAGGTTATTAAGAAATGACTCGTAAAACCTCACAAACGGTTGCGACGAGCTATTAAGAGGATTGGTTCCACAATCAACAATGACAAGAGCGAAACTGTTAGAATTAATCTCGGTTGGTCATATAAATCAATCCGAATGCGTCCCGCTGCCGCTTTACAACCGAGGTCTGTTTTATGTTCGTCACGAAATTGTCCCGCACTCTGTCACTGATGAGCGCGCTAGCCATCTGTTTGACAGGCGCACAGGTAGCCCTGGCCGATGATTCCACGACGACGACTACTACAACGACAACCGCAAGCAGCGGTCTCGCCGGCACGGTAGCCCATGCTCACCGTCCTCGCATCGGCCTTGCTCTAGGGGGCGGTGGCGCCAGAGGCGCAGCCCACATAGGTGTGCTAAAAGTACTTCAGGCTGAAGGCATTCCCATCGACATGATCGCCGGCACCAGCATCGGCTCTATTGTTGGCGGCCTCTATTCGGCGGGCGTACCGCTGGACAAACTGGAAGATGATTTTTCCAACGCCAAGCTGATGAAAAATTTCATGACGGTACCACTGACGGTGCGCATTATTGTGGCACCAATTATGGTGCTGCCGCGTCTGGTTGGACACAAAGCCTACGATGGCCTCTACAAAGGCGTAAAGTTCCGCAATTTCTGCAACAACATGGTGGATCCCGCCAAACGCAACATTGAAAATCTCGACAGACCCTTTGCCGCCATTTCGCTCAGTCTCATTGACGGCGAAGAGCACATGCTCACAAAAGGCGACCTCGGCACCGCACTGCAGGCGAGCTCGGCAGTCCCGGGACTGCGCAAACCGGTAGAAATTGACGGCAATCTTTTTGTCGACGGCGGCGTGCTCGCCAATGTCCCGGTCGAATACACCCGTAAACTGGGCGCCGATTTTGTAATCGCTGTCGACATCGACGAAAGAGTGGAACCGGTTCCGTTGAAAGAATTCAAAAAAGCCGGCAGCGTCGCTCGCCGTATGCTGAAACTGGAGCTCAACGGCCTCGATAAGCCGATGTGCAAAGGCGCCGATGTGGTTATCCATCCCAATACCGACGGCATCTCACTGGTCTCACGTAAAAAATCCGACGGCCTCCGCGGCATCAAGGCCGGAGAAGAAGCCGCCCGTCAAGCCCTGCCCGAAATCAAAGCGAAACTTGCTTCTCTGGGAGTTTTGAGCCTTAATAAGTAGGTTGACATCAAGGGGCTCGAAAGAGCGTGACAGAAGGCAGCGGACAGAACGAAGACGCGGATAAAAAAGGCCCGGACCTTTTTGCCCATTTGCCCGGCTACCAACCGTTCCAACCGGGCCCTGTCTGGCCCGGGCAAAAGCCCGCCGAGCCTGCACCAGCGACGGCTCCACCGCCCGAGCCGGAGCCCGACGCCCCTCCCATGCTCAAGCTACCATCAAAGCCCAAGCACAATCGCGGGCCAAACCTGGACGTGAGCCGCATTCAGCAGCAGCAGATACTGCAAGCACAGCAGCAGGCTCAGCAACAACAGCAGTATCCTCAACCGCAATACCCGCCCCAGTATCCGCAGCCGCAGCTGCCTCAATTCCCGCCGGCGCAGCCGCCGCAACAGCCGGGACCGGCTCCGGCCGCCGCTTCGGTCAATCCAGTGCAGAGTCCCCTCTATTACCATCCGGGGCAGGCGCAGCCGGGATTCACTCCCCCAACGCAACCCGAGCCCAGTGCGGAGGAAAAGGCCGGCTTTGTACCCAGCGACAAGGATGTGCCCTTGCCCACTATTCTGCCGGGTCAAAAAAACACAGGCAAACCAGGCTCACCGATCATTACCTCGGCCAGCGCCAAACCTGACTGGACCCAGCCGCAGTGGCCCCAGGGCAAGCCTGCAGACAACGCCAACCAGGCCCCGCCGACCACAGCGCCGCTCCATCGAGCTTTTGCCGCAACCGGCAATCTCCTGCCGCCTGCTATCGCTCCTGTGCCGCAAGCGCCTTACAGCCAGGCACCACCGACGGTGGGCAATTTCCCCCTCAATTTTTCTCAACAGGGGCAGCAACAAGGCGCCCAGAGCATGAAACAACTGCCCTTTACGATTAAGCGTGACTTTGCGCTGAGCAAGCAGCTTTTCGGCGACCAGGCCAATCAGCCGGCGCAGGAGCGGCACGAATACAAACAGACTGACTTTATCCCCCAGGCACCGACATTGAAAGTTGCGGCCCCGGATCCGGACCGGCCCTGGACGCCTGTACCGGCGGCACAGTACGAGTTTTTTGCCGACGAACAAAAGGCCCAGCTAAATCAACAAAACGCCCAGGCGCACCTCAATCAAGCAGCCCAGGCCAAGCAAGATCTGCAATTTGCCAGGGGCTTCAATCCCGACAATCCGCTGGGATTCAATCAAGACGGACAGCCGGACCCGCGTTATTCGCCATTTCAGGAAGAAGTGCTCTCGGACATTGCCAAACAAGACAAACGTTACGGCCACAGCGAAGACGCCATCCCGGCGGAAAAGAGAGAACGCGGAGCGGCGGCGTTGCGCGCCCTCGGGCGCAATTCGGATCGCTTCTATGAAAATCAGCCCAACCTCAACCCCAATCCAAGCGACGAATTGCCGGCCTCCGTGCGCCTCAGCAGCCGGGATCTATTCGGCCTGGCCACTTACTATTTCATTGTCACTAAAGAAGTTTTGACTTCACCCCAGCTTTTCTTTGCCAATATGTCGCTCGTCGGCGGCCTCAACGATCCGCTTATCTACCTGGCTTTCACATCGATCATGACCGGACTGTTTACGGCCATTGCCAAACTCAATCCGCTGTGGCTGATCGGCAGCACCCTGAGTGCATTTCTGGGAGTGGCTGTGGGAGCCGTTTTGGTGCAATTGACATTTAAAAAACTTGGCGGCCAGGGCAAATTTGAACAAACATTCAATGTGCTTGCCTACAGTCAGGCGACTTTCCTCTTCGCCTGGATCAGCCTGGGGCCCTTCCCCATCGGCGCACTCCTCGCCGGTCTCTATACAGCCTATCTCAACTATCTCGGCCTCAGTCGCGTGCACAAGTTACCAGCGGCAACAACCGCTTCAATCATCGCCCTGTTCACCATCTTGCCCTGGCTGTTTTTCCGCGGCTTTTCGATAAAATAGCGAGCCAGGCTGAGCAGTGCAACGTGGCTAAAACGTGACGGTTTTGCGGGCTCTACTGATTTTTAAATTTGTAGTAGGCGGCACAGGTGCCGGCGGCCGAAACCATAGTCGCACCGAGCGGACTGTCCGGTTTGCAGGACTTGCCGAAGGCCGGACAATCAGTGGGTTTGCGTAGACCGCGCCAGATCAGATGCGAAATACAGCCGGTGTATTCATCCACTTCTTCCAGAGCGGGGCAGAAGGCTCTGGCGGCGTCAAAATTAGCAAAGGCCGGACGCAGCCTGTAGCCGCTTGCGGGGACAACTCCAAGGCCGCGCCATTCGCGGGGGCAGCTTTCAAAAACTTCGTTTATCAGAGCACGTGCTTCGGGATTGCCAGCCCGGGTGACGGCTCTCTTGTATTGATTTTCCACGCCCACTCGACCGGATTCCAGCATCGAGATGCACTTCTGGATGCCCTCGAGAATGTCTACCGGCTCGTAACCCGTGACGACGACGGGCATATTGTACTGGCGGCTCAATTGTTCGTATTCATCAAAGCCGCTGATACAGCAGGCCTGACCCGGTCCGAGAATGGCGTCCACCACATTGTTTTCCCGACCTAAAATATCGGAGCAAACCGCCGGCACCTGACCGTGGTAGGACAATAAAAAGAAGTTTTCCACACCAAAACGGCGCGCCTGCCAGACGGCCAGAGCATCCATTTGTGTGGCTGTTTCAAAGCCGACGTTGAAGAAAACTACCTTCTTATCGGGATTGGAGCGCGCTATATTGATGCAGTCGATGGCCGAGTAGACAACACGCACATCCGCTCCGCGAGCCTTGACCTCAAGCAGATCACAGACGGATCCGGGGATGCGTAGAAGCTCGGGTGAGGAGCAAAAAATCACCGAAGGATCGCGGGCGATAGCAATTGCCCGATCGAAGAATTCCACCGGCACCGAAGCCACCGGGCAGCCCGGACCATGGGCGATAGTGAGGTGTTTGGGCAACAAATCAAAAAGGTTGTATTGCAACAAAATCTGGGTCTGGTCGCCGCAGACTTCCATGATTGTCCAGGGTCGCGTCATGCTCGCGGCAATTTTTCGAGCCAGGCGCTCGAACCGCCTGGGATCACGATAATCGTCATTGCTAAAGGATTTCGCCCCAAACATCTAGCGCGCTTGCACCCCAAACAAAAATCAAAAACAGACCAGAAATCGAAATCAAAACTTCGATAACGCTAAGTTACCCTGATCCGAGCTTTTCAAGTTGTTCCTTGAACTCATGTAACTCTTGTTTGCAAGTTTGATACATCTTGACAATTGTTAGGCGGCGCTTATTCGCGGGGAAGCGCCAGTTTGCGGCCTACCGGCTCCAGGCGTTTAAGGCCGTCGACGTCGGTCATAATCAGCAGTTTGTCGCCCACTTCCAGGACGTTACTTGGTGCGGGGTTCCAGTCCACCGTGCCGTCTTTCTTTTCCTGACAGAGGATGGTTACTTCATATTTGTTACGCAAATCGTCAATCACACCGCCGACAATTGCGGTGTTCGGTTCGATCAAAAGTTGCATGGCATTGATTACCGTGCCACCAAATTCGAAACTATCCAAAATGTCACCGGATATTGCCGCCTGGGCAAAGAGTCTGGCCGAGCGAGCCGAGCTGCTGTAGGCACCTTCGATGCCCATGAAGTTCTGCACTTTCTTGGCCAGTTTCTGGTCAAACATTCTGATAACGACGCGAATCTTCGGATTCAATTCTCGCGCCGTCAGCGCCGCTTCAAGATTGGCCAGATCATTATCGGTGACTGCGATGATAGCCTTGGCTTTCGTGATTGACGCCGATTCAAGCATGGTGCCGTCGCGCACATCACCAAAGAGTACGGGTACCTGATAACTTGCCACTTCGCTGACGAAGCGCGCTTCGGGGTTGGACTCGATTGCCACGACGTCTTCGCTAAACTGGCGCAGATGCTGCACCACTCTCACACCGACGTTGCCCAGACCGCAGACGACGACATGATTTTCCATTGTGGTCGCAATCATCTTTTGCCACTCCTTCGAATAACGTTTGTGTTGAAAAAGCAGATTACCGAGGTGCACCACACCTTCGGCAATAGTCACCAGACCGAGAATCGGCAGTAGAAAGAAAAGCGGCGCCAGGCGCATGTCTTCTACGTAGGTGAGGGGACTCTCGAAAAAGATCATCAGCAGACTGTAATAGGCCGACTGCATGATGGTGAATTTATTACCCGGCAAAAGCACACGCGGATAAAGGAAATAAAAAAGGGCGGTCGACAGGGTGAGCGCCAAAATGAAACAAATTAAAAAGCCACGAAATTCGACAAAGAGCACACGCGTCAGCAAGAGCAAACGCCTGAACTGCTTGGCAATTCCATTGGTCGGGGGGCTTTCAGTCACGCGCTCAGTATATTTCCTTAAGGCTTAAATGAGCCCTGTAAGTTTGATGTAAGAAAGGGCACGTGATAGTATTGCGCAAAATGATAGACAGCTTATTATGTATACAAGGTAGCGGCGAAGGATATATTCGGTATCAAACAGAGCGCTCACACCAGCCTCACAATGACAGTTTTCAATAGAAGAGGACGTAGCGCTTTAAATCTGGCTTCCAGCGACACCGCCAGTGGTAGCACCGCTAAACTTTAGATGAATTCAAAGACTTTTCTTCAAATTGCAGCATGGCCGATGGTTCTGGCCCTTACTCTCCATCTGCCGGCAAGAGCCCAGGGCGAGACCGTGACTGCGGTCGAGAGCAAAACGGTCGAAACCAGAACTATCCAGCAGACGATGGTGCCGGGCTCAACACTGGATACGATTTCCAGTGATATCGGCAATTTCCAGGTAGTCTCCAGCGGCCTCTGGCGCGGAGCGATGCCCTCGCACAAAGCAATTGAAAAGCTGGCGAAAAGTGGTGTCAAAACCATCGTCGACCTGCGCTACCAGGGTGCCTCCTGCGAAAAGGAAGCGGAAGTGGCCAGACAGCTGGGCGTCAACTACGTAAACATTCCTCTTGGCTTCGAGCACCCTTCACTGGGTAATGTGGCCAAATTTCTGGCAATTGTCTCCAAACCAGCCAACCAGCCGGTCTTTGTGCACTGCCGCCAGGGCGCAGACCGCACCGGCACATTGATTGGCGTCTTCCGCATCATGCACGATCACTGGAGCTTCACCGAAGCCTATAACGAGATGCGCTCCCATCACTTCAAGCCATTTCTCAGCAATCTAAAAAGCCTGGTGGCTCGCTGCGAACGCGAACCAAAATTCTCCAAGGAGCTGGAAGACCTGGCCGGCAAGATGGACCAGAGCGAAACAATGCCCAAAATTTCGGTCAAGGCCGCACCGAGCGCCATCTAACCTTCAGTCTTTGGCTTTGATGTCGTTCCAGAGCGTTTGCTCGTCGTAACTGTCATCGGGATCGGTGGCGACAGTGAATTCCTTTATAGTGGAATTGCGCCGGTTGCGGTCCAGATTTTTCATACCGGGATCGAGGTCGTAGAGCCTGTACAGGGGCTCAAGCGAGCCCTTCATGATGGAGAGGATATTGGAGACCTCCCCGCCGATAAGATTGAAGGCAGCCTTGGCCTGGGGCGTGGAGGCATGGGTGTCGATGTCATCAGCCAGCCGCACCAGACGGTCGGTCTCCTTGACGAGCTTGGTCAGAAGCTGCAGCACCGAGATGTCGCGGGTGCTGCCGGTCAGATTGTTTGAGGCGTCGTCGCCCGCATCATGAGAAGCATTATCGCTGGACATTTTTTTCCCTTTTTGAGACCACCTAATTTACAGCAAATAGCGCGCGAATTTCAGACAAAAATTCTCCGGCCCGATCATGCTTGCCAAACTAGTCTAAAATCAATGCTTGGGGACATTACCAAGCCCAGACCCTGATTTATTCGAGCGACACCCATGGCCCTTCTGGAAATCCAAAATCTGGCTACGGCCTTCCCCACCGAGATTGGCTCGGCCCGCGCGGTCGACGACGTCACCCTGTCGGTAGATAAGGGCAAGGTGCTTGGCATCGTCGGTGAATCCGGCTGCGGCAAATCGATTACCTCCCTTTCTATTTTGCGCCTGGTGCCACCGCCGGGCAAAATCGTCGGCGGCAAAATCATGCTGGACGGCACCAATTTGCTCGACCTGAGCGAATCGCAGATGCGCCAGGTGCGGGGCAACAAAATCGCCCTCATTCCCCAGGATCC
>JAFEAV010000082.1 GCA_018266215.1 Cyanobacteria bacterium SZAS LIN-3 | reverse complement strand
ATAGTTGCCGCCGACCAGAATGATCTTTCTCATAGGTTTTTCATCTACCATTTGATTCACTTTCTCCTCAAAACCGTTAACACTCCGTGCCGCTTGTATCGACAGTGCGGAGAAACATTGGTTCCCTGGTATTTCGGGGCAAAACCATAGGACAATATTGGTGTGGCGCTTATGTCAAGGGTTTCAGCTGTACGGAGAATTTACGCAATGGGTTCGCCTGCTATTCAATCTTCCCTGGCCGGCATTTCGGCGGCAAAGCTCCTGGAGCACATATCGACATTGGCCTCGGATAAATTTGAAGGCCGGGCGCCAGGTACTGAAGGCGAGACGCTTACGCTGGATTATCTTGTCGGCGTGTGCAAGCAATTGAATCTGTCCCCGGCCGGTGATCACGGCACTTATCTGCAGTCCATGGATGTGACCGGTCTTTCCATGACCGGCGAGGCCAGCTTCCGCCGGGCTGAAGGTCAAACGCTCAAGTTGAACACTCTGGAAGATGTCGTTTTGCGTAGTAAGTGGCGACAGGAGCGACTGTCGGTCGATAACGAAATGGTTTTTGTCGGCTATGGCATTGTGGCACCGGAATACGATTGGGATGACTACAAGGATCTGGATGTCCGCGGCAAGACTGTGGTCATGCTGATTGGCGATCCTTCGAGGCCTGATCCGCAAGATCCTTCGCAACTCGACAAGTCATTTTTTAAGGGTCGTGCGCTCACGTATTATGGCCGCTGGACATACAAATTTGAAATCGCCTCGGCAAAAGGTGCCGCCGCCGTTTTGATTGTGCACGACACTGCCCAGGCCGGTTACGGTTGGGATGTGGTTGTCGCAAGCTGGGGTGGTGAAAATTTTGAACTGGCCCCCGATCCGGATCGCGTTAGAGTGGAAGGCTGGATATCGGCTTCCGGAGCGGAGCGTGTAGCAAACCTGGGTGGCCATGATTTTAAGGCTCTGCGCGCGTCGGCACAAACCAGGGACTTCCGACCGGTTTCCCTCGGGATAAAAGCCTCTCTCTGCGTCTCAAATACAATGCGACAGTTCAAGTCCAGCAATGTGGTGGCAAAGCTGCACGGCAGCGATCCTGCACTTGCTCATGAGTGTCTGGTTTACTGCGCGCATTGGGATCATTTTGGCAAAAGAGAAAAAGATGGTCAGGTGGAAATTCTCAGTGGTGCTCTGGACAACGGCAGCGGCGTGGCTGTGGTGCTGGAGATTGCGCGGGCCCTGTCGTTGCTGGCTGTGCGTCCGCGACGGTCGGTGGTGTTTCTATTCACCACCCTGGAAGAACACGGTCTTTTGGGGGCGCAGCATTATGTCCAATATCCGCACGTGGCGCTGGAAAACACAGTTGCTGTGATCAATTTTGACATCATGAATCCCTGGGGGCGTACCCGCAATTTGATAAGCGTGGCCCGTGGGCATTCTGATTTAGATGAAGTAATCGAACGACATGCAGCTGCTCAGGGACGCACCATGGGTGATGACCAGGAACCGGACAAAGGATATTTCTTCCGCTCAGACCATCTTGAGTTTATTCGCAAAGGTGTCCCGGCTTTGTTTTTTCTCAATCCTGGAGATGATTTCATCGACCAGCCGCCGGGTTATGCCCTGCAGCGGCGCATCGAATATTTGACCTCTTGCTACCATAAGGCCGGAGACAAGGTGCATCCGGACTGGGATCTCTCCGGCATGGTGGAAGATGCACAGCTTCTGTTTCTGACCGGTCTGGAGGTGGCGAATTCGGACGTGCGTCCTTCATGGAAAGAAGGCTCGGAGTTTTATCGTCCGGCTCGCGGTAGTGTGGTCGGGTGATTTGAAGTCCTGAGTCAGGGACTGTGAACCCAATAAATGGAGTACCTCAATGAAAAAGTCAGGGCCGAAATCGCTGTGGTACAAACCGTTTTGGGATGAGCTCTACCAGGGCCTTTGCGATACAGGACTGCAGCCAGTAAATTAGGACATGTTTCATCCAGACATAGTGGCTGTTTACAACTATTGCACTTAGTGCTATAGTGAAAATATGGGCATTTTCAAGAATCGGCGCTTCGCCAAAGAGGCGGCCTCAGCTGGTCTCTCTGACGCTAGTTTGAAAATGGCAATTGCTGAAGTCCAAAAGGGATGCCAATTTAGGCGGTAACCTTGTTAAGAAGAGGGTGGCCGTGGGCGGCCGAGGCAAAAGCGCTGGCCTTCGAACAATCCTAGTCTATAAAGCCTCGGCCGAAAACGTGTTATGCATTTACGTCTTTGCAAAAAGTGAGAGGGCCATGAGTCCCCGGCAGATAGAGCTGGCGGTGAAAGAAAGTGTGTTGATTGAGGTGGAATGACATGGCGACCAAGGCTAAAGCAACAAAGAGAGCAGTGCCTCCGGCTAAGCGGAGCGCTAGCACTCGAGCATCGACCAGTATTAAGCAAAGTCGTATCCTCGATGCCGTGCATGAAGCTGCTGCCGACCTCCACGAAATTGGCCTCATCAACCAGCAGACCATGCGCGAATTCGACTCCTTCTGTTTGCCGGAGGTGCCAAATTATTCACCCCGTCAGATCAAGGCTATTCGCTCCCGGTGCAAGGCCAGCCAGGCTGTCTTTGCTCGATATCTGAATATCGCCACTTCGTCTCTTCAGAAGTGGGAAACTGGAGCCAAGAAACCTAGTGGCGTGGCACTTAAGCTTCTAAATATAGTGGATAAGAAAGGCCTTGATGTATTGGTTCTTTAGGCTGGTTTTCAATCGGAAAAAACCATCGAAAAGCTAACGCAATTCGCCTTTATCTTCGGCTGAGGAAATTCGAGGCGCGGCCGTCACTGCCAACTGATGGCTTGACTGCCATAGCTGTACACACTCCCGTGCTCCGCGTTCGCCGACAATCTCAGCCAGTTCTTTTTCGGCATCAACCGGGATATTTTCTCTGGAATATTCCAGGCGCTGCAAAATTGTTTCCACTTTTTGTTTGATCTCAGTCTGGCGTGCTTTCAATTTTTTATTATAGTGATGGGTGATGATCGGCCCGCCTGCGAGAATCACCAGCAGACCGCTACCCAGACCTAGGCCGACTGAGCCTGGCGCGTAGCTGTCGATGACGCCTTCGGGGGGATTGAGTGTGGCCATACTGACGATGCTCTGGCCCATGGTACCGGCGGCGATGCCTGCCAGAGACGTCGAATAGCCTAGATTGAATTTTTTGAGTTTGGAGTTAAGCCTCAATATTTCAGGGTCGCGGGCATAGGCCATTTTTAAGATGATATTGCCCCAGATGCTTTCGGATAGGAGCGTGCTCTTCGGCCCGCCTTCACTATCCATGGCCGTCAATGGACAGACCTCACTGCAGCCGCAGGTGGCGCAGGCGTACGCTGCTATCTGCGCGGTGAGAAGGAGGCCGGTTATGAGGGCGGCGAAGGTTTTATTTTGCCTTGGCATAGGTAATTCCATCAGGATTTGTCAGTCCATGTGTCCGGGGATATTGAGCAGTGAAAAGCGGCGCGTACTAGTGGTCGCCACCTGGTGGCTCGATTGGTAGAGCTCCACCCATTCGCGGCATGCTCGCTCCCCGATTAGCGCGGTCAGCTCTTTCTTTGCGTCGGCGCAACGGGCGCCGCATCCTTCCATATGTGCCAGGATTGTCTCCACGCGCTTTTTTATAGAGGCCTGTTTGCTGGCTATTTGCTTGCTCAGGCTGTGATTAGCAATCAGGCGCGAAGCAAAGAGCAGGAGTGTGGCTCCGCTCAGTGCCGTACCTATGACAAGAGGCTTGTAGCTGTCTTTTCTTCCATCGGGAGGATTTAGCGTATCGATGGCCACGATGCCCTGGGCCAGGCTGCCTCCGGCTATACCTCCGATGGCACCCATGGTGCCTATGCTTACCAGGTTGAGTCGCCTGGCGATCTTCTGCAGGTCTTTGTCGCGCTGGTACGCAAGCTCCAGAATAAGGTTGCCCCAGAGGCTGTCTGTCAGGATAGAAGCGTTTTTCTCTCGTACCTGGCTGGCCAGCAGAGTCAGTGGTGCCATGTCGGTACCGCAAGTGGCGCAGGTGGCCTCGGCGATCAATATCGGCTTTTCATTTTGACTTATTTGCTCTTCGGGGTCTTGCTGTGCTGGAGCCATTCCATCGCTCCCTTGAGCGAGCGCCGGGAGGCCAGTAGTAATCAGGGCACACAGGGTAAACACTGCAGTAGCCCTTGAAATAGTTTGTGTAAGCAGCACGGTTGCATCTCCAATCTCCGCGAATGAAGCGCTATTCTATTGGTAATAGAATTTGCCCGCTAGCTAACCCCGGGGTGGGTATAGTCGCGCTTGTAAAGGGATTGGTTCTGCGTTTTCTTAGTTCTTTCCATCTGCTGGATTTGGCGACCGGGAAGACATCGACTTGGCTTTTTCAAAGAGAACGTTGCAGTCCTTTTCCAGTACGCCACCGAGGATGGTGCAGTTGCCGTAATCAAATAAGGCGGCATCAACAATCTTCTGCGCTCGGATGTTGATTTGCCCAAAGCCGCATTTTTGCAAAAAAGGAATCGAGCTGCCGTAAACAACCAGGGGCATCTTTGACCAGACGATGGCCGATTGACACATGGGGCAGGATTCGCCTGTGGTGTAAAGACAGGCGTCCTGCCATTTGAATTCATCGCTCTCTTCGGGACAATTGTATATGGCAGTCATTTCGCCGTGCCAGATTGGATTTTTGTCGGCTTTTACCCAGCCTTCCGCCACCACTTTTCCGCTTCTTGCGTTAACGACGACGGAGCCAAATGGGTAAGCGGGCACTTTTTTTGCTTGTTCGATGGCCAGGCGCATAAAGCGCTCATGGTCAAGGTCTTTAAAGGCTTGCGGCAGCGCGACCGGTGGGTGTGCATCGGTGCGCAGGGCTGTGGCGCCGGCGACAATACCGGCCGTGCCGCATAGAAAAGACCTTCTTGCAATTTTTCCAATCATGAATTCACTCCACAGGATTGTCCGTCAGGTGACTTAAAAACATTTGGGATTCTGGTAATTTTGATTTATCTCATTGAGTATAATGCTACTTTCAATTTCTTGGTTGGCTCTACTCTTCTCGAGCGAGACAGATGACAGGCGATTCAAAACAGCACCAAAACTCAGACCAGCCCGAAAAACCGGGCGATGCCGGCCAGAAAAAGTCGCTTGAGGGAGGCGAGGCTGATAAGGCTCGGCATTCTGACGCAGCTGCCATGGCGGCGGTTGAAAAGCGGCGCACTAACAGAAGCAGCGGCTCCCTGGCTGCAGAACAAGAGCACAGCATCGAGTTGCATATGGAGGACGGCAAGATTGAGTCTCGCCGCAGTCGTGAAGCCAATATCCAGGCCACACCTCCTGACCTGAGCGGACACACGCTAAGAGCCGGGCTGATTTATCAAGAAAACCCGATTAAAAACCCCGGCGTGCAAAATATAGAAGATGTGGAGCAAAAATTTGGAGGTGTTGCCGCTGGGTTGGGCGAAGCGGCAATTGAAAATATTTCGCACCTGGCAAAAGATCCTGAAGCCACCAACAAAGCGCTGGCGCAGAACATTCATAAGCTCGGTGAGGGTATCCTTCATACTGTAGACAAAGTGAGCAGGGAAGGTCTGGGCGCTTTAGCCAATGACGCAGCCAAGATAGGGCGGGGCATTGTTGAAGCCAGCGACCGTTACAGCGCCATGTCGCAGTATGAGCAGGGTCGTTTTATCGGTAAAGAAGTAATGCCTGATTTTATTCCCGATTTGCCGCAGGTTGTTCAGGAAATCAAAGGTGCGCAGCGAGCTCAAGGCGCCATCATTTATGAAGCTCCGCACACTCCAAAATCCGGCGAGGAGCGACTACCTGCAGGAAAGGGCGGAGAATGGCCGTCCATAAATGATCGAAAGGCACCGGATGTGGTGCTGCAAACCGATAAAGAATCTTGCGTTTCGGCCTGTGGGGAAATGATCAGTGAAGGTCGGCTGAAGCAGGCTGATTTGATTGGTAAATTAGGCACACCCGCTGATCTGCTGGAGTTGGCGGATCATCTTGGGCCCAAGTGGATGAGTGGTAATTTCGACCTGCGTTTACCTGATGCTCTCTTGCAAAGGGCTCCATTTGTTGTCAATTTGCGCGAGCACAACAAGGGTTTCAAGCGACTCCAGTCGTCCCATGCTGTGGTCGTCGACGGTGTGGATGAAGCCGGTAACGTTAAAATACGCGATCCGCAAGATGGCGAACGATACGAGATGACGCGCAAAGATTTTGAACATCACTGGACCGGCGAAGCGGTCTTTCGGAGGGTACCATAATGCAGCCACAATCATTGCATTATCTTGAGCGGACGGCAGATGGCGGCAATTCCTATCGCGTTGTTTTTCTTGACCAAAATAAGCCGGTCGAATCGCGTGTGCTTATCGCCGCCAGATCTCTGGATGCTCAGGGAAATGATCAACCTCGTATAAGCTCCGAGCTTGATTCAAGGCAATTTGACCTGCTTCTAAAAGCTGTCGCTAATTTTGATAAGGCCGGTCATGTGATGATGTTTGAGCACGGAACGGTAGAAGCCGAGCCTCCCTGCCGGGTACCAGAGCCAATGCGTCCGGTTGTTCTTTCTCTATCGACAGCTCTAGCCGATAGTGAAGGCGTAACTACGGTCCAGGTTGTAGTTGCAGCTGGCGCTGCCAAAAAGTCCTACGATTTCAAAATCAGCACTGAGCCGGCCTTGAGTGTGCGGTGGGAAAAACAGTTTTTTCAGGACATGGGTGGTTCCATTCAGCTGGCTGCTCCTCTTCTGGACGCCATCAGAGAGTTTTTCCAGGCCGGTCATCCGGAGCTGTGCGCTAGCTAAACCTTGGTGCACGAAAGGGTGGTCACTTCGGTGTCACTTCTTCGTCACAGCGCTGCCACAACGCGAGCGTATTTTAGCCTGTAGCCAGGTCGAAGAGAGAGATTCAGTGGATAGACCCATCTCCGTGCAGCCATCCGAATCGGTGCATTTGCCGTCAATCGAGGCCGCCGCCGCGCACTTTCACTCCGGCGACACCCACCTTGATGCCATGTATCGTCAGGGCCTACTCAACACGCAGAAGCAGGCCCGCGTGGAGAAGGACGGCACAGTCTATTTGCAGACTGGGGATATCCCTGCTGAGTGGCTGCGCGACAGCAGTGCGCAAACGCGACCGTATTTGTATTTTGCCGATAAACCTGATGTGGCTAAGTTTATAAAGCAGGTAATAGCCCGCCAGGGAAAATACATTCAGACGGATCCCTACGCCAATGCATTCCGCCCCGATTTCACTTTGCACGAGCGAAAATTCGAACTTGATTCGCTCTGCTATCCGGTTGACCTGGCCTGGAAGTACTGGAAGAAGACAGGGGATAAGTCGGTATTTACTCCGGAGTACAAGAGGGCTCTCGATACCGTCCTTGATACCATGAAAAAAGAACAGGATCACCCTCATCATGCTGACTATACCTTCAGGGGCATGCCTAACGGTGGTAAGGGAAATCCGGTGGGTTCGACGGGTATGATCTGGACTGCTTTCAGGCCGTCAGACGACAACGTGAAATACAATTTTTTGATTCCGTCAGAAATGATGGCCGTGGTGGCGCTGGGCGAAATGGCCGAGATCGAGCGCACCGTCTATCACGACCAAGCAAGGGCCGGTCAGGCTCAAACGATGCGCCGGCAGGTGCATGAAGGCATTGAAAAATACGGCATCGTCAACGACAAAAAGTACGGCAGAATCTACGCCTTCGAAGTGGACGGCCTGGGCCATTACAATATGCGCGATGATGCCAATGTGCCCAGTTTGCTTTCGGCACCTTATTTGGGCTATGTTTCGGCCCATGATTCGGTGTATCGAAATACGCGTCGGTTGCTGCTTTCGTCTGATAATCCTGATTATTCGGTGGGCAAATTTGCCCGGGGGATCGGAAGTGTGCACACGCCCAAGGGTTACATCTGGCCGCTTTCTCTAATTATGCAGGGCATGACCAGCTCGTCGAAATCCGAACGCAGCACTGTCGTTAAAGAGCTGCTTGCTAGCGACCCCGGGGACGGCAGGCTACATGAATCGTTTGATCCCAACAATCCCAAAAGGCTGACCCGTCCAGATTTTGGCTGGCCCAATGCTCTCTTCCCCGAGCTTGTGATGATTGATCGCGGCATGCAGCGGCCGCTCCCGGTCCCCAGCACGCGAGATTTGAATTTTAAGCGCTGAGGCGATGCAGCCGTACTAGAATGTAGTGTGGGGCCTGAAGGCGAAATTCTCTGGTTTTCTCAACCTGGTCTCCGTCTTTAGAGCCTTTATCTGATATTCGAGAGAACCAAAATTGCTGTTGACTGTTTTAGCCTCTTGTTTGTGTGCGGCTTCGATTGGCCTGCAAATATGGCTCATTTTGGGACCGGAGAATAATTTCGCCCATATTGTGCTGAACATCTTGTTGGGGGTCACATTCGCGTTGGTTTTTCTCTGGCAGATAATCTGTGAAAGCAAGGGCAAAAGCACCGTTGTTTCACGCAATAGCAAAATAAGTATCTGGTTGGTCGTTTCTCTCGGGTTTTGCCTTGCGCTAAAGGCAGTCTGTTATTGTCTCGCTGTCAATTGTGGTCAGCCCGTTGTGGCGGCGATAAAACAATACAACCAGGAACACAGGCGACCTCCTCGGTGCCTGGATGATCTTATTCCGACTTATCTAAGGGAGTTGCCTGGAACCGCCTTGTTCTCTGCAGCGAATTTCAGCTACGACTTGACCTTTCAGGATTCCGATGGCCGAACAACGAGTGTTCTCTACGGTCAGCCGATTTGGATTTTGCGTGTGCATGGTTGGGACACTGACATAAAATTGTTGAGTATGCCTGGCGTTCCTGATGATATGCCAATAAGAGATGACCGCCCGATAGAAAAGATGTATGGTCAGAGGTAGGACTACTATAAATGAAGCCGAGGTTGCTTATGCTTTGTCTTTCCCGATTGCGTTCACTCTCGTTGCATCGTTTTTATCAACTTGGCTTGATTGTGTTCATGTCATTGTGGCTGACCTGCCCGGCCAGTGCCAAGGATGAGATTGAGCGATTGGAATACGATGCCACCAGTCTCGCTGATCGAGGCCAGGCTAAAGAGTCAATGCGCAAAATTGAAGAGGCCATCAATCTTGCCGTTTCGCTGAAACGGCCTGCAGAGTCAATTGACAGGCTGAGAATCAAGAGAACTTCTCTTCTGCTCGCCAATCACTTCTACCGACCTGGTTACGATGAGGTGAGAGATATCCTGTTGCGCAAAAATGAGATACTTGCCGAGATGCGTAAAGATCCTGAGATTGGTGTTGAAGTCGATGAAGTATTCAATCACATGATGTATTGCGGAGTTGAAAAACAATCGCCTGAAGCGCTTAAGATGGCGCGTTCAATGTGTGACAGCTTTCCGCAGTTTACGAAGAGCAACCGGGAAGAGGTACACAGAGCGCTTTTCAATGCCCTTTCAGCGGCCGGTCGCTGGAAGGAAGCGGAGGATGCGGCCCAACAGTCAATCAAGGATCTGGGACCGAAAAGCCAGCTCAGAACTGCTCGGCTTTATTATTCCTGCCGCATGCAACACAAAGATAAAGAGGCTTCCAAATATTTCGAACAATTGGAAGCGCTTACCGGCCGCACACGGACTGCTGAAGCCGGTGCAATTGGTATGGCTGAATGGCTTAATGATGTTGCTGACTACAAGGAAGCTCTGACTTTTGCCGAGCGAGCCTGTGCTGAGGTGGAGAAACTCAAGCCTTCTAAAGATGGTAGCTGGGGCGTATCTGAAGCTTATGCGACAAAGGCCAAGGCCGAGTTGGGACTGGGTAAGCTGGCACAGGCGGAGGCCGATATTCGCAAGGCTTTGACCGGCTCGAAGGGCCCTGTTTCTGGCGAATACCCTGGCAATAGCGCATTGCTGGAAAAGATATTGCGTCTTGAGCACAAAAACGAAGAGGCTGAAAAAGTCCGTCGCAACCGCAACGTTATTCAATTTCAACCGTAGCCTTGAGGCTTTAGCTCCACCCCACACTTAATGAACTGTTGTTTACACGGCCGCGCCCCTATAGCTCGGTTTAGCCTGGTTACAGTGAGCGTTTTGGCACCTTGATCAGGTGGTGGCAGTTTGAAACGAAAACGTCTTGGCTTTGCCGCCGCAATGTTGGTGGCCGCTTATTTATTCTTCTGTCCCTGTCTCAATGAAGGGTTGTACGAGTTGGTGGCAATTTATCCAACGCGCGAGCCTCTGAATGTTTTCACTCCTTACATCATGGCCGGCTTCACCGGTGAACACCGGTGGATCCCGTTCAGGGATATGGAAGGGAAGGAATTGAAAATGCATGGCATCTATTTTACGGCTAAGCCTGGCAAAGACCGGCCTGTGGTCTTGTTTAGCAAAGGCAATGGATACTGCGTGCGCCACCTCCTCGATTCGAAGCCTCTGATCATTCTTCTCCAGCTTGGCTACGATGTCTTCATCTACGACTATCAGGGTTTTGGTGAAAGTCAGGGTTCTGCTAGCTATAGAAAACTGGGCAATGACGGTGTTGTCGCCTATGATTTTCTGAAAAACACAATGCGGAAGGGGAAAATCTTCCTCTATGGAATGTCCATGGGCACCGGTGTGTCGAGCTACATCGCAGAGCGCAGGTCGGTTCTCGGCGTGATTATGGACTCGCCTTTCACCACACCTGAATACACTCTTAAATCCTGGTGCCCACCTCTGGTCGTTTACCCGAGTTTCTTTTTCCCGGAGCCTCACTACGACAACGAAAAATTCGTCACCGGCAAGCACCCACCGACGCTAATTTTGACCAAGGGCCAGGATAGTGTCACCAGCCCTGAGCAGGGTTTGCGATTGGCGCGTATCGGCACTCCGCCACTTGAGTCATTGTTTATGCCACATTCTGCGCACAGTTATGTTGCCGGTGATGAAGAGGGTCTCTACACCAACAAACTGGCTGCCTTTTTATCAAAACTTGAACAATAGTCGTAGCCCTGTCTGAACAGCTTGTGCCGCCCTCTGGCTCGAAGGAGAGGCGCTTTGCTGGCACCTCTCCTTCAATCCATCTTTGCGGAAGTCGTTTCGGGGTCTAGTGGCTCGCGCCGGCTGTGGCCGGTTCCATTTGAGAATCTGGAATCAGGCCATTGGGATTGAGAAGTGCCGCAGCAGAGAGTACGTTGAGACCGCTCGCTTGCAGGATCATTGTCCGAAAGGAGGTATTCGGCACTGATGCTGAACTGTCCCAGGAACCCGGCGGCAATTGACCTTTTAAGTTCCAACTAAACTGAATCGAGTGTTCGAGGCCGGCGTCAATAGCTGCTGTGTTCCATGCGTACTGAGCACTGTTAAAAATGAGCTTCAACAAGGCTGCATTGTTCGTGAGTTTCGCCAGTTCCACTGCGTGGCGCATGAAAACGCCTTTGCCGCAGGCGTAGTCATTATCAAAGCCGGAGACGGCAGTGAGGACGTGATCGTGTAGCACCTGTACTGTGTCGACCATTTTTGTTGCTACGGTGTTTGCGACAGCGTCGCGTAAGCTCTGGAAGCTGGATCCGTTTTGCAGGCGCTTGTCGGCGAGCATGCAGCCGATAAACAGTCCCTGATCGCCGGCCCAGTAGAAGCCGGTCGACTCGTCTTCATGGAGGAATCCGACCATGCGTTCGCGAACAAGTCTCAGGTCGCCGTCAAAGAGGCGGTTCTGCGTGAAGCCGTCCTCAAACCATTTGAGAATGTCCATATTTGGATTAAGGTAATCGTTGTTCTTCGTGTAGGCTGCTAACCGTACCGACATCAACCAAAACTGGAGGTTGGTCACATTGTTTCGGCCGGTCAAGGCCCAGTCTTGTTTCTTGCAGTTCCACACTCCGCCCGGCAGCGGCGAGGCTGACGGGTCCCAACCGAAAGTCATGAGATTCCAGCAATTGATGGAATCGCGTGTGAGGGTGTCAATGTCATCACCAGATAGACCAAGCTGGTCTGCATTTTCGAGCGCTGTGAGAAAAGAATTGGCCCACCATCCATAATCATCGAGCCACATGCCGCCTTCCACTCCGTCCAGGCCTTTCTGCGCAAGTGCCTGAAGCTGAGCCCTGGATGAATTTGTTGGAACTGTCTGATGGAAGTAGTTGACGAAATTTTTTGATATATCAGTATCAGGGGCGGTCTTACTTGCCACCCAGTAATCGAGGATGGCATTGAATGTATTCGCTGCCACCCAAAAAGAATCTTTCTCTGTTGTGATTGGCCCCTTGTTATCCAGGCGCTTGACGAGTAGGTTGTAGCTGCGTAGAGCTCCTTCCATGTATGTGATCATGGTGTGGCTTCTCCTTTTTTTGGGGGGTTAAGATGATTTCATGGAAACAGATGATAGTCACGTGACATGTCGGTTTGGGATTAATTTGCTGCGGCCGGGCGCTGTCAGGCGATTAATTCTTGTCGCGGCGACGCGCTGACTTTAAGAGAGTTCAGTTGACCGGATCTATTTTGAGGCTGTTAAAATCGCTGACTATTCTGTGAAGCCACGATAATTTGGTGGCGCATCAAGGGAAACTTATGAAAATCTATAGACTGGTAGCGCCGGCGGTGACTGTTGTTTTGAGTCTTGCTGCATGTTCAAATGGTCCTCTACGCTCGTCATCTGATATTGGAGCTGGGGGCCAGGTTGAATCACAGCAAGAAGCAATCAATCCGTCAGGTTCCGCAGAAAACATAAAAGCTTTCTGGACCTGGTTTGATCAGCATCATGCAGACCTGTCCGCTATGGCGGGCCCGGACGCACCGATTTTTCCGGAAATCGGACGGCACATAAAAGACATCAACAGGGCTCTCGTCTTTGAAATTGGGCCGGCCCCTGCCGGTGAAAAAGAATTCGCCGTCAGCGCCGACGGGAAAGAAGTGCTCTTTCCTCTGGTCGAAAAAATAGTATCGGCGGCTCCGGTCGTGCCGGGCTGGAAGATCGTTGCATTTCGCCAGAAGACACCGCCATCGCTACTGCGAGAACTGGCCATTTTTGCCCAACCCGCCGAAGACGGTAAAGTCGTACCTGGCTCCGAGCAAATGGGAGTCGCAGTCAAAGATATGCGATTTAGTCTTCAAAAAGTTGGTGGCAAGGCAAAAGTGATCATCTTCATCAAGGACTTCAGGGAAGATGGTCCTCAGAGTCATATGGCCGAGATGATGCTACATCAAGCTGTTGGTGAATACGACTTCGTCAAAAAGCTCGATGCTATCGAGTTTAAGTCCGACAGTTCGCCGGAAGCTAAGGACGCAAGACCTTTTGAAGAACTGGGCGAGGCGTTGGATAAACTGATACCGGGTGTTAAATAGGCAAATGTAAGGTCTTATGATATTTCTTGGTAGACTGCAAGTCTGCTCAGGAAATAAGATGCCTAAAATTCACAGAGAAACTCATAGCATTAAGCACATTGGCTGGCTCCGTGCGGCTGTACTCGGAGCGAATGATGGCATTGTCTCCACTGCCAGCCTCGTGCTCGGCGTGGCTGCTGCTCATGCCGCTCACGGCAGTATTTTGATTGCCGGCATTGCCGGGCTTGTGTCTGGATCAATGGCTATGGCCACCGGTGAGTATGTGTCCGTATCTTCTCAGGCAGATACCGAGAAATCCGCTCTGGAGCAAGAACGCGCTGAATTGGCCGAAAATTTCTCCGCTGAAGAAAGTGAGCTGGCGGCGATTTATGTGAAACGTGGCCTGGATTTGCCGCTGGCCAGGCAAGTGGCGGCGAAACTTATGGAGCACGACGCCGTCGGCGCGCACGCGCAGGACGAGCTTGGAATCTCGGAAGTGACAACGGCTAATCCACTTCAGGCGGCCATGGCCTCGGCCTGTAGTTTCGCTGCCGGTGCGGCCCTTCCTCTGGCTATTTTGATGGTTTCTCCCGAGCCAATATTGATGCCTGCCATTGTCTGCGGAGCCCTTTTTTCGCTGGCTTTCCTTGGTGGACTGGCGGCAAAGGTCGGCGGTGCGAAAATTCTCCCGGGTGTGCTTCGGGTAACCTTCTGGAGCGCTCTGGCCATGGCCATCACCGCCGGTGCCGGTGCACTTTTTGGTGCCGCGTAATTAAATCCGTGTCTTACATCCATGAGCATTTTCTCCTTAATTAAATAGCGCAGAATCGCGGGCTGAGGCGACAAGCCAGTTGATCATGCCCGGAGTGGCCAGACCCAGCAAAATAAGGGACACCCCGTAGACCAGTCTTTTCACGTTGCGGCCTTTGATGAAGCCGTCGACAATGGTAAAGCCGCCGAGAATTATTCCCGTGAGCTCGGCCAGGTTGGCGATGATGTTGAGGCCGGCTTCGAGATTTGCCAGGTTGTTTACTCTCACTGTCCCGCAGGTGTTGACCCCTTGCACAATCGTTGCATCGGCACTCTGTATGCCTATAGTGCCGCTGGTGGTGCCGACGAGGATTTGTCGCTGTCCGCCGGGACTGGTAGTTACTGAAGCAACTGCAGTTTCTTGTGGATCTAGTGCGCTGTTGGTAAACCCGCTGAGAGAGTCAGTGCTTGCCGCTTTGTCTGCTGCTGTCGCGTGTGCCGCGCTGTGGCTGTAGGAGACATTGTCGGCCCCTAGATCGTGCGTTGATACCACTGCGCCCGCTGTAACTGGCGAAACTATGTGAGAGGCAATGGCCACCTGGGTCGCATCCTGTTTATTGTTGTCGATGATGTATTGCTTGCAAGCCTGTGCGGCACCGAGGATGCTCAGATCAAGTGCGTCCTGTCCGGCTATTTCGGAACCCTCCGGCTTCGTTGCTTGAGCTGTTATTTGCACGGAATAATGGTGACCTCCCGGTTGCCACTGGGCAATAAAACGATTGATGTCTTCGTTGAGTTTGCCGGTTCTGGCAATGGGAATCATGGGTCCGATATCCTGATGATTTTTGAGGAAATTGCTGGTGTTGGTCCAGCCGTCATCGAGGGCCATGTCATAGAAACTTGGCTTGCTGGCTGCCTGCGAAGTGATGTAGATTTCCTCATTGAGTGCCGGTTGTGGTCCGTGTATCCACAGTACAGCCGAGTCGTTTTGCTGGCCTGCAAGCTCCGCTGCCTTTACGACGGCGGGCAGATTGTCGTGGCCGCCATCAAACGAAGAATTGTTCAATTGTTTGATAGCTGCACTGACACTGAGCTCTTCCGGAGCTTCGGTGGAGTCTGAATCCGCCAACAGCACTGAAGTTGGTGTGAGCTTCTCCACTTTGCTCAGCATATCGCTGATTTCACCTTTGAAGTCTTTCATGCCTTTTGAGCCGTCAATAACCACAACAAGATTTTTGGGAACAGTGTTTGGAATTTCCTTGATTGTTTGTACGGTGTATCCTCCTGCAAAAGTATTGTGCGATGAGATGGTGCCTGTCTCAGCTGGCCTCGATGCTACAAGTGAAAGCCCCGTATTTTTTGCCTCCTGATCTTTTATCGATCCCACATAAAGCCTGGCCTTGTCTGCATTGTTTACTGAGTGCAATTTGGCTGCGGCAAGAGTCAGGTTTGCATCCGTAAGAAAATGCAGATCATGGGATATGCCTGTAGTAAAGTTACTGGCCACCAGGCGAGGCAGTGCCAGTGAGGCCTGACTCTGGGAGTCGAGCTTGAGTGGTGCCACCATTGTGGCGCTGACTTTGATTTCTTTGCCTTGCGTTACAGGAAAGCATTGCAGGAGCACTCGACCCTTACCCAGATATCGAACTGCTGCAGGATTTTGATTTTCCGAGAGTGCCTTTGAATAAGCCGTATTTGCCGGACGGTTGGCGGTGATGAGAGCATCCTGCGGCCTTCCTTCTTGCCACAAAGTTAGCTTCGAGACCACTGCTCCTGGTGGCAGAGCGATTTCCGCCCGCGCCTCGGAGTAGGTGGCGCCTTTGTTTTTGAGGACAAAAGTCCACTCCAAATTGGATGTGAGTGTGCGGCTGTTGATGGCTCCTCTGATTTGTGAACGCTTCAGTGAGAGCCCAGGTACCACTTCGCCTATCACCTGGCTGGCCAGAAACTGGTCGTAACTGTTGGAAAAAACCTGGTCTCCGGTGCCGTCATCGGCGCCGAGATCGGCAATTGATTCATAGGGTCTGGCAGTCAAATTGAAATAGAGTTGCCGGCTTGCAGTAGTTGGTATTCCAAGCATCATGCCCGAAAGACCTCCTGAACGGGGATCTGCGATGTCTCTTCTCAGCTCCGTTGTTGCATCGAGCAGAGGCAGGTGTAATATATTCAATGCTGATGCTCTCTGGACTGTATCTTCCGTCATGGCTGCGCGCTCGGCAAGTTTTACCACTGTCTGTCGTCCTTCGCTGGCGCCAACAACGAAGAGTGAGAGGAGAATGCCGGCCAGTGAATAGACGAACTGACTGTTCCTGGCGCCTTGAGTTTCCCAGGAGCGGCAGAGCTTGCGCATCAAGTAGAGCGAGGCAAGCAGGCTTGTGGCCGCAACTGCGCCGCAGCAGCTAATGGATACGGGGTAATCGACACCGTTGCCGCTTTCGGGTTGGATACCCGTAATGCCGGCTATCAGACAGATGACTGTAATGAGCGCTGAAGTGCCTACGGTCAGGCCGCTGACGAGGCCGATGCGAATTACATTCGAGAAGTTTTGCTGTCTCAATCGTTTCCATACTACATAGTTGCCGAGCGGAATGCCGGCAACGAGCGCATATTGCAAGAGTGTTTCCACCGGATGTCTCAGCATCATTTCTGCGCCCATGCGCAGGCAGAATAGGGTTGTGAGAATAATAGTGCCAGCCGGCAGCCCCACGCCGCCCATAAACGCCGCTGAGTCGGCGTAGGTCACTTTCTGCGGGGGCTTGGTAGTGCTCTGCTCATCATAATTGTCCGGAGGCTCCATCGTGGCAGCGTTGCCTTGTCGTGAATCATTGCTTGTATCTTCTAACGTAAACATAGTATTTCTCCTGTTTGCATGCGACAGCTAACCGCCTTTGATGGCGATTTGTGCGCAAGGTAAGCGGCGAGCCCTTGAAGGGGCCGCACCGCAGGTGGTGAATTGACAATTATTTTCATGCAGGCGTCGGCGCCATAAATTGGCGCCTGCATGCACGTCCGCCCGATGCTTGCGTTCGGAAGAGCGCAAGCACAGTGCTCTAGCATTGAGCTAGAGTGCGGGTAATTGTCTGGTCTCTGGTAAGTTGTGGACAGGCCAAAAAGCGGCCGTAAAAAACCTTACTACTTTTGGCGAATTTGTCAAGTGGCGCGGTGCCTGCTGCGGTGCCTTTGTTCTATAATATTGCCGTCAGATCCCAGGGTGAGTAAAGTAGCTTGAGAAAATTGCATTTCATTTCAGCCGGCCTTGCTGTGTTCGCACTTGCAGCAACCGATTCTTTTGTATTAGCGTGGCCCTTCAAGCACGAAAGCAAGCCGTCGGCCCAGCAGGTCTATCCCATAGGACCTGATGCCGAGGGGCTATATACAACGCGATCCGGGCTGAAATTTAAGGACACGGTCAAGGGCGAAGGCGCTCGTCCGACTGTTGGTCAGACTGTCATAGTTCATTACACCGGCTGGCTTACCAATGGGCAAAAGTTCGACAGCTCGCTGGACCGCGGGCAGCCCTTTGACTTTAAGCTCGGTGCCGGACAGGTCATTAAGGGCTGGGATGAAGGCGTGAAGGGGATGCACATTGGCGGTAAGCGACATCTGGTTATCCCGCCTCAGCTGGGCTATGGTGCAAAAGGCGCCGGCGATTCAATCCCCGGCAATGCGACGCTTGTTTTTGATGTCGAGCTGCTTGGGGTTAAATAGCGCTCGCCGGCGGTTTGATACATGTTTGACGGATGTCCTCTTAGATTATTGTTCTGGAGGAGTACGTCAATATGAGCAGAGAGCATTTTCATTCGGCCAACTCGCACGATGCCCTGGTGCAAAATATCGCGCACGAGATTGAGCGCCGCTATCAGCACGGCGAGAATCTTCCGCATGTCCTTAAAGATGAAATTCATCATTTACGCAACAGTGAGTACAGCCACGGGCACTTCAATCGGCAGAGTTTCAAGCATGACTTGAAACAACTGGAACACAAGCTCCAGGCGGATCATATTTTGCCCCATATTCATATACACACCAGCGGGAAACATGCAGGGTCGATCGAATCTATCGTCCCGGCCAAACCAACCGAAATGCCCCGGCCGGCCGGTCATGATGCAATCGCCGGCGCTGTTAACGATGCCGGACGACCGACTGGAAACGGCGAACTCGGACAGTTGAAGCAGGACATAGACAAGGCTAGAGCCGCCGGCAAGCCAATCAATATGGTGCAGATTGGCGACTCACACATTGCGGCAGGCATAGAGACCCAGGCTCTGGCGCAGGGGCTCAGCAATCGTTTTGGTGTCAAGGTTAACTATAAAGCCGACGGTATCAATGGCGCGCATACCACTGACGCCCTTGCCAATCCCGGTTTCTTCTTGAAGAATTTGAACAAGGATACAAATCTGGTCGTGGTTTCGTTTGGCAGCAACGACGCTGATTCAGTGGCCGGAAAGGCCTATCACCAGAACTACGAAAAACTGCTATCGGACATCAGAACAAAGGCGCCCAACGCCACACTTGTAATGGTCGGGCCGACAGACGGTGCGTACTGGAAGCATCCGGACAAAGAACTGGTCGGCCTTGATTCAGTCACCAGAGAACAAAGTGCTGTGGCCGCAACGATTCCTCACAGTGGTTATTTCGATATCAGGGCCAAGCTCGGCACGATTGCGCAAATGCGTTCGCACGCCTGGATGGACGACAGCAATCTGCACTTCACAAAAGAGGGCTATCAGGTCATTGGAGACAGCATTGCCCAGTTTATAGAGAATAAGGTGAAATAATGCTCTGTCTGCAAATACGAGTCCAAAAAAGGTTGAAACCGCGCTTGGTTCGTAGTCAACTTGAGGATCAGTCTTTAGTGGAAAAAAAATTGCTTTGGCGGATTCATCCGCATATTCATAGCTTGGTTGCTAACGACTGCAGCCTCGTCTGGCCTCGATGTGGCCTTTAGCAGCTCAGCATATTGATCGCAGACACTTGCAAAGTCGTAAGGGTTGCCGTCGGTCATGTGACCTCGAGCCAAGATCGGTTTTAAAATTTGCTCCGCTTCGGCAAACTGCTCTTTCCTTATCAAAATGTTGGCTCTGAGCACCTCGCACTTTTCGAGCACGTCATTTCGTTTGTCAGACTTGGCTAGAGCTTCATTGTAGGCCTCACGTTGAAGCTCTTCCGCCGTTTTAAGGTCCCCGGCATACAGATACTGTGTCGCCATTTTTTCACGAAGAGTAATTCCTTGGGAGCGAATGTAATCCTCGTTAGCAAAGTCAGTTAAAGCGAGAAGCTTTTGTGTGCGCTCGTTAACGTCCTTTGAATGGTGCCTAACCCCTACAACGAAGTTGTAAAAGGGATAACGGTATGCATTTTGATTTGGTTCGTTTTCCGCGACAACCGGGGGAAGGTCGATCAGGACGGAGTTGCTCTCATCAATCCTGTTGGTCCTCCTCAGGCATTCAGACAGACACAGTCTTGCCCGTATTTCGTTCTGCCTACAGGCGCACGCGATCTCTATTTTCTTAAAAGCTTCTTGATTGGATGCTCGATTGAGACGTATCTGATATAGAGGCAGGTCGTCTAACGATTTGTGGCATTGGACTATAGCTTTTTCGTAGAGTGTGCAATTGAGATATAGGTCTGCCAGGCGCTCTCTACATTTCAATACAGCGTTGTAATCTTCCGCATTTTCGGACAATTCGAGCGCTTTAAGAAGATGAGACTCCAGCTCAGCGAATGAACCGCCGGATAGAGTGGAATTGAAGGGTATCAATGCTGCTCTATTGGCATCAGTTGGCCTAAACTCCGATTGATGATTCCAGTAAAAGTCATCGCTCAAGTGGCAACAAGTACCGTCAATTAAGCAGTCTGGAATTGCTCTGGAAACAACTGAAGCACCGTATGGAGTGGCATTGTCCATTCCATAAAGAATCAGGCGGCTCAAGTGGGGTAGAGAGCTCAGGGCTTTAATATCGTCGTCTGTGGCGGGCGTCGATGACAAATCGAGCGCTTTTAGAGTTTTCGTTTTTGCAATGGAAGAAAAGGCTCTCTTAGATAAAGGGCAGTAATGGAGATTTAGATACGTCAAAACTGCATTTCGGAACGCGTCCAGATTCTGCCCGGTCATTTTTCTGGAGCGAATCTCAAGAGCCTGAAGTTTTGGCAAATGGACTAGGGGCTTAAGGTCTTCGTCGTTTATATCTGAATTTATCGAGAGCGTTTCAAGATTTTTAAGGCTGGCGAGTGCCGCCATTTGGTTGCTAGAAACGATTCCGCATAGGAACACTTCCTTAAGTTGTGGCATTTTTTTGAGGTCAACCACGTTGCTATCATTGTCCATTTCTCCGATTAGTTTGATGGCCTCAAGGAAGTTTAGTTGGGCAATGTTTAGTGGGCGAGAGGGGACTATTCTGCAACGGTCAAGTACTAGCATTTTGAGGGTTGTAATCTTGCTAATTTGCTCGATAGTTGTTGGTGAAATATCGCATTGAGCAAGCGATAGTCTACGGAGCTGCGGCAGGCGCCGCAGGACTGCAAGATCTACCGACGCAAGAGGTCCCATTATTTGTAGCCCCTTAAGGGCTCGGCAAGTTGAAAGAGCATCTATCAGCGATTGATTGAGCTGGCCTGGGCTCGTCTCCATTACGCTAGCTTTTTGCAGGCAGGGAAGATCTCGCATAAATCGGTAGCTGTTTAGCTCTACCTCATGAATATCGAGTTGGAATATTCCTTGATACGGAGTGCTGCTGTCCGTGTCAATTTGATCTTTGGTTGCAGGATTAATGTCTAGCCTTAATTGTTGTGCCGCGGCATTCTTGTCGTCGGGATCGAGTTTTTTGCCAAGCTGATAGAGGGCTTCTGTCTGATCCTTCGAAAGCTGTAGCCCTTCAATTCCTGGAAAGGGTGGCATCGCCGGCGGACCAATATGGAAGGTTAAATCGCCTCCGCTAGCCGGTTCAAGGACTAACATTGGACAAGCGATCGCTATAGCCAGTGCGTAAATGAGCTTCGCAGGCTGAATAATATGCTTTGGGGAATTCGAACGACTGGAGGTCGGCGAAAATTCAGGCACTTAAAAGGGTTTCCTTGTTTACTGCTGGGAAGTAAATTTCAGGCTCATTATAGCCCCCGGGCTGTCTTTTGGCCTAAGAGTCAACGCAGGTTAATCCCAGCTGTGTCAACCTGATGTCAAATTGGCGGGCTATTGTTATTGCAATCCCCCCCAATAAGCCCCGCGCCTGAAAGCTCTGGGGCCGACATAGAAATGAGGTCTGATATGGCTGGAGATGTAACACAGGAAGCCCTGGAAGCAAGACCCTCTCATTTTGTGCCAACTTCGCTGAATGCCGCCGAATATCAGACTGGAGCTCCAAGAAGTCGCTGTAGCGATCTAGAGCATCAGCGGGAGCTGATTGCTCAGCCGAGAGAGGGCTCTGCACCGGGGATAATTGTTGGCGATGATAAGATTTCGATTGTATCGGGCTCTGCTCCCTATGTTGCCAGACCATACGAAAATGTAATCGCACTGGAAGGCACTAACGTCCAGGCTCTATTTGGTTCTCGTGTGCAAGCGCGCAGCGGAGCGCATGTCGAGGCCGCGTGTGGTTCGACCGTTGAGGCTGAAGAAGGCGCTGTAGTTAATGACCAACAGGGCTCGGTAGTGATTGCCCTCGATGAGCCTTCGCGTGGGCGGCACTCGGCGTATCCTTACCTTCCCCGGCTGCAAGTCATCCGAGCTAGTGGTACGGATTCACCTGTTGCAGGCCAGTCGGCGCCCAGCGATCACTTTGCCGTATTGGCGCCAAGAAACTCTCGTGTGACAGCTTTAAGCGGGCTATCGGTCATAGCAGACCTCGGTGCTGATGTCGTGGCCGGCAGTGGTTCGGACGTCACCGCTTACGAGCGCTCTGTTGTGCGCGCAGGCAACGGCTCCAGGGTGGAGGCACATCTTGACTCCCGTGTCACCGCGGAAAATGGCGCCAGGGTGGTGGCACATTCAGGTGGCGCTGTGGTGGCGGAACCGGGTGCGAATGTGGTGGCAATGCAAGGGGCCCATGTCTATGCCAGAGACGGCGCTCATGTTTGGGCGGAAAGTGGAGCGAAGATAACAGCCCAGCGGGATGCGGTTGTCGAAGGACCCGGCGCGGGGCAGGTCGAGAGAGAAAGTGCTTTGCGTAGATGGTGGGGGCGTGACATGAATGTCGTGTTTGAGCAGCTACAGTCTTCGCACCGACATCGTTGACTTTCTGTGCTGGATTTTTGCTGCTCACTTTGTGCGCCGCTTTCCTGCCGGTTTGGAGAGAGATTTGCCAGTTTACCCCTGCTTCGGGAAGGCGTTGCCGCCCTTGCAGGCCCAGCTCCCTTCCATAAAGGATAGCTGTTCGCCTGTCGGGGCGGTTAAGGCATTCCGGACCGGTTGGGCTGAATTCTTTCGCATTTAATTTAGCCGTTAGACATCTGTCAGGGTTCTGTCAGGTGTCGGTTAATCATGCTCCCATAAGATTAATCCACAGATTGCCAAACCGCCAATCTGATGGCCGTCAAAATCCCCCTCTTTCTTCCCCCGAGAGATTCCAGACATGGCAGATAACGTTAAGCCCGAAAAGGCCCCCGAAGGCGCAGATACTGTAAAAGATAAACAGGCTCAAGCGCTCAGCGAAAAAGTGCAAGGTGAGCAACAGGACTCTAAAGTGAGCGCCGCCCCTGACACCAAAGCTGCTGCACACTTACCAAAATTAGAATTAGTCGCTCACACCGAAACCAGCACCCGCAAGCTCAACGAAAAGGGCGAATATGTTGTCCAGGGCGGAGAGAGTCTGGGCTATATCGCTAAGGACTTGCTGGGACCGGGCGCCAGCACCAAAGATATCTACAATTTTGTCAATGTCATCGCCAAGGACAATCAGCTCGATTCGGCCAACAAAATCGGTTTGCATCAGCACCTTAAAATCAGACAGGGCCATGCCTCCGAGCCCGATGCCGCGCAGCCGGAGCACGCCACTGGTGCCGACAAACCTGCCGCGCAGACTCCGGTAAAAGAAGGTCAGGACAGCAGTCAAAAAGGCGCTCAAAAAGATGGTCAAGTTGAACCAGTGCAGGGTGTTGTGCCGGATAAAGAGCAACCTGCCGGTGCTGACCAAAATCAAGTCAATCCAGCCGGCGGCAAACAAGACGTTGCCCCTCCGACAGGTGACAACCAGGCCGCAGTCCCTCCGGTAAGCGAAGGCGAGACCCCCGGAGTGATGGCTAAAACTGGTCACGTAGCGGCATTGGCTGTTAGCGGTGCCGGTGATTATGTGGCCGAGCATCCGGTTCTGGTCGCTGCTGAAGCCGTAGGTGGAGCTGTTGTTGGGGGCGTTCTTGTCGCCACCGCACCAGCCTGGATGACCATCGGAGCTGCCGTCGGCGGCATTGGCTATCTCGGCTACACAGCTTATGAAAAATCAAAAGAAGTGCTGCCTGCCCTGAAAACAATGTATGAAGACAGACCGGATCCCACGCAATACGCTCAGTCCGAAAACATCATCAAGCAAGACCTGGGCGCCGGCCTGGTAGATGGAGCGATTATGGTCGCAGGCGGAGTGGGCGGCAAGGTAGTTGCCGAAAAGATGATAAGCAAAGCAGCATCAGCGGGAGCAACTACAGCGGCGACTGCCACAGAAGAAGCTGAGGAGCTGGTCATCGAGGAAGGAGCAAAGCATCTTCCCGCCGCCGAGCAACAAGCCACCAATGCCGGCAATACAACCGCGTCGGATGCCGCGCCCAAGACCCAGGCGCAAACCACTCAGCCGACAGATGGTGGCCATACCGCGCCTGGTGATGCCGGACACACCGGTTCTACTGCGGCTAATGCCGGTGCCGATAGTCACCTGGATGAAGTGGCTGTGGCCGCAAAGCCCGCCGCTGCCGACAAGGGTGCAGCCCAGTGGACAGGCAATAAGTACGAAAATGCAGACGGTTCGTTTAGACAGGAAGACAGCCACTTCGTTTCGCACGATGGTCGTGTAGCTGTCGTCGCCGACGGCATGGGCGGTCACGGTGGCGGCGATGTAGCCAGCAAAATAACCACCGATGTGTTTGCCCAGAGAATGAACTTGCTGCCTGAAAATGCCAGTCAGGAACAGACTTCCGCCTGGCTAAGAGAAACAATCGAAGAAGCCGCCAGCACCATCAAGCAGGCCCAGACGGCCAAAGAATATATCGCGCCGGACGGCACAAGAATGGCAGCTACTGAAAAAATGGGTTCGACCGTAGTAGCCACCGTCCGTCACGAGGACAAAATGTTAATCGCCTGGGCCGGCGACTCGCGCGCTTACAGACTGAGAGGCGGCAAGCTGGAACAGCTGACCCGTGACCACAGCTGGGAAAATGCAATGGTTGACCACAAAATCATGACACTGGAAGAGGCTCAGGCTCAAGATCAGGGGCATGTAATTACTTCTGCCCTCGGCTCGAAGTTGCAGGTGGGAGAGGTAGTTGCCGACGTCAAACCCGGCGACCGCTTCCTTCTGGCCAGCGACGGATTGGAAACTTTGACCAGCGAAGAAATCGCCATGGGGCTGAACCCTGCAAAAGCACCGGAAGAAGCTTCCAACAGCCTGATTCAGGCGGTTAAAGACAAACATGCCATCGTCAATGACTATCAGGACAACACCACGGCTGTGATCATCGATCCGACCATGGCTGCCACGGAAGGCGGTCAATCAAGTCGCATATTCTCCTGGAGAATGCCTCGTTTCAACCGTTCCCATCCTGGCGTTGCCAACTATATGGCCGCACCACTTGCCGTAGACGGCGGTAACGAGCTCAACAATTATCTCGAAGTGCCTCCCGTTTCATTCTACGGGACATCACCGGAGGCCGCGACATGGTAGACATAGCCACTCAACAATTACAGCCGGAGGTTGCCGCCGCAACTGACGGCGAAAACGTCCTGCGCATGCTCGACAATCCGGCTAAGGCCAGCGAGCAAATGGCCGATCTTTATCGGCAACTGCGCAACGATCCTGTCGCCTTTCGCAAGGAGCTGCAGGGGGCGCAAGCACTTTCGGCCAGAGACGGCAATCCCGCCAATGACCTGGAAATTGTTTATGACGGCAACGGTGCCGTCAGTGACGTTGCCATCAAGAGAAACTGGGGGCGTGACAGAAACATTTTTGATCGCACATCGGTAGATCAATATCTGAAGGTGGAAGAGTTTCAAAAGGTCAACCCGGAACGAGCCCGGCAGCTGGTCGAGCCACTGTTGGTAAACGATGGCGATGGGTTGTCGGCTTTGCTCACTGCTATTGACGGGGCTGAAGGAAAAGCCGACGGCACAATTACCAGAGCCAAACTGGAAGCGTTTCTCCTCAAAGAGCCTAAACCGGGAGATGATTCCGCAAATCTCTACAATCAGCAAAACCGTGATGTGGTGCGGCAAGTATTGACCGATTGGGACGGTGACGAGTTTAAGCACATACGGGGGCTGGAGAACACGAACGCCGGTACAATCTGGACGCCAAATTATGTGCAGTCGGAGAGCTTGAGTCTGAGCCGACTTTCGCAGATATTTGGCAAGCAGGGTGAGGACTTGTTTCAGTCATTTTCCAGGAAAGCCGGTGCTTCTGTTTCGGATGAAGAGCTTGAGCGTGAGATAGTTGCTGAGAAAACACCGGCGCAGAAGGTGGCCGATTTTTACGCTGAAAAACATGAACCACAGGAAATCGCAAATTTTGAAAGAGCGATGGTAGACAAGGCTCGGGAAGGAGCTCTATATCTTGCTCAACATCCTGAGTTTATGGCCAAGCTGACAAAAGAAGTGCCCCTTGTTCCGGGCAGCTCTCATACCATTACTTATTTCGATAGAGACAAAATAGATAGCTATACCTCGGAGTCACTTCCGGAAATGGCCGTCATTGAGGGGCTAAAGGCAAGTGATGTGTATCTAGCTCAATACGGCAAACGGCACAGTTACGATCCGCTTGCTGCAACAAGTATAGGCAGTCGGCCAGTGGATGAGCTCGTCAAAATGGCGTATTACTTCACCGACTCAAGGATAAAGTCGATGGACGATCTGCGTAACTTCTCAACCCAATAGTAGCCGGCAATGGGTTGATCTAAATGAAGCCGATCGCCAGGCCGGCTATTTTTGGCTTTTTCGTGGAATGTTTCGTATTTCCCCCAGTGATCACGGGGGGCGAGACTGATATTTTGGGATTCCCCCCGCCGCGAACCCTAGATGAACAAAATAGAACAGGCCGCTGTGGCCGTTGAACTCGCACCGCGCGTGGCCGCAGCCGGTATCAAATTAGCAGAAGAGTATGTCGGCAGCAATGCCGTAAGCAAAGCTGTCGTCCGTGTTGGAGAGCGGGTTGAAGTCCTCGCTGCCGATGCTACGAAGATGGTTGGGGACCTCTTTTTGTATAGGAAAATACCGGACGGCCCGATGGTTGCTCTGGTTAAGCTTTCGGAACCAACTAAATTGGCGGCTAAGGCGCCTGTCGGTGAAGTCAATTTTCTCACTCCTAAGTACTGGAGAGATAAAACCGGTGCCGTTTTTGAAACTAACAAACCCTTTTCTGCGGACGATTTGCCGGGCATTCCAAACCTCAAGCATGCGCCTGATTGGTTTGCTCCTGAGCGTTCCTTGCTAAGGCTGGCCAATGGTGAAAATGCCTTCCTTCAAAGTGAGATACAAGGAATAGGCGCTAACGGTCAATTAATACGCGCGAATGCCGGTGACCAGACTAAGTTTTTGGCCGCTCTTAGTGAAGCTCCCAAGATGAGATTTACTGGTTCGCCACTGTGGGAAGGGCTACCTGAGTCTATTTTTAATCCGGAACGAGGAACCACTAATTGTATGGGTTGCACTGCCAGCGTGGTTCGCACCTGGAGAAACGGTGAGCTAACCACATCGGGACAAATACCCAAACTCCGCGCTTCATTCGGAGATCCGCTAGGTACACCGGCGCCGGGAAGTTTCGAGGATTACCCTCAAGCGCTCAAATGGTTCGGAGATGCGGCCGGCGTTTCTCTTAAGAGCGTAGGCTGGTCCATCGAAAATATTGTTCCAGGGCGTCTTCATGCCGCTGATATCTTGCTTAAAGGTGGAGCAAGCGAGCAAAGACATATGGCTTTTGCTTACAGGTTTCAGGGCTCGAAGCCTTTTATCTATGACGGTCAAAGTGGTGTGCAATACCATCTTGATTCGCTAACTCAATCAAAGACATCAGTGATTTTTCACCAGTTGAAACCGCTTCCTGAGCCGTTGTATAAGTAGTGGTCGGAGAGAGAATCGCGAAGGCACTCCTTCAAGGGAGCCAGTGAATGCAACTGTCAAACGCCCTATTTGCTTACGGAGGCTTTGCCCTCATCGCATGGGCAATGATCACGCCAGGCTTATTCTGGTTGCTGGTCGCGTGGCACGTAGGATGGTTTTGTGCTGAAGTTAGTGAAAGCCATGAAACGAGGTTGCTAATATTCGGCACTTTCCTGATAGTCTTCTGCGCTGTATTATGGCTGACATCATTCACTTCAGGCGCATTAGCCCAGTTAGTCTGCGAAGCGCGGTATGGAAAGTGGCAATATTGGGCCTATGCATTTTTTGCAATTGACGCACTTTTTTGGATCAAAATATTATGGAGTTCTTTCCCGCCACTGTCGACACACAACGACGATGACGGCTAACTGGGTATTTCAAGTTTAGATTGGTATCGAGTGGATACTTGAAAGTGCCGACTTGTTCGCCGTGTCACATCGGCAGCAAACACTCTTGAAAAATGAAAGCGGCCAGAGCGACTTCGTTCATTCGTCTTCTCTCGCCTGTTAGGTCAGTTGTGAACCAGTATAAGTCCTGTCCATTTGTCGAAATCTTGAATTCGAGGCACTTCGTCGCCGTCGTCATTCGAAGACCCGGAGTATATGTTCCATCGGCCGGCACCACAATATATGCGATCTCCAAAGCGCAGAAGAAAACCGGCCGATAGATCTTAGAACAACAAGGAGACACAATTTCCATGCGCAATTCGGAGCCGGGGTTCGACTTTTGATTGTCTTCAATCATTTTAGAGAGACGCGTGACCAGGCGTTCATATTCGTGCTGATTTCTGTCGTTAGTAGCGGGGGCAATTCTGTCGCTCGGCTTACGAATCACTGGAGGAGTGAAGTGGACCCTAAACTCTGGACCGATTTGTTAGTTAACCAAGATCGTCTCTGC
>JAFEAV010000081.1 GCA_018266215.1 Cyanobacteria bacterium SZAS LIN-3 | reverse complement strand
TAGTTTGTCCGAGAAAATTGGGAATTGAGTAGAGAACAGGACCCTATTCGATCGGTTGAGGCGCTAGCAACCCCTTCAAAAACAACATATAAGTCCGACGAACGCAGCCAGCGTTACATTCTCGCTGAGTGTAAATTGCTGACTATTTCACTTATTCGTAGTCTTTCGTAAACAGATATTTCCATCCAAAATTCCTTCGTCGTTACAAAAGTGGCTCCGCAGAGCACTTTTGATGATCACGGATTTAGCTTTCTGCTCCGAGCGCTAACTTTGCCGACCAGTTTCCCCCAAAAGCTCCAACCACCATACGTCTCCAGGAATCTAAAAAAATACCTCAGGGTAGTTGGTCTACTTTTCATCACTACTACATTGACTCCAACTCATTAGTCATCAATTAGTGCCGCTGTCGCGTTTTGAGGCAAATGGAAGCTCCGGGGCGAAACAATGGCGAACTAGCGCTAGCTTGCATTATCAGGCCTTTCCTGAATCGAAACTCGCTATCACATTACCGACAGCAAGATTCTGCCAATCAGCCAAGATCACCCTGACAGCCAAGCACGGTCTCGAATCCCCCGAGGGCCGGAGGAGCCACCTGGGGCTCCCCCGGAGGGACTCCTCCCTTACCCAAGGTCCTGATTTAAACGCGACCAGAAGTCCCGTCGGTCATCGGCTTCAGGCTCCGGACTTTCAGGTTTCACCGGTTCCGGCTCTACCTTCGGAGCTGCCGGCTTTTCGACGGCCACCTTGCCAGCCCCTGAATCAGTCCGCTTTCTGGCGGCCTTTCCGGGCCTATCTACCCTGGCGGTACTGTCAGCCAGGTCCTCGGAACAGACCTTCACCACAGGTATTAGCGGAGGCTCCCGCTTGACCGCTTCGGCATAATCAACCCAGGATCTGAGTCTGTCCAACTTGACCGGATAGGTAGTGGACAGAAGAACATACTTGCCCTCGCGCTCGAGAAACATCAGGTCACTGGGTGATAGAAGCGGCCTGGGCGACTCCCTGGCCGAGAGCTGGGCTGACACCCCGACCGCTTCGCGATCAGTTGTGGTGCCGAGCATTTTGCTGACCCGCTCTGCCATGCGATCGTCGGCCGGCGGGAAAAAGATCTTGGTCCTGGGCTGACTCCACAGTATCTGGGCTTGCTTTTCGCGATAAACCGCCTCCATCTGGATCAGGTCCTGGACTCCAAGCACCGCTCCAATTCCGGCATTTCGAATCACAGTCAAGTACCGACTCATTCCAGGTATGGCCCCAAAGTTGGTGAACTCATCGAGAAACAACATCAGGGGATACTTGAGTTTGTTCAGTCGGTTCAACAGGAAAGTGAAAGCATAGTTGAAGACCAGGGCCGCAAGCGGAGCGTAGTCTTGACGGTGCACCGGTATCGACAGGTACATCGTAAAGAGCCGGTCGGTCAATTCCTCCATCGAAAAATCAGTAACCTCGGTAACTGCCGCTATTTGCGGATTGGCAAAAAGCGTAAGCCTGGCGAGCAAACCTGATACCACCCCAAACCTGAAGTTCGGACTGCTGTTATTCAGATAAGCTTCGTATTCCCTTTGAGCGGACTTCAACCTGGTTGAGGCAAGTTCACCCTGCATACCCTCAGGACCGCGCCTTAAAAGGGCACGCAGGTATCCCAGATTGGCATTGTCCCCTTCCTTCGACGGCTGGTCTATCCGACCCCTCATTCCAGCGACATGCAAGAGCAGGGCCTGCAGCAAATGCGTTTCCGCCTGACTCCAGACCTGATCGCCCACATGGGTGTCGGCGGTCGTATTGGCGACAATTAGATTGGCCAGAAGCTGCGCGTCATCAAATGTGCGCACCAGATCCACCGGATTGATTCGCATCGACCTGGGGTCATCGGGATTGAAGTAAATGATCTTCTGCCCTGCCAGATGCCTCCACCCGGCAGAGTTTCCATACAGCACAGGAGTCATGCGTCCAGGAGAGGCCTCGGTCACAATCGCCGAGCTACCTAACTGCTCGATCAAATTAGGGATAAATACCGCAGTCGACTTACCCGACCCGGTCGGACCACAAACCAGGGTGTGCCGAACGGCTAATTTCCGCGGCAACCAGAGCTTGCGACCTTCGAATTTCCCCAGAAGCAACCCACCTTGTGCCGGCGGCGGCTCCCGGTGATCAGAACTCTGCAAGAGGAGCCCTTCTTCGAGGAGCTCCTTTTCGGTGGCGAACCTTGCCGTCCAGGGCGGGTCAATTACAGAGGCATCTTTTGCCCGGGCAGCTGCCGCCACAATTTCCTCGACCACTTTTCCGGCCCGCTCAACGCACATATCGATATGGGCATCGCTATAGTTTTTTTCCTTGACCGAAACTGAAAACTCAATCAAGTCAGAGGCCACACCGACACCCTTCCAGGTAAGCAGCACCTGGTAGTGACAGCGCCAGGTCTCAGAGCCGTAGCTTTCGACCTGGGGGTCATAGAAGATGATGCGGCGATCGGTCTCATCGAACAACTCGTTTTGATACGAGAGACTGAAAAGAGCGTTCACCGCCACCCGGGGAAAATCCCCGAGTGGCAGCTCGACTCTTTCAACGGCTTTAGCACAAAGTGCCATTACTCAGAATCCTCGACGACGGTGACTTTGATTTTCTGAGGCCTGGGCTTGTTCAAAGAATTGTTCTTGAGAAATCTCGAATCAGACTTCCTGGAGACAATGGCCAGAATGGCCGCTTCCCCCAGGAGCCGGAGCAAGACCGCCACAGTTTCAATCAAGAGTTTCACGATCACGACCACCACTTCGAGCAGCGGCTTCAAAATCAAATCCGGTTTCACCCCGGCAATTCCAGCCAGGAGAATGAGCACAAAAACCGGCATCAGCAACGAACCAATAAAATGTTCCATATTTACTTTTCCTATATATTTTTGTCTAACTACGTACGCTCTGCACATCGGCCAGAGCCTCATGAATGCTTCGAGTTAAAGTCGCCTGGATCAGGTTCCCTTTGGCCCGCAAAGGACCATCCAGAACAATCCAGGACAACTCCAGAAACGATCCGCGTTCCCGGTCCGACCCGACTTGCACGTCCAAAATCACCTGACTGAAAACGTAACCCTCGGGCGCCAATAAAGGCATTGTCCGGAAGGTCCGGTCCCGCCACTCGCAGACCGTTCGCAGACTCAAAGTGGTCGAATCCGCCTCAACAACCTGGAAGTGATACTCCATCAATCTGAATCTGAAAATGACCTTTTTAACCAGGGCATAAAGCCGCGGAGCCGGCATTCGAAAATACATGCGCTCCGGACTGTCCAATTTGCGGTCGTGCTGCTTGCGAATCAAAAACACCAGACCGACCACTGCCACCACCACAAAAACAAAGACTTTGAACAGAAAAAACGTAAGTTCAATACTCAACTAGCGTCTCCACTTAAATGGGTCTTCACTGTCATCGCGTTCCTCCCTTTCGGCTTCGGTTTCTCCAACTCGACCCGCTTCCAGGTCCCTGTCCGGGTCAACCCGTTCGGTATCTTTCAAGGCTTCCTCGACGCCTCCCTGATGCTTGTCAAAGAGGGCCTGCATCTCATCGACCGAATCCAGCGACCGGCCCTTTTGACCGGCAGCACCAGGACCAAGACCGGCATCGGCACCGGCATCGGCCTTACTGGAATCCGGTCCAATTTGTCGATCAGTAACCCCGGCATCGCCGCGCTCAGGTGCGTCCTGGCGATCGGTAACGCCGCCGGTAGTGGCATCGGATTGGTCATCAGATCGGTCTGATGACCGGTCATTAGATTCATCGGATCCATCAGTCGAGTCCTTGGCCGCCCTGGCTTCCAGGATCTCGGCTTCGGTCATGACTTTGACCCCATCGAACGGCCGGCCCAGGTCATACACTTTTCCGAGGCCCAGGTCCTTCCATTCGTTGCGATAGTCCTGGTCGGTTCGCAGCCCCAGGTCCACCTGGTCGCGCCACTCGCCGTACCAGCTCTGCCCTAACTCAATGAGCTTTTCCATGTTATCGAAGCGACTGTTCATGAGCTCAAGCTGTATATCGAGCTTGCGGTCCAACTCGGTATCGAGCTCCCGGTCCCGGGCAAGCCACTCATCCGATATGAACCGCAACCCGGCTAACTGCTCTGGGGTCAGCTTCAGGTCGGCTTTGCTGTCACCGACCTTGCCTCCGATCACCAGATGAGCATGGTAGTGATCGGTGTTTTGATGCACCACACCGTAATAGTCGATACTTTTTCCCAGTACCTTTTCCCATTCGGCTATGATGTCTCTGACGTATCCCTGGAGATTGATGCTGTTGTCGCCGGGCGAAATGATCATTTTGTGAAAACCAATATGTCGACCGATCTTGGTTTTCATGCCTTCCTCGACTTCGTCTCGACCGAGGTTGCTGCGGTCCTTTGTGAAAAATGTCCGCTCCTTTTCGATCAAGCCGCGCTCGCGGTTCTGGAGATAGTTGATCAATTTGGATAAATGGTCCTGGTGCCCTCCTGCTCGCACCCACTTGGTTTTCACAACCGACCGCAGCTTCTGACCATCGGTGCTGATCAGACGCCCGGGGCGCTGCCCCCAGGTAGAGCCGCGACGGGCTCCCCTGAAGTGCACCGCCACCAGATGACGCCGACCGGATTTCGGTGCCCGCACGGCCTGCGTTCGAACGAACTTGACCTGAAAGGCCCGCACACTCATCGGCCCTTTGGGCTCCTTGGATTTGCCCTTGCTAGGCTCCCAGGTACCTTCCTGCTGCTGCAACAACTGAGCGGTCTCAAGGCCGTGCACGCTGCTGCGAAACAATGGGATGAAACCTCGGCCCACCCCACAGACTTTTTCCGACTGCGACAAACCACCGATGACACTCATGCCCCGGCTTGGCTTGGGCCCCTTGCGGTGCCTGGCTCGCTCGAGCTTTGCGCCCCGGGACAGTGCGCCCACAGAGGCAGACGCCTTTTTAGATTGTCGAATCTTTCGACTTTTCGGCTTCATTGGAATTGCCCTCCGTCGGGGCCTCTTGCTCTATGTGCTTGTTTCGCAACCATTCGCCGGCAAACTGCCCGCTCTGTCCCCACAGGTGATTCATCGCCCTGGGAGTAAGAGGCTCCCGCGGCAGACCCCCATGCCGGTAAGGCAGGGCAGTAAAGTACAGAGTCTGGGCTGTCGCCCTGGCCACTCTGGCTAACAGTGCCGCCATGCGATTTTCAAATTTCTCCATCCGATGAGCCAGAAGACTCTGCTCCTCGGTGACCTGCTGCGCGGGATTTTCCAGCAACTGGAGCATCTCCCGAACGGCCTGTCGAACCAGCTCGGAAGGCGTCAGCCCCAGAGCATGTGAAAACTTCTCCAGACGCACCCGATCATCAAGTGACAATGCCACTGTCACCCGGGTGCCTTTTTTGTCGCTTGAATTTCTAGCCATTCGGTAACACCCCAATTGCACACAGGAGCGACCGCAACAGATTCGGTATGTTTGGTTTGTTTGGTTTGACTGATCTATTGGATCCGTTTGATCCGTTCGATCTATTTGATGTATTTGCGTTTTTCACCGCATCTCCTCGATGCCGGAAGCGGCATCCGTAAAAACAAGTTTTGCTTTTGAGAGAGCGGCCACCGTCTGAAATTTCGAATCACCTGGCATTTTCACAGTCGGTAACTCTTGAACACCGCATCCGGTGGCCGCTTGCTCAATCAGGAAGCCTCACGGGCAATTCGGTAAGCCCGTCAGGGCGCGCCCAGTGCCTTTCTCCAGCACTTACGCAACCCCCTTATCCTGCAAGCTTTTCCTCTCTCAATTTTTCCTTCACGGCTCGTTTGATTCGCATGATGGTGCGCCTTCCGGCGCGTCTTTTTCGACTCAGTTTTCGATGTCTGAAACTCATGAGGTCCTTTACTCCGTAATGATTTTTTGTTTGATATGACGACGATGGCCACAACAGGGTTTTGTCCCAGTCCTGGGACTGGTCCTTAAAGCCGTCTAGATTTCTCATACAGCATTACCTCAGGATGAACTCCTGCGATCCCATCTCTCAGGGTCAAAGCATTGTCATTCAAATCACCACAAGGGATGCCGATTTCCGGAAGTATTCTCCAGATGTCTCTCAGTATGTCGGTGTCACGCTGTTCCAGTGCCAGCTGTGTCATTTCCACACACATGCGATAGGCTTGCTGATCAAACCCAAAGAAATGCAGGTGATACATGACTGCATAGCACTCATCCTGGCCCAGCTCGACTGAGCCGCGAGCCAAGTCGTAAGCCTGTTCGTAGGCACTGAGGCCCGCTTCCAGGTGATGCGTATACATTTTTTGCTCGGCTTCAGTGAGCATTTTTTGGAATCGAGTTGTGTCGTCCGGCTCGTCCATTTCTTTGATCCGATCAAAGTAATAGTCGAAGTCAAGCCGACCGCAAAACCCAGAATTGGGCGCGTTTGAATCAGGCGATTGCTCGCCCATGTTTTTGTCCATGGAATGTACCTATTTTGCGCTGCCTATCGAGAGGAAAGCGGTTTCAGCTTCCACGCTACCGACCAGGTCAGCTTGTAGTTTTTTCGGTTTAGAAAACGGTGAATGTTTGGAAGAGTGTCTCAGCCGGTATACGGATGGCTCCTTGGCCCATCAGGGTGCCCTTCTTAAGGCTTACCTGTCACTTCGACGGAAACATTGTATGACTTTGGCCACAAAGATCAAGTAGAAAAACATGAATTCTCGGCTTAGACAAATTACACCAATTTTCGGGAACATCTCCCACCCAGCCGGCGTCATCCAAGCCTTCGGAATCACTTTTGAAAACGAATAGACCACACAGACAGCTCGCTAGACAGACAGACCAAGAAAATACTGCAGCCACCTGAATCTAACCAACTGCAGTAAAAAAGTGGAACCCGAGAAGCCTCGCTTGCGCGAGGCTTCTTACTTGAAATATCCAGCGATTACTCAATCATCGATTCTCTCAACCCGGCGCAGGAACTCAAACTCCGCTTCGATGTCCTCAAGCTCGGCGATGAAATCATCGTCGGGGACGAAGTCACAGTAACCGGTGAAGTCAATTTCTATCTCATCTCCGCAGTGGTTCATGGTCGAAACCTCCAAGTGGTGCTAACGACACAACCAAACTGTGCAAGTGAGCACCTACGAAGGGGTCCCCGCAGGGGACGCGCAGCGCTTGCCCCTTTCGGTAGGAGCGCAGCGGCACGGTAAGGTAGTGTTAGTTAGCCCAGCGGCAGGTGCAGACGTGAACCCCAGGGGCGATAGATTTTCGAGACGATCCGGACAAGTGCGCACACCCGCCGCCAAGATCACCGGTCAAGAGACGAACGCACTCCACAACCGACATCCGGCAACCAACAAACTCCCCCGCCAACCAGCCTCACAGGCACCACACTGCCGGTACCGTCTCCGCTGAGCCATACAAAGATGCGCAACGCGCACCTCAGAAAACTACCGCCAAAATCATCTTGACCACCCTGCTACCATCAGCGCAAGCGGCGGCGGGCGCAGTATTGCAAGAGTTACCGCTGGTCCAGCCTCCACCTCCTGCCACCTGCCGTCCACCGCACCGCCTTCGCCAGGCGAAACACCGGCAGAGTGAGTCAAGATGCGTACCGCCAATCAGCCAGGAAGAGGCAGCTGCCGCCGCCCCTTCCCGGCCGAAACTAGGCCTCTTTCTTGGCCTTACCTTTTGGCCGGAAGGCGGTCAGGTAAAAGGAGCCAAGCTTGAGCACAGGCTTCGAGACTTTCAGCGCCGTGCCGTCCTTGGCCTGGCTGTCGTACTCAGAAATAGCCAGCCGGCCATCGACGACTATCTCTCTGCCTTTGGTGACCGCCGCCAACACCCGTTCACCAACGCCGTTCCAGGCCTCCACGTCTATCCACATATCCTTGGGCTCCTTCTCGGTCGACGAAAATTCTTTGACGGCCACCGAGAATTTCGTCACCTTGGATCCCGATGGAAAAGTTCTGGTTTCCGGATCGCCGCCGACCATTCCAACAAGTGTCAGTGAGTTGTTCATTTTGTCCCCTCCAGGGAAGTGTCTTAATGCCAGACAAGACGTATGAGTGCGCAGCACCGCAAGCTTTGCAAAAGCGCAGCGCCGCAAGACCAGACACAGGATGGCCCCGGGGCCACCGGAGCAGGGCTCCGGCTTGTCCTTGGCGCAGTCGAGCGGGCATGCTAATGTCCCGGCAATTAGACACCCCCAGGAGGCGGGCAACAACAAGCGACACAGAAAGAACGAAATGGTCCGGCAACTAAGGAAAACAGAACCCATCTTCCCAAAGGGGTACGAATGACCGTACCCCTCAGGCCGACAGAAACGAAGACCGCCGGGCTATAGATGATGTCCCAGAGCACGCCTGGCCTTGGAACGAGCATAGTGAAGGCGCGACCGAACAGTGCCGAGATTAGCCGATGTCGCCGCGGCAATTTCTTCATACGTCAAACCAGCCATCGAAAGCAGAAGCACCTGCCTGTGCCTCTCAGGTAAGCCCACCAGAAACTCCCTGACCGCAGCCAGGACAAACGGATCAACAACGGCCTCCTCGGCCACAATGGCGGCCTCAGCAATGCCACGAGTATCTTCGCAGTACGTGATGTGATCGCCCGGGACTCCACTGAACGTCTCGAGCCTCGACTGCCTGCCGGTAACTCTCAAATAGTCAATCGAGCGCCAGATTGTCGCTCGCACAAACCACAAAGTAAGCTGCTTCTCGCGCCCGCAACCGGTCCAAACAAAGCCAGGCCTTGAGCAAAACATCCTGGGTGACTTCATCGAGAAAACGATGGTCTCTCAAAACATCCAGGGCCACGCGCCGCACCAGGCCACAGAAGGGCAGAATCGTGCGCTCAAAGGATTCCTTAATCTCAACAGTCTCTGCAATTCTCACTTCGATTACCTCCATTAGAGGCGGTCAAAAGCCGCCAGAGAGGCAAGCCGCTGAGAAAGAAGCAGGAGTCAAGCTCACAAAGGGCTAATTGATAGGCCAAGAGAAACCGCTTGACGCCTGGCTTCGCTCTGCGAAAATGCGAAAAAGCGGCAAAGCACTACAGCCGGGAGTCGGTCCAGGTTGTGTGCATGCCGCGCAAACCGGGCCTAAGATACATGGGCCCTATGATCGATCGCACCCAAAGGAGGTAGGCCACAAAGGCATATTCCCTCTGCAATAGACTGGTTTGGTCGTTCGGCATGATAGGTTAGATATGGCCGGTAGACGTAGCAATGAAAATCCGCAATCCCAGAAGGACTCCCATTTGAACGAAGTCAATGATCCGGCGACAAAGAGTGCCGTTGAAATAGACGTCGATTCCTTTGACAATCGCGAAAAGTTGTTTGCCCTTGCGCTCTGGACAATGCCTATCTGGTGGTCATATTCCTACGGAGGCTTGCTCTGGGCAGGCAATCAGATAACGTCCAGCTTGGGCAGCCCCTTGTATTTGATCGTTCCGACAGGGTTGCTTAAGGTACTGCTTGCTGCTGGTTTCTTGGCCGCTTTGGTCTTCTGCTGTCGCATACCAAAATGGTCAAAACAACACACTATTTACACGTTCGTTATTTGGTGGTTCATTGCATGTTTTTCTGGGATAACCGATGGGGGAATGACGGCGGCGCTTGAGGTAGCGGCCGGCCGACCCATGTCTAGCTTCGGGCATCCCTCGAAGACACAGCCGGCAGTGATCAAGTGAGCCTCTAGTCACCAGGTGTTGGGCAGAGTATATCCTTTCCCGAGGTAGGTCTAGCAATGACTTCGTCTTATGAAAGCTTGAAGGCCGCAGAAAAATCAGCGAGCAAGCCAATGAGCTAAAATGAGATCATGGCGGATGATAGCAACGATGTCGGGTTTAGTACGTTTCGCCGGGAAAAACTTCCCCGCAATTTTGCTTATCCATTATCACAATCAGCGCTCGGCGAGTATTTAGCAGAAGTCCCTCAAAGGAAGGATGTTGCGGTCTCTTATCGGTGGTTCAAGGGAGGCTCTACGCTGCTCACGGCCAGCTATAGCCCTGGCATCGACTTTCCAGAAATGTTCCGCGAATGGGAGCTTAGTGTGTACGCCGTTGAGGTCGCCAAAGTCCCAGTGATACGGAAGCTTTTGGATACGGAAGCATTACCCCAACTTAAAGACTGGTTTGCTGACATGCAAAAATACGTGGGCCGAAAAGGGACTCACTACTTCAGATTGGAGCTTGCGGGCGACAAACTTAGCTGTCGTAGACATGACGGGTACTAATGTATGTCAATTGCAGAGATACTGGCGAAAAACCGATTTCAATGGGACAGAGAAAAAGGTGCACTGGAGGCAGCGGTGACCGAGCTCAGTCAATCTGCAGGTTTCACCTTGCCAGAGTCATATTTGGAATTTCTGCGTCTTTGCAATGGTGGTTATGGCGAATTGCCGGTGGATCCTCTTTGGTTTGTCATCTGGCCAGCAGAAAAAGTGATCGAGGCCAACAGGGATCTTCAGGTAGCAATTTATGCATCAGGCTTCTTTGGTTTTGGTGGCAATGGCGGCGGTGAAATGTTAGCTTTTGACTTAACAAAACCTGTATCGTCAGCTGTCTTTAGCCTGCCGATGATAGGAATGGAGAGAGGAACAGAAATTTTAGTGGCGCCTGACTTTGAGACTTTCGTGTCGTATCTGGGGATGCCAGGGCCGGATGATGACGAAGACTAAAGCGCTGTCTGATATCGCCCATTATGTTTCATTGGCGGTAAATTGTGGCTCAATGGCATCGCAGAGTATTTCCAATTCGGGGTACGACCTTATGTCTAGAGCACGCGACCTTATTGCAGACCTGGGCGGAACAAGTAAGTTTCTTGTTCGTATTGAGCTGGAAGGCGGAGCTAGTGAAGCAGAATACACAGCCTTGCATAAAGTACTGGCTAAAGAAGGATTTTCAAAAGATTTAGAAACGGAAGTACGAACCAAACCTTTGCCACCAGCCACTTACATAATTGAACGCTCTGGAACAGCCAACGCGGTAAGAGATGAAACAATAATGTTAGTAAAACAAGTTTGGACAAGCGGCCACAAGATAGTTGCCGGCAAATGCACTGAGATCGCAAGTACATAAACAGTCCATGACACTATGTTTCAGGATTTACCTTGAGGAAAAAATAAATTGAAGCGACTCGTATTCTGTTTCGATGGGACTTGGAATGCGCTCGCGGGTATTCCAACAAACGTTGTCCTAACCGCAGCGAGCATCAAACGCTCAACGGCAAATGGTACAGCTCAAATAATTTACTACGACGAAGGTGTTGGAACTGCTTGGTACGACAAACTCGTCGGTGGCATGTTTGGCTGGGGACTTATAGAAAACGTCCGGGAGGCATATCGTTTTCTGACATTCAACTATGATCCAGGGGATGAAATCTTTGTCTTTGGATTTTCGCGGGGAGCATTCAGCGCGAGGTCCTTTATAGGTCTGATGCGCCACGTGGGCCCGATTCGGCGACTTCACGCTGATCGAATAGATGAAGCGCTTCAGCTTTATCATTCAAGAGTCAAAGATTCCGACGGTGCTCAAGAAAATATCCGCCGCTTTCGAAGCAAATATTCTGGCGATGTCTGCATTAGTAAAGAGGACGACGCGTGGAGGGCAGCTAATGTTGATGGCTATCAAAGTGGGTCAGCCCCCATATTGAAAGTAAAATATCTTGGAGTCTGGGATACGGTCGCTGCTCTAGGTGCCCCAGATGCATTACCCGGAGCTTCGCAAATGAATGTCGGCTACCGTTTTCACGACCCAAGTATCACCGAGTTTATTGAAAGAGCACGGCATGCCGTGGCGATTGACGAACGCCGCGTTCTCTTTCCACCGGTTCTATTTGGGGATCTAACAGAGCTGAACGGATCCGTCAAACCTGATGATGAAAATGCTCCGTATCAAGAACGCTGGTTTCCTGGTGTGCATGGCTCAGTCGGTGGCGGCGGAAGCATTCGAGGGTTATCCGACGGAACGCTTGCCTGGATACTAAATGGAGCAAAAAGGGCGGGCCTTGAACTAGATAGTGCCGCAGGCTCAAGAATTCAATCAATTGCCCCAGACCCGCTGGCTGCGCTAGTCAATACAGACAAACCTTCAACAAATCCAGTCTACAAATGGACCAAAGATAGAACCGGTCCAGACCAGCTGTATCAAATATCCAATGCTGTGATACGCAGATGGAAAGCGGGAATCGATAAAATTCCTGAAAAGCGCTTGTATAGACCCAAAACGCTAGATAAGCTAAGAACGCAGTTAGACAGCGGAAATTTTGAAGTAGAATCCGCTCCCTGTGAGATTTTGGAAAACTATATCGTAAAGCAAGGTGACACCCTGACTGGTTTGGCATTTAAATATTACGGCCATGCGAGCAAATCCAATCTGATATTTGAGGCTAACAGGGATACGCTGGACACCGCGGATGACCTATTCATTGGATGGACACTCCGTATACCCAAACTGGCTGCCACAGAGTAGTTTCAACAAGTAGGAAGTAACAGCTATTACCTCCGTCCGATAGTGCAGATTATGTTTCCTTTTGCCTTATTTGCAGGGTCTTGTAAAATCAATTACTGCTACAACCATTAGTAGCTTATGGTAAAATACCGTACTTTTACTGTGTGGTAAATTAGTCATTTATACCGAAACTAGTCTGTATTTTGGCCATATATGGCATACTATGCACTGCTACCTCTTTTAGTAGCCATTTATCCAGTCAGCACTTTTACTGTGTGGTAAAATACATCATAGTAAGCGATACTCACTACACCGGTACGTAGATGGCAAAAGGGTTCCAAAACGAGTCACTGGAAAAAGAAGCGGGGCAGCGATTGTACGCATTGCTCAGCCGCGTCAGCTTTTTGCACGTACACAAACCCCAGCCTCCGACCAATGACATAGTACAAATTGACGGTGTCATCCTAGTAGAAATAGGAATCAAAAAATATTGGCTTTTGCTTGAGGTCAAGAACAACGCGCAAATTCGAGACGCACGCAACTCGATTCAGAGACTGCGCAAATTTGAAGCCGCTATGGGAGCGCCGACGTATCCTATTTTCATATCCCAATATCTGAGTCAATCCATACGCGACTTTTGCCAAGAAAACGAAGTCGGCTACTTTGACTTCAGCGGCAACTGCCTTCTGGAATTCGACCAGGTCTTTATCGAGAGAGAGATGCCAGACGCAGTTGAGCGGGAACGAAAACGATACAAATCCCTGTTCTCGCCGAAATCAAGCCGCGTAATAAGGCGTCTTTTGCAACATCCCGACCGTCCTTGGAAGGTTCAGCACCTTGCTCTTGAAGCAGGCGTGAGCGCAGCCACGGTTTCTCTTGTAAAAGACAAGCTTTTGGGAGACGGATACGCAGCCTGGCGCGGAGAAGCATTCATTGTTACCCAACCAGATCGCCTTCTGGAGCAGTGGTCTAAGCAATATCAAATCCAGGATCATATCCGACTGGAATGTTATGCAGAGGGTAGTGTTGAAGAAATAGAAGAGCGATTCGCGGCTTATTGCAAGCAGTATTCAATTGACTACGCATTTACTTCGTTCTCGGCGGCGAAGCGAGTGGCTAACTTCACCCGTGGCGTCCAGCGTGGTTATGCATATGTTGCTGACGGAATGAGTGCTGCCAAAATCGCAAGCGCGCTGGAACTAAAAACAGTCGAGTCCGGCGGCAACTTTATAATAATGGTCCCAGCCGACCAAGACATCTTTTTCGACTCGCATGAAGTTAACGGAGAATCAGTGGTCAGCGATATCCAATTGTATTTGGATTTAACAGGACACCCTGGACGAGGTCAAGAAAATGCCGAATACCTGCTCGAAACCAGGATTAGACGCCAATGGTAAAAAAGTATAGCAAGGCTGACTACCCGGACCGCGAATTGAAGGCCTGCCATCAAGTCTTGATGGAAATTGTCGGCCTCCTTCATGAATATAGCGACCACATAGCACTAGTTGGTGGCTGGGTGCCATTCTTCGCCGTTCCCCAAGGGCAAGCTCCTCACCTGGGCAGCACAGACGTTGATATTGCGTTCGACTTTCAAAACATATCAGACGATACCTACAGCACGATTTTGAAAATTCTGAGTACCAACGGCTATTATCAAACCGAGTCAGGGAAGCATTTTCAGTGGTGGAAAGACATCAAAATAGATGGCGGCGATCCCGTAATTGTCGGCGTTGATTTATTGGCCCCAGAGTACGGCGGAACAGGAAAGAAGAGAGAAAGCCAGGCCGTACAAGATGCTAAAGCGCTAAAGGCGCGCGGCTCCGATCTTATTTTTGACGAATCACATCGTTACATGAACATAGAGATGGAAGGCGCCTTGCCCGGTGGCGCCCTCGATTCAGTAAAATGCCGCGTGGCAGGAGTAGTACCATTCCTTGTTATGAAAGGCATGGCATTGCGGCGAAATAAACCGAAAGACTCTTACGACATAGAATACATAATTTTGAACTACCCAGGAGGCCTTACGGCCTTGGTCGACCTGTTTAAACGAGATGCGAACCTAGAGCTAGTGCGAGAGGGGTTGGGTAAGATCCGGCGAGCTTTTGAGTCTGCAGATCACACGGGCCCCAACGATATTGCCATGTTCCTTGAAATCACAGGAGATACCAACCTCCAGATCAGAAAACGGGAAGCATTTGAGCGCGTCAGTCGGTTTTTGGATGCGCTGGGTATCGAGAAATATGTTTAGCGCCATAGCTTCCTAATCGACTCGCACGAAAAAAGATGAACCATAATATTTATTATCAGGCGTTTGCTTAGGCACCAGTCACGGTGGCATTTCCTTGATTCGAAATTTAGGCAGCTGGAATTATTATGGTCACAATCTGGAGCCCCACCTTAGTATCAGGAGTTTTTCGCGGATATCTAACCAAGACGGGTCGGGCGATACAGATTTCAGTATCACAAGTTTTGGGCCCAAAGACTCCCGATACCTGACTGGTATCAGGAGTTTTTGACCGGCGGGGTGCTATTTAGATTCGCCTTGGGCTCGCGAACCAGCTAAACGCAAAAACCGGTTGCGCACATTTTCCAGCAGTCGTTCGAGTTGGCTTCTATGAATATACATAACACCCTCAATATCCGGACTTGTCCCAGGCACAGCCAGGTTTAGAGCCGGAGGAAACAAATAATCGTCTGCCCCTTTTAGTTTTGCTTCTACTTCGGAGATTGGCCACAGGATCACTTGCAGTCTATTTTCGGGCATCCCTTTAATACTAGGCCAGCCATTAACCTCCTGCACTGTATGCTCGCCTTTTCTTTTAAGTCCGAGCCCGCTGCAGTACACGAGCCGCGATTCCGGTATTGCCGGGGGTAAGCCGCCTTCAAACTCAGTGTCGCCCTCCGCAATTGGATAACCTGACAACTCGGATACTATCCACTGATAGTCAGAATCGAGAATCTTGCCTTTGAGAAGGGATTCCGCTTCCATCAATGCTTTCGAGAGCTCAATTTTTCCGAGTGCGCAATCCAAGACGATTTTTTCTAATTTTGATGCCATTTGCCTCAGTCCTCCAAAATAACTCGCATTCAATAATTTCGACAAATCTGCTCACGGTTTTACCTGGCTATGAGCATCTTGCAGCATCTTTAGCCTCTCTGCTCTCTGGCCAGGCTTTTCATAAACCAAGTCGAGCAATTCGATGAATAACACTTGGACTTCAGCGAGCAGCTTCGCGTCTATGATTGCGAGTGTATCGGTGTCACCTGAATTAACATGTATACTTTCATTCCCCAAGTCTTTGATGACTTTCAGAAATCCAACATCTATTTCGTGTACCCATTTATGACCTGAGCCATAGCCATTTTTTATATCTTCTTCAAGCGATTTAATTTTATTAGCTAAATTCTTTGTCGGATAGCCTTGCTGAGTTAACAACTGCTCGAGTGCCGCTCGATACATAACAATTGCACCGGTTATAGCTCCCCCTCCCTGGCATTTATAGGCCTGGTCCAGAAAATACGCAACATTTTTATCTGTATTTCTCGTAGTTAAGCCGCCGGCAGAAACTGAAAAGATTGCAAGTTCCGCGCCTTTTGGACCTACATAGATTAAAGCCGTAAAGCGATCGTCACATTGAGTGCAACTTAGACAAAACATCGATGGCTGCTCGTTTTCAATAGGTTGAATTTCAAACGCCGGAATGTTTCTAAGTTGGCTTTGGTTTCTTTGCTTCCAGACTCTAGAAGCAATCCCATGCGGATGGAGTGCAATGATTTTCATGCGCCTGAAGCCGCTGCATTTTGGGCAATACAATTGTTCATCTTCAGGCTTGGGCGCAGCCACAGCTACTTGCTGCAGATTAAGGGCGCTCTTCATTTGAAGATCTAAGGCTTTGATAAAGCCGTCTAGGTTATCTAGCATTGCTGCCTCTAGTCACCGGTTGCCAGATCATAACCCATAGCCCTCCATCCCCTTCAGATGAGAGTCAATCATATGTGCGCAACGCAACATTTCGACCCAAGAAAAATGCAAAATCAATATTTGTGGTAGATCTAACTCTCTTCATCCATCTACCGGCTCGGCTTCAAAACACGTGCAAAACCTACAGAGGCAGGCATTTCTATACATTTCTTGAATGACTGAAACTTAGCGGCGATCAGCTCAGGCGTCAACCAAACTAGCACCAGGGCAACAACCACTTTTTCCACCAGGGCTTTTTAGGTTCAGAATCTGGTTTTGTGTCTGCCTCGTGAGGCACGGCTGGCTCTTCGTCCTGAATAACCGAACCGTAGTATCGGTTCTTTGCTAAGAGGTCGCGGGCTCTGCCGGCCTCGATTCGCTCCTCGGACCAATCCTCGGCCCATGACATTTTGTTGTTTCGTATCCAATAGTGCGATCGGCATGGGAAGCTCCAATTTCCGATTGATGGATAGAGGGAAATTGACTTGCCGTCAAAAGTGAGTTGCCAGTCAGTGGGACTGAGCGGTGTAACTACCTTGCTTTGGCAGCGACAAAGACACAGGTGCGACACCGTAGCGAACCGAGTGGAGACGTAGACTGTCCGCTCGTCTAGTTCTTCAGGGATAAAGTCAACAAACTGATGCTTCAAAGGCTGCTCGTGACTCATTCCGGCCTCTCTTCGTTCACAATGCCGTTCGTATCGATATGAAACTGAGTGTGGTGCTCAGACTTCATGTCCCGATAATAGCCAAATAGTTTCTTCCATTTGATGACTGCCAGAGCCGCATTTAGCGAGTTTAGCTCTGCTATTTGAATGTTCCGATTGTATTCGTTGTTACCCAGATCCTCGAAAGAAACCCGGTCTCGGAAGTGGCCACGTCTTTGCTCTGTGCTAGACGTGACCCGTACAATCCCACCCAGTGAATCACCTGTCAGCTGAACGCCCAGCCCTACATCGATAAATGGAAGCTCGAAGTCTTCAAGCTTTTCAACGACAAACTTTTTTGCCTCGCCGTCATCAACGCAGACAAAAACAAAATCCATGTCGCGCAGCTCGTCTATATTCGCTGCGTCTATAAACACAGGATGATCGATTATGCCCGAGTGCATCTTCGAGTAAAGGTCCCTGAACCATGTAGCCTTGTTAGGCTGTTGCTCCAGCTCATCGCGAGATGGGGCTCCCGGCGATCTGAAGGCATTATGTTGGAGGTATTTGTCACCGTCATATAAATGGATCTCCCATACGGGTGTCTTGGCCAGAAGGTCAAGAATATAGGAGCCAGTTCCGCCCAAACCTATGATCGCAATTTTTTTAAGCTTTTTCAACTTGTCCGTGACCAAATCAATTTCCGCTCTGGTAGAAGCGGTATCGACGTAGTTAAAGGGCGTGTCACGCTCTTTCTCTTCCACCACTGTTACTTTGAAGGTTTGTGGTTTTGCGCTTGGGTCAATGAGCTGTGCCGGACCGGAGAGAAGAGCCGCATAGGTACTCATCTTTGCGTGGTAGTCTGGGTAAACATCATTTGGTTTCGGCTTGGCCGAAAACGAATGTTGAATGACCACATCCTTAGCAAGCTCCCGCGAGCCGCTCTGATGTTTGATCTCGGCAATTTCATTTCCGTCTGATTCGCAAGGATGGTCCCCCATGAAGTAGGCGACATGATCGTCTGGCTTTGCTGTCTTATCGCCGGCTAAAACTAGCTTAGCCACAAGTGTGCCTCGCATGACATTTTTATTGGAATCGACGTAAGGAACACTATGAACCAGCAGATAGCCAGACCTGATCTCCAAGTCATAGCCTTCATTTTGGAGCTTCTTTAGGTCTGGACTACGATTTATCAGTTGGCGTGACATTGAAAATCATTCCGTCTTTTACTTTTACTTTGTGCCCAGGCATCAGACTTCCGCTTGGGTTGACCGGAGGGCCGTCCTCATAGCCCACCGTGTAGCGAATGTTTTGTCCGTTTATTGGATTTGGAAAGGCGAGCTTCACAATCTCTTCGTATGAGGCCCTCTTAGTGAGGATTGTCTTGGCCTGTCCATTTACATAAACTGTATAGGTTTTGGGTTTGCCAGAGTGGAAGTGCTCGTCTTCGTGCAAATGTATGATGCCAGATCCATTTTCTATCGGCTCATCTTCGTGGTCGCCGTGCACTTCCCGGAACAACTCTTGCCCGGAATCCACTTTGCCCAGTGCATAAAGCGCACTTCCCGTCGTCGGTGTGGGCGAATGATACTTTTGCTGATCGATATGGACTCTGACTTCGGAGGTAGCGGGATGCTGCGACATATTTGCCTTCCTTTCTTATGTTTTTCTGCGGTTATAGGGCGACTGGTTGACTGGTTTGAGGGAAATGTCTTCGGCATGCGCTTTAGAACGAATGGAATTCTCGCTTCGCTGAAGCTCCCAGGCAATTAGCCGTGTTGGAGTATTGTGATCGGCAAGCTTCTGGAGCTTGGACAGATCCTGGTTAGACCACTGTTTATTCTGATTAGCTGGCTGTTTTGGCATAAGTTCCTCCGATTTTGCAGCTGGTTTGTTAAAACATTTATACCACAGAGTTATTCCAGTGTATAGTGTTTTGTTACTACACCGTGTTACCAAACCAGTAAAAAGTGAGTAAGAACCCCACTTGGCTTGAGTCCGCTCCAATATTCCGGTTTAACAAAGATGGTACAAATGTGGGTCTAGGGGTATACAATTCGTATAGAAGTGCTACTTGACAACCTTAGGGGTCCAGCATGATTAAAAAGTTGACCAAACACGGAAACAGTCAGGCGCTAGTTCTTGATAGAGCTGTTTTGGATTTGTTGAAGATTTCGAGCGATACAGAGTTAGAGATAACTACAGACGGAAAGAGACTTTTAATTGAACCCATCCGCAAAAACACAGCGGAACTTAGCGGTGACACACATATTGATTACGGCGCGCGAGTTTAGGTGCCGTAATGAAAAAAAGTATTCGCAGAGCACAGATTTTGTGTGCTTTAAGTGCAACGCCACTGGACAGGTTGCGGCTAATGAAGAGCCTCTTCTTGTTTTGGTATCGAGCAGGCAAACCAAAGTCTGGGCCATTTGAGTTTAAAGCTTATCTTTATGGGCCATGCTCCTTTGACTTGTATGAGTCCCTTCAGGATATGGAGAAAGATGGACTGGTTGTCCAGCCAGTCGATCGTGAAAAGGCTCCCTATTATTTGACAAAGGCAGGTGCTATAGCTGCCTTGGCAGACACGCATTTGAGTTCAAAGGAAAAACAATTGCTTGCGAGTCTTTCTCAGTGGAGCGCCCATCAAAGCTTTAGCTCACTACTCTCTGTTGTCTATAAGGAGGCACCAGAATTTGCGTCGGCCTCTATCGTAAGAGATCGCATGCTATGACTCTGGTTATCGCCATACCAACCGATAATTCAATTATTTTCGCGTCAGATTCCCAAGTGACGATTGGGGATGTGCGGGCGACAGCCTCGAAGATCTATAAATTGAACGAGAACTGCCTTTGGAGTGCCTCTGGAGATTTAGGTCTTATTCAACGAGTTCGAGAGCAAATTGACCAACTGCCGAATAAACAGGAACCGCTGGTAGCTCTAAGGGATACTATTGCCGGTTTTATTAAGCAGACTGTGACTGCCTTAGTGAATATGGACTTTCGCTCCCAGTTCATGGGAAACAGTGCGGAAAATCTTCTGAAATTGCATCTGGCGGATTTTCTATTCGTAGAATGTTATGACCAAAAAAAACCGCAGGTCCTACATATAGTAATCACTGGAACCACAGAGTGGGTGGAGAACCGATTCGCGGCGACTGGAAATGGACAAAGCTTTGCATTAGCTTTGTTGCAGAAGTACAGCCAGACCACACTAACGACAGAAACGGCGAAACTGCTTGCATACAAAGTTATTGAAGAGTCGATTCAAATAGGCGCGTATGGCCTGGGTCCACCGATTGATGTGTATTCAATAACCTGGGACAAGGGAGCACGACAGGCTGATGAATCCGAAAGGGCCGGCCTTGAAGATGCAGCAAGGATGTTGCGATGGGCTGAATTAGAGCTTCTTAGCAGTCACGGAGCATTACTTTGCGGTAATGGACAAACGGTTAAGACAGAGCAAGAGACAAATGGCGCACACGTGAAAAGTTCACCCCGAGCAAAAATTGCTAAAGGCGGAAAGAGTGCCAACAGAGTGGCGAGACGACGAAAAACCTGATGGATGGACATGCTTGAATGGATATCGGAAAGGCGCTGGTTATGGATGAAACTCTCAAAGTAATCAACGAGCTTGAGAAAAGTGGGGTCATCGGCCGCTATACAATAGGCGGTGCTATAGGTCTTCTCTTCTATGTCGAACCTGCCACGACTTATGACTTGGATATTTTTTGCTATATCCCAAAAACCGGTATGCTCTATTCTGTGGGTCCAATCTACGAGAAGCTGATGGAGAAAGGCTATACACCCAAGGGCGAACACATGATGATTGAAGGCGTTCCAGTTCAATTCCTTCCACCAACCTCGGACCTGGTTACAGAAGCGATTGAGCAATCAGTGAATCTGGAATTTAGTGGAGTACCAACAAGAGTCATGCAGTTTGAACATCTCTTAGCGATCATGGTTGAAACCGGCAGAGGCAAGGACAAAGTTCGGATAGCTCAAGCACTGGAATCAAAGGTACCGGACGAAACGAAACTCAACGATATCTTGTCTAGATACAATCTTCTTGATAAGTGGGCTAGGATAGTGACATGAACCCAAAAGACGATAAATTAGTCTCATTGGACGAACTCCTTCAATCGAAAGAGTCGAGACGGCACGAGTTGGCCTCCCTTCCAGTAGAGGAAAAGGTCACGATTCTAGTTCAGCTGCAACGGATAAGCAGTGATATAGCTCGACAGTCAGGTCGTGAAGCTCAGGAGCCTTGGGACATTAAGACGGCCAATAGCTGAACGCAGTAGCAATTTCTAATTGCCATGATGAATATAAGTTCAATTATGTTTCGAATGACAACCGCGCGTGGCACACTGCAACAAAGGGACAAATAATTCCTCAGGTCACGTTAACGACGGAAGAAATTGAAATTGGAAAAACGCGCAGACAACTATCCGGCCATGATATCTATGGAAAAGGACATCGGTAAGCGACTAGCACAAGAACATTTCAAGAAAAACAAGTACAGTTATAGGCTCAAGCGCGAAACCTATAACACGAATTACGTTCGATCAAGCGCCGACGGCAAATTTGTTCAGGTGGCTTCCGTATCTATCTCCAGTCCATTGCCAAAGCCAGGACTAGATTTGAATTCACTTCCTTTAACCGCCAGCATTGAAGCCGGTGTTGAATTCCGTCCAGCATTTTGCGGAGCTCTCCGCCCCAAAGACTCGCGGGATGAAACTATGCTTGCCGCTTGTGACTGCACATTTCAAATGCCTGACAGTTTTGACGATATCTCTAAACGACACTTAGTAATTTCGCCACATGAACATGGCCTGATAATGCACCTAGATGAGCTTTTATCAGGCTTTTTCAATGGTACCCGGATGTTTTTTGCACAGTTCGTGTATCCATATCCATTCGACCAGCTGTCATTGGCCGATGTCGTAGCGTTGTATGAAACGCCTCCCAATCAAAAACCTATGTTCAAATTCAGCGGAAAGTTTGACACTAGCGCCTACCGCTTGGCTGAGGCTGCCGAGGAATACTGGAAGGAGGTAAACAATTCCGCGCAGGCGGAGCTATTCAAGCATCTTCGACGAAAAATCTGGAATGACCCAAAACCGTTTTACTCGGCACTGAGTGAGAAGCCGGCGGACCAGGACAATGGATAAAAGCTAGGCGGGCATTCGCGAACCCAACACGTTTCGCACCAGCCCCCACAATTTCTCCAAAGAGCTCGATCAGAATACCAAAACGTGGATCAGTACCATGGTCCCAACTAATGAACAATGACTGAAGCGGTATCCTACTCCCAGCTAGTCACTCCACGGTGCCCAATAAACTGTTATGGCGCGCCGATAGTCTGCCACGACTATTTTATCCAACGGAACAAACCATGCCGAATCCTCTAAGAATGTCGGCAAATTTGCCACCTCGGCCTTAACCCAACCTTTGTCTGCCGAAGATTCAGTCATATCGAAATTGACCCCCATCTCCAAACTTTATGACAAAAACCCATTATCCGACCTAACTAGAATCAGCCACATCCAACCAGAGCTGCACAACAGAACCACGCGCCAAAAAGCCCCGAACTTCCTCTAGCTTATTCCGGATCTGAAAACAGTCTTCCTCCGTCGGAGCAATCAACAACTCTCGAGCCAATAAAGCGATCTGGATCTTCAATTGCCCGGGAGAGGCCCCAGAAACATCTTTCTCAATGAGAAGAGCCACTCCATCCCGCCACCTCTCTTCCGCCACCTTCTCGCCCCGTGCAGAGGCATGGTGCTTTTGCATATCCAAACGATCAGCGCGCATCTTCAGTTCATAAACAACACGCCGGGCAGCCAATAGACCAGGAGGCGCACTTTTTTGATCAAATTGGTCAGGGGGCTTGCTTTCCGAACAAGCAGCCCCCACCCCAGCGTTATATTCGCCTGGATCACCTGCCAAGAACCCGGTCTGCAATTCGGTCTGCACAGCTTTCCATAGGTCCTCATGCTTGCGCAGCGTATCAACGCCGCAGCCACTCTTGAGCCACAGGTCGCGCATACTGAATGGTCTGCCGGCTTCCCTGAAGTCCTCCACCGCCACCATTATTTTTTGCCTGGCTCTGGCCGATCGATTGGCATTTCCGCGCTGCCAGGAAACGGGCACCTCAAACTCGTATTTTGTGCTCTCTTTTCCGCGCCGGTGGGGAGGAACCCACTTCGCCGCCCGTTCGGCATGCTTGAGAGAATCTTTCTGATGTTTGACCAGGTCCTTGCTGAAGCCGTGGTGCTTTGTCTTCAGGACCTCTTCAATAACCCACTGTCTCTCAGATTCATACCCGTAGCCCATTGCCGAGATCAGTCGCTCCGGATCTCCATAGAAGAGATAGTGCGACAGCGACTGAATGGCATCGGCCCTCTGCGACGGTCCGGTCAACCCGACATAGTAATAATTCCGGCCCCGCAACCAGGCATCGGCAATTATCCCCGGCGGCAGTTTTTGAAACACTGCCTTGACCACCGCTACCGCTTCCTCCGAACTCTCCGGAGATACGGAATTTCGTATCGGGATAACTTCAGCCAGCTTCGTGGCATTTGCCGTCCTGGCCACTATGGTTTCTCTGGTCGCCGCAGCTTTCTCCACAAAGGCTTTTAGCTGGTGAAACTGGTGGTGGCTATTTACCGAGCATTCCTGATCCGAGAGGAAATCCAGCAGAGCCTCTGCCGGCGTCAGTTCGGATCTGTCTGCTCTTACTGCCAGCGTTTCATCATTGAGCCATGCCCAACCTTCCTGTAGCGGCAACCTCAGGCCCTGGCCTAACGACCGGTCACCGGGGTGCGGAAATATCTCGAGCGTGCCTTTGTTGATTTCGTAGCCATGCAATTTGAACAGTTGATAGAGCTGAGCTCGCAGGTCCCTGGAGCTGATCAGCGAATCAAAGAATATATATAGATGCCAGCCACCCGACTCGGACGAACGGTAGAGATTAGTTTCAGCAATGCCGGCCTGTGCCAGCAACCCTTGAATGTTCTTCAAACTGACTAAATTGTGGTACCGACTGCCTGCATCTATATCCAGTACAGCAAACTTACTGGCTCGCCCGGCCCGACAGCCGAGGAAATGCTTCGGATGTACGCACGCAATAGCCTTCAAGATCTCAGTATCAGTGAGCTGCCACTTCTCATTGGCCGACACCCAACCAGCACCGCCAAACGGCCGGTATATATATCCATATCGATGAAACAACGACAAAAACTTCTCCACCGCCGTATCCACCGACGCCGGGAAGCAATTTCTACGTGTAAATCTAACTGGCGCCACATCGTGGCTGGCCAGTGAAACAAGTCCGGTCGTAGTAGTCTCTCTTTCTAATCGAAGACGAGTTGACCTAACCGGATCAGTGCTTTATGCTTGTCGCTATCAGCTGAACCGCGAAGAACGCTGACTTGGAACTGCATATCTGATCCGCTATGGGTCTTAAAAACACCGCCTGCAAGCGGTGTTTTTTGCTATCTGGTGGTCTCAGTCACCTCCTGGGTCCGGGTCGGGAATGTTCAACTTAACTTGGTTTTGATCGGAAAAAATCTTCTGTGTATCTGCTGCCGACATGGCCGTAGCCTCTTCGGGGTCAGACCGGGCCCGCCGACGCTTGCCTCGTGCTAGTTTGGGCGCGGTCTCAACCGGCCGGACACCGGCCACTGGAAAAAGCAGCAGCTGCATACCAATTGTCGTGTCACTCTCAGTATCAATAATTTCAACCGCCGGCGGCCCCGTTGGTAAATGCTCTCCGGCCGATGATGGAACATCATCCGGCTCAATCATGGCCTCAGGCTCAACGGCCAACAAAACAGATTCTTCGGCTTCGATCACCGCCGGACCCTGGTCAAGTTCCGGGGTGCGGAAATCCAAGGGATTATCAGGCTCGGCTTCAGCCCGAGCCTCAAACTCGCAATCTTCTGTGCCGGCAATCGGAATGACGTCGTCTAACTCGATTGCAGGAGGAGGCAGAAGAGTTGCAGATTCCAGGACAGGGTCTGAAGAAAGGTCCTCGATCAAAGAATCACCAACGCTGAAATCAATTTCCGCGCTCTTCTCATCCTCGGAAAATACCGAAGTCAGGTCCGCAGCTTCGCCGACCGAAAGCAAAAGTATGTCTTCCGCGGCTTCGACCGCTGGCAGGAGCGTCTGACTTTCACATTCAGACTCCAAATCTTCTAATAGTTCAACCGAACCCGACTCCAAGGGGAGCTGCTCCTGCAATTCGAGTTCAACTGCAGACTCTCCAGCCAAATTAATAGGTTGGTCATTAACCGCGCAATCAACGTCAGATACTTCGGCCCCGGCGTCAGCAACATCGTGATCTAATTCCACGACTGGCTGAATCGAAACAGGAGCAATCGCCGATTCCAACAAAACGGCAGGCGCAACCGCCGACCGGGCCATATCAGCAAGAAACAGAGCAAGGGCCGACTCAAGAGATATATCGTCGCGCTTTAACTTCACAGTCAGATTATCATTGAGCCAGGCAAAGCCAGACTGCAGAGGCAGCGGAAAGGCTTCCTCGGTTGAATAAATAATAAGGGTATGCGGAGCCAGTTCAAAGCCCTGGTGCATCAACTGAACGGATAGCATCCGGTGCAGCAAACGGCTATCAGCTTCTTCGCTGAACGATAGATATATCTGTATGTCCTCGCAGCCGGAAGCTCGATAAGTTCTGGGCTTGAATCCGGAACTGGTCAGAGCACCAAGCAGGCGCGCAAATTGATCGACGTCGTTGTACCTGGACGTCTCCGGAATGCCAATTACAAGAAAACTGGCTCTAGTATCCATCCGAGCAGCTCGGAGATAAATTGACCCATTGGAGATTGAAGATCTGATCTCCTCGTCGGTCAAATAGTGGAACTGACTCATGGGCCTGAATTGACCGGCTTCAACCCGCCGAACAAACGTATTTCCGCGGTTCGGAAACAAGGTCAAGAATTGCTTAAAGAGCGATTCTTGGTCACGGCCAGGCTCTGGCGCAGCAAATCCCTGAGCACTATATATGGAACTAGTAATTTTCCTATTCTCTTTCTAGTAGAGCAGAAGAACGTCTTGTATTGATTGTGCCGAAGTGAACTTATTCACTTTTTCCAGCTAAGGACCGAATACTCGATCAACACCTTGAGGTATATATTGCCAAGCAGCGATCAATGACACTATATAAGGTGCCACTACATGGATCAACTCTTTAGATCTGAGAGTAAGATGCTTCCAGGCCTTCCTGCGCGCCCGGAAATTTCCGAAGTGGTGCGCCCGCTGAGCAATCCAAGCATCCGTGCCGATTTGATCGCGTTTTTGATCTTTTTTGGATCTATTGATCTTCCGAACTACGGAATCATTTCTGAAGGGGAGAAAAACAAACTCTGCACTGTTTCCGAATAGCGGGGAAGCAAGGGGGACAGAAGCTTCCGCGCTTCTAACTAAGCCTATTACCATAATCTGGACTTTCTAGCTGAGGAATAACTTGCACCATTTACGATATCAGATTTATATATTTCCGCAACCCGGAAAAACCAATTTCTTCGCCAAAGAATCAAACAAGTCATTTCCCGCTCCAACTTCCGCACCCGCAAAAAACCCGCTAACGCGCGTGCCGTAGCCATTTCGAGCCATCAACCACTAAGCAAAGGAATCCCCATCAACAAAACCAAAGAAATCGGCTCGGAAATATTTTCCGGACTTCCGAAGCATTTCCAGGCCCAGGAAAATCACCCCGGAAGGTGCCAATGACCGAATAAATAGATAAAAATGCCAATTCCCGGGCACCACTGGTGATGAAAACGCAAAAAAAATGAGGATAAGGCCCCTGAAGCAAAAAAGCCTGGTCCAAGGGGTGGGCCAGCAGTCCGATAATGAATACACCCGACAGTCTCGGAACCAGGGCACCACTTTGGCACCATATATAAGGAATCAGGTGGACCAACCACCTTCGGAAGCGACGAAACGCTCAAAACCCCACCAATAGCGTCAAGCGTCGGTGCGCGGAAAGGCACCACGGAAACTTTTCTGCTATTCCCGGTGGTATCACAGAAGATTTCTGCTTATAATGGAAGGCAAACTCGCCCTCAGTATATACACCAAATACGCCACTAGATATGGAGCCCGTCCAATGAGAACGATCTCGGTCAAAGAAGCTGCCCAAGCTCTAGGTATCTCCACCCGGGCCGTAACTTACAGACTGGAAAAAGGCGACCTCAATGGTCATCAGACCCCCAATCCCTACGGCGTCAAAGAATGGCGTATCTATCCGACCAAGGAAATAGTCCAGAAGCTCAAGCTCGGAAAAGAGAGCGAACCCACAGAAATAGACTTCGAACCAGTAACCGAAGAAGCCATCGACGCCGAATCGGTCAGCGAAGAAACGACCACAGAAAAACCTCAGCCCACTTCCTGGGTCGAGGCCGAGCGCCAACAGCTGCGCATGCTCGCCGAAGAAATGATGCGCCCTCTCCTTGATACCATCCGTGATCAAGAACGCCGACTGGAAGACCAGAGCAGACAGATCAGACTCCTACCTGACCTCGAAAAACAAGCCGAGGCCGAGCGCAAGGCTGCCGAACTCAAAGAACTGGAAGCAGAAGCACTGCGGAAACAAATTTCCGCACTAAAAATCGAACAGGAAGAAGCAGAAGCAGCCAAACTCAAAGTCGAATCCCTCGAACAAGCCCTCGAACAGAGTCAACGCGAAGCTGAAGCCGAGATCGAAAAACTAAAAGCTGACAAAGAAGCACAAATCGCGGCCGTACAAGAGCAACTCAAGGCTCTGGCCGACACCGTTCAAGACCTGAAGAAACCATTCTGGAAGAAGTGGTTTGCGCCGGCCGAATGATGCGCCGCGGAAAAAACCACCAGGAGCTTTCAGAGTAGCTTCAATTCGCGTCGGCGGCCATTGGCGCAGACGATCTGGTCACGGGAATAGTTAGAGTAGGCGGCCAGGCATACGAGAAAAGCTATTTGCAGGTGAGCCACGAGCTAATGGGTCGAGTGACAGAAAATCCTGTGCTGTATTCAGACTTGTATGGACGTTGAGGCACACGGCTTTGGCGTCAATGAACCCACCCTATAATGACAACACGGTGAAGCAGGCATAATTGCCCAAATATCCAAATGCCTCAGAATATTTTCTTGTGATATCGGGAGGCACAGAGAGCTAACAAAACGCTAAAATACTTGTGATATTGGAAGACTCAAAGGCATCGAATTGAACAAAGCCGTACTGAGACTCGCCTACGAGCACTTCACGAGATACCAGGCCTGGCTGGTCGGTCAGCCACTGGCCGAAAACACCAAACGGGTCTACCGGTCCAGGCTTAATCACTTCCTGGCCTTTGTAGCCCAATCCGGCGCCCATAGCGACGTGTTTACTGACGCATCGGAACGCGACAACGTCGTCAAAACGTACAAGCGGTACCTCGGCCAATCGGGAGACGCCAGTCCAAACTCGATCAACGCCGCACTGGCCGCTGCCAATCACTTCTATCAGTTCCTGGGCCTCCCTCCAACCAAAACCAAAAGGGTTGAGCTATCTGCTGAGGTCACAGGCTCCCTTACTGGAAACGAGCAACAAAAGCTTCTTCTAGCGGCCCAGTGCACCCGCCGCTCTAAGGACCGGGCAATCCTCACGCTACTTCTGTTCACCGGTATTCGGATCTCCGAATGTGCTGTCCTCAGGCTAAATGACGTAATCACGCATGGCCGTCGGCCCAGAGTAATTGTCCGCGCGAGCAATGGAGGCCATTCCAGAGAAATCCCGCTCAACGTTGAGGCATGCAAATCAATACAAGAGTGGTTGAACGAGCGCTCCCAAAAGTTTGCCGACAGGGAAACTGTGTATTCCGGTGAAACCGGCACCCTTTTCCGGTCGAAGTCGGCATAGCCGCC
>JAFEAV010000080.1 GCA_018266215.1 Cyanobacteria bacterium SZAS LIN-3 | reverse complement strand
ATTGAGACCATTCTTTCTATGCGCCATTTGGAGCGGGCCCGTTTGATGAATTCATCTATGACTTCGCGGTTTTGCAGATAGACGCCGATGATGCGCTGGACGAATTCTCGTACTTCTTCTCTGTTGGCGCGTTCAATGTTTACTTCGCTGGCGGAGCCGCATTTTTTGCAGACTGATTTGAAGGGCTCGGTGCTGGCTGACAAGGCAATTTCCGGTATGTCGAGAGCTTCGGTGACCAGATTGATGGCACGCTCTACGATGCGGAATTTCTCTCTGAGCTGCTCGGATGTGAGCGTGACGCCCTTGAGGTCGGAAATGGACCCCTCGTTGTCCGGATGGTCAATTTCCATTTCCACCAGTTCATCGTGGGCTTTAACCACGATTGCTCCGGCTTCTTTAAGGTTTTGTTTGGCGTAATCGACAAGCATATGAACGGCTTTGTCGACTAGTTCGGTAATTTGTACAGTGCCCAGCTTGTCTTCGTTTTTAGGAAGCTGTGGCATGACGATTACAGCCAGTTCACGGGCTATCCGTCGCGCGCTCATAGAGATGCCTCATTTGTCAGGTTACAGTGCAGGTACCCGGCCGGAGCCGGAAGTCATATAAACCGTCATGTTATCATGTGCCCGGGAGAAGGTTGAGCTTGAAAATCACAGCTGGTCAGTTCCGAGGCAGGTCTGTGCACTGTCCCCCCGGTCTGGATGTGCGTCCCACATCCTCTAAAGTGCGACAGGCTTTTTTTAACATTTTAGGTACACGCGTAGTTGGTGCCTCGTTCCTGGACATCTTCGCAGGCTCAGGACTGATGGGCTTCGAGGCCCTCAGCCGCGGCGCATCCTATGTTGCTTTTGTTGAAGAGAATCGCAACCAGGGACGGGCCATTGAGCAGACAATCAAGATGTTCGGCACCGACGGCAGGGCCCAGAACGCCCAGGTGGATGGTGAAGCCGAGCTAATTTTGGGCGATTTTCGTCGCGTTTTACCGGGGCTCGAGGGCAAGTTTAAGTTTGACCTTATCTTTGCCGATCCGCCCTATAAAATGCATTATGGCGCCACAGTCCTCGGTCTGGTGGAGAAGCACGACCTACTTGGCGAGGGGGGTCTGGTTATTATTGAGCATTTGCGGGGTGATCCCCTGCCGGAGGCCAGTCCGGATGGTAACCTAGTTAGGAGTGACCAGCGTTTTTACGGACAGACTGGGCTGACTTTTTTCAGCGACAGTAAAGAGGCTTGAGCAGTGCAAAACCCACCCAAGAGTGGCTCATCCAGTTCTTCCAGTCATTCTGCCCTGGAGAGGGTAGGCGGGCGGACCGACACAAGCACCACGGTTACTGCTGTAAACACTTCCACCGGTCATATACGAATAGGCGACCTTTTGATGGGTGCCGGCATTGTCTCGGACGAATTCATCAAATCGGCCCTGTCCAGCTTTGAAGACCGCGGTATGCCGCTGGGCAAAATCCTCACAGTGTCCGGTTATCTGAGCGATACGCAGCTGAAGCTGGCACTTGATATGCAGTCTCTGGTCAACGATCGTCGCCTGCCCCTCGATATCGGGGTCAAGGTCCTGGCTCTGGCGCATGGCGAAGGCATCACCCTGGCTGAAGCCTTTGAGAAGTCAAACGTGGTGCAGCCCGAGGACCAGCTGAGCAACAAGCTCGGTCAATTACTGACCGGGGCCGGTGTAGTGCCGCAGCACGTGCTGGACGAGGCCCTGGCCGTCTCGCAGTCGTCCGGATTGCCGCTCGGTCATATCTTTTGCTATCGCGGCCTGCTCAGTCAGCAGCTTCTGGAAACAGCCCTGTTGGGGCAACAGCTCGTGCGGCGCGGCACGCTCTCCAGAGAAAATTGCATCGCCGCCATCGCTAAGGCTTACACCCGGGAAAAAGCGCTGGAGCAATTGCCTTTTAACGCCGGCTTTGTGCGCTGCATGACGCGCGATACTCCCCGGATGGGTGAGCTGGTTTTTGAAGGGGAGTTTATCGGTGATTCGGATCTGATCACGGCTCTGCAGTTGTCTCTCAACAGTGGCATCCCCAGTGGCGCCGCCATGATCTCCTGTGCCGGATTGCCGGCCGAGGTCATTCTCGCCTGTGTGGAAATGCAGGAGATGATCGATAACACCTGGCTGGAATCCAGGTTGGCCTACGACACGCTTTTCCGCATCCGTGAGTTTGGGCATTCTTTTGAGCGGGCGCTGGCTGAGGCCTGCACCCACACCACATTGCTCAATCAGACTGCTTTATTGATAAAGATTCTGGAGCAGAGCGGTGCGCTGAAATGCTCGGCCGAAGCGCTCTCCGATGATATTAAGGAGAGAGTGGCTCTCAATTACAATCAAGCCAAGGATGTGACCAAGCTTCTTTTACAGGATGGTCTGGTCGACGAGCATGCTGTCTACAGTGCGCTGCGACTGGTTTATCTTGTGGTGGAAGAGAAGGTCGAGACCGAACAAGCCTGCAATGCTCTGCAGTTGTCCTGTGCCACGCCTCTGTTTGTTGATGAAGCTCTCTATCGTCTTGGTCTGAAGAAACGCACGCGTTTGCGTGAGCCGCTCTAGCTAGCCGCTTAACGAGCAGTTTTTTAAATACCAAGGCCGTCTTCGTTTGGTTCGCAGCAACCACCGGTAGTATCAAGCACGGTCTCGTTGCCTGCCGTGACGGGGCCAGCGGTGGCCACGGCATTGCCGTTGGAGCTGGCCGGAGCTGAAGGAGGCACGGGCATTTTGCCGGTTGTTGTTGCCGGGTATTTAAGGCGTTCGTGGTGCAGTGTGCGCCAGACACGGGCAAAACCACTTTTTACTTTCATCAGCTCATCATAGGTGAGACCGGAGTCAAGAAATTGGCCGTCTTCCCAGCGATTCTGAAAGACCTTTTCCAGGGCCTGTTCTACTTCTTCCTGGCTGGGATCGTGCATGCTGTGGGTGACGGCTTCGGAGACGTCGGCGAGCATAACAATGGCTGTTTCTTTGGAGTTTGGCCGCGGTCCCGGGTAGCGGTAGAAGTTGGCATCGACTTTGTCGACGCCGTCGCGCAGGCAGGCTTTGTGATAAAAATAGGCCATCAGGGTTGTGCCCTGATGCATGGGGATGAAGTCTTGAATGGCCTTGGGCAGGGCGTATTTCTCAGCCAGGGCGATGCCGTCGGTAACGTGGGCCAGCACTCTTGCGCGGCTGTCCTCCGGACTCATTGAGTCGTGGGGATTGGTGGCACCGAGTTGGTTTTCGATAAAATATTTCGGACGCACCATTTTGCCGATATCGTGATAGAGCGCCCCGGCGCGAACGAGGTTGGCGTCGGCGGAGATGGCTTTGGCTCCGGCTTCCGCCAGGTTGGCCACCGCCAGGCTGTGCTGGTAGGTGCCGGGTGCGTTTTCTTCCAGACGTCTCAATAAGGGCTGGTTGGCATCGGTCAATTCGGCAATGCGGAAGGGTGTAATAAGACCGAAGATGTTCTCCAGGAAGGGCAGACTGCCTATGGCCACGATTGAGGAGGCGATACCGCCCAGGAAGTCCAGGCCCAGCTGGCGGACGAGCATGTGCCAGGAGACTATGGATTGGTCCATGGCGCTGGCTGCCAGGTCTCCTATGACCTGAGCGATGGCGATGAAGACAGCGGTACTGAGGACGGCATTGCGTCCTTTTGAATAGGAGAAAATGGCCACCATGGAAGCCAGTACATATGAAACCAGGTGGTGCGAATCAAGCAAGCGATCAACGGCAATGAGCATTAAAACCGGCAGTGTGACTACGATTGCCAGTCGATTGCCGAAAAATATTGTCAGGATCAATGCCAGCGCGGGCAGTGGCACAAACTGAGGGTAAGTCTTACCGATTAGTGAGGCCAGAGCGCAGACGATGAAAGTGACGGAGAAGAGCAAACCCAGTGAGTGGGCCGAGAAGAAATGCTTGGGTTCATATGTATAAAGGAACAGTGCCACCAGGGTCAGTGCGGCTATGAGCGATATGGCGATACTGAATACGAAGGGCCAGCGATTGATGTGCGTCACCCCCAGGGCCTGCAGCAGCTCCAGCTTCTCCTGGCTGATGATCGAGCCGCGCGGCACAATCACATCTCCGGCGGTGACCGATTTCATCACCGGCTGCACTGTTTTGACTACCTGGGCCGCTTTTGACCTGGTGGAATCGGGATCGATAACGAGATTAGGCTCAAGGTTTTCGGCCAGTACTGCCGCCGACAGGTGCTTCAAATCGGGGGCCATTGTTTCGGGTAAAAACTCAACCACAATGTCGACCCACAGTTTGCGGTCGGCGACAGGGAAGCGGTGAAATTTTTCTATCAGTCGCCTGGCGGTATTGAGCATGACCTGGCGGTAGGCCGGGAAGTCCTGCGGTTTTATCGTCTGAGCGAGCCGGACTTCCTGATCGGTTGTCAGTGGTGCGGTCGCCCGGAATGCTGCCAGGATGCTGTTCTGGTCCGGTGCCCGGGGGGCTGCCGGTGCAGCCGCGGGGCCGGCAGCCGTTGGCGCGGCCCTGGTCGCTTTTGTTTTGCCCCTGGTTCTGGTTTTGTTTTTCGGCACGCTTGCCGGTGCCGGTGGGGCTGCCGGGACTATGCCGGCCTGTTGCAATTTGGCTACGCGATCGAGGGAAGTTTCCACCGCCGTGATCGATTGAATATTGCGACTTTTATCTACCTGGAAGACCGGGATAATGCTCTGTTTGGCCCGTTCAACGGCTTTGGCTGTTTCTGCCCGGTCAACTACCTGGGTGGTTTCGGGTGCAGTCAGGTCATGGTCGGCGATGTCCTGGGGTTTCAGTCCGGGGCTGAAAATATGCACGGCCGAAAGGGATAGAAAAACAAGCAAAAAGCCGACCACGCCTACGGTCAGCCAGATGGCAAAAGACCTGCCGCTGTCGAAGACTTCGCCGTGGCTGTGACTGTGATCTAGCCTGTAGCTATCGGTCAAACCGTACTCTCAAGAATTTCTCTACACCCACCGACAATCTTACTCTCTTTTGTCGGAGCTGTTAAAATTTTATCCTTATTGCCAGGAAGGACCGACAAAATGTTGCTTATTACCGGGGCCTGCGGTTACATCGGCAGCCATTTTCTTCATCACTACCTGGCTCAAACCGATGAAAAAGTGGTTGTTATAGATGACCTGATGCTCGGTCATGTCCAGGCTATAACCCCGGATATAGCCCCCAGAGTGCATTTCGCCCAGTGTCGCATCGGCGACAGAGAAGCGGTCGCCGAACTACTTGCTGAGCACAAGGTGGACCGGGTCGTGCATTTTGCCGCCAGTGCCTATGTGGGCGAGTCCCAGGAAAACCCGTTCAAGTATTTCAACAACAATGTAGTGCAGTCGCTGGCGTTTTTTGAAAGTCTTGAGGCGGCTGGAGTGCGGGACATTGTCTTCTCCTCCACCTGTGCCAGTTACGGCACGCCGGCCCATACACCGATAGATGAAAGTCATCCGCAGATGCCGATCAATACTTATGGCGTGAGCAAACTGATGATTGAGCATGCCCTGCGCGCCCTGGCTCTGGCAAAAGGCTGGCGCTATGTGCTTTTGCGTTATTTCAACGCCGCCGGGGCCTCGGCTTCCGCTGCCATCGGTGAGAGCCATGCGACCGAGACTCATTTGATTCCCCTGGCTCTGGCTGCGGCTATGGGCAAGGGACCGGCCCTGAAGGTTTATGGCAACGATTATCCAACCGCGGACGGCACCTGCATACGCGACTATGTCCATGTTGATGACCTGGCCACGGGTCACATGCGCGCCCTGGACCTGCTGAAAAATCCCAGGATGCCTGCGGCCGCTTGTTTGCCTGCCAGCGATGAGCTCGGTGCCGTTTTCAATCTCGGCACTTCAAAAGGGGCTTCGGTGCTGGAAGTGATAAAGATGGTGGAAACCGTGACCGGTTTGACCGTGCCCTATTCCTTTGCCCCCAGGCGTCCGGGGGACCCTGCCGTTCTAACCGCCGTGGATGAGCGCGCTCGTACCGTGCTTGGTTGGAAGGCCGAGCATGATCTTGAGAGCATAGTCAGGACTGCTTTTGCCTGGGAGCAAAAGCGCACATACTGAGTCTGAAGCAGGATTACCCTGGTTTAGTCTTCTTCGTCTTCCAGATTGAGAGAGGTCTTGATCTTGTAGATGCGCTTGCCCTGCGATTCGTGATAGGTGCGCATGAGGATTTCGGACTGCAGACCCATGAGAGTCAGATTGACTCCCATCAGGAAGGACATGGCTGCCACCACCGGCAGTGGTGTCTCAATGAATGAGGTGTGATAGCAATACTTGAGTACGACCATCCAGCCGAAAATCAAGAAGGAGAGCATGATGGAGCCTATGCCCGCCGTACCGAAAACATAAATTGGTTTCGTCAGGTAGGTGGCCATAAACTTGACCGTGATCAAATCCAGCACCACTTTAAAGGTGCGGGAGATGCCGTATTTCGATTGGCCGTACTTGCGCGCTTCGTGGTTGACCGGGATTTCGGTAACCTTGGCGCCAAGCCAGGAGGCGTAGATAGGGACAAAACGATGCATTTCGCCGTAAAGGCGGACATCTTTTATCACTTCTTTGCGGTAGGCCTTGAGCGAACAACCGTAATCGTGCAGCTTAACGCCTGAGATCCAGGAGATGATGCGGTTGGCCGTCCATGAGGGTATAAGCCTCAAGAAAAGCTCGTCTTTACGCTCCTTGCGCCAGCCGGAGACCACATCATAGCCTTCGTCAAGTTTTGCCAGAAGGCGTTTGACGTCGGCGGGATCATTTTGCAAGTCGGCGTCCATCGGGATGATGACGTCGCCGTGTGCATGGTCGATACCGGCGGCAAGAGCGGCCGTCTGACCAAAGTTTCTGACGAAGCGGAGCAATTTGATGCGCTCGTCCTGACGGGCGATTTCCGCCAATTTTTCAAAAGACTTATCGGATGAGCCGTCATCAATAAGGATGGCTTCCCAGCTGCGGCCAAGTTCTTGCAGGGCCTGGCAGAGCTTTTCATAGAGAAGAGCAATATTGTCCTCTTCATTGAAGACCGGTATAACAACTGAGATTTCCGGTGGCTTGCCCTTACTCTTTTTCAATGGCTTTGTTTCTTCGGCGAAAATCATTACAGCATTCTGTTCTCGTTGGCTGATCTCATTATCGCTGATGCCGGGGGCAAAAGAGGTATTGATCGTTCCTTCGACTGTGTTCATTTGCGGTTTGCTCATTCTTTACACATATCTATCCGGCACTGATTTTGTGCAGATATATATTCGCTAGTGATTGGCTGTCGTTTGGCTATCTGATTGGTGTTCGAAGGCCGGATTTGGGCCGGCGGGTCTTCACCATGACAATCATATGGTGCTTGCCTGAATGACACCTTGAGTACTTTTCATCATTCAACTGACGGCGAGTCCCTTCGATACAGGGGATAATCACCTCAATGACTATAATCAAAACCACCGGACAATCAGGACCGGAGCCCAGCCGCTCCGAGGGCAGTCCGGTGATCAAACGGCCCGACCAAAATAAGAAAAAAGACGCCGAAACTATAGAAGAAGTTAAGCTGGATCGTAAAGGTCGCTCACAACTTCTCTCGGAGAAGGAAAATACCGCCGACCAGAAGTCGGACCAGGCCGTGCGCCCCGACAGTCTCGATGAGTACATCGGTCAGTCGCGCCTGAAGAAAATGATGAGTATGTCCATATCGGCGGCCAAGTCGCGCGGTGAGGCCCTCGACCATGTCCTTTTTTACGGCCCGCCGGGCCTGGGTAAGACCACCCTGGCGCGGGTCCTGGCCAATGAGATGGGTGCGCGCATCCATATGACCTCCGGTCCGGCCCTGGAGCGCCCTCGTGACATAATCGGGCTGGTGCATCAACTGGAAGAAGGCGATGTCCTCTTTATTGATGAAATTCACAGGCTTTCCCGCGTGGCCGAGGAACTGCTCTATCCGGCCATTGAAGATTTTGTCATCGACCTGACCACAGGTAAGGGCCACGCCACGCGCACAATGCGCCTGCCTCTGCCGCGTTTTACCCTGGTCGGCGCCACCACCAAGGCGGGCATGCTCTCGAACGCCCTGCGTGATCGCTTCGGATTTGTCTGCCGTCTGGAATTTTATGAACTGGATGAGCTGAAACAAATCGTCGCCCGCACCGCACAAATCTTAAATGTCAAAATGGACGATCCGGCAGTGGAGGCTATTGCTTCCCGGGCCAGGGGCACACCGCGTATCGCCAACAGACTGGTGCGGCTGGTGCGCGACTTTGGTCAGTATCAAGGTGCTGTATTAATTGATGGTGCCATATCCGGTGCCGCCCTTGAGTCTTATCAGGTCGATAAATTTGGTCTGGACAGCACCGACCGCAAATTGCTCGGCATCCTTATTGATCATTACGACGGTGGTCCTGTGGGCATCGAAACCCTGGCCGCCACCCTGGGTGAAGACAGTGAGACCCTGGAAGACGTATACGAACCTTTCCTGATTCAGAAGGGATTTATCCAGCGTACCCAGCGCGGTCGTGTGGCCACGCCTTTTGCATACGAGCATTTGAATAAGCCGATGTCCAGCGCCAAACGCAGCGTTCTTGAAGCTGAAAGTGCGCGGCAGCTGGATATATTTCAGGTAAAAGGCGAGACGAAGGCCGCTGAGGAATGAGCGACAGAGCACAGGCACCGGCCGCCGTTAAAAATGGCTTTGGTGAAGAAGAGTTTGTTGTAGCTAAGGTTTTGTCCGTCGGTCAGCCAACCCTCAATCAGGATTTGAAAGCCAGTACCGGCATGGTGGCAACGCGGTCGGTGGTCAATGTGGAGATTGTCGAAGGCAAGCTCAAAGGCAAGACCGTAGACGTTTACAACGAAATCACCGACAACCCCGCCTTCAATGTCATCTGTCAGCCCGGTAAGGAAGTAGTGCTCTCGGTAATCACCACCCCCGGTGGCAAGTACGAGGTCAATATCGCCGACTATCACCGCGCTCCGGTGCTCGGCGGGCTGCTTCTCGTCTTTCTTGTACTTTTCATTTTCTTTGGCGGTAAGCAGGGTGTGAAGTCCCTGGTTGCTCTTGTTATAAGCGTTGCTCTCATAGCTTTTGTCTTATTGCCGCTCAGCTTGCAGGGCTTTAATCCTCTCATTGTCGCTATCTTCATCTGTCTTGTCTCCACCGGAACCAGCATGTACTTTGTGGCCGGTGCCAGCAAAAAGTGTCTGGCAGCCATTCTCGGTACTCTGGGCGGTGTTATCGCCGCCGGCATAGCCGCCCATCTCGTCATTGACCAGGCGCCTCTCACCGGGCTCTCCTCGGAAGAAGCACAGATTTTGCGGGGCTCGCTCTTCAATCAACCGCCGCGCTTTTACGCCGGTCTTCTGGCCGCCGGTATGCTCATCGGAGCGCTGGGTGTGATCATGGACGTGGGCATCTCGGTCGCCTCAACCGTGGCGGAGGTGGCGAAAAATAAATCCAGCGCCACTGTAAAAGAGTTGTATCAATCGGGGATGAATGTGGGCCGCGATATCATGGGCACCATGACCAATACGCTTATCCTTGCCTACACCGGCAGTGCCTTGCCTTTGCTGATGCTGATATCTCAAATCCCCTCCAATAAACTTATCAATCTGGATCTTGTAGCGACTGAAGTAGCTTCGGCTATAAGTGGTAGTCTAGGATTGGTTTTGACCATCCCACTGACGGCTTATTTTGCCGCCCGGCTTATGGCAACGGACATCAGCAATCAGGAAAAATGAGAGTACTTGTCGGCTTTTTCTTATTTGGCGCTGCCGTCTTCAGCATTATGGCCGGAGGCATTTTTCTCTCCATAGTGCTTGGCGGCGCCTGCATGATAGGCGGCAAAGAGTTTGTCGATATGGCCCGCCGGAAGGGCATCAAGCCAAGTGCTCGCATTGTTCTTGGCATGATTTTTGCTTTTCATGCCGTGGCCGCGGTGCCGGCTCTGCCTCTGGCGCGCTTCGGCATTAACCTGCCGCCCAACTTTTCCATCGATCATTTTCCGCTGCTTTTGACGATTGGTATTTACATCTCATTCTTTCGTCTCTTGTTTCGCCACGAGAGCCCACCTGCCACCATCGCCGATATTGCCTCGACTATTCTCGGCTTTATATATGTAGGTTGGCTGCCGGCGCACCTGGTGCTTCTGCGCAATCTCTCACCGGCCGGGCTGGCGCCTATCGAGAATCCTTTACAACAGCCCGGTCTGGCTTATGTCTGGGCCGCGCTCTTTGTCATCTGGTCGACCGACGTTTTTGCCTACTACGCCGGTAAAAAGTTTGGCAAACACCTGCTTTACCCGCTTATAAGTCCGAAGAAAACAGTCGAAGGCGCCATAGGCGGGCTGGTCTCGGCCGTCTTCTGGGCCACGGTCGTCGTTTACCTGGCCGACAATGTTTTGTTTACCTGCCATCCCTTTAACCACAATATGTGGCAAGCCCCGCTCCTGGGCGCCGTTGTCTCGGTAGCCGCACAACTGGGCGATCTCTGCGAATCGCTGCTCAAACGTGACGCCGGGCTTAAAGACTCCAGTGACTATATACCGGGCCATGGTGGCTTCCTGGATCGCGGCGACAGCCTGATTATGGGTGGGGCCATCTCTTACTATTGGGTCTGGCTGGTGGTTCTGGGAAATATTTAATCTAAGCCGGACACCAGGGTTCCAGGTTATGATAGTAGATGAACCTTCCTGGAGAGGTGGCTGAGTGGTCGAAAGCGGCTTCCTGCTAAGAAGTTGTACGGTCAAAAGCTGTACCGAGAGTTCGAATCTCTCCCTCTCCGATTTTTGTTTCTAAAAGCTTCAATGTGCGCCGTTGCTCGACGCACTTTCGTTGTGCGTCTGCATTGTCGGCTATGATAAGCAGACAAAATCTTGGAGAGGTGGCTGAGTGGTCGAAAGCACCTTCCTGCTAAGAAGACGTACGGTCAAAAGCTGTACCGAGAGTTCGAATCTCTCCCTCTCCGATTTTTCCAATTGAATACGCGGACTCTGAAGCTACTTTGTCTCGATAGCTTTCTGCCAATCCTTTGAGAGTGCAACTACGCTTTCTCTCAGTGCTTTCAGTGCCTTTGTCTGTTTCATCACGGCGCTGACTGTTTCAATGTCATCCGCGTGCATGGCTTCCAGGCCGACGGCTGTCAGTCCGCTAATGGCGCCGTCGACGCTCTCAAAAAGTCCCTTGAGTGAGCCGGCAATATTGCGCCGAGCATCGGCGGCTTCTTTCTCCAGGCTTGGCTTTCCGTTGGTATCGGACACTTTGTCTTTGCCTCCGCTGTGCTGCCCTGTGATTTCAAGGCTGTGGTTTGTGGACTCGGATGTCGGTTTTGGGGGCGCCGGTTCTGGGCTAGATACAGGAGCTGGGCTGGATACAGGAGCTGGACTGGGTATAGGAGCAGGACTGGATACAGGAACTGCTGCTGGAGCGGGAGCTTCCGCTTCCTGGGTGCGAGGCTGGAAGACCGGCTGATTCGGGTATTCGCGCAGATGGGCTCTGGCTGGGACCGGGGTCGGTGCGGGCGTGGGCTCCGCTGCTGGTTCGGATGCTGCTGCGGGAGCGGGAGGCGCTTCCGGGGCCGGTTTTGGTGCCTCCGGCGGAGGCGCCGCTGCGGCGGTGACAAAAGGAGGTAATGAGACCGCCACAGGTACCGGTACCGGCGTGGGTACGGGCGGCGGCGCGGGCTCAGGCGGAGGACTGCCGGCCGGTCTGGGCGGCTCGGGGAAAATCAGGGCAGCAATGGCTTCATCTTCGGAAAGCTGCGAAGGTTCCGCCACGAGAGTAGGCGCGGGGGCTGATATCGGCAGCGAGGCTGGAATGGGCGGTGGCTCGTGCAGAGGATTGGGAGGGCTGTTCAGTGCTTTGGGCTCGCCGTTGGCGATTGCCGCCGCTACTTGAGGGTAGTGCGATGAGGCGGCAAGAGAAGGCATTGGAGCGGGACTGAGCAGAGCATTGAGAGGGGGTCTTTCGGCAATCGCAGGAGCCGTCTGCACCGGTACCTCTTCGTCGGCGGTTTGAGGGACCGGTTCTTCTTCCGCGCCGGCAGTGATCTCGTTTTCCATTGGCGGCGGCTCCGGCGTTACGATGAAAGTGCGCTCCGCCAGCGGCTTTTTCTGACCAAGAAGGTCCTTGCCGGCCACTTCGAATGTGCGGTCCACTGGAGCCACTGCGTTTTGTGCCAGGGCCAGTTTTTCTTCCTGCGGGCTGAGCGCGAACAACTCGGTATTTTCCGCCTCACCTTTCGAAACTTTGACAAGCTGAGTGAACAACCTTCTTGCCAGCACCGGCAGGCTATCAACAGAGAGAATCTGCCCTTTGATGGCCCAGACCTGATCGCGAGAGGTTTTGGCCGGGTCTTTCATCGTGCGCATTTCGAGATGCGGCGGGAAATCAGAGAGACCGGGCTTGAAGCCGACGAGAAACTCAATTGGTGTGATGTAGGCAAGGATGCGGCTTTCTTCGCCCTGTATCACCAGCGCCCAGGAGCGGGAGGCCAGGTGCCCGAGGCAATATTTGATTGGCTTGCCCAGGTCATGGTATTCGGCGTTTGTCCGCATGCTGGCCGGGCGTTCGCAGCTGATTTCAAATTCGCGACTTTCCTGGGTGCGATTAAATTCAAAGCTATAGCGCTTGAAGTTGTCAAAAAGCCTGTCTATGACGGCGGCCATCGAAAGATTCAGTTTGCTGCCTTCACCTGCCGGAATGACGGCCTCTTCGACCTCGTCGAAGGCGTCATCCTTCATGGCGGTGATCCAGCGGCTTGTGGCTTCGCCGGTAAAAGTCGTGTTGATCGACGCCAGTATCTTGTTTTTGAGATCTTCGCCGTTGGCTTTGCTGCCCGGATCATCGCTCATTTAGACTGTCCTTTTGCCGGGGGGCGGTCGGTCCTGACTGGTAATAGGGCTATTGCCCCATAGGGTTGTATGCCCGGCGCTGGGAAATTTTACCCCAATTAATTGACCTCTTTTTAGATAAAACTATCCCCGGGTTTTATCCGAGGTTGACAGCAGGAATTGGTCAGTAAGCTAAACCAGGCACCAAATATGGTGCCTGCCCCTGAGTCGCAAAATTTATTGTGTGCTTGTTTGTTGCACCATCAATCCGCCGATAACGACCAGAGCCATTCCGGTCATGCGCAATTTGCTGAGGCGTTCTTTTAAGAAAAGTACGGCAAAGAGATACATGAAGAGCGGGTAGCAGCCTGTGATTACAATGACATATGAAACACTGGCCAGGGTCATGGCGAAGAGATAGCAGATGGTGCCCAGAGAAAGGCAGGCGGCGGAGAGAAATGAATACTTCCAGGCCTTTTTGCTTTTGTAATTGACGTCGTGTTTGATGGCTCTGTATATCAAATACATTACCAGGCATATGAGCGCATCCCAGACACAGCGTACAAAGTAGATCTTGAACGGCGCGTCAATCATCACCGCTTTCTTATCAAACAGTCCCGTAAGGCCCCAGAATATCGTGGCCAGTGCGCACAGAATCAAGACCTCAATTTTGTGGCGCCGCTTTTGCGCGTCGCTCTTGTCGACAAGATCCGGATGGTGTGCCTGTTTTGACGAGCCTATCAAAGTGACGCCGGCGACGACAAGAATGGATCCCAGCAGCCGCTCGCTGACAAGGGCTTCACCCAAAAAGAGATGGGCAAAAAACTGTACAAAAATTGGGTAGCTGGCTGTGATTCCGAGTACGTAGCTGGCTTCGGCTTTGCTCATGGCGACCAGATAAAACAGCATGGCCGTGGATGAAATCCAGGAAGCCAGCCCGGTCCAGAACCAGATTTGCGGATTGATGTCGCAGGAGTGGTAGATGGCGAGGATGATGATTAGAGTGATTGGGATTTCGATCAGATAGATGATGTGCTGAAAGAGCAGGACATCAAGATGCTTGGCGGCATTCAGCGCCTTTTTGTCGAAAATTCCCCAGGTGCTCCAGCAGGCCAGACAGATTGCCACGAGCAAATTGAGCTGCAACTTGGACTTCCTTGGGGGCGGAGCGCTATTATTGAAGGGTCCCGGCCCAAAGACTTTGGGTTGATTGGGGACTATAGAAGTTTAACAGCTTACCGTGCTTTGCTTGACAAGTGGCTGGATAAAAATGAGTGTCGGTGATGACAGCAAAAATAAGCCCAAGCCCTTCAAACAGGGCCAGCCGACGGACAAGCCCAAGCTGAAAGAAATGTCAGAGGTGGAAGCCAAGCTGGCCAAACTGGAAGCCGAAGTCAGTGCCAAAGCCGAATTGAATGCGCCCCTGGCTCATGCCAATGTACCGGAGCCGGTTGTGCCCCCTGCAGAAAGTGCTGCACCCGCCAGGCCGGCCAAGGCTCCGAAGGTCTCCGCCGAGGGCGCTGAACATTCGCCGCACGTAAATATGATTGCTTTCTGGGCCATTGCCCTGCTCAGTATTTTCATCGCCAATGTGCCTTATGTCGACCTGCTTTTGACGCCGGTGACTCAGTTTGTCACCATGATTCACGAGGGCAGTCATGCTCTGGTTGCTTTGCTTACGGGCGGGCATCCAACCTTTACCATTGTGCCCGATGGCCTTGGCCACGGCGGTCTGACCAAACCTAACGGAGGTTGGCTGTTCTTCAGTGCCCAGGCCGGTTATCTGGGCACCGCAATGTTTGGTTGCTTCCTGATCTGGTTGGGCCAGTTCACCAAATACTCCAGGCACATTTTGATGGGCATAGGCTCTATGATGCTTTTGAGTACTTTGATTTTCATTGTCCCCGGAATATTTTCGGTCACTTTTTTATCCTCTCTATTGAGTGCGATGTGGGGCATCTTTATGGGCGCGTCCTGCATCTACATGGGGAAAAAATTGAAACCCTTCTGGGCTAATCTTGTGGTTCTTTTTCTTGCCGTTCAGACTGCACTCAGCTCCATATCTCTGGCCTGGATATTGATTCCCCATGCCCTGCACCTCGCCGGCGAGGGCTTCAGTGATGCCACGATAATGGCTCAGTATTTCGTTTTACCTGCAGTGTTCTGGGCTTTCTTGTGGATAGCCATGTCCATTGCGATGTTGTATCTTACGCTCAAATTTACATATGGTAAGGCGATTCTAAATCGCAAAAACATACAGAAGAAACTATAGAACCAAGACACCATAGGACTTACAGGAGAATCAGATGCGGCCCCTAGTTGAGTGCGTTCCCAATTTCAGTGAAGGTAGAAACGAAAAGGTAATCAACGCAATTGCCGACGCTATACGCGCTGTAGGTGGTGTCAAATTACTTGACGTGGATCCGGGCTACAGTACCAATCGCACTGTCGTCACTTTGGTCGGTGGGCCCGATGAAGTAGTGGAAGCGGCATTTCAGGCTATTGCCAGAGCCAGCCAACTGATTGATATGCGCAATCATAGAGGTGAGCATCCGCGCATGGGTGCCACCGATGTCTGTCCTTTTGTTCCTGTTTCCGGTTTGACAATGCAGGATTGCGTCAAGCTTGCCAATACCCTGGGCGAGAGAGTTGGTCGTGAGCTGGGCATACCTGTTTATCTTTACTCGGAGGCCGCCACGCGTCCCGAACGCCGCAGTCTGGCTGACATCCGTCAGGGTGAGTATGAAGCGCTGCCGGAAAAAATGAAGGACGCGAATTTTAAACCGGACTTTGGACCGGCCAAATTTAACCCCGAGAGCGGCGCCACCGTAATTGGTGCCAGACCTTTTCTCATCGCCTATAACGTCAACCTCAACACCAAGAGTAAAAAGCTGGCCAATGAGATTGCTTTGAATATCCGAGAAGCGGGCCGGGCCAGGCGCAATGCCAAGGGTGAGATTGAAAAAGACGAGAACGGCAAATCAATCATGGTCCCCGGCAAGTTGAAGGAAGTGCGAGCTGTCGGCTGGTACGTCGATGAGTACAAGAGGGCGCAGGTCTCTATAAACCTGACTGATTTTTCTGTCACATCCTTGCACCAGGCTTTTGACGAAGTGTGCAAAGAGGCTCAAAAACTGGGCCTGCGAGTGACTGGCTCGGAGATTGTCGGCCTGGTGCCCCTCAAAGCCATGCTGGAAGCCGGCAGGCACTATTTGCGGGCTCAGGGCCGTTCGCAGGGGGTGAGTGAGGAAGAGCTCGTCGAGACTGCTGTCCAGTCTCTCGGACTCTCGGACCTGACACCCTTTGACCCCAGAGAAAAAATCATTGACTACCGCGTGGAAGAAAGCGGCAAGCTGCTCCGCGACATGAGTCTCGGTCAGTTCGTCAATGAACTGGCCTCCGAATCTGCAGCGCCCGGCGGCGGCAGTGTGGCCGCCCTGTGCGGCTCGCTCTCGGCTGCGCTCAGCACTATGGTCGCTAATTTGACCTTTGATAAGAAGGGATTTGAAACGAGCCGACCGGCAATGGACGCAATTGCCATCCGTGGTCAGGAACTCAAGAAGCATTTGCTCAATGTCGTAGATCTGGACATGCAGGCCTTCAACAAAATAATTGACGCCCGCCGTTTGCCCAAGGGCAGCGATGCGGAAAAAGAGGCCCGGGAGCAGGCTATCGAACTGGCCAATAAAGAGGCGACCGAAGTGCCCCTGGGGGTAGTCGAGCTTGGCCGAGAATTGTTGTCGCTGGCAAGACAGGTTGTCGAGGGTGGTAACCCCAATTCGCTGTCCGATGGCGGAGTGGCCGCTCTTGCTGCGCTGGCCGCGGCCGAAGGCGCTTATTACAATGTCCTCATCAACCTGCAGGCCTTTGAGGAAGACGGACCGTGCGGTGCATACAGGGCTGAGATCCGTGCCCGAGCGGGGTCGGCTATCGAGGCTGTCCGAGCTGAGGCGGAGACGATAAGGCAAGCTGTTTTAGCCAAACTCAGTTGATTTCGGCTACAATTTCAGACTCAGCGTGACGTGCAACCGGGAGGAATCATGGGATCTGCGACCGAAAGCAAAGGCTTTGGCAATGCCATCGTCAACGAATGGGAAACCGAAGACTTCAAGAACGCTCAGAAGCGCCTTGACAAGGTCGCCGGCCACCTCAAGCTCGACAGCAATACCTTAGAACCCATGCGCCATCCCAAGCGCTCCCTCTCAGTCGTCGTGCCGGCGCGCATGGACGATGGGACCGTGCAGACGTTCATGGGTTACCGAGTGCACCACGATCTCGCGCTTGGACCCGGTAAGGGCGGACTGCGCTATCACCAGGACGTGACTCTGGGTCAGGTGGCTTCAATGGCCATGCTCATGACCTGGAAGTGTTCGCTTATGAATCTTCCTTTCGGCGGCGCCCATGGCGGTATCCGCGTGGCTCCTCATGAGATGAGCCAGGGCGAGTTGGAGCGCATCACCCGTCGCTATGTCTCCGAAATACTTGAGCTGATCGGCCCCAACCAGGATATTGCCGGTCCCGACCTGAACACCGACGAACAGACGATGGCCTGGATCATGGACACTTACAGCGTCAACATCGGCTATACCGTTCCTTCTATTGTCACCGGCAAACCTCAGTCGATCGGTGGTTCGCTTGGCGTGCTGCAGTCAACCGGTTACGGTGTCGCTCTTTCGGCTAAGCGCGCGGCGCAATATGCCAAGCTGAAAGGCAACAACCCAACTGTCATCATTCAGGGTCTCGGCAATGTCGGCTCAGCTGTAGCTCGTAATTTGACCTCAGCCGGCTTCAAAGTCGTCGGAGTGTCGGACGCTGAAGGCGGCGTTCACAACGCCAAGGGGCTCGACATCGAGGCACTCATGTCTCACATCGAAAAGCATGGCAACATGTATGAGTTTCCCAAAGCCGACAAAGTCACCAATGAAGAATTGCTGGAATTGGAATGCGACATCCTGGCACCGTGTGCGGTGTCAAATCAACTTCATGCCGGCAACGCTGACCGGCTGAAATGCAAGGTTGTTGTAGAAGGCGCGAACGCTCCCACTACTCCGAACGCTGATGACGTACTCGATTCTAAAGGTGTGATTGTTGTACCGGACATTCTCGCCAATGCCGCCGGTGTAACGGTCGGATATTTCGAGTGGGTACAGGGCTTGATGCATCTCTTCTGGACTGAAGAAGAAGTCTACCAGCGTCTCGATCAGCTCGTTAACGACGTTTGCACCCGTGTATTCGAAACGGCTACAGATAAGAAGCTTTCGCTTCGCATGGCCGCTATGTCCATCGCTGTGGAGCGCATCGTCGAAGCCCGCCGCATGCGTGGTTTGTATCCTTAACCTTCTGCTTTTGGCCTCAGTTTTATTAGTGGCTGCATCGCTGCTGCCAGTACCAGGACGTTGTATAGAAACAGGGTCACGTACATAAGCAGGTTGCCTTTGATGCCGTTGTCTTCCGTGGCATCCAGGATGGCTTGCGGTAAGATCATGGCCGCTACGGTGGGGGCCAATAATAGTATGGCTAAGTTTGCCAGCGGGAAGAATAGCAGTAGAAGATAGAGCGGTACTTTGCCTTTACTTTCCATCAGCCCAGCTGCAACGCATACGCTGGGGCGCCAGGACGGCAGGGCCAAGAGGGCCGGAGCTGCGAGCAGGACTCCTTCGTACAGATAGAAATGGGCACTGACCACTAGCATTGTGATAAGTGTAAAAACCAGACAATCGCGTCTGTTTTCCCAGTCCTGCGTTTCTTCTTTGACCGAGCGCCAGGCCATGAAAGCGGCAATTATGCCGATGACTTCAAAGACCGCGCAGCCGAGCAGGGCCGTTTTATTGGGGAGCAGAATCGATAATATGGACCGAATCGATATCATCGTCTTCGGCCTTTCCAGGGCAAAGTGCTCGGTGGATTCGCCGTGCCAGAGTATTTGCGGGTAGTGCAAAACATTTTCCCAGCCCACTGTAACGATTGCCAGGACTATTAAAGCGCCGAGGGCGGCTCCGGTTACGAGAAGCGTCTTCTTGCGTTTAAGGACAATTTGCGGCAGAAGCAGAAAGACAAAGTACTGCGGTTTGATCGAAAGTAGAGCCAGGCTGATACCGCATATGGTGTGGCGCTCGGTCATAAATGCCCAGCAGTAGAAACTGATAATGACGAAGTAAAACCAGCTCAGCTGCCCGTCCAGCAAGCAGAAATTGCCAGGCAGAGAGGAGAGAAAGAGCAGGCCGAAAAATAAAATGTCGATGACCTGGTTTCCTTTTTCGGTCCCACTTCTCAGGCGCAGTATCGCTGTGCCGATGAAGGCGCAGGCTGCCGAAAACAGACTCCATGTCACATAGGCCGTGCGCAGAGGCATAAGCGCCAGCAGTGGCAGAAAGGAAAAAACGTAAGGTACATGCTGGAGAAAATTAGTGTACGGTACGCTGGCCGGGCTGATTACTTGATTGTAGGCGGCGAGTTGGGCGGTTGAGTCGTAGATGTTTTTCGCTTGCCCTGTCAGCATCATCATGCCACAGGAGTAGAAACTGACAAAATCCAGATGTTCGAATATGCCGTTGTGCTGGGCCCAGACTGTGGTGCGCTTGAGAATCAGGCCAACCGTTTGGTTTAAAAAGATGATTCCAACAAGTAATGAAACCGAGAGAAACAGGATGTCGAACAACAAAGTTGTGGACCATTTCTTGCTGCTGATTGGTTCGTTTGTGCTCATTTTGCCGGCTCAAGTGTAATAAAAGTGAGCTCCGGTCTGCATAAGAATCTTATCCGCGGGGCGTACCAGCGCTCCATGCCCACGCCTCTTGATACTAGCAGGGTGGCGCGAGAATCTATATGTGAGAGGCCGGACGCCCAAGCCCTGGGCACGTGAGAGCCGGTGAGCAGCGGTCCCAGGCCGGGGAGGCAGACTTGCCCGCCATGGGTGTGGCCGGCCAGGAGCAGGTCCGCGGGCGGGTGATTGAGGGCGAAATCTGGACAGTGACCCATCACTATGACAAGGTCATTTGGGTTCTGTGGGGAGATCTTCATTGATGGGTCGTGTGATTCGAGAAACCCTAGTCCGATGAGAATTATGTGATCTCCTGTCGTTCCGCCCTGGCCTTCAAGCGGTATTGTTTTGTATTTATCAATGGTTGTGATGGGCAGGTCTTGGAAAACAGATTGCCACCCTTTTTCTTCCTGATTGCCGTCGACAGCGAACAGGCCCAGCGGTGCTTGCAAATTTACTTGCTTGAGAACAGCGTTGAGCTTGGCCATTTCCTTTTGTTTGAGCGCAGGGGTCAAGGTTTGGATGTAGTCGCCGGCAAAGAGAATCAGGTCAGGTTTCTCATTGCGGACGATGTCCAGGATCTCTCGCTCATACTGTCCGACGGAGTCTGTCTGAATATCGGCTATCACCGCGATTTTGACCGGTTTTTTCAGTTTCTCCGTGGTGACAGTCCTGTGTGTTACTTCCAGCCAGTGAGGTTCAACTAAGAAAGCATCAATACCAATTGCCACCAGTAGCAGTGCCATACTCGTGAAGAGATTGGCAATGCGCGGACGTCCGCCTTTGCGAGCCGTGTATTGCGAAATAGCCAGAAGAACGGGGCCGCAAATAAATACGCCGTAGCATCCGAGATTGGGGACTTCAAATAAATCTGGCGCAATCAGGATGGCGCAAAGGACAGCGAGCATGGCATAGAGGCAAAATCCCAGTATGTAAGGCAGGTACTTCGTGCGATAGCGATAAAAGAAGGCCGCCAGGAGCGCTATGTTCAGAGCCATCACGCCCAGGTATTTGAGGATAGCACCGGCATGTTCCGGCTCAAATGTCATTTACGACAGCGCCGCTTCCAGTTTCAGCGCGCGATGTACCGAGATCTTCTCCAGGTATGGATCGACATCTTTTCCTTTCAGGATGCCGTTTTCCGTCACCACACCGGCGAGGAGGTCGAAAGGTACGAGGTCAAATTGTTGGTTGAGGAGCGCTACGCCTTTGGGGGCGTTGTCCCAGACTTCAACGCCCGGTCTTTCGTGGCGCTCAAACTCAAACATACGTTCATCGGTGACGAATTTTTCAGTGCCGGAGAGGGCATACAGCGGCACTTTCAACTCGCGGCAGGCCACGGCCAGCATCCAGGAGCCGACTTTGTTGATGACACCGGCGCGGGCGATGCAATCGCAGCCCATGAAGGCAGCGCTGCAATTGCCCAGGACCAGGCCCATGGCATTATCAAATGTGTGAATCACTTCTATACCGCCTGATGCCAGGCGAGAGGCCAGTTTGCGCCCTTCCATGCTGGGCCGGGCTTCGGTGCAGACAACGCGGAAAAATCTGCCGCGTGCGCGGGCATTGAGAAGGCAGCTGACTACAGTCGAGCTGAAGGAGTAAGCAAAAATTAGCTCGCCCGGATCAATCAAGTCGTAACCGATATCGGCGATTGTGGCGGCCGAAGCGCAGAGTCTCTTTTCAAAATTGGCGAGGGCGTCGTTGCAAAGGCTGGCGAGTTCTTCGTTAGTTTTTGCCGGCTCTATGGCCAGGAGGACGTCATTGCCCAGGTGAAAGAGCGGGGCCATAGCAGGCTGGGCATCAAGAAGACCCTTGGCTGTATAGGTGAGGGCGGCTTTCTTCTGGTCGGGGGAAGGCAGGTCGCCCTCGGCGTTGGCCAGGACTCCCTGAAAAATCGTTATCGCGCGCAATGCGATTTCGGCGGCTCCTGAGAGCAGGTCGTCTGTAATCGGCTGGATCAGCTCGTTAATCCGAATTTTTACCGGAGATTCGAGCGCGGTTGATTTATCCATGGCAATTCCCCGCCTTTCGCAGTCAGCAGATTATTTATGTCTCTACTTACCTAGTTTATCTGCTTTCGCCAGCCTTTTCTAGCTTGCCAACGCCAGGAGGCGTTTTTAGAGGCCTATCTGGACAGCTTCCTGTGCCGCCGTCCTGTCGTGCTTTTGCAGGTAGTCTGTGCGGCTTTTATCGACGAGATGATGCCAGGGCAGGGGTTCGTCAAAGGGAATCGTGCGGAAGGCGTAGTAGTCAAGATCTGGCGTGGCCGGCGGCAGGTTGCGCAGCAGGCGCTTCCATGCGCCGTGGTTGCCTGGTCCCCGGGATATTTCCAGCAGTAGTGGGCCCAGGCGGCGGTCGCCCCGCGAGATCAGGGCCTGTATGTCACTCCAGTTCAGGCTCTCCGGCCGCATTTCGATGCCCAGTTTGGCCAGATTTTTGCGCAGATATTCGAGTTTGGGGGCGCAGCCCTTGTCGCGGCCGTTCCATTGAAACGGGGTTTGAGCTTTGGGCACGAAGGAGGAAACGCCGAATACGAATTTCAGTCGGCGATGCTTTTTCTTGAGCATGGTCAATAATCTGACTGTTTCTTCCAGGTCTTCCTGGGTTTCGTGGGGTAACCCGACGATACCGTAAAATTTGACGCCGCTCAGGCCGCTCTGATCGATAAGCTCTACGGCGCGGCAGATTTCCGCCTCGCTCAGATTCTTTTTCATGATTGTGCGCAGACGTTCGGAACCAGATTCGATGGCAATGGTTACGGATCTCTGCCCTAATTCTTTTAGAGTGGCGAGAATATCTTCGGTCAGACTATCGGCACGCACCGAGGCGATGGTCAAATCGATATCCGGAGTTGCTAAAAGGCGTTTGGCAAGCTGGTCGAAATGCGGATGCTCAGTGACGGACGGCCCAAGCAAGCCCACCCGCTTTGTGTGCCTGAGAGCAGTATCTATCTTTTCCATAATGGTGTCAACAGTGGTGGCACGGAAAGGACGGGTCAGATAACTTGCCAAACAAAATCTACATTCTTGAGGACAGGATCGCACCACTTCGATTAAAAAGGTGTCACTCCATGCGGTGGCACTACTCAATATCTGAGTGTGGGCAGCATAGTCATCCGGAGCGGCAAAAACCTGCTTGGCGACTGTGTTTGGTACATCATCAGAGATCGACTTTATTTCTTTAATGGGACCACAGTCATGCTCATACGAGATCTCGTAGAGTGACGGCACATATATGCCCGGAGGTTTGGATAGCTCCTTAAGGCATTCCAAGCGGCTTTTGCAATGTTTGGCTCGTTCCCATGCATCTATAAATGATGGCACCATTGCTTCTGCGTCGCCGAGCAAAATGACGTCAAAAAACTGAGCGAATGGTTCCGGATTGGCGCTCAGGACCGGGCCGCCGCCAAAAACCAGAGGGTGTTCTTCCGGCGTTCCACGCTGGTCCGTGCAGGCCGGGATGCCATGGCGTTCGAGAACTTTCAGTATGTTGATGAAGTCCAGTTCCCAGGACACCGTAAAGCCCAGCAGCTGGCAGTTTTCGATACCGGGCTCGGACATGTCCAGGAAGCCGCGCTTGACGTCGATGCGGTGGTCCTGCTCAAAAAGCCACCAGACAAGCTGATAGCCGAGCCCTGACATGCCGATTTCGTAGGTATTGGGGAAATACCAGCCGACGGTTGTTTCAGGGGCGTCCTTGTGGATTATGGGCGCCAGTCGTTTTTCGTCTTTAAACATACGTATGTGTCTTTGCTATTGCCGCATTATAGCCTTTTGGCGCCAAATAAAAGACCGGGCATTGCTGCTCGGCCTTTTACAACGGTTCCCCGGGACACATGGATTAGGTTGGGGGTAATTAGAGGAGTTTCAGAAGACGCTTTTAGCTGGCTCGCCCGGTCTTGGGGAGGTGCTTATGCCAATCTGTATCCAGATCCTTGAAGAACTGGTGAGCCGCGATAACGTCATCGTAGGAGATAGGCGGTTGTCCCACCAATCTTTCTTTGTCTCTTTTTGTCCAATCTCTTGGATGCTGAGGCTGCGGGCGTGCGGGTTTAGGTGTGGTCCCGACGATCGCTACACCGAGAGGGTGACCGCAGGTTTTGCAGGTGACGCGAACCACCAAAACCCCGGGCTCTTCCCTCAATAGCTGGATGCCGTCGGAGGTGAATGAATGAGAACAGAAACGGCACTCCTTCTGTTGGAAGTATTCCTGGATAGCCTGGAAACTCCCACCATGTAAGTTGCCCATATTTGTCCGCCAACTCTAGGTTCTTCGAAAAGAACAATTACTACAATCAATTACACGATTTAGTTAGACAACTTTTTTCAAATGATTTCGGGCTGTATCAATGAGTCGTCTATTCAAATGTCAAAAACGTAAAAACGATTATACTTGAACCTTTGTAACTTGCAGCAAAGAAATTCGCAAATCGGAAAAACAAATTCTGATAAAAGCGGACGCTTGCTCTCTCGTTCTTTGCATTAGGAGTATCGACGCAATGACGCATATTGAAGAAATATCGGCTATGGAAATCCTGGATTCACGCGGTTATCCGACGGTCGAGGTTACGGTTGTCCTCACCAGTGGTGCCATCGGTAGAGCCGCCGTTCCATCTGGTGCCTCGACCGGTAGTTTCGAAGCAGTAGAGCTCAGAGATAAGGATGAGAGCCGTTTTCACGGCAAAGGCGTACTCAAAGCTATCGAGAACATACACGAAGTGATCGCGGAAAATCTCATCGGTATGGACGCTATAGATCAAACAGGCATAGACCATGAACTCATACGTTTGGATGGTACTGATAATAAGTCCCACCTCGGCGCAAATGCCACTCTGGGTGTGAGTTTGGCCGTTGCGAAGGCTGCTGCTGACTCTCTTGGATTGCCTCTTTTTAGATATGTTGGTGGCATCAGCGCCAATATCCTGCCGGTGCCGATGATGAATATCATCAATGGTGGCAAGCACGCGCAGGACGGAGTCGACTTCCAGGAGTTTATGATCGTTCCTTTAGGCGCGCAGAGCTTTTCCGAATGTCTTCGCTGGGGCGCTGAGATTTATCAGGCACTAAAGGCAGTGCTCCACAAAAAAGGACTTGGTACCGGGGTTGGTGACGAGGGCGGTTTTGCACCATCACTCAAAACCAACGAAGCCGCCCTTGAGCTCATTGTCGAGGCTATAGAAAAAGCCCATCTCAAGCCGGGTTCGCAGGTGGGTATCGCACTAGATCCTGCTTCGACCGAGTTTTATCAGTCCGGTAAATATAACCTTGCTACAGAAAACAGATCTCTTACGAGCAAAGAGATGGTGCAATTGTATGAGAAGTTGGTGGCAGGTTACCCGATCGTCAGTATTGAGGATGGACTGGCTGAAGAAGACTGGGATGGCTGGAAGGAATTGACTCTTGCCCTGGGCAATAAGGTGCAATTGGTAGGCGATGATCTATTCGTCACCAATACAACGCGCCTGCAACGTGGTATCGAACTTGGTGTTGGTAATGCCATCTTGATTAAGCCAAATCAGATAGGCACGCTCACCGAGACGATTGATGCAATCAATATGGCTCGTGAAAGTGGCTATGGCAGCGTGCTTTCGCATCGCTCCGGTGAAACCGAGGATGCCACCATTGCCGATCTCGCCGTGGCACTTTCAACCTGTCAGATCAAAACCGGTGCGCCTTGCAGATCCGAAAGAACTGCCAAATACAATCAGCTGCTGAGAATTGAACACGACCTTGGTGCTCAAGCTGTATTCAGAGGACCCCTGTCCTTTGCCCAGTTCAGACCGGCTGCCAAGCAGCTCGCCGGCGCTCACAAATAGAGTGCCCGACGCGCAGTGAGTTCAGCACTCGCAGTCCCTAGATAATCGAAAGCCCCGGGAGTTCAACTACCGGGGCTTTTGCTTATGAATCAGTGGTGCCATTTTGCCCTACCTTCAATATCTATATATAGGATTATTGATGATTGGCCAGTGTCCGATTTTCGGAGGTCCGCTTTAAAACCGATTGAGTGCGATAGCGACCGCTGTATTGACCATCTACATATTGGTCGACATAGCTGCTTGCGCTTATCGTGTCGGGAGACAACAGAGCAAACTCTTCTCTCGAGCGAGCCGCCCAGGAGCCCTGGGAGTTTTCGCCAAAGAAATAGGCGGTGCGATCCGATTTTGCTTTGTCGCTGCCGTAGCTGGTGGCAGTGCTCTGGGTTTCTACCCAGCCTGCCTGGCTCCAGCGAGCCTGGATTCGACCATCACTGGTCGGATAAAAGGATATACCGCTTTCAATCACCTGGCCGGCGACTACAGTAGGCACGGTCGAGTCGACCACTATCGTCCGGCAGGCCCAGTCACCCTGGTAGCTCTTGGGGAAAGTGTTGGGATTGAGATCCGTATCAGAAGGCTTCAGAGTCTTGAACTCTCCCTGACTCACTTCTCCGCTTAGCGGTTTGCTCTGCTCGGCCTGCGCCCGTTCTTCTACATGTCCGTTCAGCGTCATAGCCGAAGCGAGAGACTGGGTGCAGATCAAAGCTGTGACGGCAATGATTGCGCTTTTTGATAGTTTTCTCAGAGTATCCATGGGATTACCGTTTCCTTGATTTAGCCCCACATGTGGTGTCATTCTTAGATATTCAAAAGGGGCCGTATCTTCTAAATTTATTGTTCCCTTGAAATCGCAAGTTCATGCATCGCGTGAGCCGCTAATGAAGTTTTAAGATTTCCGCTTGACAGCCTGGGCTCAATTCGGGCGCCAAGTCTCAAGAAAGGTTTAGGTTTTCTGGCTGGACGTGGCTCCGGTGGTAACATGACGGCCAGTGGTGGAAGTCCGCCAGTAGTTTTCTGAGCCTGTGGTCACATTGGAGGCTCAGAGGGAGTTGATCGTGAGTAACAAAACAGCCATGGCTTCAGAGATTAAGGACATATCGCTCGCCCCGTTGGGCAAACAACGTATCGAATGGGCCGGCGGCGACATGCCCGTGCTCAAAATGATTCGTGAGCGCTTCGAGAAAGAAAAACCGTTTAAAGGTATGCGCGTTTCGGTTTGCGCGCACGTCACCAGCGAAACCGCTAACCTGGCTAAGGCCCTGGTCGCCGGTGGTGCTGATTGCGTATTGATCGCATCCAATCCGCTTTCCACTCAAGACGATGTAGCGGCATCGCTCGTCAAAGATGATGGTATGTCGGTTTTCGCCATCAAGGGCGAAGACATCCCCACCTATCACCGTCACGTCAATATCGCCCTCGATCACAAGCCGCACTTCATCATCGATGACGGCTCCGACCTCGTCGCCACGCTTCTGCAGGAAAGACAGAGTCAAGTGAGCGAAATTTTCGGCACGACGGAAGAAACCACCACTGGTATCACCCGTCTGCGCGCTATGGAAAAAGACGGTGTGCTGAAGTTTCCTGCCATGGCCGTAAACGATGCTCAAACCAAACATATGTTTGATAACCGTTATGGCACCGGTCAGTCCACTCTTGATGGTATTGTCCGCGCCACCAACCGTTTGGTTGCCGGTCGCACCGTTGTGGTGCTTGGATATGGATGGTGCGGTAAGGGTTGCGCCAAAGGTGCCAAAGGCATGGGCGCCAACGTCATCGTTACCGAAATCGATCCGATCAAAGCAATTGAAGCCGTTATGGATGGTTTCAGAGTTATGCCCATCGCTGAAGCTGCCAAGGAAGGCGATATCTTCGTGACCGTGACCGGCAACCGTCACGTCATCGATGGTCCTCACTTCGAACAAATGAAGGACGGTGCCATCATCTGTAACTCCGGTCACTTCGACCTGGAGCTCAATCTTGGTGCGCTGGCTAAACTGGCCAAGTCCAAAAAAGAAGTCCGTCCGATGATGGAAGAGTTTGAACTCAAGAACGGCAACAAGGTCTATGTCCTGGCCGAAGGACGCCTTGTCAATCTTTCCTGCGCCGAAGGCCATCCCGCCTCGGTTATGGATATGAGCTTCGCCAACCAGGCGCTGGCTCTCGAGTATCTTGCCAAAAACAAAGGCAAACTCGAGCACCGCGTTTTGACCTTGCCTGTGGAAGTCGACCAGGAGATTGCCGCACTCAAGCTCAAGTCTATGGGTGTTTCCATCGACAAGTTGACGCCCGAGATGACCGAATACATGAACTCCTGGAAGTCAGGTACATAATCGGTTCTCTGGTACTGCCAGATTGGTCTCAACAAAAAGGTCCGGGTTCATCGCCCGGACCTTTTGATTTCTATTTCTATTTCCGATTGACGGTCGTTCGGATTTAGTTGATCTTTTGGAACATGTAACCGATACCGCGAGCCGTGAGAATGAGATCCGGGTTGGACGAATCTTCTTCCAGTTTGGAGCGCAGGCGGCTGATGTGCACGTCTACTACCCTGGTGTCGATGCGGTGGTCGGGCGGATAGGCCCAGACCTGCTGCAAAATTTCACCGCGGGAATATGGCTTGCCCGAATTGGTCACCAGCAGTTCCAGCAGGCTGAATTCCATGCCGGTGAGACGAATGCGTTCGTTCTTACGCGTTACTTGACGTTTGTTGAGGTCTATTTTGAGGTTGCCGATGGTGATGACATTGGAACTCTTAGACTGACCAACTTCCTGATGGCGCTCAACAGTGCGTCGAAGAACTGCCTTGATGCGCGCTTCCAGTTCGGATGGGCTGAACGGTTTGACGACATAGTCGTCGGCACCGATTTCCAGTCCCTGGATGCGATTCTGAACGTCGGCAACGGCGGTGAGCATGATGATAGGCGTATCGGAAGTTTTGCGGATTTCTCGGCAAACTTCGTAGCCGTCCATCTTCGGAAGCATCACGTCCAGGATGACGAGGTCCGGTTGAAATGTATTGAATTGTTCGAGAGCTTCTTGGCCGTCGGCAGCGGTCGCCACGTTGTATCCGGCAAGTTTCAAGCGAGTCTCGAGAATGCGTCGGATAGAGGCTTCATCGTCTACGACTAGAACCTTTTCCTGTTCGGAAGAATTGTCCACAGATTTAAGTCCTTACTGACTACTAAAAGAGATCAGGCATACAAATGATTAAAGAATATACCACTATCTAAGGCAAGCTGACCTTCGATTGTCGGGGGATAATCACACTCTTGGCAGCCACATTTTGAGTGATTCACATTCTATTAAGTACGATGATGGATCGCCTCTGTCTTGACAAGCGCCGTGAGGCCTGCCCACATGATGGTCCTATAAAAAATTTGGCAAATATAAACAGAAAATCATGTCCCCGCCAGTGGTGCCATTCGATATGTAATGGCCATGCGGCCGTGCTTGACATACATGTTTACTACCGTCGATCGTGCACCACTGGCGGTTGTCAATTGGCTTAAAAGAAAATTTTATCGAGTGGCTGTAAACGGCGCACTGGTGGGCTTCTGGGGGTTGCCGAGAGGCTTGTGTTAAGTGTGTGTTGAAACTGGCTGAGGTGTAAGAAAAGATTCGTGCATAGACGCGACAGTCGTGTTAAGCTTCTGTACTGGTCGGTCCTGTACCGGCATTACCATTAGTGCTCCCAAGCAAACATCGATGTATCGAACGCAGATGGAAATTTGTAGAGAGAGATTGGAATCAGGACGGGAGTTCATAGAGGGAGAGTGGAATGAATAAGCCCCAGTTGAGCTTA
>JAFEAV010000007.1 GCA_018266215.1 Cyanobacteria bacterium SZAS LIN-3 | reverse complement strand
CTCCACCACCTCCGCCGCCCCCTCCTCCTCCACCGCCTCCTCCGCCACCGCCCAACAATCCTCCCGCACCACCAGCGGCACCACCAGGCAACCCCAACGCCAAACCGCCTGCCAAATTGCCGCCGACCAGCAGCCATAGCTGGAAGCCCGTACGCACGGTGCAACACGCCAGGAAGTCCAGATAGCGGGAGGAAATGCGATGAGAAGCCGGTATAGCACACAAATGAGAAATCGAGACAGAAGCGGAAGCATTCTTTTGCTCGCTGCCCTGCTGACCTTATTTGTCGTCATACCGGTCCTCATTGCCGGCGGGCAAATGGCGCTCTACCAGGTCGACCGGGTGCGGGCTCAGACCGTAGTGGAAGGAGCTGGTCTGGTGGCGGCCAATGATCTTTCGCGCATAGTCATAAACGATCCGCACTTTGGTTATGTCTCTCTGTCCAATTATCCGCCTATAGGCAAGGGCACCTGCGCCCCAGACGGAGAGCCGCTGCCGGTGCTGGGCATCAACACTCTGGTTGGCACAATCAGACAGAACACACTCATCGCCCATGAATTGAACAACAACACAATGGCCACCCTGGCAGATATCGATAAGGCAAAAATGGATGCCACGATAGAGCGACTGAACACCACACTGAAAGACGCTCTGGCCAATAAAAGCGGCGGACAATGGAGCGACATTCAGGGCAACAGAGTCGAACCACTCAAGGATGTAACCGCCTTTCTCAAAGCCAACCTGCCGGCCAATATCCGCCTGGAATCGGTAACGATAACACCGGGCTGGCTCTCGAACGGCGGAGATTCGGCCGTCAACGTGCCGCAGCCAACACGCCTGGCGCAATTAAAAGAAGGCACAGTGAGAGCGGGGAAATATCAGGCTTTTACAGATATCCCAGCTGTCGGTCGCACCTTCACCTTCGCCGGAGTGGGCTCATCCTCATCTCTTGTCAGCGCCGCCAAATTCCAAAAAGCCGACGGCAAGCACATCAACTCCATAGTCAAAATCGAATGCACTTTTTCCGTGCAAAATCTCGGCCCCTCATTCGGCCCTCTGGGCTTCGGCAGCGGCTCCAAACTGACGACTGTGGCCTGCTGTCAGCCTTTTGCCATGCCTGATATCGGACCGGCCGGCGCGCTCACCCTGCGATTCACCCAGGGAACGGTAGCCGGACTGCAAACCTGGTCCGACTTCTTAGCCGGAGGATTTCACGACAATCAGGTATCGACTTATGATGCCGTCGGCGGCGACTATCCGCTTGATCCGACCGCGCATATGCAGCAAAACAAAAACGCCGCTCCTTCCACAACCTCGCAACAGTTTGCCGAACATCTCTATTACTGGCTGCGCAACGGTCATACGAAACCGCGAATAGACTCGGTCCTGGCGATGATCAACGACCCATTTCGCAGCGGACCGGCGCAGATTTATGCCTATGAATTTGCCGGCGACGGCACGATATCACGGCGCATTATCGCCCGCGATCCATTCCCCGTCGGTGTCACATCGGAAGCCCAGGCCCAGACGATTGCCGACACATCGATCCAGGGAGGCCTGACACCGATAATAATCTTCCGCGACGACGTGAAAAATCTTGGCACCGAATCTGGTGGCCAACACGCCGGACAGCCGCTGCCCGGCTACCCTCTCAACTGGTGCGAACTGCCCGAGTACGGCGGCGATGAGCAGTGCGCGGCAAAACTCAATAAAGGCCACCTGGGCACGAGACTGACCCTGGTCGACCCCAGCGGCCAGGCCCTGCCTGAAGAGGCGATAAACGATCCCAATTTCAGCCTCTTCCAAAATTTTGACGGCAAAACACTCTTCCACCAACCGCGTCGCAGTTTCTATAGTGGAGGTCTGGCTCTGGATATCGAAATAGGCGGCACCGGAGACCCGGCGCCGGTAACACAAGTACCGCAAACGCCCGCACCACTGCCGGCTATTCTCGATATACCTTCCAAGCGCTGGATCTTTGCCAATCGCAAAATTTGATATGATAGCGCCGTAGCGGTTCACGCGAGGGGCGCCTTTGAAAGTCACCGCCATAGCCCTCGGACTTTGCCTGTCGCTTCTGGCCGACTCAGCGGCGTGTAGCAAGTCACCAGCTGTGACTGCAAATGCGCAGAAGGCTTCCTCTCAAGTCTGGCTCTTGAAACAAACATCAGCTTTCATGGGCCAGTACGACGTCTATATCTCAGCTGCCGGCCTGCGCGCCGAGGGTGTGCGCTCACATATGGTGGTCGTAGCGCGGCCGCCAAAATGGGAAATCCGCTGCTTCAATTCCAGCGCCCGCACGTACTGGACCGGGCCACTCAATCAATTTTCCCCCGGCCTGGGCAGCCAGAGACTGCTCTCAAGCGTGGGCGGCATCCCCTGTCTGAGCAGCATAACTTTCCCCAAAAGCGAAAGCTACGAACAGCAGGGACTGAAGGGCAAGAGGTTTTTTACCGACGATGCCTGGAGAGCTAAACAGATTGCACTCTGGCAAAACGGCACTCTGACAAAGTTTTATCCACGCACCGCGACCTACTTTTGCGCCGGCGAAATAGTCAAAGACCCGAAGCCGGCGATGATACTCGAACACCTGTTTGACACGCCCCGGCAGAGCCTCATCCCGGTTGAGTACAAGTACGAGCAAATGAAGGGCAATAAAAGAACAGTACTGCTGACGATCTCGGCCAGGCAGGTAGCGGCGCCGCCAGGTTGGTTGGAAGTGCCGCCCGGCCTTCGGACAGCGACTTCGGTGGAGGAGGTCAACATGGACAGCATGTCGCAGCAGGGCATGGACCAGATGCTGGACAATATCCGCACCCCGAAATAGCCGCCTGGCGGTCATTATGGACATACAGGTGTGAATATGCCCCAAGATGGGTATATATCCACCGTACCGAGCCAGAGGGCGGACTATGGCCGACGAAACCCGAAACGAATGCAAAGTTGAGAACGTCCTTGCCGGCGCCGCCAAGGGACAGGACACGGTGACTAAGTTTAATACCGACTGCAGCCTGCAGGAGCGTCGAGAATTTCTCAATACCCTGCAGACCCAGGGAAAGTCGACCGACGCCTCCCACGGCGGCACGCATGCTGCGGCCATGCTCGGCGGCTTCAAGATCGAGTACGACTCGGTCAAACGCACTCTCGATAGCATCCAGGGACCGCCCGGCACCAATACTCATGCAGCAGGTCATGGAGCCGAAGCCACACACGGCACCGCAAAAGCGAAGCCTGGCGACGCAGGCCGCAAGCCCGAAGCACACACCCAGCCCGCATCAGCTCCCGATACCGGCAGACCGGGCATAGACGACCAGTACACCCGCCTGACGCGAGAAAACCTCAGTACCTCCGAGCGAGAGGCTGCCAGAAAGATTGAAAAAGCCTTGCTCAATGGAGACAACGTCTCGGCCACCATCAACGGACTGGACCGCGACGCCAAAGTGCGCGTCATGTCCGAAGTCAAAGGACATCTGGCCGAACAGCCCGGCACCAAAGTTTCGGTCAGCGACGCCTCCGGCATAGACGGCACGCGCTACATCACCATGGAGACCGCCAAAGGTCAGAAGCTTCTGATCAGCGAAAGCCGCATGGGCATACCCCATGACGTGATCTACAACGGCGGCGGCATCATGAGCAGGATTACCGGCACCTCGGATCTCTATGACCGCCCGGGCGAGACCAAACCGGCTGAAGTGTCATCCGGTCCAAGCTGGCGCGATCGTCTGCTGGGCAAGCCTCTTTCCGAAGGCAACGGTCCCCTGGCAAGAATGCAGCGCGGTGAGAGCATTACCGCCGAAGAAGAAGCCGAGCTGCGCAAGAAAGGTCTTATTTACGACCCAATGGAAAAACCAGGCCGCTAAACTTCAGCTCCGAGCCTGCTCCCGAGCGTTCAACAGACCTATGCCTGTTGTGGCGGCGACAACGGTCAGCGCACCCGCGGCCTGCCAGAGGCTGAGCATCTCATGGTGCATAGCCCAGGCCAGGGGTATGCCGTAGACCACCTCGAGCGACAGGAAACAGGCAATTATCCAGGGCTTGATCGTCTTGAAGGCGAAATAATAGAGATTGATGCCCACAACCGAAAACAAACAGGCATAAGCAAAAATGAGAGACCAGGCCTGGGGCGGCATATTGAAGACCTGCCCCGGATTAACAGAGAGCGCCAGGAGCAGGACAGTGATACCACCAATGGTATTGGCAGTAATGTTGATGTTAGTTGGGCTGACCTTAGCCACGACGTCTTCAGTAGGCAAATAAGAGTAAGAGAAGAAAAGCAGTGCCGTGACTATCAGTAAATCGCCCACATTTGGTGCCTGATTACCAGGAAGACCGCTCGCCAGCAAGTCGGGCGGCAGCACCACCAGCACAGAACCAAGAATAAGCGACAGAATCAGTCCAATCTTGGCGAAGGTGACGCGCTCTTTCCTCAAGAGCACGCTCCAGATAAAAACGAATAAGGCCTCAAGCCGCAAAAGTAAAATTGATTTGAGGGCGCTGGTCATGGTAAAACCGACAACAAGCAGAGCGCTGCCGATGATCGACCTTGTTACCAGTACTTGCAAAAAAGGCCCACGCACCTCACCAAACAAGGTGCCTATCTGCAAATCGTTGCCGCGAAATCGCTGCAGGAGCAGCAGCAAAGGCACCGACATCAGGGCACTATATGCGGTGATTAATAGAGGCGGGGCAACGGCACCCGCCGACTTAGCCACCATCACAGCCAGGGCAATAAAAAACGGCGCAGCGACAGCAGCAGCGAGGCCCTGCCGGCTCATTTAGTCACAGGCAGATTAACGACCGGCGGCTCCTCGGCCACATCAGAACGAAAGGGTGATGCAGGGAACCCGGCACCGTTATACAAATTGCAGACGGGATCCCCCTGCCAGCCGTAGCGCACGGCCACCGGCTGAGTCACGCCTGGGCTGGTTACTTCTACGGTATTGCCGACAATTACCGCATCAGCCGGGACAAACTTTTTGTCCGGGCCACAGATAAGGAAACCCTGAAGCTTGGCAAAGCTCCTGGTGGTCAGGCCGCGATTAGTGTATTTGAAGCTGCAAACAGCCTTGCTGCCCTTCACCCTCATGCCGGTAAAAATGGGGCCGGAGAAAGGCACATCGCGTCCGTAAACGTGAGCCAGAGCGATGCGCTCCAGACGTTTGCCGACATCCTGTTTATTTCTGGGATGAATATCCTTGGACTCACCGATATCAACCGCCACCGCCATACCCGTGCGCGGCACAGACAGGGTGAGCAGCTGCGCTTCACGAAGCTCCGCCCAGGGACTGCGTTCGTTCGGTTCTTCTTTCTTCTCGTAATTAGCCAGCTGTACAAACAAAAAGGGCAGGTTGGGATTTTGAAATTTACTGCGCCAGTCTTTGATCAATGTCGGCAAGAGGCGGCGATAGGCCATCGTCTCCTCCGGGGCAGTGGCATTGGATTCACCCTGATACCACAGCACACCACCAATGGTGGCAGGCAAAAGCCCGGAAATCATGCCGTTAAACAACATTGAAGGCGCATTAGGAAACTCCAACTCCATGGGCTTGGCAGGCGGCGCCGACCCCGGTGGAGGAGCGGCCTTCCACTCAGCAAGACTGTGCTCATACTTCTGGGCACTTTCCTGCAGATGCGCCAGTTGCTCGTTGGCCAGCATCCAGTAGCGCTTTTGCGTCACCGGATCGGCCTCCAGTCCATCCAGACTGGTCCAGGCCTGAGCCGGAGTGCCGCCCCAGGCCGACTCGATCAACCCAACCGGGGTGCGCAGATCTTTTTGCAAATCACGACCGAAGAAATACGCAACCGCACTGAAAGGCGCCGCCGTCTGCGTATTGCAGATCAGCCAGTTGCCCTCTACATCCGAGAGAGGTTCTGTGGAGAGTTTCCTTTTAACATTGAAAAGTCTGATTTGCTCGTGATTAGCTGCGGCCAGCTCCTGCGCAGCATCCTTTGCCTGAGAGAGCGGCCACTCCATATTGGATTGACCGGAGCAGAGCCAGACCTGGCCGACAAGCACATTCTTGATGTTGATCGTATTTTTGCCGACCACCTCGATATCAAATCGCTCGCCCGCTTTGAGCGCCTTCAAGACAGTCTCCCAGTGCCCGTTTTTGTCGGCAACAGCAGCAGCCTGCCGCCCCCCGTAGGACACTGTTACGGCTTCAGCCGGAGCCGCGGTGCCGAAAAATTTTGTGCCGTTCCCGGCCTGGAGCACCATGTAATCGCTCTCAATTGCAGGCAATTTGACATCGGCCAGTGCCGGCGCAGAGCAAACCATGGAGAGAAGCCCTGATAGAGCCAGAGATAAATTGTTCAAAGATTTGATTTTCATATAAGTGCCAATTTTAACAGGCGCGCCATGGGTGGCAACAACATCGGTTTGCGCCATAATAAGTCTGGCGCTGATGCCGCTTGGCATCACTCGCAAATGATCGCGCACAGCGAAAGAAAATCTAAACAGCAGGTAAAAGCTCTTGGGCAGCGCATACATCAATCTCAAAAGAGCCGGTAAGACCATAGTGCCATTGGCCCTGATTGTGCTTTTGTCCGCCTGCAACCAGACAAAGGAGAGCGGCAAGGCCAGGCATTTTGCCACCCCAGCCCTGGAAGTGCAGGACCTTTTGCAAACCGGTGAAAATGCCTTTCGCAAGGGCGATATCAAACTGGCACACTCATGCTTCAGCGAAGCCCTGAAAGTGGCAGAGCAAGCCGACCGCTACAGTCGCAGCGTGGCACTTGCCCTGAACGATCTGGCACTGACAACGAGTATCGACAGGGACCAGACCCCCAGCGGCAAAAAGAATCTGGCTCAAGCCATCGCCTATCAAAAACGAGCACTTGAGCTGGAGGAGCGCTACTCAGGCAGCCAGAGCGCAGATGTGGCCTTTGACCTTAACAACCTCGGCGCCTGGTACGGCGCCAATCTGCAGTGGAAAGAAGGAGCTGAGGCGCTGGAGCGATCAGCCAAAATACGCGAGAAAGCACTGGGCCCGAACAGTCCACTACTGGCGGTGACCCTGGGCAACCTGGCGGAGAATTACAGTCAGCAAAAGCGCACAGTCGAAGCCATAGATCTGTACAAGCGTCAGGCCAAAATTTACAAAACAATCGACAGCCCCACCGAAGCAGCCCGGGCCAGCGACAAAGTCGCCGGTCTATATCAAGATCTGGGCAAAAACGACGAAGCAGCCAAAGTCCTGTCCGAAGTGCTGAGTCTTCGCGAGAAGGCCTTCGGCAAAGACAGTCTGCTGGTGGCCGAGACTCTAAACAATATGGGCGTGTGTCAGTTGGCTATGGGCAAAAACAAAGAGGCTGAGCCATTGTTTGCCCGCGCCTACAAAAATGGTCTGCAAACAGGACGACCAGGACATCATCAAAGCCGTGGCGAGTGGCTACAAAAAATGCCTGGAAAACCTGGGAAAGACCGCCGAAGCGCAGAAATTGCTTGGGGCGTGAATCCCCAAGACGGCCAACACACAATCCATCCCAGTTGCGTCAAATCCATAAAGTTGACAAGATTGACGGTCTGCCTTATGCTAGTTATAGAATCATCAAAAGGTGGCGCCCATGAGCCCAGCTCAAAAACAATCAGTCACAGAAGACATGCTCTGCCAGTTTCTGCAAAATGAAGCTAAAAGCAGGGAATTTGCCCACTTCCTTATGGTTACAATTGGCCCAGAGGGTAATAAGTGGCTGGCCCAAAGAGTTTTTGAAACGACCGCTGCACCTGAAGCAGATTTTGTCTTTGCCAAGAAAATTAGAGCCAGGCAACTCGATCCGGAAAAACGGCGATTGCTTGAGGTTACTTCACTCTTTCGCTATTTCGAACACAGGAAACAACTTTTGGAAAATTCGCTCACTGCACAAGAAGCATCTGAACTTCTCTCGGTCACAAAACAAACTATCCATGACAGGACCCGGGACGGTAAGTTAATCGGCCTTCTCGAAAATAACGTGTTGCGTTTGCCGACATTTCAATTTGATCCGGCTGGCCCAAATGGAATCGTAGCCGGCCTACCTGAGGTTATGGCAGCGGTCCATAGCAGCACGTTCGGCAAGATAAGCTGGATTACTGCCGCCAATCGCGTGTTTAATGGTCGTGCGCCGATTGACATTCTAAAAGAAGGAAGAATTGACGAGGTATTAGAACAAGCGCGGTCTCTGGGAGTAGCCTGAGGCATGGTCCAAATAAACCTGCCTCCTCCCAAGGTTTTGCCTCAGCCTGTTATCTATTCCGTCGATTCCGGAACTCCATATCTACGCCTATTCAATCCGGCTTTCCATCAAACTCAAGCACTGACATTTAGAACATTTGGACCGCTGCGACGCTTTGATCACCAGCAGAAAACGAATAGCAAACCGGCACAGAATTCCGAGCGCGGAATATTGTACGCAGGCGAGTCAATTTCTGGTTGCATTGTCGAGATCTTTGGAGACACGGGAATTATCGAAGTTGGCACGTGGGAAGTTGCGCTTCTACAGACTAAAAGAACTCTGAACTTGCTCGATCTGAGGGGCGACGGCGCAATGAAGGCAGGCACAGTGGCGGGAGTTTGCAAAGACAGCGACCACGGAATCAGCCAACGGTGGTCGCAATACTTTTACGAAACGGAATGCATGTACGGGGTGCTGGATGGTCTTCTCTATGGCAATGCCCACAATGACGAGCAGGCCTTAGCCTTATACGAGCGTGCGAAGGACGGCTTGAAATGCTTGATGACTACGCCTTTGAAAAACGAGCAATTGCGGTCGGAAGTGCTTCTAATAGCTAGCGAATTTGGCCTAATTGTAGAGCCTTACTGAAGCCGAGCGTGAGTCCAAACACGAAAGAACAAACACTCCTCAACTGGACGCATTTTCTCCTTCAAACTCATTACCCTGGCGACGAAGCAAATGCATAGACCTATCGAATGCGCATATCGCCCAGCAGCTTCAGAGCATCTGCATTGTCAGGATTTGCCTTCAATATCCCAGTTACAATCATCCGCGCCGCTGGCATGTCGTGCTGCTCTTCTACTAGACCACGAGCATAGAGCAAACCACTTCTCACGTAAGCACGATCACTTGCTGGAACCCCAAGCTTATTCAGTAGGGTATAAGCTGTGCCACTCTCGCGGAGTTCAAAAAGTCGATCGTTTTTCAATTGATAGCATAATGCTAAGCTAACGTGTGCCATCGGAGCTGACGGCGACTTACGAGCAGCTTCTTCAAAGAACTCTATAGCCTTGTCATAGTTTTTGACTTGCTGCAATTGGATGAAACCCTTAATCATTGAACGGTTGAAGGACGCCCTTTCGCTACGCCCGGATAGAAGCAAGGGAACAACAGAACTTCTAAATGTCTGGTAGCTCTTGCTTGTCGGCATTTCACTATAAACTGCGAAAACTTCAGCCAATTGTTCCCGAATGGAATTATCAGAATGGTCGCAAGAACCATACTTAGATTTGCATTTTATCCACTGCGGGGAGTAAGCAACCAAGGAGCCAACATCCGCACAGTGAACTAGCTCGTGGACTATGGCGTGAGCAATAAATCCATCCGAACAACGAAAAAAGCCATCCGTAAAATATACGGTCCCGCACTCAGACAGGGCCCAGATATGCCTCGCGGGTGCTTTGTCTTTAACGTCTAAACCATGTTTGCCATTTTGAAAGTCGGTGATACGCAGGAGCCGCAGCTCCTGGCCATTTGTAGCGGCAGATAAGAGATCTGGACAAGTAACAGTCAACTTTGCCAGACAATTCTCGATAGCTTTCTTCTAGCTTTCCTTCCATGGCGCGACACTAGCAAATTGTCCAGCATGCTTAACAGTAGACAATTCAGAACTATTTGCAAAAACGTACTTATCCAAGAACCTGGTAGCGGAACAACTTGGTGATAAAGAGACAAGACAAACCAAGGCTAAAAGAAAGGGCACAACGGTCAGCTTAGCCAATGCATTCATTAAAAACCCCAGCATCTACCACCAGATGACCATTCTATCGAATGTCTGCAAAATAAGTGCTCAAAACAATCTACGGCCAAAAACACCCCCTTCACCCCTTGCTATAATGAGGTGTCGAACCACAGAAGAAACGAGTCCCGCCTTGCTTAAGAAACGCTGCGCCCTGGTTGCCCTGTCCATTTGCCTGGCGCACCTGGCAGCCGGCCACACCGCCCTGAGCGCCACACCGCCGACTACCAGCGATGCCGCTGCTGACAGTATCCTGGATACAATGCAGACCGAGCTTAACCGCGCCTTCACGCATCCGAAACAAGAAAAAGGCGCGCCTCTGTACTATCTAGCCTATCGCTTGTACGAGGGCGGCTGGCAGGCCGTAGCCGCTCGCTCCGGGGCCCTGACCGGCGACTACCACCCGCGCAACTGGCGCATGCTTTCGGTTGATTTGCGCCTGGGCAGCCCGCAGTTTGACAACACCCATTTTCTGCGCAGTCATAACTCCGCCCCGCCGCATATCTTTGAAAGCAGCTCCGACAACGACGCAATTTTGCCTGTGCACGGATCCGGTGCGCCGCTGCGTCAGACCCTCTGGCTTTCCACCGATGATGCTTTCAAAAAAGCCCAGGCCCGTCTGGCCGAGCTCGCCGCCAGCAATGAAGTGCTTGCCGCCGAAGAAGATCATGCCGGTGATTTTTCACTGCAACCAAAACACTTGTTTGAAGAAAAACCAAAGCAGGAAGCCTTTGACACGGCCGCCTGGAGCGAGCGCGTCAAGCGTCTCTCACGCATATTCTTAAATCACCCGATGATCAAAGAAAATCTGGTGGAATTTTCGGCGGATCCTGAAATGCGCTATATCGTCACCAGCGAAGGCAGTCGCCTGGCCGAGCGGCACAATACATACCGGTTTCTGGTAGAGGGCTCAACTCTTGCACCCGATGGCCTCAGCCTTAAACTGAGCAATTCGGTGGAGAGCAAAGACCCAGCCAATCTACCTGATGAAAAAGTCCTCTCCGGCATGGTCAAGACCCTGGCATCGGATCTGGACAAGCTGCGTGCGGCACCACTGGCGGAGCCATACAGCGGACCGGCAATTTTATCCGGCCGGGCGGCAGCCGTATTTTTTCACGAGACCTTCGGCCACAGGATAGAAGGTCAGAGACAAAAGAAAGAAGACGAAGGCAAGACCTTCGCCAAAAAGATCGGCACCCGCATCATGCCGCAATTTATTTCGGTAATGGACGATCCGACCAAAACGCATTCTTACGGAGTAGAGCTTAACGGCAGCTATAAATATGACGACGAGGGCGTACCGGCTCAGCCGGTGACACTCGTAAAAAATGGCGTGCTCACAGGCTTTTTACTCAGCCGCGCGCCGGTGCAGGGCTTTAAAAACAGCAATGGACACGGCCGCTCCTCCCCCGGATGGAATCCCGCCGCGCGTCAGGGCAATCTCATGGTGCTGGCCGATCCTAAAAAACAAGTATCGTTTGCCACTCTGCGCAGCACGCTCATTGCCGAGGCTAAAAAGCAGCATAAGTCCTACGGCTTGTTGTTTGATGAAATCGCCGGTGGTACCACCTGGACTACCGCTGAAACCAATCAGTCTTATTCAATTTATCCGCTCAAAGTTTATCGAGTCTATGTAGACGGCAGGCCCGATGAGCTCATCCGGGGCGTGGACATTGTCGGCACCCCTCTGGCATCGCTGGAGCGCATACTGGGAGCGGGCAATGATTATGCCGTCTTTAAGGGTGTGTGCGATGCGGAGTCCGGTTCGGTACCGGTCTCGGCATCGGCTCCCAGTCTCCTTATCGGCTCCATCGAGGTGAAACGCCGGGCCAAGTCGTTCCAGAAGTATCCTATTTTGCCGGATCCCAGTCCGACGGAAAAAGGAGCGACAAAATGAAGAAGAAAGCCATAGCATTTTCTCTGGCACTCTCAAATGCGCTCGGTCTGTCCACCCTCGCGGCCAGGCCGGTTAGCGCCGCCGAGCCGCAAGGCGACGACGTCATCTTCCGCGCCCTGGGCGACGAAATGAATCGCTCCCTGCATACCCTGCACCTGGGTCAGCACAAGCCCCCGTATTTCATTCGCTACACAGTTTACGAAGGCGATGAGCTGGACATCAGCTCTTCCCTGGGCGCACCCTGCAATATCGAGCGCTACCGCGCCCGCTACCTGGATCCGGATCTGCGCGTGGGCTCCTACGATCTCGACAATACAAACTTTTTGCCGACCGAAAACAAGCATAGCGACTGGGTGGATCATGTCACCACAGACGATGACTATACAGCGCTCAGACGCTCAGCCTGGCTTAAAAGCGATGAAGCTTACAAGGGTGCAATCGAAGATCTGGAATCCAAAATTGCCTATCTCAAAGGTCATCCGGTGCACAACCGTATGCCGGATTTTGTGCACGCACAGCCGGTCATCGCCATAGCAGATACCGCTCGACTGAAAGTGGACGAGCGCAAATGGACCGATATAGTGCAGCGCCTTTCGGCCGTATTTAAAAACTATCCCAAGCTGCAGCGTACCTGCGTCGTCTTCAAATGCCGCCAGGTCAACCGCTGGCTGATCAACAGCGAAGGCACCAAAATCCGCGACACCTTCGGCAAATATCTCCTGCACATTATGGTCACCACTCAAGCCGAAGACGGCATGAGCCTGAGCGATTGGGAAGTCGTGGGTTCTCCAAAAGAAGACCAGATGCCCGACTTTGCTCAGCTGGAAGCGATTGCTAAAAAGATGGCCGAACGCATCACCGCCCTCAGCACCGCCCCCAAAGGCGAGGATTATTGCGGCCCGGTGATGTTTGAAGGACAGGCTGCCGGCGAGTTTCTATACACATTGCTCGGTCCGAACATCTCAATGGCAGAAGAAATGATCGGCCAGAACAGTGATCACAATTATTTTGAACACTGGCGCAATCCGCTCAAGGACACGCTTAACCGCCGTATACTGCCGAAGTATGTGGACTTGATCGATGATCCGACGATGAAAGAATTTAACGGCACGCCGCTACTGGGCGGTTACAAATACGACGATGACGGCGTACCCGGCCAGCCGGTGACGATTGCCGAAAACGGCATGCTCAAAGCGTTTTGCCAGGACCGGGTGCCGACAAAACACCAGGCCGAAAGTAATGGCCATTGCTTCCGCGGGCGCAGCGCTCCCAGCATTTTGCATTTAGTGTGCAAGCAGAGCAATAGCCCCGACGCCATGAAACAAAAACTGATTGACCTGGGCAAGGACGCCGGCCTCAAATATGTACTGGTCGTGCGCAAGCTCAACGACAATTACCAGCTCAACGAAAATCCGCAGTTCAACAGTCCCAGGTCGCTTGAGCGCCGGGACAACCCCAGCTACACCCGCAAACCGGGCATGCCTTCGCTCACCTATCGCATCAATGTGGAAGACGGCAGTGAGGAACTTTTGCGCGGTCTGGAGTTCAAGGACGTATCTCTGCGGGCATTCCGCGACATCCAGGCGGTTGGAGACGATGCCAGACCCCAATTTTTGCAGCCCTGGGGCGAAGTGTTAAAACACGTGATCACACCTTCTTACATTGTTGGAGAGCTGGAGTTGACCACGCAAAACGCCGAGCATGCTTCTCCGCCGGAATTGCCCAGCCCGCTGGCCTCAGGTAAGTGATTTACCGAGGATTGACATATCGTTGTTCAATTCAATAGACTAATTTCTGACGACATAGGGGTGTCGCCAAGCGGTAAGGCACCTGGTTCTGATCCAGGCATTCCGAGGTTCGAATCCTTGCACCCCTGTTATTTTTTATTTGGGAGTCGTCTATGAAGAGAAGGACGTTTCTAAAGAGTGCGCTCGCTGTAGCCGTACTCGGAGAGTGTTGCATGAGCAAAAATAGCGATATTGCCCTGGCCGCAAGCGCGCCCCTGGGCCCGATGCTGGACGACTGGACCGGTGGCCACGGAGGCACACCACCCTTTGATAAAGTCAAAATCGATGATTTCAAGGGCGCACTCAGCAAAGGCATGGATCTCAAGCGCGCTGAGATCAAAGGGATCTGCGACCAGGCTGCCAAGCCCACTTTTGACAATACGATTATTGTCCTGGAAGACGCCGGTCGGCCCCTGAGTCGCGCCAGCCGCATCTTCGACATCTATACGTCGACTATGAACGACAAGCCGATGCAGGCCATCGAAACTGAGATGAAGCCTATCCTGGCAAAATTTGACGACGAAATAATTCAAAACGACCCGCTTTTCCAGCGCATCAAAACAGTCTACGAAACGCGCGAAACCTCCGGACTGAACCCGGTGCAACAACGCCTCGTCGATGTCTACTACAGACAATTTACGCGTCAGGGCGCCGGCCTCGACGCCGCCAAAAAGAAACGGCTGCGCGAAATCAACGAAAAGCTGGCCTCGCTGTTCACGACCTTCCGGCACAATCAGCTTGCGGACGAAGAAAGTTACACCCTTGTATTGGAAAACGAGGCCGACCTCGACGGGCTCTCCGACAGCCTGCGCGCCCAGTACCTGGCCCAGGGAGAAGCGCACGGCAAAAAGGGCAAATGGGTGATTTCCAATACGCGTTCCTCGATGGAGCCGTTTCTCACCTTTTCCACCCGACGCGACCTGCGCGAAAAAGGCTGGCGCATGTGGACCCGCCGCGGCGACAACAACGATGCCCACGACAATAAATCGACAATCAGTGAAATATTGAAACTGCGCGCCGAACGCGCACGCATTTTAGGTTTCCCCACGCACGCGCACTGGATCCTGGCCGACAACATGGCCAAGACTCCCGATGCGGCCATGGATCTGATGCTCCGCGTATGGAAGGCCTCGACCAATCGTGTACATCAGGAAGTGGCCGATATGCAGGCCATCGCCGACAAAGAAAAAACGAAAATCACGATCGAGCCCTGGGATTATCGCTTCTACGCCGAGAAGGTGCGCAAGGATAAATACGACATCGATCAAAACGAAGTCAAACAATATCTGCAGCTCGATAAGATACTGGAAGGGATGTTCTGGGCCGCCAATCAAGTTTATGGCGTAGAAATGGTCAAAGTGGAAGGCCTGCCGGTCGTCCAGCCCGACATCACAGTCTACGAAGTACGTCGCAAGGGCGATCAAATAGGGCTCTGGTATTTCGATCCCTATGCCCGTGACGGTAAAAATTCCGGCGCCTGGATGAATGAATATCGCACACAGGAAAAGTTCAAGGGCAAAATCACGCCGATAGTCTCAAACAACGCCAATTTCGTTAAGGGCAAACCGGGCGAGCCGGTGCTTATTTCCTGGGATGATGCCACCACTTTGTTCCATGAATTTGGCCACGCTCTGCACGGTCTGCAATCCAACGTCGACTACCCCAGCCTGGCAGGAACCAATGTCAAACGCGACTTTGTCGAGTTCCCCAGTCAGGTCAATGAGCGCTGGTTGATGACCAATGAAGTCTTGAGCAAATATGCGCTTCATCACAAAACGGGCAAACCCATACCACCGGATCTGGTGGCAAAGCTGCGCAAGGCCAAGACATTCAACCAGGGCTTCATCACCACCGAATATCTGGCCTCGGCACTCTATGACATGAAGATCCACCTGGCTGCCACACCGGACAAAACCATCGATCCCGATGAGTTTGAAAAAGTGACGATGGCCGAACTCAAATGTCCCAAAGAAATGATCATGCGCCACAGACCCACGGCCTTCGGTCATATCTTTGCCGATGACGGTTATTCGGCCGGCTATTACTCATATATCTGGGCCGATACGATGTCGGCGGATGCCTCCGAGGCCTTTATTGAAGCCGGCGGATTCTACGACCGGGCTACATGCGATCGCTTCCGTGACACGATATTCAGTGTGGGCAATTCGGTTGCCCCCGATGTGGCCTTCCACAACTTCCGCGGCCGCGATGTAGACACCAACGCCCTCATGCGTGACCGAGGCTTCCCCGTAAGTTAGAGACGGTCGAAATTGTGGCATCTTTAAGGGAGGGGAAAGTGACAAAAGACACGCCCTGTTTGCCGTTTCATGCCTGGAAAAACCCATTTTTAATGTAAATCGGCTGCCGATGGCCGAAACAAGCTTGACATTTATACGAGCAATATTAGATCAATCCTTGTGCAGCAAGGATTTTCAGCCGAAGGGGAGGGATTAAAATTCTCTTGACAAGAAACCTCGATTCCTGCACAATGCTGTCCTGGTCTACTGTACGGGGATAATATTTTTAGACTCCAGTACAAAAACCCTTCCTCCTTTTTCCAGTCCACTTTTACCAGCCCACACCGACAATAAGACTACCCCCTAATGTCAGACGTACCCCCTCCTAAAGATGACGCCCACAAGACGCCTCCCCCAGCGGATGCGACGCACAACAACACGGGCGAGCATAAAACCGAGGCTCCTGAGCATAAGGACGCCGTGACGGATGCTCACGCATCCGCGGGTAGCTGCTTCATGAATTTCGTCTGTGACGAATGGGACAAAGCGAAGAGTTTAGTCGGTCTCGGTGACAAAGCCGCCGCCGAGAAACCGGCCGCCGACACCAAGGCTGCAGATGCCGCAAAACCGGCGGAAACGCCCAAACCGGGTGAGGCGCCCAAGCCGGGCGAAGCCCCGAAGGCTGCTGCCGACGGTACGACACCGGCTCCGACCGGTGACAAGCCCGCCACCGTGGCCAGCGCGCAGCCCACGGACGCAGGCTCCTTCAATTGGGATTTTGACTGGACCAAACCCCTTCCTTCTATATACGACTTTGAGAGTTCGTCCGCCAAACCGACACCAGCCGCCTCAGGCGATGCCGGTAAGGACGCGACAGCCGCCGGCGCGAAGCCAGAACCCACTTTTTGGGACTCCCTGTATAACGGCGCCAAGAGCGCGGTCAATTATGTGGCCGATGGAGCCGCTAATCTCTGGGACTCACTGGAGAACACAGCCAAGTCCACAGCCAGCGAAATCATGGGCGACAGCCGCAATAAGACGACCACCATCGAGCCCCACATGGGACCGGATGGCAAGCCTGACTATTTCCTCTCGGATGACTTCGGCTCCACTTCCAAGTTGACCGACAAACAAGCAATCTTTACCGATGCCAAAGGCGCCGCCGTCTACGTCGACAAGACAACCGGCGACATCATTTCGAAGAGCGATGATGGACACAGCCTTTACACTCAAAAGAAAGACGGCACACAGATCTATAAGTCCGGTGATGAAGAGTTCACACGGACAAAAGAAGGCAAGTATGAAAAACGCGACGCTCAGGGTCATCTGACCGAGATCACGTCCGAAGGCGCGATCACCAAGATCAACGACATGTTCTCTTCGGCCCAGCACATCACCAGCATTGATGCCACCACCACCAAAGCAGTCGTGGGTCGGTTGGAAACAATGACCGACGGTCAGCGATACAAAGACCATGATGGCAACACCATCATCGCCCGTATGAACGGCGTCAGAGAATTCGAAACTCCTGACGGTAAGCACTATCGCTTCGACCGCAAACATCACACCAGAGAGATTGAAGAGAACGGCGTCTGGCGTCCTCTCACTCCCGAAGAACTGAACAAGCTACCGCACTGCCACTGGAAGAAAGGCCAGGGCGGCAATGATGATATTCAGATCAACGGCCTCAAAGTAGGACCGGACGGTAAAGTAACCGCCGCCGATGGTGTTACCGTCGGTGCGCAGACCGCACCCGATACAAAGATGCTCGCCACGATCCCGCCGGTCAACGGCAAGGACGCAGCGACGATTGCGGTCAACACAGATCATTCAAGCGACTTGCAGCTCAACGGCAAAGATACGCACGTTGATCCAGATCATCCGAAAAACCTTGTCAGCGAATACAACATCAACAATGACGGGACCATTGACTGGTCCAAGCCATTGTGGAACTTCAACGGCGTCGATGACAGCTTCTGCACACCGGACTTCTCCTGGGATTCCGACGGCACGGCCAGTCTCGGATGGGCTGATTTTGACATCAGCTCCGAAGGCTCAATTTCATCGCACAGCAGCGGCAGCACTCTCTATGAGCCGACAAAATACGAATCTTCCACAGCCTCAGCACATGCGGCTACAAGCCAGGCTGATACAGCCGTCGCCTCCGTATCAAGCAAGATCGGAGCGCAGTCGATCAGCTCCAGTGATATCGCCGATCTCTACGCCGCCTCCGGCTCTCTTGATGCCGCTCTGGCTCAAGCTATGTCCTCCGGCAATTTCGCCGCGGCCTGCGCTGTGATCAATGCCAAGGGCGAAGTCGCAGGCATGATTTCTGAAGCCTCGCAGCAAGTAGCTCTGGCCGAAACAATGCGCTCGGCAAATCTTTCCGAAGGCATGATTGTCGGCGCAGCCGATGATGTTGCATCCATGGGTGTCGAAGGCGCAGCCGCCAAAGCCGATGTTGCAGTAAACGGTCAATATGCCACCACCGCCGCCGGTCAGGAATATTACCTGGCTCACTTCCCTACGGTACATCTGGTAGGCGATCAGGACGAACGGCTCACAGCCTGAACTGAATCTACTTGAGCTCGTTATTCAGCAGTGCGGCCAGACGCGCGCCGCCCAGCTCCGCTCTTTGTTCGGCCAGGGCTCTGGCTTTTTGCACATAGCTGTCGGTCATGACAAAGGGACCGTCTGATTTTTTGATTGGCCCCACATAAACTTTTTTAGTGGCCAGCTTAAAGCCCTCATCGGTCCAGACGGTAGCATCAGTCTTGGCGGCAAGCTTAGCTGGAGGCTCCGGCAATTTATCGGCATAGGCGATTACATCTCGTGGACCACCCTTGCCCAGGATCCAATCCCACAGCCCATGCAGGTTGTGGCTATCGCCGGCATCGGAAAGTTTCACATCGTTGCCACCGCTATCTCCGTCTGGATGCGTGCGACTGACTCTTGTAACGCAGTGCAGGGGCTGATGCAGGTCGCCGACAATGTGAATGACCCAGACAAGGTCAAATGATTTGAGCTCATCCGGACTGTCAGAGGCCAACACCGAGCGAAATGCTGCCATCTGCGTCAGAGCATTGGGTTGAATGTCCTGGGGCAAACGGCTGTGATCATAGGTGAAAGGCTGATCAACAAAGTGCCAGTATTTGTGCAGCTGAAAGTCACTGTAGCCAATGTTTTGAGAAGCGCCCGGGCCTTCCGGACGGAAGCCGTGCTGGGATCCATCCGACTTATAGCGCTGGTCACCTTTAATCGTATCGGGCCAGGTCGAAGCCAGCATAAACACCTGGGTATTGCGCTCGGCATCGCTTACACCAGGCCCTATCTGTGCCAGCCAGTCCTGATAGGAAGGACAGAGCTTGAGCAACTGATCGACCCTTTCTCTTGTGTGCGGGTTCAACTTTTTATAGGCCAGGTAAGCCACGGTCATATGACCAAAATCATTCCAGCAAAAGGCCGACAGACTTATGCTGAGCTGATTGGCCGCCACCATAAGAAGAGCCAGCGCCGACTTTGTCAGCTTGCGTCTGAGATTTGATGCTTTCGCTGCGGACATAGGCTTTCTCCTGTGTAATAGTGGCTTACTTAGAGCCTGGCTCGCGCAGCCGCTTCGTGGGCCAGCAAACCTTCAATCGCGGCAAAATCGGCGGTTGTCGATGCCAGTTTAGCAGCTCCCTCTTTAACATTGAGCCAGGTCTGTCCGCGCATAAAAGTCAGGGGGCTGAGCCCTCCGGCGAAGCGAGCCGAGCGATTAGTAGGCAATGTGTGATTGGGGCCGGCAGCGTAATCACCAAAGGGCACGGTAGCGCAATAGCCCATAAATAAGGCACCATAGCTGGTGACAGAATTTTTCAGGCCCTGCGGGTCCTTCACATGCAATTCCAGATGTTCCGGTGCAATCAGATCGCTCACCCGGGCACATTCTTGCAAATCGGGCAAAACAACAATGGCACTGGCCTCGAGCACATCGCCGATGTAGGGCGGCAGTCCAGCCATTTCCGCCATCAGCAACGGCAGGGCAGCGGCAACGGCCTCAGCCATTTCAACGGAGTCGGTGAGGAGATACACACGCGAGTCGGGATCGTGCTCCGCCTGCGCCAGCAGATCGAGGGCAATCCATTTAGCATTGGCCCCCTGGTCGGCGATGATGGCCACTTCACTGGGCCCGGCCAGCATATCTATGCCGACCCTGCCGAAAAGCTGCCTTTTAGCCTCGGTGACATAGGCATTGCCGGGACCGACTATCATGTCGGCGGCAGCAATAGTCTCGGTCCCCAGAGCCATCGCAGCTACAGCCTGAGCGCCGCCAATCTCATAAAACTCAGTCACTGATGCCAGACTGCCGGCGTACAAAATCTCATCACAGAGACGGGGAGAAACTATGCAAACATCCTGCACCCCCGCCACCCTGGCCGTGACGGCCGTCATCAAAGCGGTCGAGGGCAGGGGATAACGACCGCCAGGTATGTAGCAGGCGGCGCGCTTCACCGGTCGCATCTCAAAGCCGGCGGTGTACTCGCCAAAGTCAACGGTACTGCTCTTCACGGACTGGACAACGGCCCGACCAAACTTCTCGATATTGGCGGCCGCCGCCGAGAGCACATCCTTCGTTGATTGCGGCAGGCGCCCGGCCAGAGCATCCAGGGCCGTCGCGTTCAGGACCAGTTTGCGCGGCGCCTTATCGCCGATGCGCGAGGCGATGGCCTGCAGCCCCGCATCACCACCACTACCCACGGTGGCAATAATATCGCGGACGGCGGCGCTGAGTTTTTCCTGTTTCCGGCGAACGTCAATGTCGAGCGCGTGACTGGCGCCGGCTGTGAGATTTTTCGAGATCCAGGCATCGGCTGCCGGTCCACGGTAAACAGGCATGGTCGCGGTCATCGCTATCTCCTCCGACTGGCCAGTTCGCACTCTATTTCCCGCCATTCTATGCCTTCGTCGACGGCCAGCACACTGAGGAAATATATAAGATCGGCTATTTCCCAGCGTAAATTGGCGCGGTCTTCATAGGAGACGACTTCATAAGCTTCTTCCATTATCTTTTTGAGCAGCATGCGCCGACTGGCAAACAATTTTGCCGTGTAGGACTCGGGTTTGGGATTGGCCTTGCGGTCCTTAACTATGTCAAAGAGCTCAGGCAGGCTGAAACGTCTGTCCGAGCTGGCCTGGCCAAAGCAACTGTAGGTCTCGTTGTGACAGGCGTGTGCCGTCTGCCGCACCGTAAACAAAAGACAGTCGCGGTCGCAGTCCACCCGACAGGCCAGAAGCTCCTGCACGCTGCCCGAAGTATCTCCCTTGTGCCAGATCTCCTTGCGCGAGCGACTGTAATAAACGCCCCGTCCCTCGGTCAGTGCCAGCTTGAGCGACTCGGCATTGCTGTATGCCATCATCAAAACCTGCCCGCTCACATCCTGCACAATGGTCGGCGCCAGTCCGCTGGCGGCGTCAAATTTCACACTCTGCACGACCGCATCGGCCGGACTGACCAGGCCGCGATAAAGCGCCATGCCGACCTGCACATCAATGCCGAGAGCTGATATTTCAGCGACTTCGGCGGTCTCTTTGATGCCGCCGGCCACGGTCAATTGGCCGGGCAGTTTAGCGCGCAGATTTTTGACGGCCTCGATATTCATGCCTTCCAGACAGCCTTCGCCTTCCACAAAAGTAGCGAGGAAACCACTGCAATAAGGCGCCAGACGCTCGGCACGCTGCCAGATCGTCTCACCGGTGCTGTTCACCCAGCCCTGATCGACGACCACTTCACCACGGTGGTCGAGGGCGACCATCACCTGCTCGCGCGGCAATTTGGCGAGAAACTCAGGCGTGGCCTTGGTGCCGACGATAACGCGCCTGGCACCGGCCTTGAGCAGATCTATGGCTCGCTTTTCATCACGGATACCGCCGCCCACCCGGACATCGGCCACACGACAGATTGACTGAATCAATTCAAAATTATTGCCCTTGCCCAGGGCGGCATCGAGGTCTATAACCGCCACTTCACCGTAACGGTTAAACTCCTTCGCCAGCTCCAGCGGAGTCTTCTCGCTCTCCAGGACAAAATCCTTGCCCTGCTTGAGCTGAACAGCCTTGCCGTCCATGATATCAATGCTCGGTACTAACATATACGCACCTGTATCCCCGCTTGACTGAGTGTATTTTTGACATCAGATATGGTGTAAAGATTGTCGTGAAAAATGCTGGCCGCCAGCGCAGCGTCGGCGGCGGCCAGGTTAAAGACATCGACGAAGCTCTGCGGATCGCGCGCACCACCCGAGGCTATAACCGGGATAGGCAGAGCGTTGGCGAAGGCGTCTACCATGGGCAGATCAAATCCGGCCTGGGTACCGTCGGCATCAAAAGAAGTGAGCAGGATCTCCCCGGCACCGCGTTCATAGCATTCTTTGGCCCAGGCCAGAGCGTCGATGCCCGTGGCTTCACGCCCCCCGCGCACCATCACCTGCCATTTGCCGGGCGTAAGCATTTTTGCATCGATGGCCACCACGCAGCACTGCGAGCCGCAGTGGGAAGCGATTTCGCCAACCAGCTCGGGGCGCTTGACCGCAGCCGAATTAATAGAAACTTTGTCGGCACCGCAATCGAGCAGTTTGCGCACATCATCCAGAGTGGCGATGCCACCGCCGACGGTGAAAGGAATGGACAGATGCAGAGCCACATTTTTGACCAGATCAAAAACCGTAGCCCGCTCCTCATGGGTAGCTGAGATATCTAGAAACATCAGCTCATCGGCGCCCTGTTCCTGATAGGCGATACCCAGCTCGACCGGATCGCCGACATCGCGCAGATTTTGAAATTTCAAACCCTTGACCGTACGTCCGCCGGAGACGTCGAGACAGGGGATGATGCGCTTGCACAAACCGCTAGGAGACATCGTCTAGCCACCTCTGAATGAGGCCGTGTCCCATCTCCCCACTCTTCTCGGGATGAAACTGGAAAGCCGTGATGTTTTCAGTTTTAACGGCGGCGCAAAAGGGGCCGAAATAATCGGAGCGATAGAGCACGACGGAGTCGCTGTCCGGGCGGGGATAATAAGAATTGACGAAATAAACAAAGCCCTCCGGCCAGTCATGATTATTGACCGGTTCGATTTTATTCCAACCAATCTGCGGCACTTTCCCCTGCGTGTACTTGCAGACGCGGCCGGGTATGATGCCCAATCCCTGCACCCCGGGCGCCTCTTCACTGCTGTCAAAAAGCACCTGCATACCGACACAAATACCTAGGAAAGGCGTGCCGCCTTCAATCAAGCGGCGCAACTCGGCGGTAAAACCATGTTGCTGCAGCGAATTCATCACCGTGCCAAAAGCGCCCACACCGGGCAGCACAATCGGGCGACTGCCGTCGGGGAAAGGCAGGACTGAATCGTTGCCGGTCAGTCGGTAACTGACTCCCAGCTTGTCCAGACAGCGGCTGACACTGCCGATGTTGCCACCGGCCGAGGTGACCAGATCAACCTCTATTGTCATTGCGCCCCGCCTTTGAATACCACTGTTCTATCTACCGACTAATTTTCGTCCAGCATGCCCTTGGTGCTCAGATATTCGCCCGTGCCCAGCGGCGTCACCGCCTGACGCAAAGAGCGAGCAAGCGCCTTGAAGACTGCCTCGATAACATGATGATCGTTATCGCCGTATAGTTCATGACAGTGGAGCGTGGCCTTGAGGCCATCGACAAAACCTTTGAAAAACTCGCGGAAGAGATTGGGGTCGAGATTGCCGATAGGGAAAGATCCAAATTGCACTTTCCAGGTGAGATTGCGCCGACCGCAAAGGTCGATGGCCACGGTCACCAGACTGCCATCCATGGGATAGGAGAAACAACCGACGCGTTCAATCCCGGCCAGACCACCGAGGGCTTTAAAGATGGTCTCACCCAGGACGATGCCCGTATCTTCAATGAGATGATGCGGATCGACTTCGATGTCACCATGAGCTTCGATAATAAAACTCATGCGCGAATGGGTGGCCAGCGCCTCAAGCATATGCGAAAGAAAGGGCAGGTCGGTGACGATTTTAGATTGACCGCTCTGGTCCAGACGTACCTCAATCGAGACGGCAGTCTCTTTGGTCTTGCGCACCGTACTGGCGATGCGGTTTAACGGCTTGCCGGCAGTTTCAGTCTTCATATACAAAACACCTTTTTGAGTTCGTTAACGCTTGAGAGCACCATTTGAGCACCGGCTTCCCTGAGGGTTTCCGCGGGCAAAGTTGTGGTCACGGCAATAGCGGCCAGACCGGCTTCCCGAGCGGCCCGCATATCATCAACAGAATTGCCGACATAGACGCCGTCGGCAAATCCATAATCTTCTTTTACCTTGAGCAAATAATCCGGGGCCGGTTTGGGCTTGCCGCCGGGTACATCAAAAAGACAGTAGACACGCTCAAATAGCGGGTCCAGCCGACTACCCCAGACCGGATCATACTCCTGCCTGGTGCGCCCGGTGACGATGAACATCGGATGGCGCTCGCGGGTGCGGGGCAAGAGGTCTTCGTCAAAATAAGCCGCTTCGTGCTCAACGGCGAGCTGCAGGTAGAGTGGTGTCGCTTCATTGACGATTTCTTTCAGTGTCTTTTCCACACCGCGACGACGCAGAAGCTCATGGGCCGCCACCCAATCATCGTTGAAGCCACCCTCGGCCCGCAGGTTATTTAACTCACCGGCAGCCAGAGGCGAGCCCGAATAACGCTCCACGATGGTCTCTACCGTAGCGTCAAAACTGGCGCTCGTATCGACAAGAGTGCCGTCGAGATCAAACATTACCGCGTAGGAGCGATTAAAGCGGTCCAGCAATTCCAGAAATTTTTCGTTCTCGGCAGCGGTACCGGCCGATACGCGCACCATTCCCCAGAGCGGGTCACTATGCCTGCCCTGGCTATCCAGCACGGGAACGACGCTGGCGCTGCGATTGCGCACAAGAACACCGTTCGACTGCAAATAATCGGTGGCCAGTTTAGCGTTGCAGCCAAGCGATAGCAATAAACAATTGGACTGACCATTATTTACCTGGAAGTTGCGCTGCCGGAGTGCGTCCACCAGCTGCTCTTTGCGCTGGTAAATTTCACGGGCATTTTGCCAGACCGCCTCGGCATTGTCGAGCATCTTGAGCGCCGTCCAGACAGCGGCGGCATTGACGTTAAAAGGCGAACGCGAACGATTAATCCAGGCCAGCATCTCCGGCTTGCCGACCATTATGCCCAGGCGCAAACCGGCCATGGCCCAGCCTTTGGAGAAAGTGCGCAGAACAATCAAATTGTCCAGTTCGCAAGCAGCAATCATCAGGCGATCACGACCTCCGCCCAGACCGTCATTACCGACGGCAAATTCTATGTAAGCCTCATCGATGACAAACAAAGTATCGGGATAACGTTTGCACCAATCCAGTACAACGGCCGAATCAAGCACGGCACCGGTTGGATTTTCCGGGGTGGCAAACATCGCCATCTTGACCCCGCCCGGCCGACCAAGGACCTTCTCAATGCCGGCTATGTCAAAACTCAAATCATCAAATACGACAGGCACTTCCACTATTTCAGCGGCACCGGCCAGCTTCAAGGTCTGCGGCATGACGACAAAACAGGGCCTGGAAATAACGGCCGAGTCGACACCGGGCTCAATGAAAGTATGGGTGACGAGGAAGAGTCCTTCGTCAGAGCCGTTGGTGAGGAGCAAATTTTGCGGCGTAATGCCGTACAAGTCGGCCAGCTTGCCCAGAAGTTTGCCGTACTCGGGATAGGCACTGACCCAATCCGGGGGCAGACCCTCGGGATAAAGATCGGGGACATGCGAAGTGTTTTCGCCAAAGTCCAGACGGATATAATCCAACCTGCCTTCACTCGGCCCTTTGTAGGCTTCTATTTCCTGAACTGATTTTTTGGGAAGGATTGCCATGGCCGCCTGTTTACTTACCGGCACCGGAGACTATTTTGTCGACTTTGTATTCGAGGATATCGCGCGCGCCCATTGACACCAGTCGTGGTATCAGCTCCCGCACGTCTTTAGTGGGCACGGCGATCTTGATGGCATAGCCGTCGCCGTTGAAAAGCTCGGATACGGTCGGCGCTTTCATACAGGGCAGATTGGCCACAAGCTTGTCGAAATCGGCGCGTGAGACGTTCATCTCCAGCATGACACGCTCTTTGGCGGCGAGCGCGCTGCGCATGAGCATGGTCATTTCCTCCAACATTTTCGCTTTGCGCTTATCCTCAAGGGCGGCGCGATTGCAAACGAAACGTGTGGTGGAATGCATCACTTCATCGATGATCGCCAGGCGATTATGCTTGAGGGTCGTGCCGCTGGATGTATTGTCGATGATGATATCGGCATCCTCGGGGGGCAGCGCCTCGGTGGCGCCGAAGGTTTGCACAAAAATAGCATTGAGCTTATGACGGGTAATGAACATCTGGGCCAGATTGCGATACTCGGAAGCGACAATCAGAGGCCGACCATAATTGGTCATGCGGAAATCGCCCTCGGAGAGGAGCTCCTCCGGCATGGCAGCGACGATGCGCACCGGGTCAAACTTGAGGTCGAGAAGCTCAACCACATCGGCCTGCTGCTCAACAATCCAGTCATGACCGCTGAAGCCGCAATCATGGCGTCCAAGGGCAATCAGACCGGGGATATTTTGAGCCTTGAGCATCTTGGTGGTAAGGGTGGGATCCGAGCAGACCGGGCGGTAGGAGCGGCCATCGGCGAGGAAAGTCAGACCAATCTGGGACAGCAAAGCCATCACTTTTTCCTGAATGCGCCCCTTGGGAATGGTCATCCTTAAGGTAAACGGATCCACGAAACCATACTCGGCATCCTGGGCCGCGGACAAACTGAGCTCTTCCGTGTGTTTACCCATTTATCTTTCCCCTGCAACTAAAAACAGCCCGCCGGCAGCGGATCTCGGAGATTAACATGTAGTCATATACATATCAAGGAAATCTACGAATAATTAAGCACAAAAGTTAGTCTTTTCGGGCAGTGCAACGCCACCACCAGCGATACCACTACCAGCAATCGATCATCACTGCACCGGCATGATGTCCTTAATGTCGTCGAGCTTAACGTCGCCGTTCTCGGCATAGATCAGCTGGTCAATGCTTTTCACCCGATGATACTTGTAGGCCGCTTTGCAATAGTCCTCGTTGAAAGTGCCCTTTTTCACCTTGTAGGTCTGCAGTTTAGGGAAAGGAAAGCCGCCCTCCACACGGGTCAGGCCCAGCACCAGGAAATTACTGGTCGGCGCTCCGGTAAATTGCGCCTGCACCCGTGCGAAAGCCTGGCTAAAAACAAGATCCCGGGCCACGGTCAGGAGATCGTAACTGCAATCGTCCACCCACTGACACTTGTACTGAGTGCAGGCCAGGGGGCCGATTGTAAGATTTCCCACCTCGGTCACCTTCGAATAGTCGGGCTCCAGAGCCATCCCACCGGCCAGGCGCGGGATCAGCTCTCGCACCCGCAGATAGACGGCATTGCCGCTTTCATCATTGGTGACCAGGGCGTAGGAATAGTCTGGCGCTTTGACGATAAAGCGCGCCACACCATTGTCACCGATGGCCGAGGTGGCACTCATCTGCAACTTAAATTTGGGAAAGGCCACGGTGCGCGCCATGATCTCCAGCCCCTGCGGCGGCGGCAGGTGGTCTTTGCCGGTCGGTTTGAGCGCCAGCAGGGGAGCTGGAGGCGCGGCCGGCTTACCCAGCGCGCGCAAGCGAGCCTGTGTTGCCGCGGCTTTTGCACCGTTGCCGGCCCGACTATACTCGCTGGCCAGAGTTGCGAGCAAATTCTCACGACTGGCGGGGAAGAGCGTAATCATTTTCTCGATCAACTGCACGGTCTTTCCGTCGGCAAGCCGCGCGGCGCGATACGCCTGCAGCAGCTTTTCATACAATCGCTGGTAATGTTCGCCCTTCGCCTCACCGATTTTTATGGCCTTTTCCCACTCGGCCATTGCCTGCGCGCGGCTGCCCATGGCATTGAGCACATCACCGCGCAGGGTTAGCAGATAAAGACAATCCTGATGCCTGGCGAGCAATTTAGAAATCGTACCCATGGCAACAATCTTGTTGCGGTCATCGATGGCCTCGCCTATCTTTTCAATCTCTTTGCATTCCGGGTTGTCGAAGCCAATCTGTGCTTGTTTCAGGATGACGGCGAAATTTTCGGCGCCAGCCGGCGTGGCCGCCGAGCAGACCAGAAGACCAGCCAGACAAATGGACTTTGCAGTCCGACGATTGATGGTCAACACCGAGGCAGGCAGCACACTAAAAACCCCGTCTGAGGCAAAGTTTCCCTACTGTAAACGTGTAAGCGAGCATTATATGCGCTCGGGGCCAAATGGCAGTAGCATATTCTCAGCCGTTTGGAGTTAGTGGAGCAGTCAATGACCGCAGATGATAAGTCCAAAGATGCCAAGAAGGAGCGCTCAAAGTCACTGGACACCCAGAGTTTGCGCGCTCTGGCGCCCGACAATGAAGTGGCCCGCAGCGCCCTGGAAATGCGCCAGAATCTTGAAAAGTATATGCCGCCGGGCGCCCAGAGAGACCAGCTGATCGCCCAGCTGAAAGAAGACGTCACGCCAATTCTCAGCCCCGAACTGGAAGCCAAGATGAGCCAGAAGGGCGGCGACCAGAGCCTGAGCGAGGCCATCGACCGCGCCGCAGAATTAATTCGCGGCAAGCTCGGCCAGTTTGAAACCTACGGGCCGGTCAAAGAAGTGACCAGCGTCGCCGACGCGGTGGTTGATCATCTGCGTCAGGTTGTGGGCGATCCCCGACGCGGCCAGGGCGAATTTCAAATTGCCGTCGGGCGCAAAGACGATAAACATTTCTCCACCAGCCGCTATTTCGAGCCCCCGGCGGCCGAGACTTTTGCCTACGAGCGGCAGACCAGCGAAGGCCTCTCCGATTTGCAGGTGAGCGGATACGCCATCGAAGCCCTTATCCTCGCGCACCAGGATGGCGAGGGCAAGGACCCGTCTCATTTTTCCACCGCCGATATCGAGTTGGCGGACAAATTGCAGATGGAACACAGCGAAGCCTCGGTGCGCTGCTATCTGATCACCCCGGCGCCCGAAAACATCGTCATCGTTTATTCGCCCAACTACAAAGAAAAATTGCCCCTGGGCGAAACGGTGGGCGTCTTTGGGCCGGACGGCAGCTTTGAAGTGCGCAACGAAAAGTACCTGGAAGCCTTTCAAAACACCAATCTAAAAGCCGGTTCCTAGGCCGTGCCCGCGCGCAGGCCAGCGGCCGCACTGACTGTTGCAATTGCCGCGGCAAGCGCTCTATGCGCCTTACCCGGCTTCGCCACGCCCGCCGAAATGCGCGCTAAATTCAACAGCAGCCCCCAGTTTCAACAGGCCGACAGACTCGTCGAAGAAGGCCACGCCGCACCGGCCCGGGCAATCCTGCAAAAACTCGGCCAGAGCCCGCAGGCCACCCCTGAAATGCTGTCCCGCCTGGCCGATACCTATCTCAACGACCTGGAGATTGACGACGCCGGCATGAATGTCTGCGAAACCAGCCTCAGCAGAGCGATAAAAATAGATCCCGGTTACGGACGCGCTTACAAAAATCTGGCCAAACTAAAAAATCTTCAGGAGGACTACAAATCAGCAGTCAGCCTGGCCACCCGTGCCCTGCAAGCTAAAGCCCCGGACAAAGCGGCGTTGCGCCAGCGGGCTCTGGCCTACGACAAACTACATCAAGGCGCGGCGGCCCTGGCCGATATCACCGAATTCATCGGCGCCGGCAGCACCGACCCGCGAGATTACCTGATCCAGGCCAGTATTCTGGAAAATTTGAAACGCTACGATGAAGCCATCAGCGCATACAACAAGGCGCAGAAGCTAAAATTTTCAGACGGCACCTGCACTCGTATCGTCGCCATTTTAGAAAAACAAGAAAAATATCCGCAAGCAATCAAAGCGGTCAGCGAACTGATCACACTCAACGCAGCCGACGCCCACGCCTATCAGTTGCGCGCCCGACTGCAAGAAAAAGCGAAGAACAACAAAGCCGCCCTGGCCGATTTAAGCAAGGCAATCTCACTTGAACCGGCCATCGCACTCTACAAAGATCGCGCCGCGCTCTACACAAAAATGGGGCAGAGCCCCGCGGCACAAGCGGATCTGAAAATGATAGAGAAGCTGGGCTCGCGCGACTTTTAAGCAGCACGAACCCAGCTCACTACGATCCATACTTGACCAGAAAGCCGCGCTTCCTTGCGTCTTCCAGACTTACCTGGAAGAAATATCCAAACAAGAATAAATAGAGGATATTGAGCAAGACGGCGCACCATATCTGGTGCGTCTCCACCGCGTGCCCCGAGAGCACCGCCCTCATGCCCTCAAAAATATGAGAGGCGGGAAAAGACAGAGCAATCGGCTGCAACCAGGCCGGCAATACGCTGACCGGATAGAAGACGGCGGCAATCGGTTGCACCAGGCCCGGGACAGCCCAGGCCAGCGCTTCGGCCGGAGGCCCCCATTTCAAAATGCAGCCCGTCACCATCAGTCCCAGAGACCAGCCCATCAAGAGCAAATTGACAAAGAAAAATGCCAGTATAAATCCCATGGAAAAGACGTTGAGCGAATGCAGGAAAATGGCCAGCGCTCCCAGCAGAAGCAAGACGACCAGACCCTGCATCAAACCCATTAAACAGGCCGCACCGACATATTCGGTCGTCTTAATCGGCGCTCCGAAAATGTTGAGCAGGTTGCGCGACCAGACATCATCGAGGAAAGAAACGCTAACGAGCTGTTGAGCGCGGTAGAGCACATTCCACAATATGATGGCGGCGATGAGAAAGGTAACCAGGGCCGGGGCCGAATTGGACACTTTCATCATATAAATCGTCACCATGCCCCAGAGCAACAGATCGAGCACGGGCCAGAAAAACAGGTCCATAAGCCGGAAAGTATTGCGCGAGACAATGAAGGCGTACTTGATCATCAATGCCCGTATGACTCTAAAATTCATTTTTTACTCCTTCAATTTATTTCACGGCGCGACAGCGGCTTCCAGCTGCGCACCGGTATATTTGTTGCTGCGGGCGATTGTGATGAAAGCCTCTTCCAGAGACTTACAGCCCGATTGAGCGAGAATCTGCTCGGCCGATCCATTGGCCACGACATTGCCTTTTTGCATAAAGAGAATGCGATGGCAGAGCTCCGAGACATCGATCATGTTGTGTGATGTGTTAATCACGGTCATGCCCTGTTCTCGTTGCCTGGCGGCGATTATCTTACGCACCTTGTCCGCCTGGTCCGGGTCGAGACTGGCGGTCGGCTCGTCCAGCAAAAGGATATCCGGGTCATTCAAAAGAGCCTTACACAGAGTCAGGCGCGTCTGTTCACCGGAAGAAAGCGAACCGCTCAATTGCTTGCGCATATGCGAAAGCTCAAACAATTCAAGCAATTCGTCGATTTTCTTTTTGCTGTTCGCGACGCCGTAAATCTCGGCAAAAACATACAGGTTTTCCCAAACCCGCAGGTTATAAGGCAATTGCTGATAGGCCGATGCGAAATTCATACGCTTGAGAATATTGACCCGCGAGTGCTTCATCTCCTCTCCCATGATCTTGATGCTGCCCCGGGTGGGGGTGATCAGACCGAGAAGCATGAAAATCGTGGTTGTTTTGCCGGCACCGTTGGCACCGAGAAAACCCAGTATTTCTCCGCGTTTTACTTCGAAGTTGAGATCTTCTATCGCTACGGTATTTTTGAATTCTTTGCGCAGACCGCGCACTTCTATAATGTTGTCCATAACAACACTCCACTCCGCTATTAGTTATGTATTCAAAGCGACAGAAAACGGGCGATTGCCGCGACAAGGCAAGAATGCATGACTGCTCCGACCGTACTGTCAGAGAGCATTCTCAACTCATGTCAAAAACAACCGCCCGTCCAATAGGCAAGGGCTGCCGCGTGTATCAAACAGGCTGCCCGGATTAAGGCCTGGGCTGCCGGATAAACATGCCGAGAACGCTCGTCAATGACGAGGTTTATTCGGTACTTTAATCAAAACTTGTCTCATCTATTAATCCACCAACTTGGGTTCGCATTTATTCCTGTCTTCCAACAATAGCTTAAGAGGCCAATTGTGGCAAGTGGGAATTTTTGTTGTGCGTGTGTGCGTGTGCGCCAAACGAATGTTGTCTTCGCTGCGGCTTTACAATTTATTTGTAACGCCGAAAATTAAAAGTGTTTGACAGCGAAAACGCTCATCCCGGCAGCGTTTCAAAAACGCAAAATCGCCGAAACCCTGATGCAATCTAACTTAAAATCAGTTTTGTTACATTGAGGGGGTGGCGCTATCGAGAGATAGTCGGCCGACACTGCGGGTTTTCCAGACTACCAAAAGCCACTGCCAGCGCCAAACTGATAAGATGGAAAGATGGTGACAGGCTTTACCAAATGCTCAAACAAACAGATCTCGAACGTACCGCAACTGTCAGACACTTTTTCGCATCGGGTCATTCAATACCCATGCTCTGGCTTGGCGCACTCGCATCCTTCCAGGTGTTAGCCAATAGCGGCTGGACCATTAGGGGCACGAATATCCTGCAACACCTGTTTTTAACAGCTTATCTCGGAACCGCACTGACAGTTTTAGCCTTCACAGTACGAACAATTCACGCACAACTGGGCTTTGGCATAGAGGGCAGTCGCACTCTACACAAGCGAAAAAATTTTCCGATAGCAGCAATTCTCTTTATCGGACTTGTAGGTTGCAACACAAACGACGGAATGAATCCGAGAAATCTAGACAGTTCATGGCATTCGCTACAATCAGATTTACGACTCTATTACGCCAGGGAACTGACGATGGCCGGCAAACCCGCTTACGAGTCCCACTGTTGCATGGGTGGTCCTCCGCAGCAAAACGTCCCAGAACCGTTTTTCGTTAAAATCAGTCGCCAGAATTATTAGCCGCGCAAGGCAGATATTGCCTCTCCAGTGCGGCTTTACAATGCATTTGTAACGCCGAAAATTAAACATGTTTGACAGCGAAAACGCTTACCCTGACAGCATTTCAAAAATGCAAAATCGCCAAAACCCTGATGTAATCTAACTTAAAATCAGTTTTGTTACATTGAGGGGGTCGGGCTATTGAGAGATAATCGGCCGCAAGCTCTGATTTTTCGCACCCTTTGCTTTACCAGCGGTCGTAGCGATCTTCTTTGTCAAAGCGATCTTCGTGGCGCACTTTTAAATCACGCGGCACCAGATTTGGTGCACGCACAGCGTCGTAATCGAGGAGGACAAGGCCGCGTCCGCCATCTTTTAATGGGATTGTACCAAGCTGGGTGAAGTCTCTGTCCCAGAATTCCCAGCGGCCGTCTTTGCGCAATCTGTCGGCAAAAACCTGCACGGTACTTTCCTGCACCCCGGCCTTGGCGCGCTCCTGAATATAATATGTCGCCATGCCGTCGGGGCGATCAAAAGTTTGCGGCTTGCCGATTATGGCGGCGTCAAATCTGATTTCGCGACCTTCGGCATTGCGATAGGTGCGGAAGCCCCATTCGGGACGCCAGACCTGATGAGTGATTTTCAAAATATTGTCGTCAGCCAGCTCCACCACAACGCTATCGGCGCCACTACCCATGACGCGCTTGGCCGGGGTTTTGAAACCTTTCAAAACTTCGCTGTACAGGCCAAGATCATGAACACCGCGCACATTCAATTTATCCAGAGTGCTTGGATGTTGCAGCAATTCGCTGACGCTCGGATGACCCAGAGGCACAGGCTGCATATCCGGTGTGCGTACCGAGCCGGGTTTGAAAATCTCCGACAGGCGAGCCGCAAACGTCAGCCGGTTACCACCACTCTGGCTCAACCACAAAGACTCCTGCACCGAGGGCATTATGTGCTTAGCGCGAAACTCCACAGGCAGGCTGGCGGGATCGCAACTGGCGATGAGATCGGCTTTGGCAGCCAATTCGCCTTTGAGCGGGATGTCTTTGCCGCCGTGCTGGATAAGCATGTTTTGCTCGGGCATCAAAGCGCCGCCGGGCTTAACCTCTCGCACCTTGAGGAAACTGAAGGCGGCAAGCGACCGGGCCATATTGGCGGCGACATTGGTTTCACCGCTGGTGACGATGTATTCGCGCGAGGTTGAACCGGGGAAGTTTGTTCTGGCATCGGCAATTCTGAGCGCGTCCGTTGCCGGAGCAACTTCCAGATTTAATGATTCAGGCGCCGCTTCACCCCTGCTCGCCGCGCGCATATTGGCCGCACCGCCGATTGCAGAACCGATCAGACTGGTCGCGCCGCTGGTCAGAGTATGGCTGAGGAATTTGCCGGGCTCGAAAACACCCTCGCGGCTCTGGCGGATGACTTCATCCGAACTGCCCTTCGAAAGACCAAAGACGGCACCGACCGCCATATTGGACAGGGCTTTGTTATTGGTCAGGGCGCCGTCGGTGGCCTGATTTAATTTTCCGAGGGCACCGCGGGCGACGACGAGGGAAACAATATCGCTGGTCAGAGCGCCGGCATCGGTGGCGCCGGCTGCGACCCGGTTGAGTCCGAGGCCGGCGTCGTAGGTACCGGTGGCGGCGTCCAGGTAGGTTTTGCGGTTGAGGGCCAGATCGGTGATTCTTGAGCCCACGCCCAGGCCAACCGCGGTAGTGGCCATGCCCAGATTAAATTTGCTGGCCGCCGAATAGGCACCTTTGAGGGCGGTCACGCGGGTGATACCCAGACCGATATCGGTTAACTGCTCGCCCATGCTGTCGCTGCTCGAAGGCTTGAAGGCGTCGAGGGCGGCGGCGGCACCGGCCACCAGGTAGCCGCGGCGACCGGCCATAAACAGGCCAACCGCCTGCACAGTGCCCGAACCTATGCCGGCAATCTCGGAGCGGCTTTTGAGCGCAGCCTGGTCAGCTTCGACCACAGTTTTGGCGTTAGCGGCCAGCCTGGCGGCATCTTCAGTCTTGCCCGCGGCCAGGTCGGCTTCAATTCGGCGTTTCAGGTCTTCGACCTGGCTGCCCTTCTTATCGGTCTGATGCCAGAACTCGGTGACGCCGGTAAACGCCTGCCCCAGGAGGCTGGTTTCATTAATCTGCTGCTGATGCACCCGGGATTCGCGCTGCAAAAGCTCCAGGGCCTGATTTGCGGCCTGGCTTGCTTGGTCACTTACAGCGGGGGACTGCGTGTCTATCCTGAATTCGGATTGCGACATGAAATACCTGTGGTTTCAGACTCCATCAACTTATGTCTTAAAAGTCCCGATCACAATAGGGGAATTCCCATGGACGGTTCTAGCCCCAGGGTAATTCCAGGGTTTTTCATACTTGCAAAGGCGGCGGCCAATAACTAAGATGCATGAACTTACCAAAACACGCCGCCACAGCGCGTATTCAGAGCCTCGTTGAACCCCTGCCGGCTTTAACAGCACTCCCCGTGCGCCTTTTCGCGTTCGCCCCCGAGCGCGCAATCGAGCGCCTGCAAACCCGGGTATTTTTCTATGTCATCATCCCTCGCCCGCATTACAAGAAACAGGACCAGAGCGCTTACCAGGCCAGCGCCCGATGAAGGTTGCGGCCTCTTTCTTCATCATCCACTGATCGACCTCTTTTTCATCTGCGGCGGCTGGCTGCTGCTGCTGGTTCCCCTGCACGCAGCTCTCAACGGTGGAGGTCCGACGATTTCACCTTATGTGCAGACCCTTGTCTTGATCGGCCTTTACCTCATCTCTCAGCCGCACTCGGCCGCCACACTCTTCAAACTTTACGGCGACAGGGAAAACCGCAACAGTCATCCCCTGGTAGCCTATGCCCTGCCGCCCGCTTTACTGATTGTGCTGGCGGCGGCTTTTGCCTTCCCGGTTGTCGCGCGCATAGAAGCCACTCTCTATGTGATTCTGGCCCTGCATCACATCATGGCGCAATGCTACGGCGTCGCCATCATGTATTGCGCCAGAGCAAAAGTAGTTTTGTCAAAAATTGAGCGCACGCTCTTGCAGACAATCATGTGGACAGCCGTGGCTGCAGCCGCCGGCGAGCAGCTCTCCATCAGCTATCCGAGACACACCCTGCTGGGCATCGACCTCTTTCTTTTCAACATTGTCCCACCGGAAATTATAAACGCTCTGCATATTGTCACCGCTATAGCGGTAGTGATACTGGCGGCGGTGCAGGCCGAGCGCTGGATCTGGCACAAGCCAATGCTGCCGTTTCCGGCGGCGATGACGATGCTAACAGCAGTGACGCTGCTCACTCTGTGGAACACACAAAATAATCTGGTCTGGGTGTTTGTGCCGCCGTTTTTTCACGGCTGCCAGTACATGGCGGTGATTATGTCGTCCTTCGCCAAACAGGCAAAAACGGCTGCTCCCAACATGACCGCAAGCCAGGTGCGCGAATTTTCCGCCATACGCCTGACCGAACTCTTCATCGTCGGCCTGATTTTATTCCTGGGCATTCCCAAACTCTTGTCCTTCAGCGGGGCATCATTTGCGCTCTGCTCAGCACTGATGTTTTTCGCCGTCAACCTGCATCATTTTGCCGCCGACGCCTGCATCTGGAAGTTGCGCGACCCACGCGTAAGGAGGAGTCTGACCTGAAAACACGCAATCAATTCAATATTTTTTGAGGACTATAATCATGAATCGTTTAATTCGAATATTTGCCATGTGCACTTTCGCACTCGCTGCCTTTATCGCATTACCAGCAGCCAATGCGGTTCCCACCTTGCCAGTGAACATGACAGCTCCCGCGCAAACGCAGTCTGTGGTTCAGCCGACCGCCGGACCCGTCACCACCGATGGTGAGGCCACTTTAGCAGAGGGCGTAAATACAGCCGGTACAGTGCGAGTCAATAATCTCGCCAATCTGGCGATGCTAATGAACATCGTCGCTTACAGCGGCCTGGCAGGCAGTATTCTCCTGGGCGGCTACATGATCCAATCGGTCCGCTCACGGGAGCAGGGCCGGCTGAAAGGAGTCACACTGGGGGTTTCAATTATGCTCCTCGGCTTGATGCTGCCAGGCGCGATCAACTGGCTGGTAGCTTCCGCACGAGACGCTGGATTGTGTAATTAGTGCAGGAGCCACTTCACACTCAATTGGGTTTGTCCGCCGGCGGCTGGCAGGGAGGAGCCTCTACGGTCAGTCTCGGCACGTATTCCACCACACGGCGAGTGAAGAGACCACCGCCGCCGCCGGGCATTACTTCATTCAAGGTCAGCTTGACGGCATTATCGGCGACATCATATTGAGGGAAATACTCTCGCTGAACGTTTCCCTCTTTGTCACGAAGGGTCAGCTTCGCTTCGGGCATCAGTTCCTGCCATTCACAGGCTCCAACCTTCCTTAAAAATTTTCCGGCGGCCATGAAATCCTTCTGGCTCAGCGAGTCAATTAACGTAGCCTTTTCCTGCTCTACCTGCTTAAAGCGCACTCTCTCCGGCGTATCCGGCTGGTATATTTCGGGAAACTTTTCAGACATAAAACACCTCGCCTCCGGGGAATCTACGGCCTTGAATGGTTGCCCGAGAAGTCTAGGAGGTGTTGCGTAAAATATGCATCAAATGACCGCCCTAAGGCAGGCCCACAACTTTGTGCGTCTGCAAGGTCAAGCGGTATCCGTGCTTGAGGGCGACATTCACGCACTCGTCCATATTTTGCTTATTGCGCACCGGATCCTGATTATCCAGGGGCAGGACATAGACGGCAGAGCCCGGCCTTGGTCTGGCAATACGCTGCTCGGCGCCCGCCTTTTGGGTACTGCTCACGGGCAGGCCGTCCTCACCATCTATTTCACCGGCGGCAATGATGTATTTGTAGCTGTTTATGCGCCCTTCCAGTTCTTCGTTGAGCCTGGCTGTTTTGGGACTGCAAACAATATGCAAGCGCTCGTCTTCGGGCAGAGGCACCCAGAGCGTACCGTTGGTTTCGATTTGCACGCGCAGATTGCGAGCCAGTAAATTTTCAATCAAAGGCGCAATATTCTGGCGGAAAGGCTCACCACCAGTGATGACAATCAAATCACAGAAGGCCGGACGGACGGAGGAAATCTTGGAAAGCAGCTCATAGAGGTCCGGCTGCCAGGTAGAGGATTCAAAATCGGTATCACACCAGAAGCAAGCCAGATTACATCCGCCAAGACGCACAAAAACAGCAGGTTGGCCACTGAAGGGCCCTTCACCCTGAAGCGTATAAAACACTTCCTGCACCCAGAGCTTCAGGCCATGGCCCAGTTCCTGCTGCCTGATTGGATTATCGCCCAGCACCTCAGTTTGAGACCTCAACAAAACAGTTCTCAGTCTCCCAGAGCACCACCTTGGTCACCTCAACGCCCGTGCCTTCCAGCACCGCCGGTGCCACCACCGACAAAAGGTGCAGCGCCATATTTTCGGCCGTTGGATTATTCTCCAGGAGAAATAATTTCTGCTCTTTTAACTGAGTGAGGGCGGCGATGCCTTCTCTGTCTTTCTCCCACAGAATAAATCCATGGTCCCAGTTTTCATCGATCCAGGGCGCAAATTTCTCCTTGAGCACACCAAAGTCAATCACCCGGCCCAGCTCATCAAGTCCCTCGCCCTCACCGCGTTTTTCCCGCACATCCTCGCGCACGCAGGCATGAAAAAACGCCACATAGTTGTGTCCATGCAAGTGCGCGCATTTTGACTCATGCTTGTAGACCCGGTGACCGGCGCAAAATTGTAATCTGCGCACCGCTGAGACACTATGCCTTTTGCTCATTACTTTTTCACCTCAGCGGCAGCCCGCACCAGAAGCGGGTCTACGACGTTTGCCTCGGCAAAACCTTTTGCCCGCAAAAGACAACTATTGCACTCACCACAGGGAGGAAAGACGCCGTTATAGCAGGTCGTACTGTAAGCCAGGGCATCGAGACAGTTCGGCAGGATTGCCGCCAGTTCGACCGTTTCCGCCTTAGTGCGGTTCATCAGCGGTGCCTCAATTTTGAAAGGCCTGTCCAGCCCGCTGGCCAGAGCCGCGGTCATCTTGGCTATAAAATCGTGCCGACAATCAGGATAGCCGCCAAAATCCTGCTGCGAAACACCCACGACAAGGGTGTTGCAATCGTGCACATAGGCACGGTTGGCAGCCACGCTAAAAAACAAGATATTGCGGCCGGGCACAAAGGTCGTCGCCAGTCCCTCGGGAATGCTCTCGGAATCTTCATAGGTATCGACCTTGAGACTGTGGTCGGTCAGCGGGCTGAGCCCGGCAAAAATCGGCCCCAGATCGATGATTTCGTGCACAACTCCGGCCATCTCAGCAATCTTGCGTGCACTTTCCAACTCCAGCGAGTGCCTTTGACGGTAGTCAAAAGTGACGGCATAAACCGTTTTGAAGCGCTGCTTGGCCCAGTACACGCAGGTGGTACTGTCCTGCCCGCCAGAAAACACGACTAGAGCATTGGACATAGAACATCTCTTGATTATTACAAGGTCCTCCGATTTTATCAGAGGACCTGCAAATTCGTGCTTCTCCGGGTTGCTGACAACACCCCGGCAGTTGCGCTTCTTAACGTTTTTTACTGCTGACCGGACGCACGTACTCGGCAACCGGCCAGAATGGGATACCGCCCCTGGGGGTGAAGCGTCCCTCGACTCTCAGTGCATAAGGGTCGAGCAGATCGATCAGATCATTGGCGATGCGGTTGATCGCCCCTTCATGAAACTCGGGAAACTGACGAAAGGCTCCCAGATAGAGCTTGAGCGATTTGCTCTCGACGCAGAGTTGATCCGGCTCGTAATCGATGACAATAGTGGCGAAGTCGGGCTGACCGGTAATCGGACAGACGGTTGTAAATTCGGGCGCTTCAATGTGAATTGAGCCGAGCACGCCGTTGGGATTGTGCTTCTTGTCAGCAAAAGGGCTGTGGAAACATTCGAGAATCTGCGGATCAGGATTGTCATAGTTTTGGGTCGACGTATGGCCCAGCCCCTTGAACATATGAGACTTTGCATCGGTTTTGGCTTTGCTCACCGGCGCCGCCTTGGCGTTGGTTTTGCTGCTGCTTGCGGCTTTGCTGCCTGCTTTTGATTTGCTCACTGACTTTGTTTTACTAACTGCCATTGACTGCCACCTGAGGAGAAGTGCTGCCTATTTTATCAGTCGAAAATTAAATCGAGACTGGGTATCATTATCCAATGGCTATAAAAGCTGACAAATCTCCGGCCTTCACAACCATCGGCAGGCCGCTGGACCGCACCGACGGCCGTCTCAAAGTGACGGGCCGTGCTGCCTACACCGGTGATATCCCGGCCGAAGGACTGCTGCACGCCGTACTGATCACCAGCACCATTGCCCGCGGCTCGGTAAGCAAGATAGACAGCAGCGCCGCTGAAGCATTGCCTGGCGTGATCGCGGTTTTTTCCCCTGCCAACCCTCCGGGGATAGTGCCGAAGAGCGACAAGACCGGCAAGGAAAGTCAGCTCCTGCTGCAAACAAACAAGGTTTTTTACCACGGTCAAATCATCGGCCTGGTCGTCGCCGAATCTCTGGAACAGGCTCAGCATGCCGCATCGCTTGTCAAAGTAAATTATCGCCGCAGCCAGGCGGTGACAAAAATGGACACCCGGGCAAGCGCGCTGGTCACGCCGGAGGATGCAGGCGGCGGACGCGGCAGTATAAAATCCGGACTGGCCGCGGCCTCCAGCACAATCAAAGCCACTTACACCACCCCCACCGAAAGCCACAATCCGATGGAGCCCTTCGCCACGACCGCAGTCTGGCAGGGACAGGCGCTCACTCTTTATGATTCCACTCAGGCCATCACCAATACGCAAAAAAATATCGCCGCAGCCCTGGGCATAGGGCCGGCCAAAGTGCGGGTGATATCGCATTTTGTCGGCGGCGGCTTCGGTTGCAAACTCTCTACCTGGGCCCACGTGGGAATCACCGCCATGGCCGCGCGCAAACTCAAGCGGCCGGTGAAGCTGGTCATGAGCCGCAGCCAGATGTTTGGTCCGGTAGGCTTCCGCCCGAAGACCATTCAGACCGTCACACTGGCAGCCAAAAAAGATGGCTCTCTCACTGCCATGCGCCACGACACGATCTCCGAAACTTCCAGATTCGTGGAATTTATCGAACACTGCTCGTCGGTTTCGCTCAACACATATCTGTGCAAAAACGTCTCCACCAGCCAGCGTGTGGCTCCGATTGATATCGGCAAGCCCACCTGGATGCGCGCGCCCGGACACGCGCCCGGCAGCTTCGCCCTGGAATGCGCCATGGACGAGCTGGCCTGCGCCCTCAAAATCGACCCCATCGCCCTGCGTCTGCGCAACTACGCCGACACCGATCAAGAGTCAGGCCTGCCCTGGTCCAGCAACGCTCTCAAAGAATGCTACAAACTGGGCGCGGAAAAGTTTGGCTGGCACATGCGCTCGCCCAAGCCGGGTAGCGTTCGTGAGGACGGTTTGCTCACAGGCATGGGCATGGCCACAGCCGTGCACAGCGTCTGGCGCAATCCCTCCCAGGCTATGGTGCGCATCCTCGCCGACGGTACTGCTGTCGCCAGTGCCGGCACCCAGGAAATAGGCACCGGCACATACACTGTGATGAGTCAGATTGCAGCGGAGATTTTGGGCCTGCCCATCGATAAAGTAGACTTCAAACTGGGCGACAGCGACCTGCCCCATGCGCCTCTCTCCGGCGGCTCCACCACCGCAGGTAGTGTCGGACCGGCCGTAGCACAGGCAGCCCGTGAGGCGCTCCGCAAGCTAATAAACACAGCCGTAGCCGATCCGCAGTCACCGCTCTACGGGGCTGCGGCGGAGGCTGTATCCTGCCGCGATGGAGCGCTCAGCGCAAACGGTAAAAGCGAAAGCTTTGCGGCAATAGTAGCCCGCACCCCGGAAAAATACATTGAAGCAAAAGTCGACCACAAGCCGGGGGACGAAGAGAAGCATTTTGCCATGAGCACTTTTGGCGCACAATTTGCCGAGGTAGCGGTCGACCCGGATCTGGGTCTTATCCATGTGCGCAGATTTGTCGGCGCCTACGGCGGCGGTCGCATACTCAATGCCAAAACCGCTCGCAGTCAGATGCTCGGCGGCATAGCCTTCGGCATCGGTATGGCCTTGACCGAGCAAACAATCATGGACAATAACTGTCATCGCATCGTCAACAATAATCTGGGCGAATACTACCTGCCGTCCAATGCCGATGTCCCGCACCTGGATGTCTATTTTGTGCAGGAGGACGATGCCCACGTCAATGATCTGGGGGTCAAAGGCATAGGCGAGCTCGGCATCACCGGTGTGGCCGCAGCAATCGCCAACGCCGTCTACAACGCCACGGGCAAACGGGTACGCGACCTGCCCATCACGCTGGATAAGCTCATATAGGCTTCAAGCCGTGCAGCGCCAGCCCGACGACGGCTCCGGCCAGCATCAACCAGAGTGAATTCACCTTGAAGCGCACCAGGACAAACGCGCTGATCACGGCCATTGCAATAGTCACTGCATCAATGAGCGCGTCATGCGCCAGTTGAAATAAAACCACAGCCATCAGCGCCAGAGCAGTGGCGTTTACCGAATCTAGAAAATGCGCAGCCAGGGCCGAGGCGCGCATCTTTTTGATCACCGGAGCGGTGACTGCCACGAGGAGAAAAGCCGGAAGAAATATACCAATTGTGGCGATCAGCGCTCCTGTGGGACCGCCCAGAATAAAGCCTATAAAAGTAGCGCTGGTAAAAAGCGGTCCCGGGGTTATCTGTCCGATGGCGACGGCATCGAGCAATTGAGCGGATGTGATCCAGTGATAGTGCTCAACAAGATCCGACCGCAAAAAAGCAAGCAGGACATAACCACTGCCGTAGAGGACCGAGCCCAATTTCAAGAAATACAAGAAAAGTGCTCCCGGGCCATACGGCATATCACGCGGCGTATAAGAAGACAATAAATATGTGCCGCCGATTAGAGCGACACTGACTGCGGACAGTACGGCAAAGGCGGTTTTTTCGCGTGCGGCCTTATCGGTGCAGAAGTGTCGGAGAGCGGATACCAGACCGATACCAAAAAGCAATGTCAACTCATTCACTCCCGCCACATACAGCAAGACGGCCAGCAGTGCAGTGAGCTTGAGAGCGGTTGTTTTGAGCGCCGTTTTTGCCAGCCCGTAGAGGGCCTGGAAAACAATGGCGAGAATGACCGGTTTCAATCCATATAGGACAGCAGCAGCCAGGGGCACTTTGCCGTACTGGACATAAAGCGCAGCCAGAGGCATAACCAGCAAAAACGCCGGCAGGATAAAACAGAGTCCGGCAACCACAAGACCCGGCCAGCCGCACAATTTGTAGCCTATATGTATTGCCACCTCGGTCGAATTGGGGCCGGGTATCAAATTGGCAGCCCCGACGAGATCAAGCAACTCCTCATCGCTGAGCCAGCGCCGCCTGCGCACAAGCTCAGCCTGCATAAAAGCGATATGCGCCAGCGGGCCACCAAATGCGGTGCCGCCCAGACGCAGGAAGACCGCCGCGATATTAAGGAGTGATGGCGTGTCGGTCATGCCACTATGGTAACCTCCAGCGCCGCATATATACAAACCCTATATCCGACCATGGCGAGGCGCCATTTCCTATGAGCCAATTAATAAATGACATGCTCTCAAAAACTTCTTTTCCCTTGCACAGTAAGCCTTTCACCCTTAGATGAGTATTTTTACCAGTGACGTTGTAAAGGGTGTCGATTAGTATCAAATTGTCGCCACCAAAACACATCGAAAGGGGTTTCCTGATGAGAGAAAAACCTTCGCGCCCTCGCGTGCCCGAATCCAAAATACGCGAAATAACCGAAGCCGTTGAGAGTGGACAGTATGGCATCCTGACCAGGTTCTTAAATAGTCTGACAAACGCGGCCGATCGCGTTGATGTGTTGAGAAAGATCGAAAAAATCAATCAAGAAAATCGCTACAAATCAGGCAAACCGCCAATGTTGGCATTCGTCAGTAAATCATACGACGACAGTGATTTTGTCGATGTAGCGCTGCTCAAAAAAAGTTCCGATTGGCTATTTCAAGATGATGTCCTCTATCGTGAGTCACTGATTATCAATGTGCCTCATCCGATCGTGCCCCTGATCGCCAGGACCGCATAAAAGTTGACGCCGCCTTTTTTGACAGGGCGGCAAGTCTATCCCATAGCGCCGGTTGCATCCGAATGCGACCGGCGTTATTGCTCTGGATGATTCTTTTAGCTTCTCTCTGGGCAGGAAAAGAGTGAACACTCCGGTCACTCTTTTTCGAGGCATCAGTAATGGTCACGGACAAAAAAAATTGCCAGATTTCTGCAGTAATCGAATCTATCAAAAAATTACCCATGGACGCCGCCTATCTCAAAAAACCGGCTCACATGCGTACCCGGGCGGAAAGATTTGAGCTGGGACGAGCAATGCGGGTGGCCAGCCCTCGAGAATCACACAGTCAGTACACGGTCGACTTTAAGGGTCGCAAAGACCCGGTCGATCTTCTAATCGCCACCGGTGAGGGACGCATAGAAGAACTCCTGCCGATCCGCTACGGCCGCATGATGGCGTCGCCCTTTGCCTTCTTCCGCGGAGCGGCGGCGATCATGGCTTCCGACCTGGCCTCCGTGCCAAATTCGGACTACGCTGTCCAGGCTTGCGGCGACTGCCACCTCATGAATTTCGGCGCTTTCGCCACCCCCGAACGCAATATCATTTTTGACATCAACGATTTTGACGAGACTTTCCCCGCGCCCTTCGAATGGGACGTCAAACGCCTGGCGGCAAGCTTCGTCGTAGCCAGCCTGCACAACGGCCACAAACCATCCGAGGCCTATGCCGCCGCCCGTCGCGTCGTCGAATGCTACCGCGACCGCCTTTATGAACTGGCCGAAATGACCGCCCTGGAGGCCTGGTACTCCTATCTGGATTATGAAGACCTGATCGAACTCACCAGCGACAGCAAGCTGAAAAAGCGCCGGCGCAAGGTGCTGGAAAAAGCCATGGAGCGGGACAACAGCGCCGAGTTTGTCAAACTGGCCCACGTCGTTGAAGGCACACCCAGGATTAAAGACGCCCCGCCCCTGGTATTTCATCCCCCCTTCCATCAGGCCGACGACTTCCAGGAGCGCCTCGCCCATGCCGTGCGTGAATATCGTCAATCACTCTCGCCCGAGCGGCGCGTGCTTTTTGACAGATACGAATTTTGCGATATGGCGATAAAAGTAGTGGGTGTGGGCAGTGTCGGCACACAATGCATGATCGGACTCTTCTTCTCCGCCGAAGATGATCCGCTCTTCCTGCAACTGAAAGAAGCCCGACAATCAGTGCTTGAGCCGTATTTTGATTTCCCCGGATTTCCCACCAACGGAGAAAGAGTCGTATTTGGCCAGCGGCTGATGCAAGCCGCCACCGACGTGTTCCTCGGTCATTTCGTCGGTTTCGCCGGGCTCGACTCCTACGTGCGCCAGCTGCGGGACGTCAAAGTAAAACCGATGGTGGAGATATTTTCCGCCGAAAACATGCTCTGCTTCGCCCGCAACTGCGGCTGGGCCCTGGCCAGAGCCCATGCCCGCTCGGGCGACCCGGCAATCATGGCCGGTTATATCGGCAAGGGCAAAGCATTCCCCGAAGCGATCGCCCAGTTTGCCGCAGCCTACGCCAAGCAAAACGCCCGTGACCACTCGGCTCTAATTGAAGCCGTAAGGGATTCCCGGGTGGAGGCTTATACGGAAGAGTAGCCCCAGAACTAATTTGTCGCGGCCATTCTTCCTTGTTAGAGTAGGGTGAGGAAATCGAGAAAAGAAATTGACCAATCCCCTCCGCGGCAACGAGCGAGACAGCGCGGCCGACCAACCGTCGGCAGAGCTGAGCACGTCCGAGAAGCTGGCCAATGAAGCAAATCTCTTGCTCGGGGCCGTTGCGCGAGCGCCGCAGGCTCTGGCAGACCGGGCCAGAGAAGCAACCGGCGAGAAGCTGGGCGAAACAGGCGTGGAAGTGGCCAAAAGCGTCGCCGTCGGAGCAGCCTTTGCTCTGGCCCTTAGAAAACCGCAAATCTTTGGACAGGTCCTGGCGCCCTACGTCGAGGGTGCGGCGCTCAATGCCGGCAAAATCTTAGGCGTCGTCGCAGCAGCGGACGTCGGCACAAAAGTGGGCGTACCGGCCTATGAGGTCTGGAAAGATCCCCGCACACTGGAGCAAAACAAAGCGCAACTCGGCAAATCGCTGGGCGGGATGGCCTTTGATTATCCACTCATGGCGGCGTCAGGCCTGGCCGGATTTAGCGCCGGCGCAAAATTGGCAAAAATAGAGATGGGCGCAGGTTTTGGGCTCGGCAAACAAACCGAATCAATGGCCCTCAGGCCAATCGAACCGCCCCCTTCAACTCCGCACACATTTGAAAAGTTAACCGCCCAGATGAAAGCCGCCCAGGCCGGCGAGCAGAGCATTACGACTTCGATTCGAGAAGAAAATTTCCTCGGCAGAGGCAGCAACGGCGCTGTGTACAAGCTGGATTTCACCAAAGACTTCGTGGTGAAAGCGCCGGAATACGCCAAAAGTAGCTCCACCGGGGGCAAACTCGAAGAAGTAGCCGATTTTATGCCGGGTCACAACGTTGGCCAACCGGTGGCAAAAATGGGCGATTACCTCATCCTCAAGAAGCAAGAAGGCTTTCCCGCCGGTGGTCCCGGAGGAAGGGCGCGCCGCGAAATGACAGCGGAAGCGGCTGAAGCCCTGTTTGCCCGAAGCGCTAAAACCAGCGCCGAACTGCCGCAATCGGCCTATGATGAGCTGGCCAGAACAATGATGGCACTTGAAAAACACGGCCTGCAATTCGACCCATCAAAACCCGGAAACATCCTGATTGACCCGGTCGGCAAAAGATTCAATCTGGTCGACATCTCCCCGACGAGCGCAAAACAGCCCTACCAACACACTGTCTCAGACATTATCGTACCGCTCGCGGACAACTATTTTGTGGGCTCGGTGCTGCCTGATAAAGGCGCAGCCTATCAATCTTTCCTCCAACAAATAATCGCCAAAGCAACTGTTGCGGCCAAAAACGCAGCCATGCACGAACGCCCGGAACCCGGCTCCAGTCTCAGTTATAGCTACAAACTCGCCGGCCTGAAACCTCCGGGCGAGTAGTCCGGAAATCAGACTCACCCTCGCGGATCGTTCCAATGGACGATGCCTGCGCCGCTTCCGCTTGAAATAATCAAAGCAGCACTGCGGGAGGGTCGGTCATGTCACACAAAACGATACTTCGTGCAGCAACCATCGGAATCAGCCTGCTATGCATTTCCGCCCTGCTGGGCGGTAGCGCACTGGCAGAGATCCCCAATCCGGTGGATGTCATCAAAGGCCGCGCTGTCATCGAAGAGGGCAGCACGCCTCCGGCGCCCACGACTCCCAGCATCAGTGACAAACTGGAGGCCTTGATCCAAAAAACCGAAGGCGGCAACTGGGAAAGGCTGCAGCAATTGGGAAAGGACGCCTTTGCCCAGGGCTACTATGAAGAAGCCGAGAAGCAATTTTTAGCCGCCATCCGTGAGCTCAAAAAGACAAATCTCAAGGACGAGCGCCTGCTGAAAAGCAGGATTGCTCTGGGTCAGGCCTATCTGCGCGACGGCAAATACTATGACGCAGAAGAAGCATTTACTCTGGCGCAGGGGACCGCAAACGAGCTGGGCAAGAGCAAGTCACTGGAATATGTAAAAACGATGGAAGGCCTGGCACAGGTCTACAAAGCCAATGAAAAGTACCCCAAAGCAGAGCAGGCGTTGAAAACGGCCATCACCATGCGCAGACAATTGCAGGGTGCCGATACACTTGGCGTAGCCCAGGATACTCTTGATCTGGGCGAGCTTTACCGCACGCAAAAGCTCTACGACCAGGCAGCGCCTTTCTATAATCTGGCCCTCGAATCGCTGGGCAACCAGCCCGATGCGCCGGATCACGTCAAAACATATTTCCTCGATCGCACAGGCATGATGTATCAGGAAGCGGGCAATATCGACCTGGCGCGCCGCTGTTTCGAGCCCTCCATCGTCCTCAAAGAACGGCACATGCAGCTTGATGCCGGAGCCGAGGCGCGCAAAAAGGGACTGGTCTATTTCCGCTGCGTGGACGGCGCCCCCAACAGCAAGAGCGTCTTCAACCGCGGCGTGCAAATAGAATTTATCAGGGTGAAAGGAGCCGCTGCTGTAGCCACGCTAACAGCGCAGATTTATGGCCCCGACTGGTACATCTATAAAGCCGAAGTGACGGTCCAAAATCAAAGCAATGGACCGATTCAGCTCCTGGCCGAGCAGCCCACACTGACAATCGAAACGCCGAAAGCCAAGACCTTGCTGCCGCTGGATTCCGACGCCATCAGCGCCGAGCTTGGCTCGCGCGGACAGGCGCTATTCAACCGCCTGCTGCACTCGGCTGACTTCGATTACATCATGACTTCAAGCGGACTCGGTGTATCGCGCACGGCTGTGATCACACCCTTCGGCGTGCCCGCGGTGTTTAACACTGTCGGCAGCTGGACGCAATTTACACCAGACTGGGATGCCCGTCTGAGAGCGCGGGACGCCGCCATGTCGGCCCTCGCCCGGTCCAATACCGAGCGCTCCAACGTGCTGCACACCAAGCCCGCGCAAACGACTCTTGAGCCCGGCCAATCGGCCACATTCCAGATATTCTATCCATACGACAAATTCGATACGTCCACCTTGCGCCTGCTCCTCGGCAATACCGTGCTGGAGTTTCCATTCACCAAGAACAGTGGTTGAGTCGCATCTTGCCAAGATGATATCCTAAGGAATCCCTTCAGGACATCGCAACGTGCCCTTCGGCGCCACGCGCAATTGCTTATGGACTCCTACGTAGAACCAAAATTTGACGCAATCTGTCGAGCCATCGACAAGACTGGAGCTGTCTACAGCAGCGACCTTCTTAGAAGCTATCACCTGTCCTTGAAAACACGACGTTTTGTCATCCTCTGCGGATTGAGCGGAAGCGGTAAAACCCTCCTCACTCGCATGTATGCCAATGCCGTCAACGCGCAGTACCGCCTGGTACCGGTCGCGCCCAACTGGACGACAAACGAAGACCTGCTCGGTTTTTACAACCCCCTTAACAAGCAGTACTACGACACGGACTTCAGCCTCTTCCTCCGCCAGGCGGCACGCGCCTACGAGTCGGCCATCAGTGTCGACAAAGTTGCCCAGCCCTTTCACCTTGTCCTCGATGAAATGAACCTCGCCCGCGTCGAGTACTACTTCGCCAAATTTTTGTCAGGCATGGAAGTGCTCACCAGCTCAGGCCACGCGCAGGTGACGATGTTCGGCACCGACGTAGTCGAACTGCCGCCCAACTTGTTTTTTATCGGCACGGTAAACGTAGACGAAACCACCCACGGCTTCGCCGACAAAATCTATGACCGCGCTCAAGTGATTGAGTTGACACACTTGAGAGAAGAAATCGCCCCGCGCATTCACAAGCCGGAAGTACGTGACAGGGTCATGGCCATCTGGGATGCAGTCGCTGATGTCGCCCCATTTTCGATTCGTATTGTTGATGAAATCAACCGATACGTGAACGAAGGAGTGCGCATCGGAATGCCCTGGGAGCAAGCCCTTGACGATCAGATAATTCAAAAAATTCTGCCGCGAATCAAAGGTACTGATATCAGACTTGGTGTCATGCTGCAGAGGCTCAGCGATATTACTGCCAATCAGTTCCCGCGGAGTCATCGTAAGATTCAGCATCTCAGTCACGGCTATCAAACCTATGGTATCGTCTCGTTCTTCTAGAATCAGCTTTTTTACAACTTCAGGCGTGGTTCTGCAGAGCCCGATCGAAGACCTCGACTGCGGTATGGCCGTAGCCATCCCCAGGGAAAGAGAGAAAGAAGCCTCACTGAAACTGGGCAACACAGCCCTGCCTCTATGGTTCAGCCCGGATGCGCCCTGCGCGCTCTCCGCATGGCCCGCCTGCGGTCCTGGTCAATACAAAGTCTCGCTCGAGTGCGGTGAAATCCGCGAGCGCCGGGTCATCACAGTCAGACCGCAAAATTTCAACGAGACCGAATTTAAAAAGATAGTGCAAGACCTGAGCGACTTGCTGCCGCTCTCGATCGCATCTCGCCTGCAGGAATGCGGTGGCCTCCCCGGTGTAACCCTCGTGGCAAATCACGAGCTGAGCATCGACCAGGAATACCACAGATTGCGCCGGGCCATAAAAGGCACCCAGGACAGGCCCGGAATCATTCAGATTCTGCCTATGATCCAACGCGATTGCTTCCAGGTTTTGATAGCGCGGCATGAGCTGCGCAAAATAAACAAAGCGCGCAGACCGGACATTTCAAAACTGCCGGAAGCCATGTCCATGCCCGGTAACATTACCTCAAACGGTGCCCTCAAACAGATGTTTGACATGACCGTAGAGCGCACCTACGAAACCTATGAAAATCGGCTGGTTAAGGCCTATGTGCAGGCGCTGCAAAGCCAGCTATCAAGACTAACATCAAGACTGGAAGCGGAGCAGGCACCGCCGGCGACCGCACGTGAAATCCAGGACCTAGCGGGTGAATTTCGCCTGGTCTGCGCGCGTACGCCGTTTCTCAAGCAGGTAAGATTGCCCTTTCACTCAGCCGAACGCATCACCATGGTGCTCTTGAAAAAACCTGCCTACCGGGCCGTCCTCGAAGACTACCTCGCCCTCTACAAGCGCGCTCCGGTCAGACTGGAAGATCCGGCTCTCAACACACCGCTCAATAAATTCCCCTATCTCTATCAGCTCTGGGCCAACCTCAAAGTAGTGAAGGCCATGCTTCAAGTCTGCGCCGACGCCGGCTATAAATGCACACAGCACAAATGGCTCAAGCGAGACAGCAACGGGTTTTACTTTGACCTGATGAAAGATTGCACGATGGCTATCGTGCTGACCTGCCCTACGACAGGAAAAACAGTCAGAGTCATACCATGGAGCCCGGCCAGCGGCCAGGGAGCGTTGAACCACAGGCAGACAATGCCGCCGGCGATAGCTGTCGGAGTCTACGTTGCAGGTAAACCGCCGGTGGTGCTCGTCTTTGATCCAAAATACAAAGTAGTTGGAGAAAGCCCTGAGCAAGTGGCGGCAAAACAGGCAGCGGGCAACGGAGAAAACAGCGGCAGCATGCCGGCGCTCGAATCAATCCAGCCCATGCCCGAACACGTCGATGAGCTTCGCAGCTGCATGGAAGCAGTGACCGCACCCGGCGGATCGCGGGAGATTCACTTTGCCGCCATTTTGTATCCCGGTTTGAGGAAACAGCTCGGACCCGACCTCGAAGCCTTGCCGGCCCGTCCAGGCGCCGACGAAGACATTGAAAAACTCGTCGGCGACGTGTTGCGGCGCTATCTCGCTTAGTCTCTTTGATCTAGATTTTCATACATACCCATCGTTTTGCCGGCAGCGCAGGCTGGAGCGTTAAAATCGATACTCTGCATGGCCTCCGCAATCTTAGCTGTCGCTTGATTGTACTCAGGCGTGCCGGCCTCAACCGGTCTACCGTTGACAGTCAGGGACCTGGTGTCCTGACCTAAAGAATAGACGTTGCCTCCAAAGGCCATATCGAGGAAAGTTTTGTTATACGGGCCGGCTTCCTGACGTTCATCGCCGCGGCAAAGCATCAAGTCGTGCTCCAAAGCACTATACTGCTGAGTCGTCCATGTCTCCTGTCTGGCAACAACACCGGAGCGTCCCTGATAGACGTTCTTGAGCACTTCGCCGAAGTGTCCCTGTTCAGTCTGCGTACACTGTTGCGCCGGTACAAGCTCAAATTTATCCGATCCCATGATGCACTCTCCTTAAATTCGGTAGGGGGGCCGTGGCCTTTATGGCCAGGTCGAGGTCAGGCTCATGGGAAAATAGTAGGAGACCACTGTGACATTGTTTTGACATGGGGGGAAGTAACGCCCCTAGGGCCGAGGCGTCTGAACCAACCACAATACCCAGCCCCAAAGAAAATCTATGATTCCCTTTGGGATGCAAGCAGAAATTTCAGTGATCAGCTGCTTGGCGACAACCGGGTTAATACGGTAGATAATGGTAACTGGATAGACGAAGAAGGCGACGGTTATCCAGAAGGTGAACCAAACAGAGGCTGACAGCCGGCCCAGAGTCATCAGGCATTTTCGGACCACCTTTATTGGACGAGATTCCTTAACCTCTGCCAGCTCAGCCATGGTCGGACGCCAATTCAACAGCTTATCGCGAACCTCGGGAGCCACATCGCAATCCCTCAGATTGCTGGAAAATGATTCCCACAACTGAAGCGCGCCGGTCCCGGTCATATGCTGGATCGCGAAAAGCTGCACGACCAGCGGCCCCGTTGCACTATTTCTCCTGAACACATTTTTGAGCGGCACAAACTCAATAGCGAGATACTCCGAGTCCAGATAAATACGTTTGACATTGCCGAACGGCAGCAAGCGATGGTCGACGCCAGGCATTCGCAGTCCATCTCCCTCAAAAGTGAAATTGTTGCTACATAGATGATAGAAGTGCAAAGCGAAAAAGAAAGATGTCCCCACAAGCACTGGACCAGAAAACGAGGCTATACAAGAAAGCCCGACAAGAGGAAAAACAACCCCATAGAGGGGCACCATCGAAACAAGCAAAAGCAGTTCCACCCGTTCGGATGGGCCGTTCAGATCAATGATTGTTTTAGCCGAAGTTGCAGTTTTCACAAAACCAACCGCGCTAGAAGTATTTACATATGATGCAGCCAGTCTACGCTGGTTACAACATCCTTTCGAAAAACCAGCCTCAGGTGTTGAAGGTCCGGAGCCGGCAAGCTGCTATAGCCAAGGAAGTAGAGATACTCGTCTCTCGAAGAAGAGCTATTACCATCAGACGGTGGCACTCCAAGCAATGCATGAATCTCCTGGCGTGTCTTTCCCTCAAGCTGATATCGAGCCAGAAGGTCCGAAATCATATAGAGGCGCACCTCCTCGGAACAATTTACGGAGAGCGAATCTTTCCATCGATTCGAAGTAAATCTGTCGCGCAAACAAGCATCAGCGCACGAAGGGAAAGTCGTAGAAAAAAAGGTCAGGCACCAAAAACAAACCATATGGCCAGCTATCAGACCACGTAAATTTACACAGTTTGACCCGATGCGATCCAAAACCACAGCCAACACAAACAAAATCTAAGGCATAAAACATTCAAACAAGCACATACAGTCAAAGAGCGGTTGTCTATAACCGAAGGTCTGCGCCAGCACTGTCGCTGGGTACGTCACGCGTATAAAATAAATACCGAGCGGCAGGCAATTGAGAGCGACCGCGGCCATGAAGAAAGACGGAGAGAACAGCGACTCTACTGTCGGTCTGATGGAAATAGTCATACACTCGTCCTCGCTCGCTCATCCATCTTAGAACGACTGAGGCTGTTCCGCTAGCCCTGCGTGGTAGAAACCGCATGCAGGCTACTGTTTCTTGCCCGAGGCGGAAACTAAAGGCGCGGTAATAAGCTCAGGACTCTTTTTGCACACCTTTCCTCAGTGCCTGCAAAATCGAAAGCATTTTATCTTGCTGTGTGCGGCATCTCTCGCAAACAGGAAGCCCCTCCATCGACGTTTCCATGCCCTCCAAATCGGCAAGGGAAATTTCCAGTGAATCCACGCACTGGCGCACTAGATCGGGACTAATACGTGAGGCGTCGAAGTCATAACCCATAGCGCCGAAGACATGCTCGAAAAGCGCACACAGACACCAGTCGTCTGGGTCAGCCTGACACTCGCCGGCGGCAAGTGTGGGCTCATGACGCGCCATTGACTCAGCTTCAATATTTTCGAGTGCCATCAGTTCCTGCTCGTATCTGGCCTTCCACTTCAAAGCCTTTTTGAGCAGTAGAGAATTACCGGCCTTCCTGGCCATTTCAGCGCGGGCTGTCCAAACAGCAACATTCTTCTTCGCCAGTCTTTTAACAAAGGTATCGTGCATACGAATCATGCCATCAAAAACTTTCAACGGATGAATTACTTTGCTGTAGTTAATAAGGTATATCTCTGAACGAAATTAGGTTATCACGCAATAAATCAGGGAAAAACCAAGAAAATGAGACACCCGCGACAAGGCAAAGTTTGGATTTCCTGAGGGAGAAGGTACTTAAATTTGAGCCTACCTGTAAAAACATCCTATACCCTCACTTACATGAACGCAAATCCGATCACCGTTTGGAAAGGTTCACTTCATTTCTTAACCATGCCAAGGTCGATTGCCTTCAACTCGATCGCCTGTGTGCTTTTTGCACTTAGCATGGCATCACCTGCGAGCCTTACAACTTTCCTGTCCTCACTGGCCACCGCCGCATGCCTGGCATTGATCATAGCGTTAGGCAGCGCTCTTCTAAACACGGCGACGATTATGATTTTAAGCAAGCTAAATTTTGCATGTACAACAATTATCGACGAGCACGGTATCAGAGACTCACTCGGACCAGTGAAACTCAACTACAAATGGCACCAGATCAGCGATGTCAAAATGGAAAACGGAAATGTCTACCTGATCGCCTTGTTCAACGGCATACACGTACCAGCCTATGCCTTTGCCGACTACGCCGCGGCTGAAGACTTCGCAAATCTTGCCAAACACTACCAGGCAGCAGCGCGTCAAAAGGAGAATCAGATTACCGCAGGCGGCACTCCACACCAGCCGGACCCCGACCTTTTACTTAAGGCCCTGCAGGCTGAAGAAGAAGCCAGATGGCTCGAGATTGAGAAGAAGCACCAAGAGCAAAATCCCAGCTGAATAGGGCAAAAAAAACTAAGCAGACCTGCGAATTGAAGCAAACGGAGACCTCAAAGATGGGAATGGATTCAGTCGAGCTAGTGTTGGCAATCAAAGAAGAATTTGGAATCGAAATCCCCGACACGGACGCTGAACAAATAACAACCGTAGGAGAAATGTACGAGTTTCTCAAGGAAAGACTCCATTCAACGCCACCAGCGCATTGTATGACTCAAAGAATGTTTTACAGAGTGAGGAAGGCAATCACAGACAACTATGCTGTACCTAAACAATCAATAACGCTCGACACGAAACTCAAAGACTTAGCACCGGCGCAGGAATTAAAAGACGCCTGGCCATTTCTCGATCTCTTTGCTGAACTGGACTTTCCCAAACTCGATAAGAATTGGTGGCCCATAGGCCTGCGCATGAGCACCGATGTGCTAACCCTGCGCGAATTGTTGACAGCAATGACGACGCTCAATGCTGAAAAGCTTCTCCTGGAACCAGGCTCGGATGAAGAAATATGGGTACGCCTCACGAAGGTAATTCAGCGCCAGCTCAACGTCGAGCTGCGAGAAAAACAGCCTGATGCTTCCTTTACGAAAGACTTGGGAGTTGGTTGAGACTCGCTAACACTTATAAGTTACCGTGAGGAATAAACCTGGCCAACAACACGATCTGAAAGCCACCACCGAGCACTATGGCCACCCAATTTACAACAGAGAATTTGTCGTTGATTGGCGTTGGGCTATCGGTATTTAGCGAGTTTACGTAGCGCTGGGCTGGTATAAGGCAAAGACTATCCAGGCCGCTAGAACGACCAATCACAGTAAGAAGAAAATAGAGCACGGCAAAGAATGTGCCATGCAACTTTTTAGTTTGGCCCGCCTCTGCTCCAGCCTTTGACATTTCATTCATCAGACCCATCAGGGTAAGGAAGCGAAAGATCGAACTAATCATGGGCATAAAAGTGCGGTTGGTATGCTCATCCGCATAGGTCCAGTTTTTATAGAACCAGAAAAGTTCGTAAAACCCAAAGGTCGCCACAGACATGACGACCAGCTTGAGTGGCGAGACATAGAAAAAAATCGACTGGTCTTTGCGATTAATACTGTTGTTCAGAGTCAAGGTCCGGCGAATCTCAGTATGCCGGAGGTCAGCACCGCAGCTCTTGCAAAAGAGGGCATAGTCGGGAAGAGCAGCGGCACACTGGGGGCATGCGAAGCCGGCAATTATTCCCTCTGCGGTGCCTATCGCTTTCAATCCACTTACCTCTCCTGCGCGGCTGAGTTTCGGCAATTGTACCGCAACGCCCGAGCATGCGTTCAGCTTCAGGGCCTAGTAGTTGTCCCGGCCTTCTTCGATTGCTGAAATGACTTTATGCAGGCTTCTTAAATTTTGATAGGACCGGGCGGTGTCCTGACGGATGATTGATGCGTGGTTGATTTCAGCGACGTCCTCTCCAGACAGCGTTGCTATGTGAGACATCTTGCTAGCATCGAAGTTCATGCGACTCTCACCCGAAGCAGGGGTCTCCGAAAATGGCTGAGCGACAAGTTCTGTCCAACTTGGGCGCTTGTATTCGGATCCAAGATCGTTATGAGCAAAAGCGTAGACCCGCCCGCCTTCCGGCCCGGCGGCCATATTGCCGTAGCCCTGAGCACGAGAAAAATGCGAACCAAGGTGATCTATCGTGTCCTTGGCGTCAGTCGGCGGTTGCGTGGATACCGCAAAATAATTGGAACCACCACGGGCTGCACTGTACTCTCCGGCCTTGTTTCCAGCCAGTACCTCCATGTCATGAACACCGGCATCTCCTACGCCGCGCATGACTACATCGGGCATCTTGTCGCCGAGGGCTTCGACTCTGTTTTGCAGGTTGGTGTAATTGTTGCTGTTTACCTTGTCGATTGTTTCATTGGGCAGCTGAGCCTTATCCGTCTGAGACAGCTCGTAAAATTGATTACCATCATATGTTGCTGTTTTCCCATCAAATGGCACGCTCTCCCCTGCACGAGGGGCAGCAACATTGTCCGTCGTGGTGTCAGGCTTAGCTTGACCTTCGAGAGGCAATTGAGAGCTGTAGTCTGCTGCCCCAGCTGCGGCAGAAAGACCGGAGCCCGCCGAAGAATCGTAGTTGTGTGCATCACTGACGCTCGCCAAGCCAGAGTGACTGCTTGAGCCTGCCTGAGCATAAATGTCTCCGTGTTTGCTAAAGTCTATCGAGGAATTGTCTCCGCTCCCAGCCGCATTCCCAGATCCTGCACCCTGCAAAGAATTATCACTTGCGCCTACGTTTCCGCCTGTCATCTTGGACCAGGCTACGTTGCTCGAATTATCGCCAACATGACTGAAACCTGCGTCGACACGAGCATTCGTCGCGCTGTCCGGGATTGTTGTAGAGGGGGCGGCATCAGAGACGCCGTGTACATCTGATTGTGCCACGTGAATATTCCTGTGCCATGGCCGAAGCAGACCGGCATGACGCTAGAAGGATGGTAGTTAGTAATTAGAGATAGGGCGATGATACCGGATCAAACGAGGACACTACCAAGTCTATACAGATACCGTGATTATGTCGTGACACTGCGTGACCTTCAGCCGGAGGCAGCTCTAGTCCGCACCCTCAATACTGATGAATGCCGCGATTTTCAATAACGCGGTGGTCAACGTTGATCAACCGCTTTTCCTTCGAGGTCACGCCGTGCACGCTGACGGTGATCGGCACATGCCAGCGGGGGAAATCCATCATCGGCACGGTGCAGGTGATGCGCTTGTCGGTTGCACTGGTCACATGAGCGGGGAAGGTGCCGAACATCACGACATTTTCCTGCGGCGTGGGCGCAAAGCCACTACCGGAGAGGACAATCGGGTGGCTGGGCGGTGCAGCGATCACGTCCACCCAGGTAAGATGCGGCTGACCGAGGGCGGCCACCTTAAAGGGGGCGCTTTTCGTGCCGCCGGTGGAGACAACCACGTCCTGCGAGCCCCCGGACACCTGCGGCGGCTTGATTGTTATCTGATTGGCGGTGCTGGAAACAACGGTGGCATGCTTGCCGCCCACATCGACCTTCACCTCAGACACTTTGTCCGAAAAATTAGCCCCGTCGATGACGACAGTATCCTTTGGACTGAATGGATTTGGTTTGACTCCCGTGACAGTCACCTTATCTGTCATTAGCTGCCACATCAGGCGCGCGCCTGAGGGTCCGAAGCCCTGCACGGTTACAACGGCGTCACCGGGCTTGAGGGTGCCGCTAATGGTGCGGGAGAGTTCGTTCTTGTTTTCAAAATCTTTGAAAACGATGAATGGCTTGCGATCAAGCTGTACTTTGATATCAGTCATCGGAGCCCGCCCTTCGGCGCCATTGATGAAAGTCAGGACCAGATTCCGTCTCTCCATGCCCGGTTTAATGTGCAGGTGGTCGGTCCAGGTCTGCCAGGCGCCGGCGCGCGCCACATACGGGCGAGATTGCTGGACGACGGCCATATCGGCGGCAAAAGCCGGGTCCATGAAATTATTAAATGCTGCCGCGAGCAGCAACGGCAAACCAGAAAGAAGGCAGGAGAAGCGGTTGAGCTTGCGCATGCTGATTGTTCCTTATCGTAACTCCGAGCTAATTTTAGTCAAAAGGCAAATGTTGAAAGACAGACGAAAGATTCAAATGCTAAGGTAGTGATAGCTGAGACAGGGCCGCTAACGGGCAATTTTGCCCGGACCGACCAATATTAGCACGCCCAAAACGACAGGGAGGAATGCCATGTATCGCCCCAGGACATTCTTTGCGGCCTTCCCTTCCATTATTATTCTGGCCCTGTGCCTGCTCATTCTCACCTCCTGTGCCGCAGATACCCAGCCCAAGATAGCGCCACTGGAATCTTTGCAAGCGCACCTGCAACCTTTCGCCGCACCGGCTGGTTTTACACCCAAAATAAGCGAGACGGTCTATGTACCGGTCTATTCGCACATCTATCATGAGGACAGCACCCGAGCGACGCTGCTTACCGGCACGCTCAGCATCCGCAATACTGATTTCAAAAACGGCATCATCCTCAAATCCATTGCCTATTACAGCACCGAAGGCAAACTCCTGAACGAGCTCTGCCCGCGCCCGTTGACACTTGGCCCCATGGCCTCGGCCGAGATTGTCGTGCCCCGCACAAACACGCAAGGCGGCAGCGGAGCCAATTTTGTCGTGCAATGGATGAGCGAAAAACCAGTCTCAGAGCCACTGGTAGAAGCAGTGATGATCAGCAGCAGCTCGGCTCAGAGTGTATCTTTCGTAAGCCGCGGCCAGGTGATATCTCGTAGCGACGGCGCAAAAACGCCATGAACGAATTTGCCCTCATACGTGATCTGGCGCTGATCTGGACGGTAGCGCTTGTAGCCGGCTACACCTGCATTCGGCTAAAACAGCCTGTGATTGCCGGTTATATGCTGGCGGGCGTGATTATCGGTCCGCACGCCCTCAAGCTCATCACTCAGCCTGACCAGATTCGCATGCTCTCCGAGTTTGGCGTAGCCATGCTGCTTTTCGCCCTGGGTGTCGATCTGTCGCTCAAACAGATTATGACCTCGGCTCATCGCATACTCACGGCCGGCATCTCACAGATGGTTTTCACCGTTGCCGCCGCATGGGCCATCGCCGCCTGGTCGGGATTGGCCACAAGCCCTGCGGGCGGACTGCTCTTCGGCTGCATCTGTGCTCTCTCCAGCAGTGTAGTCATCTCCCGCCTGCTCATGGACCGGGGCGAAGCCGACTCTATCCACGGACAGATTTTGATACCACTATCCCTGGTGCAGGATCTCAGCCTGGTGGTGATCATTCCATTCTTGCCTGTCCTGCAGCAAGTCTCGCAATCAAGCGGTGGAGACATGAGCGCCTTTTTCATATCAGCAGGCAAAGCTGCTATCTTCATCGCCATCGTCATCCTGGGCGCAACCAAAATCATGCCGCCACTTCTGGAGAGCGTGGCCAAGGCCAATTCCCGCGAGCTCTTCCTGTTGACGCTTCTGGCGCTCTGTCTGTCGATTGCCCTGTTAAGTCAGACCTTTGGTCTTTCCATTGCCCTGGGCGCGTTCTTAGCGGGCATCATGATGAGCGAATCAACCTACGCCCATCAGGCGTTGCATGATGTGACACCGCTGCGCGATGTTTTCTCCACGATATTTTTTGTCTCGGTCGGCATGCTGCTTGATCCCGCCTTTATGATGCAACACTGGCTGCAAGTGGCAATCTTCGTCGTACTGTTGATGATCGGCAAAGCAACCATCGGCACATGGGCAGCGCTCTTTGCCACTCGCAATCTGCGCAGCGCGATTCTGGTGGGCATAGGGCTCTCTCAAATTGGAGAATTTTCCTTCATCCTTCTCACCCTGGGCTCGGACATGAAGCTCATCAGCACGGCCATGTACAATCTTTTCTTCGCCGGAGCGGTCATCACCATGATGGCGACACCGGCGCTGATGGCCTGGGCACCGGTATTTTTGAGCCGACAGCTGCGCGCCAAGAAATGGCAGGAGACTGAAGAAGAAACCATCTCCGCCGCCACCAGCAATCTGCAAGACCATGTCGTAGTCTGCGGCTATGGTCGCATCGGGCACAATATCGGCCTGGTGCTGGAAGCGCATCAAATACCCTTTGTCGTCATCGAGCTCAACGCCAACATTATCGAAGAGCTAGCCATGCAGGGCATACGGCACATTTATGGCGATTCGATGAATCCGCTCGTCCTCAACCGCGCCAACATCAAACAAGCATCCAGCCTGGTCCTTACCATGCCGGACCCGCTCTCATCGACGGCGGTGGCCGCTTTTGCCCGCAGTCAAAATGCCGGACTTAAAATCATCGCCCGGGCGCACCGCACCGAGGAGATTGCCGTTTTCAGAGCAGCCGGAGTAAACGCCGTCGTGCAACCGGAGTTTGAGGCCAGCATCGAAATCACGCGCCTCGTTCTGCAAAGCCTGAACCGGCCGACGGCTGAGGTGAAGTACGCCCTCGATCAAATACGCGTCCGCCGTTATGACATCTTCCAGCCCAATATTAATGAGCTAGACCCGGCTATCTAGTACAATGCGGCTCTCCTTCTGAGATGCCTCAAAAAATTGCAAGACTCACTGGAAAATCTAGCCCTATCGCGCACTTTTGCGATGAAAGACAGACAACTGACCGAGTTGGCTGATTTGACCGCCTCGGCCAATGCCCGGGCCATGGCGGCCCTCAACGCCGGCAGCGTCATTGACGGCAAGTACAAAATTGTCGCCATGATTGGTGAAGGGGGCATGGGCGCGATCTACAAAGTCGACCATCTCCTCCTGCAAAAAGAAATGGCCCTCAAGACATTTAGAGCGCCGAGCTTCACATCCGACTCCTGGCAAAGATTCCAGAGAGAGGCGCAGACAATCGCCAAACTCAAGCACAAAAATATTGTCGATGTTTTTGACTGCGGCATTGCCGAAGGACGCATGCCGTATTACACCATGGAGCTTTTGACCGGACACAGTCTGGCCGACGAATTAAAAGAAAACGGCCCCATGGAAACGACCGCCGCGCTGCGGATCTTCAGCCAGATAGCGGACGCTCTGGCGCACGCGCACAGACAAAATATCATCCACCGTGATATCAAACCGGCCAATATATTTCTGGCTCTGCCGTCCACACCGGACCGCGCAAAATTGCTGCCCAAACTTGTGGACTTTGGCATTGCTAAGCTGGCCGAAAGCACACCCGATCAAGCGCTACAGCCACTGCTGCCGGATCAATCATTGACCCAGGCAGGCACCATATTTGGTAGCCCGCTGTATATGAGTCCAGAGCAATCAATGGGCTACGAAACTGATTTGCGCACTGATATTTATTCTTTTGGTTGCGCCCTTTTTGAAACGTTAACCGGCAAGCCGCCCTTTGTCGGTGACAATGCTTTGCAGACAATGATTCTGCACCAGACGGAGAAGGCACCGTCCCTGAAAGAGTGCGTGCCGACCAGGGTTTTTCCCCAACGCCTGGAAGCTGCAATCGGCACCATGCTCGCAAAAAAACCGGAAGATCGGTATCCAAATTTCAATCTGGTCAGGGAAGAACTGGAGCATTGCATATCCGCCCCAATGCTCACAGGCAGCTACAAACAGATGAGCAAGCAGGCTCATCGCAGCGATTACGAAAACTTCCGCAACAAACTTATGGGCTCAAGCCGCCGCCTTACCCTGGCTCTGGCTCTCATCATCGGTGCTGTCGGTCTGATTGTTCTCATTCTTATGAAATGCGGCCTGATAAACGGCCCTTCAGCCCCGGAAAAGAAAGTCGTGGTTGATACTGACGCGGTGATTGTTACCAGAGATCATGCGGTCAAAGCCATGCCGCGGCCTTATCTGGCTGAGGTGCGCAAAGAGGCGGATGGAAATAAGAGAGTTTTTCGCTTCCCGGCAAGCGGCACCCTCGGCACATTCAGTTATGAAGGGCTGAAAGATCCAATCAAGTGCGAAGGCGAAGTGATAGTGCCGGAAAATGCCAAAATATTTTTTGTCGGCGGCACAGGCCTGCGCATGAATCCTGAGCTGTTGCGCTGGTTTGGCCCCGATGATCTGTGGGGCATTCATCTGCCCTTGCAAATCGAAGATGACTGGTCCGACGAACATCTTGCCGAAATCGGCCGGCTGACTGGCCTGCGCTCCTTAGATATTTCGCGCACTTACTGCGTCACGTCAAAGTGCCTGAAAGACATAGACAAACTGAAAAACCTCAATTCACTGGGCGTGGCCCACGCAAAAATCAACGGCGCGGACCTGATCACCCTCAAGATACTGCCGCAGATTGAGTACTTAAATGTAGCAGCGCTGCCAAGAAAAGCTGTATTCCTGAAGTATCTAGTCGACCACGACAGCCGGGTGCGGGCGCTGGATCTCAACTATGCGTCGCTTGAGCCCGAAGACATGAGATCGATTGGCAGATTGAAACACCTGAAAGTGCTTAGCGCTTTAAACTGCCATATCAGCAACGACGACATTGCCGCACTGGCTCCCGCTGCGACTCTGGAATCAACACATATGGGCGGCAATGACTTCAGGGACCCTTCCGTTCCCTACTTCGCCCGGTACAAAAATCTGCGCGACCTGACGATCTCGTTTAACAGATTTACTCCCGCCGCCCTGGCCAGGCTACGCCGCATCCTGCCGCCCTCCTGCCAGCTGGTCGACGCTGACGCGCCCTACCTGCAGCCTAGTCTGCCACAACAGCCCCGTAAGTAAGCCTGCGGCTGACTACCATGGGCCCGATTTTCTCAGCCAGGATCGGCATGCGAGGGGAGGCCTCGTGAGCAGCCACCGCCTCTCTATCCTTGTAGAGTTCAGCCAGCCAGACGCAGTCATTGATTGGTGTGCCGTCTTTTTCCACAGGTCGGATCACATCAAAACGCAGACAGCCGGGCTCCTGCTCTTTGCTGGCCCGGGCATGCGCCCGAATGGCCTCTTCAAAAGCCTCTTGCTGACCGGGCTTGAGCTGAAACTCGACGATGATTGAAATCTGCGACATGGCCACTCCTTGAAAAGGCTTTTCACTAACCAGACGAAGAGTATAATGCCTATGCTCTTGAGGACGCCGGACTTGCCACAAACGCCCGACCCCGAACTTTCCAAGTCGCGCTTTTTCTCCGTCCAGGGCGGTACAGTCGTCATTGCCGAATCCTCTGCAACCGGACCGCAGGCCGTCCGGCGGCAGCCGCAATCAATAATTGACAAGAAATACAAGATCCTGGGCATGCTGGGTGAAGGCGGCATGGGCGCGGTCTTCAAGGCGCACCATTTGCTGCTCAACAAAGATGTGGCCCTCAAGACCTTTAGAAGCTCAGATTTGACCGACGAAGCTCGTCTGCGATTCCAGCGCGAAGCGCAGGCCATTGCTAAACTAAATCATCGCAACATCGTCCAGATATTTGATTTTGGACTTTGCGAAGACGGCGTGCCGTATTACACCATGGAATATCTCAACGGCCAGACGCTGGCCGAACGCATACGCAAGCAAGGCCCGCTGCCGGTAAAGAAAGCGACTGAGCTTTTCATGCAGATCTGCCGCAGTCTGGCTTTTGCCCACAGCAAAGGCATCGTCCACCGAGATTTGAAGCCGGCAAATATATTCATCGAATCGGCGCAAACACCGACAGCCAGCAATGAGATCGTGAAAATCGTGGACTTCGGCATTGCCAGCCTGACGCATCAGACCGCCGACGGCCAGAGACTCACCACCAGTGGTATCGTCTTCGGCAGCCCGCTGTACATGAGCCCGGAGCAGGCGTTGGGACAACCGATAACCGAAGGAGCCGACATCTATTCCCTGGGCTGCGCGCTATTTGAAACTCTCACTGGGCACCCGCCCTTCGAAGGCAGCACCGCTCTTGAAACAATCATGATGCATCAAACCGAAAAGGCGCCCACCCTGGCCGAACGGTCGGAGGGAATGACATTTTCTCCGGCACTTGAACGCCTGGTCGCCACAATGTTAGCGAAATCTCCGCGCCAGAGACAGCAGAGCATGGAACAGGTTATGGCCGAATTGACCAGCCTGGGCGAGCAACCGGGTGCAACCCAGCAGCGCAGTCCCAGAGCGGCAGCGATTGTCAGCGCAGGGTCGGGCATGCAACAAGAAACCGGGGGTTATGCGCAGGGCCAGGGCATGGTCAGGAGTGCGGCAACCGCCGCAACAGCAGTCGTAGTTCTCCTGCTGGGCGGGGCGGCACTATGGCTCATCAACTCGACTGATAGAGGCAGAACAGCTACCATCAAAACCGATTCGTCAACATATACTGCCACCGACACTGGTACCATTGCGCCGCAAGACTCCTTGATCGCCGAACAGACGCTCCGCAAAAAAAAGAGAAAGGACAACGATCAGCCTACCGCTGGCCTGACCTGTAAGCAAATCCAGACAACCAGCGGTGCGTCCGTCATGGTGTTCAACGCACCCTTAGGGTCCAACATGGGCACCTTCAAGAGCCCCTACTTCAATGACGGCAAAACAGCCGCCAGGGGCACTGTAGAGTGGCCAAAGAGCAAGCCGCCTGAATTCTGCGCCAGTCCTGAATTTGCCGAAAACCCCGCCAACGTGGATATTTTTCCGCCGCATTGCATCTTCGTCATGACCTTCAGCAGTTGTCTGCCCGATGAGAAAGACGAGGTTTTGCTCCAGCATCTGGCTCGCCAGAAATGGCTTACTACCTTAGATTTTGGTGAAAGTGACATTGACGATAATGCTGTGCTCGAGCTGGACAAATTACCGCACCTGATCGGTATAAGCTTCCGCCGGTCACCGGTCACAGGCTCTGGTCTGGCGCGGCTGAAAATTTTGAAGCAACTAAATTTCATTGAATTCTGCGACTGCAGCGATGCTACAGGACTGATCAACGCCCTGGCCAGAGGCTCGAATGTCAAGCAAATGTTTTTAAGCGGCAGCCATCTAACCCGTCAGGATTTCAAAACACTGAGCAAGATTAACGGCCTGCAGGCATTGCAGATAAACAAGCAAGCCGTAACCGCGGCCGATTTAGCGGCACTGGCACCGATAAAAACCCTGAGGACACTGTACATGGACAGCTGCAATGTCAGCTTCAAAGAAGCTATGCCGAGTCTGCGTATAATGAAACAGCATGGTCTTATGGATCTGGTGCTGGGGGGCACGGGTATGAGCGCAGCGCAAAGAAAGGCAATAAGAGAGCTTATACCAGCAGCCAAATTCCACTGCGAACAGCTGCAGCATCCAGAAGCAGTAGGCGTAGAAGAATGGAAAGAGGTTACCGATAAGGTGAATACACCGTAACTCTTTAATGGAGCAATTGTGCCGGTGCGCTATGCTTTAGGCGCTCGCCGCAACTTCCAATAACAGGACCATATGAAATCACATAATAACAGCAGCTTTGCAGTCGCCTCATTCCTGGCGCTATGTACAATCGCTGGTGGCGTCTTTCTCACCAATGATGCGGCAATCGGCCGAGCCGCCAGTGTGGGCATTCATTCGTCTAAATTTGGCACATTGAGCGACGCCTTTGTTAAAGAAGCGCTGGTGCTGAACCCATCCTCCGCCTCCCAGGCCGGCTACCACTCATATAAAGTTGCGCACGGCAAGACGATTTTTCTTGATGCGGTGCTCGACGATTTGAGTGAAGCGGCGATGAAGAAACAACGCGACTTTTATGCCGCCTGGCAAAAACGCTTTGAAAAAGAAACGCCCGTAGCAAGTTTGAATGACGAAGACAGGGCCGACTATCAGTTAATCGAAGATCAAATCAATCAACAGCTCCTGGAGTTTGACGAGATTCAAAATTACCGCCACAACCCTACCGTGGTTGTAGAGCTGATTGGTACCGCAATCTTCCAGCCGCTGACCGAAAATTATGCCGCTAAAGATGTACGCCTCGGCCACGTTATCGAACGCATCAAACAAATCCCCAGGCTGATTAACAGTGTCAAGGAATATCAGAACAACGCCGATCCCATTTTTATTAAAACCGCCATCGAAGAAAACGCCGGCAATGTCGACTTGATAAAAAACACTGTGGCAAAAGAAATCCCGGATGTCTCACCGCTAAAGAAAGAATTTGATGCCGCATCGGCCCCGGCAATTAAAGCTCTGGAAGACTATTCAAAATGGCTGGCCGACGACCTGGGCAAGCGCCCCTGCAACCGCGGCTGGAGACTGGGCAAAGACCTGTACGACCGCAAATTCAAACTGGTGATGGAGGCCGATATCACCCCGGCGGCACTTCTGGCCGACGCCGAGAGCAGCCTGCAATCAGTGCGGGCCGAGATGCTGGAACTGTGCCTGCCCCTGCATAAAAAATGGTATCCGGACCACGACGATCACAGCAATCTCAAAGGCGCTGCTCGCGAAAACCTGGTCATCTCAGAAGTACTGAGCAAGATCTCCGACAATCATCCGAAACGAGATCAGCTACAGCAGGCTGTTGAAGCCGATCTGGAATCAATCAAAAAATTCATCCGCGATAAAAAGATCGTCTCCCTGGCGCAGCGCGAAAATTTGAAGGTAATTCCCACCCCACTCTTTCAGCGCGGCATCTATTCGGTGGCGGGCTTCCACAGCGCGCCGCCACTCAATCCCAAAGCCGAAGCAGAATACTGGGTGACGCCTATCGACGCATCAGTGAGTGAAGCAAAAGCCGAATCTAAATTGCGTGAATACAACAATTACACCCTCAAATGGCTCACCATCCACGAAGCCCTGCCCGGCCATTACGTGCAGTTTGAGCACCTAAACAATGTCCAGCCGGAGCGTCGCCGTTTGCTGCGCTCGATGTACGCCAACGGTCCATATGTCGAAGGCTGGGCCGAATACATAGCCCAGGTGATGATGGATGAGGGCTATATGAAGGACGATCCCAGCTTCCGCATCATCATGCGCAAGATCCGGCTGCGCCTCCTGGCCAATACAATCCTGGACATCAAGATGCAATCACAGGACATGACCGATGCTCAGGCCATGGAGCTGATGACAAAAGAAACCTTCCAGACTGAAGCGGAAGCTGAAGGTAAGCTACGCCGCGCCAAGCTCAGCTCAGCCCAGTTGGCCACGTATTACACCGGCCTGCGCGAATGGCAGAGCTTCCGCAAAAAATACCAGGATAAGCTGGGCAAAAATTTCAATCTGCTCAAATTTCACGATCTGGTCCTGGACGAAGGCTCGCTGCCCGTGCCGATAGTCGAAAAACTGGTCATGGGCCGACTCGCCCCGAGCGGAGGGAAACCTTAGGCTTCCCTCTCAATACCGATCCCGGGATTGCGCAGGCCGAGATTATCGAGAGCATCATCAAAACTTACTTTGTTGGCTTTGCTGTATTGCAGCGCCTTTATAGCCCCGGCCAGATCAAGATAGCCGTGCTTGAGTAAGTACTGACAGCGCAGCGAAGCAATCAAGGTAGCCTCATCAATAGCCCCGCTTATGACGAGCATTTTGCCTATCAGTGAGGGATATTTATTGCTCAACTCTATCGCTTCGGTAATGTCGGAATCATCCACCAGCCCCGTCATCTTGAGCAGTTCACCAAGCACAGGCGGATGGTCTCCCTTATCGCCGCTGGCGTCAACAGGCACAGCCGGTGCGCCAAAGACCATGCGGTGCATTTCTTCGGCGGCCTGGGTCAGCGGCATCTCACCGCTGCAAACCTGGTCATGCAGCTGGCAGGCACGGTCATAAACACGTTTGGAAATCAAACCGAGTTTGATGATGCTCTCTTCCAGACTGAGCTGATTGTTGAGTGACGATTCCATGGCATTTAAAATTTCAGCCTCGGTGGCCATGCCGGAGAGGACGAGAAACTCCCCGAAACGCACCTGCTTTTTGCCCGGGGCCGGCACAACCGCCCGCGCCTCCAGAGCCAGAGCCTGCTGCTTGGGCACCTGACTGCCCAGCATTTCAATTCCCTGGTCCACCGAAATACGCTTGCTGCGCACCATGTACTGCATTTCCAGGGCCTTGGCCAGAGCGGCATGGCTGATGTAATTGTTCAGGACCAGCACCCGCCCCAGGCGCATACCGGTCTCATAGCTGGCTTTGCCCGCCTCGGCAAGCTGGGTGGCGTCAATCAGACCGGCTTCCAGGAGCATATTGCCAAGGGTGGCCCGGTCCACAGTATTCTGCACACCGGTCTGCTTCAGGGCCTCCGCCGCCGGCACCCCATCATGGCGCACAAGGTGCGCCGCCTTCCTGGCGGCTTCGAGCGAATAACCATGCTGATTCACCATGGGCTGCAACTCCACAGCCAGCTGCAGCTCCTCTTCACTTATACGCCCGGACAGTACCAGGGTCCGCCCCAGAGGCAGACCAAACTGCGGCGCCACAACCAGGGCGTCATGCAAGTCTTTGGCGTCCACAAGCTGAAGCTGTACCAACAAATCACCAAATCTAATTGGTTTTGTCTGTCCAGATTGCCGATTCATTTTTTACCCTGTCCAGTGCGCGGCGCAAGTAACACAAGCAACGACGGGTCTCCGCCCTGTAGTATACCAGGTGCCCGAGGCTCAAGAATTAGGGGCTACTCGCATCGGAATGCGGAACCAGAAGGAGCTGCCCCGGCCCTCCTCACTGTCCACGCCGATGGTGCCACCATGCTGATCGATTATCACCTTGCAGATTGCCAGACCGAGGCCCGTCCCGCCTTTGTAGCCGGCGTCGGAAGCGCTCACCTGCTGGAAACGGTCGAAAATTTTATTGTGATATGCCCGGTTTATGCCGCGCCCCTGATCGGTCACCCTCACTTCCAGCCATTCGGCCAGGGTGCGGCTGCTGATAGTGACCGTGCTGCCGGGTGGGGAAAATTTTATGGCATTGCTGAGCAGGTTTATCAATACCTGCGAAAGCCTTTCCCCATCAGCCACAATAAGCATCTCCGGCACTTGAGAGATTAAGCTGATGCCCACGTCTTCAGCCTGCATGCGCACCGCATCCAGGCTTTGCTCGATCAAGATGTGCAGCTCCACCTCTCCGGGAAATATCAGCAGTCGACCGGATTTAGCGCGTTCGACATCGAGCAGGTCAGTGATCATCTGGATCAAATGACCGATATTGCGATCGGCGGCCGCCAGTTTCTTCTGCCCCTTCTCATTTAGTGTGCCGCAAATCCCGGTCGCGAGAAGCTCCAGGCAACCCTGCACGCTGGTCAGCGGAGAGCGCAAGTCATGGCTTACCATAGACAAAAATTCCTGGCGCATGCGCTCAATCTCGTTGCGCTCGGTCATATCAACGAGCATCACCAGACAGCGCTCACCCATGGTGCCGAGAAATTTTGTCGTGCTCACTTCCACGGACACAGTCGACTTGTCCGCGCGGACCAAATTTTGCTGCCAGCTGTGCTTCTCGGTTTCGGCAATCAGATCGGCAAGAAATTTCTTCTGATTGGCCTGCCCAAACAACGCGGCAATATGCTTGCCGGCCGGCTCGTTGCCGGTAAATCCGCACAGGGTGCGACAACTTGGATTGGCAAATTCGATCAAGCCCTGCGGATCAATAATGAGTAGACCTACCGGTAGACTTTCCACAATCAACCGCACATTGGCTTCAGCGGCGCGCAAAATATTTTCAGCCTGCTTGCGCGCGGTGATATCATGCGCCACACAAAACATTGTCTTATCCTCTTCCGACCAACTGGCCGACCAGAGCATATCCACCAGCTCACCGCTCTGACAGACAACACGACTTTCCACCGGCGCATCGGACTTACCATTCCTTATAGCGTCAAACCCGGCAAGAGTGGCGGCCTGATCTTCCGGCGCAATAAGAGTCAGATACTTTCGTCCAATTAAATCAACGGGCTGATATCCCCACAACTTTTCGGCCGAAGGACTGACGCGGGTAAGGGAGCCCCTTTCGTCCATAGAACAAATAACGTCCATGGCCTTATCTACAATGGCGCGGTCCTGCCGGTTTGCAAGAGCGAGAGCCTTAGCCATTAAAGCAAATGTGCGGTCCAGATGGGCCAGCTCATCGTCGCCGGACAGAGGGGGATTGAGGGGCTTATCAGCGGCTAATCGGACTGTATTATCCATTAATACTTTCAGCCGCCTGACTGTGCCGCGGTTGAAATATAGAGTCAAACCAACCGCCAGCAGAATATTGAGCGCCACACCGACTACCAGAAAAGTCTCCAACCGCTCACGGTTGCGAGCTTGCGAGATGACCCCCGACTTTTCCACGGCCTGCTGCTCTTCCACAAAGGCAGACAATCCGCCCAGGAGACGATTTTGTACATCACGGGCACGCATAAGCATGCGCAATGTCTGCACCTTATCCTGTTTGTTAAGGGCATCCCGCGCGTCATCCCAGGCTGCAATAATCTCCTGCTGCAGCTCGTCGAGCTGCTCAAAGGTTTTCTCTTCCTTGGGATATCCGCGCACCAGTTCTTGAATGATCTTTGCTTCTTCTCTTATAGCGATAATATTTTCCGACTGCTTGGCCCGCGCCACAGTATCCTCATAACCCAGGGTAGTGCGCGACAGCGAGTTCATCACCCCGGTCAGGGAATTGCCCATCATCAGCGCCAGGAAGGCCGTCAGGTGCGAGGAAACCGCACGAGCATGCACCTCGCGCGCATTCTCACGCTCAACTTCATGCAAAAGATTTTGCAACTCTATGACAAAGCCCAATTCAAATGCCAGGGGCACTGAAACAAGAATTAGCGACTTTTGAGTAAGACTGAGATTGAAGCGCATAAATGTAGTCATTGGACGACCTGGGAAGTATACACCCGCCAATCCGGGGTGAGCCAATTCCAAACTGTCACGTTCTTGTTATTTTTCCTCCCTATCATTCCATTCACGAACCCCGAATCGCTTCGGTCGCTTAGGCCGATAGTCCAGGAATCCCTTACTAGATAACACCTCAAATCAAAATTGACTTCTCGCGAGGTCTATTTCCGATTGAGAGTTTAATCCCCCATCGAGTCTTCCCGCTCGATGCAGCTTTCTTTGATTGGAGATTTACTATGTCAACCACTTTTGAAAACCAGCACTGCCCCACGGATCGCGGCCACGATAACGGATCCGACAGAAATGACAATCTCAGTCATTGCGCCGGCGACGCTTACACACAGCAGGGCCACGCCGACTACAAGGCCGGCTGCCACAGCGGCAGAAACAGTGCCGATCATTGCCTGCCCAGCATGACACTGGAGGACAACACGAGGGCAACGGATCACAACACCACCGCTACAGACCACAACACTACGGCCACCGACACCAATACAGCGGCAACGGACCACAATACCACTGCCACCGATACCAATACCACCGCCACAGACCACAACACATCATCCACAGACGCCAACAGCACTAAACTTGACGCCGTCACCCAGGCACTGACAGACAATACCGCCGCACTCAAAGCCGAAACGGCCCAGGAAAGCAGCATGACTTCCACGCTGCAGCGTTTCGAGCAAGACATTACTAATTTCATGACCTATCTGGAAACAAGATTTGGTTCAACCCCCGGTAGCGGCAGCACCGGCGGTGGCGACAACTGCGGCCAGCCGGGAGACAATCCGAATAGCGGCAACCACGGCAGCAATAACGGCGGCCCGCAGATAATCGAAAACATCTACATAATCAACGGTAACGGAAACGGCAGCGGTTCCGGCTTCGATCACAACGGAGGCTCGTCCCACAACTTCAATCCGCTTGAACCCTGGAATATGTTCGGCAACAACGGCGGCTCGTCCCACAACTTCAATCCGTTTGAGCCCTGGAATATGTTCGGCAACAACAACGATAACAACAACAACGGCTCGTCAAACAGCTTCAATCCGCTCGATCCGTTCAATCTGTTCGGCAACAACGACAGCAGTAATCAAAACTCAAACAACAACTCAGGCTTCAACCCTTTCAATCCCATCAGTATGATTGAGCATCCGCCCTTGCCCATCCCTACACCCGGCCACATCAGCCTGACCGATCCGCTTGAAGGCATACTTCCCAAAGGCATCCCCACACCGCAAGAAGTAGGCAACAGCATCGGCATAGCCGATCCCGCCACAGTAGGCAGCGCCCTGCTCAAAGGCAATCCGATCAAAGTAGCTGAAGATATCACTCCCGATTTCCTTGAACCGAAAAACGTCATCAAGAGCATCGGCAGCATCTTCGGATTCTAAGAGTCCCTCTGCCCCCACAAGAAAGCCGCGCGGTCAGGCACTATAAATCAGGATACGAGCCTCTACTTAATTGGCCATTCCAATTTATAGCCCTGGCCGCGAAGGTTTTTTATCAATGAATCTTCGCTGTCGCCATCAATCTTTTTGCGCAAGCGCATAATGTTGGTGCGCACAGTCTCAATGCCCACGCCTTTTTCCGAATGCCACAAGTGATCGATGATCGCGTCTTGATCAAAGACTTGATTGGGATGACGCAGAAAAAATTCCAAGAGTGCATACTCTTTAGGCATCAAATCAATAACTTGCTCGCCTTTTTTCACCTGTCTGGTAGCGGAGTCCAGAGAAATGTCACCGGCACTGAGAACAGTGGCCAGGGCATTGCGCGGACGACGCAAGAGAGCGCGCACGCGGGCGGAAAGCTCGCGCAGATGAAAGGGTTTAGTCAAATAGTCATCGGCACCGGCATCGAGACCAATCTCCTTGTCTTTGACCGTCTCTTTGCCGGTAATCATTAAAACCGAAGTCAAGCCGCCGCCGGCCCGGTACATTTTTACCAGTTCCACACCGCTGGCCCCGGGCAAATTCCAATCCAGGACAAGAAGGTCGTAAAAGAAGGTTGCCAGAAGCTCACTGGCCAGCTCAGCCGTGTGGGCAACTTCCACGGTATAGCTTTCGTGCTTGAGCCAGTCTTCAATGTTTTCAGCCAGGTCCTTGTCGTCTTCGACCACCAGGATTTTCGCCATTATGCCCCCAAGGCAAACACAAAGGATGAGCCAAGATTATAGCAAGCTTGGAGTTCAGGGCTTAAATGGCCTGCGCCCCATCATTATGGCGCTACTGCTAAAGATGGGCTTGGTTCGCGCTTCCAGGGCCTCATCAAAGGCGCGGGCAAAATCTTCCACCTTCATCGTAAAGACGCCCTTCTCGGAAGGCATACGCCGTCCCAGCTCATTATTTTCGGTCTTGCCGCGCGGGTCTCGCAGGGTGACCATGCCGTTTGAATAACCCATCACGGTGTAATCATGCTCCGGGTGAAGACCCAGCTGCAGAGCCGTTTTATTGTCCTTAGCGATGCCCGCCACCACCGCCCCATGCTTCTCAGCGCTAAAGGCGCCGCTGAGGAAATCACGTGCCGATTGCGCACTGTGGCTGTCGGCCAGCTTGATACCGCTAGGCTCGTAGCCGGTGAGTAGCTTAAAAACAGCGGCAGCCCGGCCGGCGTCTGCGTATTCCTGCGGCTCACTGAGAAACCACCCGGCGGAATGGCCCAGGATCTTGTCGCGCTCCCCGGGATTGTCCTTCAAGTATTTACCGAAAGCTTTTTCCATCACCGCCGGCCAGACACCATCGGCGCCCACCTGAGCATATTTTTTCAACTCATCATCAGTCGGTGCGGCCACAACCTGAGGCTTGTCTCTGGCCCCGGCGAAGGTGACAGTGAAGGTGCCGTCTTTGTTTTGCTTGATGGCGTTGGTAATGAAATCTTTGTTGTCCTGAGCCAGACCGGCCATGGGTGCCATAAAGAAGCAATCGTTGACATCACCTTGAACAACGGAGCTGGCCTTGATGCCCGCAGCGCCTCCTTCTCCGTAGAGAGGTCTGTCGGTGCGGGCGATGGCTCTGGGTGCGCTCAGGTGCAACCACTCAGCCACCCAGCCTATGGTCGATTGGGAGCCGGCGTCGGCAGCCCTGCCGTGAGATTCGGGATTATCGCTCATCACACCCCCTGTGTCTGAATTCTGCCCGTTTTCAGCCCCTGCTAATCCGCGCTTCGTTCGAGGTATAAAGTCCCTAACCCCGAGGTAAAAAATACCAGTGAAAGGCATTGTCATTTGCATAGTCGGCACCATTCTTGTGCTCATTTTTGCCCGACCGACTCAATGGGCGCACATGTTCAATCCACCAAACCGGCTCCCAGTGGATAAAGTACAGAGTTACTGCCGACTCCTGACCGGCTCAGTGCCCGGCGGCGTACCGGTACTCGTCTTCGGCTCCTCCCGCTCTCCGGAGACCGGCCTGCTCTGGGCCGAGCTGCAAAAGCGGGGCATCATGTTCAGGGGCGTCGACGTCATGGAAAATCCGCAGGCAGCCCCGATTATGAACCAGATCGGACACCAGGCGGTTCCGACGACAATAGTGGGCACATGCGTCATCGAAGGCGTTGATCCCGAGGGCATAAAGAACGCCTATTACAGCGAACAGCAATCACAAAAATGGCCTGCTTCCAGCTTGCCCAGCCAGTCTTTACCTCACGGGGCGCACGGCAACACGGGCAAAAACAGGGCAAGACCCGCTCAACATCACAATTTGAGCAAAAGCCAACACAAGTAGGCCGCAACGACATTTAGATTAAATCGTCTCAAAATGGCGCCTTTTCACACTCAATTCCAGTTGAGTTTACCTACAGTTTATACAAACCACGGTATCAATAGGCTTGGGGGACTTGAGCAATCGAAACTCGTTTTTGAAGGCTCAGGTACCGGAGCAGGGAACCGCGCGGGTAAACCTGGTAGCGGTGGTCAATCCGATGGAGATGGCGGTGGACAGGATAAAGTGGTGGTCGAAAAAGGCCGCGCGGTTCTCTGCTCACCCATGACATTCGAGGGCAATACCGTGACTACTGATCAAGGCGAATCTAGAGACAACTCAATGCGCGATCAGCGCATCAAATCAATGGAAGGGCCGGCCAATACCGCCAGGGAACTGGCCAAAAAACTTTCCTGTTTCACATATTACGAATTGCTTTTCCTGGACGATGACGCCACGACCGAAGAAATACACAGGGCGTACATCAAACGCACAACCGAGATCCGATCACGCTTCCGCACCGGTCGCTTCTCGCACGAATGGCGACTGACCGAATTTATTCGAGCCCTGCATGAAGCGCATACGGTGCTCACCAGTGCGGAACTGCGCAAGGAATATGACGCGCGACTGGCGGCCGGTGACTGGCAGGGCGGCTTCTGCGAACTTCTGGCTCAGGCTCCGGGTCTTCGCGAGCAAGCATCATGGTCGGCGGCGCAAAAAAGTGAACTTACAATCAAAGACTTACTGATTGATGCCGGCTATGCAAGCGATCTGGAGATAGAAAGCATTCTGGAAATGCACCCAGGAGTAAAAGATGGACCGGAGCTGGCGCAACTTCTGGCGGACGGCGGGCTGATCAGCTTCGAGGAGCTGGCCACGGTCCTCCTGGGCAAGGCACTGATTGACCGGCGTCAGATAACCGTGGAGCAATTCAAAAAAGCGGCCGGAGACATGCGCAATCACAGTTATAAGTTTGTCGACGCCCTTGTCGATCAGGGCTGGCTGACAGCCGCCGAGCTGAGCTTAATCGGTATTGATTGAACCACAGTCGGCAGCCGTCAGGGCTGATTATTTCTTCTCCTGCAGGGCTTTGCGACCGGCGACCGCCGGCCCCAACTCCATTCGATTCATCTTTTGCTTCAATTGCTTGCGCTGTTCGACCGTGAGCACCTGTGCCGAATCAAGTGCCGCCTCCCCAAAAACGGCATCAAGTGCCTGTTTTTGCGTGGCCAGCTGCGCCTGGAGTTTGCTTACCTGATCGCGATTGATTTCGGGCTGGACAAGTGCCAGACGATATTCGCGCTCGGCCGAATGCAATTTGAGCATGATCGGACCTGCCTTGTCGGCCGTGGAAGACTTAATGGCAGCAAGCTTTTCCACCTGCTCATCGCTCAAGTCAAGATCGTGCAGGGGCAGCATCATCGGCCCTGGGCCCATACCGCCGGGTCCGGGCCCAAAACCGTGCATCATGGCAAAGGGAGGAGGCGGGGGCATCATGCCGGGCATGCCGCCGGGCCCCCCAGGACCGGGACCACAAGGACCGCCGGGGCCAGGGCCACCAGGCAGCTGGCTGATTAATTTCGCATCTTCAAATTCGTGCGCCATACCTGCCAAACCTCCCCCCGAGACCATTGCGGTCAGAACAACTAAGGACGGTACAAAAAACCTGCGATAAACTGTCTGTTTCATAACTCTCACCCACTTAGTAATGGCCGTCGATATCAGGCAGAAGCGCTGCGAGTTCGACACTTACATCAAAACCCACAAGCGTTAAGCCATGATGCGGACCCCATGGATTTTTTTAAAGGATTTGTAAAGGCGGCTTTACGCGCATGGCCTACACTGTGAGAGCAGGACAACGCGAGAGACAATCGACTTGGAAGACCGATCCCAGACCAGTACAGCCGGAGCCAACAATCGGCAGCGCATACTCATCATTGATGACGATCTAAAGTTTTGCCGACTGATATCGGACTATTTACAGCGCTACGGCTTTGACATCCAATCGGCGCACGACGGTGACAGCGGGCTGCGCCTCACCGCCGAAAAACAATGGGACGCGATCATACTCGACGTCATGCTGCCAGGCATGGACGGCTTCGAAATATTGAAACGACTGCGCGATTATTCACAGGTACCGGTATTGATGCTGACGGCCCTGGGGGACGAAACGGACCGCATAGTCGGCCTGGAAATAGGCGCCGATGATTATCTGCCCAAGACTTTTTCACCACGCGAATTACTGGCTCGCCTGCGCGCCGTGCTACGCCGCACCGGACGCGCCGCACAAACATCCGCCGCCGCCAGCGAGACAGAAATCATCGCCGGCAAATTGGAAATAAAACTGCTTAGTCGCAGCGTAACTTATGACGGTGAGCTGATTTCACTCACCCCGGTGGAGTTTGATCTGCTGGTGGTGCTGGCCCAAGCCAGGGGCCGAATCAAAACCCGCGAACAACTATTAAATGAGATTCGCGACCGTAACTACGATACCTACGACCGGTCCATTGATGTGCATATTTCAGCCCTGCGCAAAAAGCTGGGCGATGATTCTAAAAATCCACATCTGATCAAAACCGTTCGCTCGGTCGGATACATGCTCGTATGAAAGTACGTTTCCCCCTCTACTGGCAAACAGTCGGCATGCTCGTGCTTTACGTCGCCTCGCTGGGAATCTTGATCGCCGTGTGCTTCAATGCCCGCTTCGGTGCAGGTTGGGAAGCGGCGGTGCAAAGTCCGCTGGGCGAAAAATTCGAGACTGTGGCAGGGGCGATCAGCAGTCAGTTACACGCATCAAAACCGGCTCAATGGCCGGAGATATTGCATTCATTTGAGGACGTTTATCACGTCAAATTTTATGTTTTTGACGTCGTCGGCAAGGAAGTAGCGGGCGACAGTGTCACGCTGCCACCGGCTGTGGCAGCCAGGATCAACACCCTGCCACCACCTCCGCGCGATCTATTTTTACAGCTTCGCGGACCGGGACCCGGCCCCGGACCGCATCCAGACTTCGGACCTCATCCGGACTTTGTGCCGCATCCAGACTTCGGCCCCGGGCTGCCCCCGCCACCCGATCACGGCCCGCCACCGAATATGATACCGGGACGCGGCCCCGGCTTTGAGCAACCGGCATTTTTCTTTATGAAAGCCCACGGCCGATTTCTCGTGCACACAAGCGATCCGGATCGCTTCTGGATCTGCGCTCGGATACACGTTCTGCAACCGCAACTGGGTTTCCCCGTACCGGGCACTCTCATAGCTGAGTGCGACAACCTCTGGCAGACCAGTTTGCTCTTTGATTTTCCATTCATCACCACCGTCTTTGCCATTGCCCTCGGGCTCAGCATGATTTTCTGGTCACCGTTTATATTCCGCATCACCCGCGCCCTGTCACGTCTGACGGCAGCGACCGAGCGCATCGCCACGGGGAAATTCGATACGCGCATCAAAGCCGGCGGCAATGATGAGATAGGCAGGCTCTCTGAAGCAGTGGACACAATGGCCGAAAGGTTGGAGGGTTATGTGCAGGAGCAAAGGCGTCTGCTGGCAGACATTTCGCACGAACTATTCTCGCCGCTCGCCAGATTGCAACTGGCGCTGACACTTCTGGAAGAAAGTTCTACGGAAGAGCAGCAGGGCCATATCGCCGACATCAAAGAAGAAGTCAATGAAATGAACAATCTGGTGTCGGAGTTGATAGCCTATTCAAAAGCCGGCATGCAGGCGAAAACCCCCGAATTGACGGCCATCAATCTGAAGACACTGGTCGAGAACTTGATACCGCGCATCAGCGAAAACAAACAGATTGACGTAAATCTCTCGGCCGATCTGTCGGTAATGGCCGATCAGCTCCTGCTCGAACGCGCCGTCTCCAATGTCCTGCGCAACTGCGTCCGCTATGCCGGTGACGCCGGACCGATCAAGGTGCGAGCCAGGGCCGAGGGACAGTTTGTCACACTATCAATCGGTGACAGCGGACCGGGGGTAAGCGAAGAAGCCCTGAAGCACCTGGGCGAGCCATTTTACCGCCCTGAACCGTCGCGCAATCGCAGCTCCGGTGGCTTTGGCCTCGGCCTGGCCATAGTCAAATCCTGCATTGAAGCCTGCCAGGGCACACTGGAAGTACGTAACGGCGAGCTGGGCGGACTGCATGTAGAAATGCGCCTGAAGGCTGCCAGATAAACGCGGCAGAAAAATTACAACAACTTCTCCCCGACCGGTTTAGAATTTGGTCAAAGGGAAGAATCATGAACATACTAATTGCCATTGACAATTCGCCGCATTCCGAAGTCGCCGTCGATGCTGTTTCCACTCGTATCTGGCCGCAGGGGAGCAATATCAAAGTATTTTGCGCCGTAGAGCGTCGCGAGCCGGTCTTTGCCGTTATGAGCAAGGACGAGGCCAATCAATTTCACAACAGAGCCCTGGAGGCCGCGCGTCAGTTCACCGAGGCCACCGCAGCAACACTGCAGGAAAAATTTCCGGAGTGCACCGTGACAAGCGAAGCCATTTTTGGCGACAGCAAAGAGCTCATCCTGGCGCAGGCCGGAAAGTGGCCGGCCAATTTAATCGTGGTCGGTTCGCACGGCCGGCACGGTCTGCCTCGCATCTTCCTCGGCAGCGTCTCCCAGACCATACTGCTGCACGCTAACTGCGCCACGCTCATCGCCCGCTATCAGCGCGCTCATGAAAACGTGCCCGAGTTCGATAAGAACATCCTTGTCACGGTAGACGACAGCGTCCATTCACGCAAAGCCCTGGACTGGGTGATGAATATGCCCTGGCCCAAAGAAGCGCAATTCACACTGCTGACGGCCCTGCCGCCCCTTGTGGACAAATTTTCCGACGGCATCGACAGCTTACACGCCAATAAATTTTCCACCATGCGCATAGAGCTGGAAGAAGCTGCCCGGGCCTTTCTCTCCGAAAGCGCCGCCTCATTGCAGGAAAAAGTCGGCACCAGCCAGGTGAAGACAATGCTGGAGGAAGGCGATCCGGCCGAGCTGATCCTGGCAATTGCCACCAACTGGCCCGCCGGCCTCATCGTTATGGGCTCCCGCAGCCGCGGGCATATGACCAGACTCTTTATGGGCAGCGTCTCGCAGGAAGTGGTGCTGCAGGCGCCCTGCCCCGTAGAAGTAATCAAATAGCCCAAAGCGCCTAGCGGTGGGTCCTGGTCCGCATCTTCGAACGCTGATTCCAGTACTGCACTTTAGTGCGCGGAGTACTGCGCATGACAGCCATGGACGACGATGATCCCGTTTTGAGGGTGACGCTGTCCTGGCGGACATTGTTTTGAATCAAGCCATTGCTGGTATTGCTCATATTGCCGGTACCGGCGCCGGGATTTTTCACCACCTGGCTTTGTCCGCCGGCGTTCATCGCACTGTCGTAATTATGCGACTGGCTGGAGCGCTGGGTAGCAGATGAGCTGGTGCTCTGGCCGCTGGCCTGGTTCTGGCCATTTTCGACGGCCATGCTGCTGCTGTGGACGGTGGCACCGCTGTCGCTCATGCCGCCGGCCATGCTGGAAGCCTGAGATTCCGCCGCCATTGCAGAGGAAGCCAGACCAAGACTGATTGCGGCAAGAAGTGCGGCTCGCATTATAAACATGTTTATTTCCTCGATTATTTAGATTACTTGTGTTTGCGCACAGAGTGTTGATTCCAGTAACGCGTCTTCCAGTGGGAGTGACGGCGGTGCGCTACGGCAACACGTCCGGTGCTGGGGCGCGATACTTCGTTTACCACTTGCTGAAGACTCTGCTGGCGGCTGGCCACAAGAGGCACAAATTGTACAGCCTGTCCGGCTTCGCCGGCATATGCCGCGCCGCAAAAAGCAAGGGGCGCAAGAAGAGTTAGAGCCGCAGCTAAGTATTTACGACTGAGCATTTGCCGGACCCTCCTTTTTTCGATTTTTTGTCTTTCTCATCGCCGTCCTTGTGCTCCAGCTTTTCCTGCAGCCAGGCGATTATTTGGGCCGAACCGACCATAACGACGGTTGAACACACTGCCAGAATTATCTTGTTAAACATAACCATCTCAACTTTAGAGCCGGGGAGAACCAAGCAATTACGAGCGACAGATCCGACAAAAGTTCCGGCGGAAAGGCCCCGCACATTTCTGTACAGGGCCTTTCCATCGGTCTAGAACGGTGGGAAAAAATTAGGCGGCTTCGCTCAGGTAAGGATCAAGACGTTTCTGAATCTTCATTCTCGCTCTGGCAATGCGCGATTTAACTGTACCGAGTTCGGTGCAGGTGATAGTGGCGATTTCCTCGTAGGAGAGACCTTCAACATCGCGAAGGACAGCAGCTACACGGAAGGGCTCTGAGATGCCGGACATAGCTTCTTCAAGCATGCCGGAGAGTTCTTTGTTGAGAAGACGAGCTTCGGGTTGCAGGGCCGGATCAACGATATCGCGGGTGGTGCTTTCGTTTTCCGAATCACCCATAATCGGCTCGTCCATCGAGAGCAACTGGTACTGATTAACTTTCTTACGCAGTTCGTCATAATAGAGGCGGGTGATTATTTGATTGACCCACTTTCTGAACGAATAAGGGTTGCGCAGATTGTCTATGGAGCGCCAGATACGGATATAGACTTCTTGCAGGATATCTTGGGGATCCTTGAGGTCCGGTCCGACACGACGAATCATTACCATGATCGGTCTTTCATAACGCTTGAGCAAGACTGTCATCGCCTGCTCATTCTTTTGTTGGCAAGCTACAACCAGGTCGACATCACTCATGGCAGTGTAATCCTGCTTTGGCGCGGCAACCTTAGAGGCCATGACCTTTGCCGGAGTTTGCGCAGCAGGCACTACAGTCAACGGGGCCTTTGCTACAAGACTCAATTTCTTAGCTGCATCAGTTTTGGCATTAACGGCTTTCATTGTTATTCCTCTTAAAACGATTGATTCCAAATTGAAAAAAATGGCAGAGCGTGCGGAAGAGCAGGCGACACCATCCGCGGTGTCACTAGTTTGTTTGAAATTTCCGAACTGCTTGATGCCGATGACTCTATTCTGCCACCGGCACAGGCTCCAGGCAACCGGGAAAACCCCTAGTGCAAAGCCATCGCATTTCAGCAAATCACTTACAAGACAATTGACACGGTTAAGCCAATTAATTCAAATCCGGTCAATTATTTTTGGGGTGCCCATATATGGTGTTCCCCATATTTACATTAAACCTTACCTTTCGCAAAGTAAAAAATTAGTCCCGAAGCCGTAAAAATGCAGCCGGCCCAATAGGCCCCAGAAGGCCACAGGCGCCTGAAAAAAGGCCCGGGGAGCGGCACTCAGGCCCCCGGGCTTGTGAATTTCTGGAAGGCTCCGATCGATATACCTCTCATATGGATATAGTCGCCGAACCGATCAAGCCTTTTCAGGCTTTGGCTGATTCCTCAGCGCCTATAACCGAATCTACAAATTGTTTGAAATGGTCAAAAGAACGAATCAAGGACGCAGTTGTCTCCTCGGCCTCGATCCAGTCCTCCTGGCCGACAGCCTGCTCCTGATAGAGGCAAAGGCGGGCCAGTTGCTTGGCCCCGATGGAAGCGCAGGAGGCTTTCAATTCATGGGCCAGCCCCGCTACGGCTTTACTATTGCGTTCTTTCATGAAGAATTCCAGGCGGCGTATCATGTCATCGGTCTGGCGGACAAAAAGAGCCAGCATCTGAGCCAGTTGCTCCGACCCATAAAACTCTTCCAGTTCATTCAAATCAATGGGATCACCTTCCAGCAGAGTCATGGAAGTGCTGGGGCGCATGTACTTGCGTACCAGCTTTTGATTCTTGAAAACAACATCGGTACGCAGCCAGTGATTGAGCTTGACCTTGAGCAGATCCTTGTCAATAGGCTTGGGGATATAATCGTCCATTCCGGCGGCGATACAGCGCTCACGATCTCCGGCCATAGCCAGAGCCGTAACGGCAATGATGGGAGTATAGGTGCCGGCCAGGGCCTCCAGCTTCCTTATCGCGACAGTGGCCTCAAAGCCGTCCATCTCGGGCATATGGCAGTCCATCAAAATAATGGAATAGTTTTTCTTACCGACAGCGGCAAGCGCCTCCTTACCATTGACCGCTACATCGGCACTGAGGCCGAGGCGTTCAAGCAAGACAAGCGCTACTTTCTGGTTGACCAGATTGTCTTCCACCAGAAGAATGGGCTTTTCATTTTTCGTGCCGGCTTCGGGACCGCCTGATACCAGATGCATTACTTTCTCTCCCCAGACAAGGGCAACAACTATAACTCAATTGTAGCGAAGATTCCCACTTTAGCTCGCCATCAGCAAAAGAGACTGGCTCGGCCGGATCAACGACCGGCGCCCTCAGCGCTCTTGGGACTCTCACCTTTGATCATCCAGGCTCTCAGCATAGCCAGTATTTGCTCGGAATTAATCGGCTTGGCGATGTAATCAGAGGCCCCGGCGTCCAGACACTTTTCACGGTCACCCTTCATCGCCTTGGCGGTCAGTGCGATTATTGGCAGATCCTTAAATTGCGGCAGTTTGCGAATAGCCCTTGTAGTCTCATATCCATCCAGTACAGGCATCATGATATCCATCAAAATGCACTCTACATCAGGATTTTCCAGCAGGAGATCTATAGCCAGTTGGCCATTTTCGGCGTAGATGACATTCATCGCCTGACGCGACAGTATCGATTTGATGGCGTAGATATTGCGCGCATCATCATCCACGACCATTATTTTGCGATTGGCGAGGAAGGTGGACTGCCTGCTGGATGTTGTTATCTGAGATTGCTGCTCCGCCGAGAGCTCGCCATGCACCAGATGGAGAGCCAATATCAATGCGTCCAGCAATTGCTCGGGAGTGTTTACCTCTTTGAGCAGGGCATTATGACTCAAACCGGTAAGCAGGTTGGACTGGGATTCGCTCATCGGTTCATCGGACATAAGGAGAATTGGCACACCCGCCCTGCGCTGATCCAGACTCTCTATAAGTGAGGCGGTAACCGGCGCGCCGGGCTCCACCTTGAGCACGAAGCAATCAAACTCGCGCTGGTCCATGGCGTCGTAGAGGGCGTCTATGGTCGTAGCAAACTGACAGTGAATATTTTTATGCTGCACAGCTTCGCTAATTGCCGCGTGCCTGGCCTCCAGAGGCTCGTAGAAGAGCACATATCGTTGTTTTTCCGAGGCCACTTTGTGAGCGCGGTCCAGAGCCAAACCGAGCTTTTGAGAAGAAACAGGTTTCATCAAATAACCGAAGGCACCCAGTTGCATGCCGCGTTTTTGTTGCTCGTCCACCGAAATAATCTGCACCGGTATGTGCCTGGTGTCATTGTCATGCTTGAGACGATCAAGCAAGGACCATCCGTTGGTATCGGCCAGACTGATGTCGAGCGTGATCACCTTCGGCCTGTACTTTTTGGCCAGATGAAAGGCCGTCTCGGCATAGCCGGTAACAATACCTTTGAAATCCAGCTTGTGAGCGCGCTCAAGCAATGCCCGGGCGAAATGCACATCATCCTCAACGATCAGCAGTGCCTTGTCACCGGGTAAAACATCGTCGCGATCATCTTTAATATTGCTCTCTGGATCCTGCAGGCGACCCTCACGTTTTTTGGCCAGACTGAGACGCTGACTCTGGGCTTGATTTTGCAGATCAGGCAGGGTCATGATCAAAGTGCTCTCCATATCGGGAGAACCTTCTTTTATGGCAGGTTCGGGGACCGGCAGATAGAAGGTGAAAGTACTTCCCTCATCAGGCACACTGTTGAGCACTAGCTGCCCGCCCAGGATATTGGCGATCTCTCTGCTGATGGCCAGACCCAGGCCGGTGCCACCGTATTTGCGACTGGTGGTGCCGTCAGCCTGCTGGAACGCTTCGAAAACGATCTTGTGCTTGCTCTCCGGAATACCGATACCGGTATCCGAAATACTGAAAGCAACTACTTCCGAGGCTTGCTGCAGGGAAACCACACCGGCGTCCCACCCACCAAAGGCACGGGCCACCGTAAGTCTGACACTGCCCTGCTCGGTAAATTTGAAAGCATTGGAGAGCAGATTTTTCAGCACCTGAGTCAGACGCTTGCCGTCGGTGAAGAGCTTCTTCGGAGCCTGGGCGCTGACATCAATGGCAAAGGCAATATTTTTATTGCCGGCAATTTGTCTGAAGTTGCGCTCGAGATCGTCGATAACATCTTCCAGCACTACATAGTTGAGATCGACAGCCATAACGCCCGATTCAATACGAGAGAGGTCGAGGATGTCGTTGATCAAAGCCAGCAGTTCCGTACCGGCATCAAACACGGTCTGGGCAAATTCCACCTGCGTTTCAGAGAGATTGCCTTCCTCATTTTCGGCCAGCAATTGCGAGAGGATGAGCAAGCTATTGAGGGGTGTGCGCAGCTCATGCGACATATTGGCCAGAAACTCTGATTTATATCTGGATGTCAGTGCCAGCTGTTCAGCTTTTTCCTGCAAGGAAAGTCGAGCGGTTTCAATTTCAATATTTTTGTCTTCCACTTCCTTGTTCTGCGCGACCAGCAGTTGCGCTTTTTCTTCCAGCTCCTGGTTGGTCTGCTGCAATTCTTCAGCAAGCGACTGCGATTGCACCAGCAGATTTTCAGTCCGACTGTTGGCTTCGATCGTATTCAATACGATACCGATACTCTCCGCCAGTTGATCCAGCAGGGCGACGTGAGTGTCGCTGAATTCCTGCACCGAAGCCAGCTCAATTACGGCGCGCACCTTGCCTTCAAATAGAATGGGCAGCACGACTATATTTTTTGGAGCCCCGGTGCCGAGGCCGGAATTGATCTTGATGTAGCTGTCCGGCACCGCTCGCAAAAGAATGCGCTGCATATCGACGGCGCACTGACCGACAAGACCTTCACCCAGACGGAATCTATCAGCCTGGGTTTTATCAACCGCATAACCGCCGAGCAAAACCAGCTGCTCATCGGCATTTTCTTCCACATTGAGATAAAAGACGCCGTGCTGAGCGGAGACCAGCGGCGCCAGCTCCGAGAGGATCAAGTTGGCTACCGTGAGCAGGTCGCGCTGGCCTTGCAGCATTCGCGTAAACTTCGTCAAGTTTGTCTTGAGCCAGTCCTGCTCGGTATTTTTTTGCGTCGTATCCTTCAGGTTGCGGATCATTTCGTTGATATTGTCTTTGAGAGCGGCCACTTCACCCATGGCTTCCACCGAAATAGACCGGGTCAGGTCACCCTTGGTCACAGCGGTTGCCACATCCGCGATAGCACGTACCTGGGTAGTGAGATTGGCGGCCAGCTGGTTGACGTTATCGGTGAGGTCTCTCCAGGTCCCTGCGGCACCGGGCACCCTGGCCTGACCGCCGAGCTTCCCTTCCACCCCTACTTCACGGGCCACGGATGTAACCTGATCGGCAAATATTGCCAGAGTGTCAATCATTGAGTTGATCGTATCGGCCAGGGCGGCGATTTCACCCTTAGCTTGCAAAACCAGCTTCTGGTCAAGGTTACCGTTAGCTACGGCGGTTACAACGACGGCAATACCACGCACCTGCCCCGTCAGGTTGCCGGCCATGGAGTTGACGTTATCGGTGAGGTCTTTCCAGATACCACCTACGCCGGGCACCAGGGCCTGACCTCCGAGCTTACCTTCCGAACCTACTTCCCTGGCCACACGGGTTACTTCCGAGGCGAATGAACTGAGCTGGTCCACCATTGTATTGATAGTATTTTTCAGCTCCAGGATTTCACCCTGCACATCTACCGTGATCTTGCGCGAGAGATTACCGTTAGCCACAGCGGTCGTAACTTCGGCGATGTTTCTTACCTGGGCCGTGAGGTTATTGGCCATGCTGTTGACCGAGTCGGTCAAATCCTTCCAGGTACCGGACACACCCTTAACCCTGGCCTGACCACCGAGCTTACCTTCGGTACCCACTTCCCGGGCCACACGAGTTACTTCAGAGGCGAAGGATGAGAGCTGGTCAACCATTGTATTGATTGTGTTTTTCAGCTCCAGGATTTCACCCTTAACGTCTACAGTAATTTTCTTGGACAGGTCGCCATTGGCTACGGCAGTCGTTACATCGGCGATGTTTCTTACCTGCGATGTGAGGTTGCCGGCCATGGAGTTGACGTTATCCGTCAAATCTTTCCAGGTACCGGAGACGCCCTTAACGTGCGCCTGACCTCCAAGATTTCCTTCCGTTCCTACTTCTCTTGCTACACGGGTTACTTCAGAGGCAAAAGACGAGAGCTGGTCAACCATTGTGTTGATCGTGTTTTTGAGCTCCAGGATTTCACCCTTAACGTCTACTGTAATCTTCTTGGACAGATCCCCGTTGGCCACAGCCGTCGTCACATCAGCGATGTTTCTCACCTGAGCGGTGAGGTTGCCGGCCATGTAATTTACCGAGTCGGTAAGATCTCGCCAGGTACCAGACACTTCTTTTACATCGGCCTGACCACCGAGCTTTCCTTCGGTCCCTACTTCCTTGGCCACACGTGTAACTTCTGCGGCAAAGGAGCCGAGCTGGTCAACCATTGTATTGATCGTGTCTTTCAGCTCGAGGATTTCGCCCCGCACATCTACCGTAATCTTCTTAGAAAGGTCCCCGGTAGCAACCGCCGTCGTTACTTCGGCGATGTTTCTCACCTGGGATGTGAGGTTGGAGGCCATGTAGTTTACTGAGTCGGTCAAGTCCTTCCACGTACCGGAGACACCTTTTACATCGGCCTGACCGCCGAGCTTTCCTTCGGTACCTACTTCCCTGGCCACACGGGTTACTTCGTCTGCGAATGAGCCGAGCTGGTCAACCATCGTGTTGATTGTATTTTTCAGCTCTAAGATTTCACCTTTAACATCCACCGTAATTTTCTTGGACAGGTCACCGGTAGCCACAGCCGTCGTAACTTCGGCGATATTACGCACCTGGGCCGTGAGGTTGCCGGCCATGTAATTTACCGAATCGGTCAAGTCTTTCCAGGTACCGCCAACACCCTTGACTCGGGCCTGACCACCGAGCTTTCCTTCGGTACCTACTTCCCTGGCCACACGTGTTACTTCTGAAGCGAATGAGGAGAGCTGATCCACCATTGTATTGATTGTATTTTTCAGCTCCAGGATTTCACCCTGCACATCTACCGTGATCTTTTTGGAGAGGTCGCCGTTGGCCACAGCGGTTGTTACGTTGGCGATGTTTCTTACCTGGGCCGTGAGGTTGCCGGCCATTGAGTTGACGTTATCGGTCAAGTCCTTCCACGTACCCGAGACACCTTCAACTCGCGCTTGACCTCCCAGCTTCCCTTCGGTACCTACTTCTCTGGCCACACGCGTAACTTCTGAAGCGAAGGATGAGAGCTGGTCCACCATGGTGTTAATCGTATTTTTGAGCTCTAAGATTTCGCCCTTAACGTCAACCGTAATTTTTCTGGACAGGTCGCCTTTGGCCACAGCGGTCGTCACATCGGCGATGTTTCGCACCTGGGCGGTGAGATTGTCGGCCATGGAGTTTACCGATTCGGTCAAATCTTTCCAGGTACCGGACACGCCTATAACCTGAGCCTGACCGCCGAGTTTACCTTCGGTACCCACTTCCCTGGCCACGCGTGTTACTTCCGAGGCAAAGGATGAGAGCTGACTGACCATCCTGTTGATGGTCTTGGCCGTGCGTAAAAACTCACCCTTGAGCGGGCCGCCCTCAATCTCCAGAGCCATGGACTGAGTCAGGTCACCATTAGCCACCGAGCCGATAACCCTGGCCACTTCGGTCGTCGGCCGGACGAGATCGCCAACCAATCCATTAATAGAATCGATCGCCGCTGCCCAGGAGCCGCCGGCGTCACCCAGCGTAGCGCGATAGGTGATCTTACCTTCGCGACCTACAACCGTGCTGAGCTTCTGCAATTCACTGACCAGAAGTTCATCAAGATCAGCCACGCTGTTAAAAGCATCGGCAATCTCACCATCGACACCGGTTAAGTCAAGGGGCATACGGGCCGTAAAATCGCCCCGCTTCAATTGTCTCAAGGCTTTGAGAATTGGCCTGGCATCAACCATAAAGGCAGCTTCGGCAGTAGTCATGATTAGCTCCTATCCCCACAGGCTCGACGGTGGACTTGACATTTGTTTTTAGAAGTGGAAACGACGCGTTACATGGACCCCGGCCGGGTTGGCGCAAGAAAAGTGGATCGGCCGGGCCGAACCACTTACACGGATGGGTCTATGCGAATTTTACGATCATTTCAAAGGAATGACCGTAGACCGAGCCGGAAGTTCCCGACTCGGTAATCAATTTTTCAAATTTAATTTAATGCCAGGGAACGAGGGATACTTAATTCAAAAATAGAATGCTCATGGTAGTCCAGCGATCACCCAGAGAAGTTGTGACTTTCAGCACACACCGCCGCCAGTACCACCGGCCTCCGGCGGGATTGTCAATGTAGACAGACGTCTACAATTTGAAGTCGCCGAAAGCCCGATGTTGTGTACGTTTATACCGATGAACGACGACCAGTGATCATATCGAAGAGGAAAATTGCCACGGCCAGGACGAGTAGAGTATGTATGAAAGAACCACCCACATGGGCGACCAGGCCGACAAGCCAGAAGAAAAAGAGCAGAGAGACTAGTGTATAAATCATGATAAACTCCTGAGTTACCGTCCAGCAGCCGCTTGAGAAAGACTGAGTGTCCGGCGCTGCTGTGCACAGAGAACGACCTTCCTTTGATGGCTTAGTTCCCGGCTCCGAGGAGCGACGATGAAAAATAAATCGGTAACAATCTTGATGGCGGAAGACAGCCCGTCCGATGCAGAGCTGGCCAGACAAGCATTTAAAAACGGCAAACTATTGAACGAGCTGATCATCGTAAAAGATGGGGTGGAAACAATGGCCTATTTGCGAAAAGAAGGCCAGTACGCGGACGCTGTCCGCCCCGATGTAATCTTGCTCGACCTCAATATGCCGCGCAAAGACGGACGCGAAGTCCTTACCGAAATAAAAGGTGATCCGGACCTGAAGGTTATTCCTGTCGTGGTTTTGACAACATCGGAAGATGAGCAAGATGTGCTCAGGTCCTACCAGCTGCAAGCCAGCTGCTATATAACCAAGCCGGTTGAATTTGAAAAATTCATCGAAGTGGCCCGTTCCATCAAACAATTCTATTTCAACATCGTCACCCTGCCGCCCAACAGCGACAGATAATCGGCCGGCGACTATTGATCAAGCACGCGCTGTTGCGCCGTATTCAACTTCTGATTGCGATTAGTCATGGAAGACAAAATAGCAACGGCGATGCGATTACCGTCCAGAGTGTCCTTGACCAGATAATTGTCCGCTCCCTGCTTGAGCGCGTCGTTCAATAAGGCACGATCTTCGTTGCCCGTGACTATGACGATGGGCACGGATTGCGGAACAACGTCGCGCAGACGAGCATAAGTGGCGAGCCCATGAGAGTCGGGCAGGGACAGATCCAGGATTACAGCATCAAACCCAGCCTGCCCGGATTGTTCAATACCGGCGGCAAGACTTGTCACGTGCTCAATATGGAAGGAAAACTCGGTTACCCCTTGCAGTTTCGCCCTCAGCAAAATCGCATCTGTGGGACTGTCCTCAATCAAAAGGATCCTTAAAGGGTCATGACTGAGACTGTGATTGAGCGGCGGGCTCACGGGTAATCAGGCCTCCGGCCTCAATTGGGAGCGTGAAAAAGAAAGTGGCGCCTGCACCCGGTTGGGATTCAGCCCAAATACGACCTCCGTGTCGCTCTATTATTTTCTTACAAAGTGCCAGTCCAATGCCAGTACCTTTGTACTCATCTCGGCCATGCAGGCGCTGAAATATTACAAAAATTCTCTTCGCATGCTCGGGATCAAAGCCGATGCCGTTGTCCTGAATTGAGAACACCCATTCGCCCTGCCTTGGCTCTACCTTTACAACGATGCGCGGCCTGGCCTCCCCTCGAAACTTGACGGCGTTACCGATCAAATTCTGGAAAACCTGCGCCAGCTGGCCCTCATCCCCCACCACCTGTGGCAAGTCGTCAACAATCAGCTCTGCTCCTGTCTCTTCCAGCAGCACGGCGAGGTCCTGCCTGGCCCTTTGCAAAGCAAGATTGACATCGACATTGTTAAGTGTCTTACCCTGAGACTCTACCCGAGCATAACTGAGCAAGTCGTTGATCAAACTGCGCATACGCTGGGCGCCCTCAACGGCGTGGTTAATCCAGCCTTCGGTTTCAGGGTCCAAATTGTCCTTATGCTTGCTCACGATCAAGGTGAGGAAGCCCGCCACCGCCCGTAGTGGCTCCTGCAAATCATGGGAAGCCACATAGGCAAACTGTTGCAGGTCGGTATTTGAGCTTGCCAGCTTTTGCGAGGTGCGCAATAAATTTTGCTCCACCCTTTTACGCTCCGCTACCTCCGCTTCCAGCACGGCCACGCGCTTTTGCTCCTCCGCCAGCGCCTGACGGGTGATGCTGAACACCCAGGCCAGCAGAGCAACGCTAAAAAATCCCAGAAAAGCTGTGGTAACCCAGCTAACGCGCTGCACCGCTATAAGCTGCTCCTCGCGCTCGCGCAAAAGTGCTTGCTCATTGGCCGTCAGCGCCTCAATCTGCGACCGGAAATCCTGCATGGGAACAGTACCGCGCCCGGAATTAATCAAGCGTTGCGCCGCCGCGGCGTCGATCGCACGAAACACTTCATCGACAAAAGCCAGTTTGCAATTGGCGGCAAGACGGGCTTTACGTATAAGCGGCACCTGTCTGGGATTGTCGCTGACGAGAGTGGCGACATTATCCAGGTGAGTGAGCACTGATCGCCGCTGCTCAGGGTAATTACGCATAAACAGCGGATTGCCGGAGATAGCCCAGCCCCGGTCTTCGCTTTCCAGCTCCTGCAGACAAACCTGGGCATCTTTCAGCTCTTCGATGACCAGATGCGTATGCAAGGTCCAAGTCTTGACTTCGTTAAGACGATAAGCGAGAAAGGCGTTTGCCGTCACGGCCAGAAAGAAGGTCAGGGCCGTGGTTATCAAAGCCCAGACAGTTTTTTGCAGAGCGCTCGTATGCATGCGGCTTATTATAGTGCCAGGCAGCGCTCAATGAATTAGCCGGCCTGGCGCCAGCTATCACCCTGCGGCACTCGGGGAAGAGGGAGGTTGCGAATATCGCTTCTCTCCTGCACGGTCTGGATCAACTGCTCGCAGGCGCGGTCCAGAGAGCGGCGGCTGCGAAATGGCCAGAGCTGGTTTATTGGATTGGGGTCTTTACCGCCGAGCCAGTCGCGCAGGGCCTGATGATCGAGCTCCCTGGCAAAAAAACTATTGCCCTGCTGCTCATAGACCCGCGCCAGGCTGTACTGCACAATGGCGTCGGTGGTCAGATCGTCATCATTACGGGCGGCGTTGAGAGCTTCGGTCAAGAGGGCGGTAGCTTCAGCGAAAAATCGGCGCTTGCGATAAACATCAGCCATGTAGATAAGCTCGGCCAGTTCTATGTTATCTACACGCATATCCCACCTCCCGGAAAGCTCTTCACAGGGGAATCGACCGCAAGTCCAATCTAAAGTTCCAACCCTTGCAAAAGTTTATTTAGCTCTCTGCTACAGTTATGGGAAAGCAGGGGCACAGGGCCCTGCCGATAGTCAAGAAGGCACGAGTAGATAGTCCAAGTTCCAGATCGGGGTCAAACAGACTGGAACAACCGACCGGCCTCCCCTGTCGATCCTATATCACCCGCCATTTGCTCTCGCATGCGCAATCTCGCATGCGGCATATTTTGGCCTCCGCTCAGTTTTGCGCCAAGGAGTTTCGTACGGCCAGCTTTACAGATCAACAATCCATAATAAAAAGCCTGTCAGCCAGGATTCACCGACCCGACAAGTATGAGCGTGCCGGCGCGGCGGGCGAAACTGACGAAATTCCTTTTCGTTCAGAACTCTTTAGCGCCGATCAAATGGAACGGCATGGTAAAACTCTGGCCAGCGCCCACAAAATTTCGTCACTGCCGTACGAAGACGGTCTTCTAGCCAGACTGGACAAAAACGAACGCATCCTCATAAACACACGCGCCCTGCTGGCCGATGCCATTCAAAAGAATAATCGCATCACCCCAGCCGGCGAGTGGTTGCTCGATAACTTCTATTTGATAGAAGAACAAATACGCGCTACCAGGAGGCATCTGCCGCGCAACTATTGTCGCGAATTGCCGCGCTTGATCCACGGGCAGTCAAACGGTTTGCCTCAGGGCCTGCCGCGTGTTTACGACATCGCCCTGACGACAATATCCTGCGGCGATGGTCGAGTCGATCTCGACAGTCTCAATCGCTTTGTCAGCAAATACCAGAGCGTAGCGCCCCTGAAGCTGGGCGAGCTCTGGGCCATACCTATAATGCTTCGCCTGGCTTTGATTGAGAATTTGCGCCGGGTGGCTTCATCGATCGCCAGCGGCATGGCCAATCGTGAACTGGCAGGCCTGTGGGCCGACAAAATGGTAGAGACCAGCGAAAAAGATCCTAAAAATCTGATCCTGGTGATAGCCGACATGGCTCGCTCCAATCCGCCCATGGTGGGAGCCTTCGTCAGTGAGTTGGCCCGGCGCCTGCAATGGCAGAGTCCGGCACTGGCCATGCCACTCACCTGGGTCGAACAACATCTGGCCGAAAGCGGCCTGACCATAGAACAACTAATTCAGGCCGAAACGCAGTATCAGGCCTCAAATCAAGTATCAATCAGTAATACCATCGGCAGCCTGCGCCTTCTAGGGGCGCATGACTGGAGCACTTTCGTCGAGCAACAGAGTCTGGTGGAACTGGCTCTGCTTGAAGATCCTGTCGCAGTCTATAAAGGAATGAATTTCGCCACCAGAGATATGTACCGGCACCTCGTCGAAAAAATTGCCAGGGACAGCGATAGAAGTGAGCAGGAAATAGCCAATTGTGTGCTCACCCTGGCACGCGAAGCTTTTGCCCGCGGCGGAGCACAGGATCGCCAGGCCCATGTCGGCTACTATCTGATGGACGCCGGTGTGGCGCAACTGCTGGAGCGCGCCGCCGGCCGCATGCCGATCAAATATCGTCTCAAGGCCCTGACCGGCGCAACCGCCGTTTATCTCTATCTCGGCACCATTATTTTAATGACGACGGCCATTGCCTGCTGGTGCCTCAGCCATGCCACACCATCCGAGACCAGACTCTATCTAAAAATTATAGGCACCATATGCGCCACCATTGTCGGCGCTCAACTGGCTTTTGAAATAACAAACTGGTTGGCACTCTCCCTCAAACCGCCGACATCCCTGCCCCGCATGAATTTCGAAAAAGGCGTGCCGGACAGCGCCGCAACCCTGGTGGTGGTACCGACGATGATAAGCGACCGCCTCTCGGTCGAGCATCTGGTAGAAGCAATAGAAGTACGATATCTGGCAAATCAGGACAAAAATATCTATTTTGCTCTTCTTACCGATTTTACCGACAGCGCCACCGAAACAAAAGAGAGCGACGAAGCCCTGATCCAGCTGGCGCGCGAGGGCATCTTCGACCTCAATCAAAAATACCGCGGCTTCAACACCAATGCCACCGACCCATTTTTTCTCCTCCACCGCCCGCGCCTATTCAACCCGAGCGAAAACACCTGGATGGGTCGCGAACGTAAACGGGGAAAACTGGCTGATCTCAACTTGCTTTTGCGCGGAAGCGGCGAGGAGCGCTTTGCCACCATCCTGGGCTCGAAAGAAATACTGACGGGGATCAAATATGTAATCACCCTGGATACCGACACCCAGTTGCCCCGCGACAGCGCCAGACATCTGATTGCCGCCATGGAGCACCCTCTCAACAGACCTGTCCTGGACGGTGCCTCGAGAACAGTCGTCGCCGGCTACGGCCTGCTGCAACCCAGGGTGAGCAATAGTCTGAGCGGGGCCAGAAGGTCGCTCTTCAGCCTATTGCACTGCCGCGACGCCGGCATAGATCCTTATACACGAGTAGTGTCCGACCTCTACCAGGATCTCTTCGGCGAAGGTTCATTTATAGGCAAAGGCATCTACAACGTCGACGCCTTCGAGGCCGCCCTCAAAGATCGTTTCCCCGACAACCGCATCCTCAGCCATGATCTGCTTGAAGGCAATTATGTGCGCTCCGGCCTGATAAGCGATGTGGAATTTTTCGAAGAATATCCCAGCACTTACCTGGCCGACGTCAGTCGGCGCCATCGCTGGATCCGCGGAGACTGGCAAATAGCCAACTGGCTTCTGCCGCAGGTACCAAATGCCGCCGGCAGACACGAAAACAACCCCCTCTCGCTTCTGTCCCGCTTCAAAATTTTCGACAATCTGCGCCGCAGTCTTACTCCTATAGCCATTTTGCTGGCCTTCGTTTTGAGCTGGACCGTTTTCCCGCACACACTCTGGACCGTGCTGCCGCTGCTGGTAATTTTCCTGCCACCGACCATCTCACTTTTTTCTCAGCTCCTGGCCAGACCGGAAGAAGTTGGTCTGCAAAGACACCTGTGGGAAACCTTCAGCTCAGCCCTGACCCACCTCTGCCAGGCCCTGCTCAGCCTGATCTGTCTGCCTTTTGAAGCCTATTTCAGCTTTGATGCCCTCAGCACCACCTGCTACCGGGTACTGGTAAGCAAAAAGGATTTACTCGTCTGGCAGGCCTCCCGACCGGCTAATCGCACGCCCTCAGGCACCAGCAACCTGTGGTCAAAAATGAGTGCTGCTCCCATTTTCGCCGGACTGCTCTTTCTTCTCATAGGCTGGCGCTATCCGCAAAATCTATTGCCGGCAGCCCCGGTACTGTTATTGTGGTTTTTCTCACCGCTTCTGGTCGGCTATATCAGCCGGCCGCTGCCCGCGCAAAAATCACCGCTCTCGGAAGACCAGCGCAAATTTCTTCTCAAACTGGCCCGCCAGACCTGGGCATTTTTTGAATACCTGGTCGTTGAAGGAGATAATTTCTTACCCCCGGACAACTATCAGTTGCAACCGGTGGACGTGGTGGCCCATCGCACCTCACCCACCAATATCGGCATGGCACTGCTATCCAATTTGAGCGCCTGCGATTTTGGCTTCATGACGACCGGACAGTGCCTCGACCGCACCGCCAAAACCGTGCAAACAATGTCCGCTATGGATAAACACCGCGGCCACTTTTACAACTGGTATGACACAAAAACTTTAGAGCCACTCAGACCTTTATATATTTCCACCGTTGACTCGGGCAACCTCGCCGGTCATCTGCTGGTCCTGAAAGTGGGCCTGGCGCATTTCACAAACAGGCGCATTATCTCGGAAAAATTACTGAGCGGTCTCTCAATCACTCTGGATGTCCTGAGTGATAATATGCCCAAGCAATCAGCCATCCTGACCGACTTTGCCAATATTCTGGAGCAGGCGACCGCCGGTGAGAGACAGCGCCTGTCCACCACTTACAAAACACTTCAAAGCCTCGAGGAAAAATCACGGGCCATCGTAGCGGCTGTGAGAAATCTGCCGCCGACCGAGGGTGAGACGCATCCAAACTGGTGGGCGCAATCCCTGCACAACCAGTGCGCGCAGGCCCTGGAGGAGCTGACCTATCTCTGCCCCTGGCTGGCCAGTGAATACCAGAGTCAGCTGCTGGCGGAGCTGCCCGATATCGACATCGTGCCCACCCTCACAGCCCTCAGTCGTCTGACCGAAGCTGGCGTGCACAACCTGGGCGGCAACGCCAAATTTCACGCCCTGCTCGATCTATCGCGCAAGCGCGCCGAAGACAGGTTGAAGCAAATAAACGATCTGACCGAAAAAATAGACTCTCTGGCGAGAATGGACTTTACCTTTTTATATGATCGTTCCCGCCGACTTCTGTCGATCGGCTACAACGTTGATGAAAGGCGCCTGGACAACAGCTTCTACGACCTGCTGGCCTCGGAAGCCAGGCTCAGTAATTTTGTCGCCATCGCCAGCGGCCAGTTGCCGGAAGAAAGTTGGTTTTCACTCGGACGTCTTTTAATGGGCTCGGACGCGCAGCCAATACTCTGCTCCTGGTCCGGCTCGATGTTTGAATATCTTATGCCACTACTGGTAATGCCTACCTACGAAAACACGCTGCTGGACCAGACCTACAAATCGGTTGTTGCCAGGCAGATAGAATACGGCCTGACGCGCAATGTGCCCTGGGGCATCTCCGAATCCGGCTACAATCAGTTTGACGCGCACCTCAATTATCAATACAAAGCCTTCGGCGTGCCCGGCCTTGGCCTCAAGCGAGGACTGGGAGACGACCTGGTCATAGCTCCCTATGCCTCGGTCATGGCCCTCATGGTCGAGCCCGAAAAATCCTATTACAACCTCAAGGCTCTGGCCTCGCAGGGACTTATCGGCATGCTCGGCTTCTACGAAGCAATCGACTGCACGCCAAGAAGATTGGTCGCCCGCCAGCTTTACGCCGTAGTTAAATCATTCATGGCCCACCATCAGGGCATGAGCTTGCTCTCTCTGGCGTATGTGCTCCTCGATCAGCCGATGCAGAAATGCTTCGAACAGGAACCTTCCCTCAAGGCCACACTGCCGCTCTTGCAGGAGCGCATTCCTAAAAGCGTGGTGGTGCAATCGCAAAGCGACAGCGCCAGCAATCTGACGACAACTTTTGAGGCGCAGGAACTACCTGTGCGCATCCTCAACACTCCCAATACGACCGCGCCCGAGGTGCAGCTTCTGTCCAACGGCCGCTACAATGTCATGATCACCAATTCCGGTTCGGGTTACAGTCGCTGGAAGGACATCGCCATCACAAGATGGCGACCGGACACCACCCTGGATAACTGGGGCAGCTTTTGCTACATCAAAGATGTAACCAGGAAAGACGCAAGAGAAAACAAAGACGGCAAGGACAATTACTGGTCGGCGGCCTATCAACCGACCCAGCACGCCAGCGATCATTTTGAAGCAATATTTTCGGAGGCCAGAGTGGAGTTTCGTCGCCGCGACGGAGACATAGATACGCACTATGAAATTGTAGTTTCCTCCGAAGACGACATCGAGCTGCGCCGACTGCAAATTACAAACCGCTCGCGTTCGCACAAGGTGATTGAGCTGACCAGCTACGCGGAGGTTGTGCTGACCAGTGCCGATACCGATTCCATGCATCCGGCCTTCAGCAATCTCTTTGTCCAGACCGAAGTCCTGCCCTCGCAAAAAGCCATACTATGCACGCGCAGACCGCGCTCGGCCAGTGACGTCGAGCCCTGGATGTTTCACCAGATGGTCACCCACGGCGTCGAAGAAGAAGCGCATTCATACGAAACCGATCGCATGCGCTTCGTCGGTCGCGACAATACTCCCCAGAATCCCATTGCCCTTACCGCGGACGGGCCACTCTCCAACAGCGCGGGCTCAGTTCTGGACCCGATTGTAGCCTGCCGCACCCGTATCGTCCTGGAGCCGCACGCCACCGCCACGGTAGACATCGTCACAGGCGTAGCCGAGACAAGAGAAGCCTGCCTGCAGCTTGTCGAGCGCTACAAAGACAAGCGCCTGGCCGACCGCGTATTCGAGGTCTCCTGGACACACAACCAGGTGGTACTGCGCCAGATCAATGCCAGTGAAGGAGACGCACAACTTTACGGCCGTCTGGCCGGCTCGATAATTTATCCTAACGCCGCGTTTCGCGCCGAGGCCAGTACCCTCATCAAAAATCGGCGCGGCCAGTCCAGTCTCTGGGGCTACGCCATATCAGGCGACCTGCCGATAGTGCTGGTGCAGGTGAGAAACAGCGAAAATCTGGAGATTGTCCGGCAGCTGGTCCAGGCGCATGCCTACTGGCGTCTCAAGGGCCTGACCGTAGATCTGGTTATCTGGAATGAAGATCACGGCGGCTACAGACAACTCTTACAGGAACAGATACTGGGCATTATCGCCGTCGGTGTAGTCTCCAATATGATCGACCGACCGGGCGGCATCTTTGTGCGCGTGGCCGATCAGATCAGCGCCGAGGACCGCATCCTCTTCCAGTCGGTCGCCCGCGCCATCATCAGCGACAACCGCGGCACACTGGAAGAACAGATACTAAATAGGCCGCTGCGGGAAGCGCGCATGCCCCTGCTTCTGCCAAGCAAGGCAGCACAGGCTGAAAGTCCGCGCAGCGTCGGTCCTTCGCGCGAGCTGGTCTTATACAACGGACTGGGAGGCTTCACCCCCGACGGCAGGGAATACGTCATTACCCTGCAAAACGGCGACCGCACGCCTGCCCCCTGGAGCAATGTCATTGCCAATCCATACTTCGGCTCGGTCATCTCCGAGAGCGGCGCTTCTTACAGCTGGGCCGAAAATGCCCATGAATACAGGCTCAGCCCCTGGCACGACGATCCGGTCTGCGATCTATCCGGAGAAGCGTATTACATAAGAGACGAAGAAACGGGCAGATTCTGGTCGGCCACGCCTTTCCCCTGCTGGCCCGACACCACATGTGTCAGTCGCCATGGATTTGGCTACAGCGTATTTGAAATGCAAAACGACGGCATCAGTAGCGAGTACTGGACACACACGGCCATAGACGCGCCGGTCAAATTTGTCATGATCCGATTAAAAAACAACAGCGGCCGCTCTCGCAAACTCTCCTGCAGCGGCTATGTAGAGCTGGTACTGGGCGACCTGCGACCGAAGACCAATATGCATGTCGTGACCGAGTTGGACGCCAGGACCGGTGCACTTTTTGCACGCAATCCATACAACAGTGAATTTTCGGAAAGAGTGGCGTTTTTTGACGTGGATGAAAGCAACCGCACCATCAGCGGTGACAGAGCCGAGTTTATCGGCCGCAACGGTTCGCTGAAAAAACCAGCGGCCATGAGCCGCCGTCGCCTCTCCGGTAAACTGGGAGCGGCCCTTGATCCCTGTGCCGCCATTCAGGTAAATATCGACCTGGCCGACGGACAGGAAAAAGAAATCGTCTTCCGCCTGGGCTCGGGTCGTGACCTACAGGATGCCGCCCAGCTGGTGACAAGATTCCGCGGAGTGCAAGCCCGCAACGAAAGCTTCGAGCGCCTGTGCCAGTACTGGAAGCATACGCTGGGAGCGGTCAATGTGCAGACGCCGGACCAGTCATTAAATATGCTAGCCAACGGCTGGTTGCTCTACCAGACAATTGGCTGCCGCATGTGGGCCCGCAGCGGTTATTATCAATCCGGCGGCGCCTTCGGCTTCCGGGACCAGCTGCAGGACTCCATGGCCTTGCTGCACGCACAACCCAGCCTGCTGCGCGAACAAATCCTGCTCTGCGCCTCACGCCAGTTTGTCGAAGGGGATGTCCAGCACTGGTGGCATCCACCCGCCGGTCGCGGGGTGCGCACACACTGTTCGGACGATTATCTCTGGCTGCCCCTGGCCACCTGTCGCTATGTGCTGGCCACCGGAGACACCGGCATTCTGGATGAGAATATCAATTTCCTCAGCGGTCGACTCTTGCAACCGGAGGAAGAATCGTACTACGACTTGCCCGGCCGCTCGGACGAAAAAGCCTCGCTCTATGATCACTGTGTACGAGCCATCGACCACGGTCTCAGGTTCGGCATCCACGGCCTCCCCCTTATAGGTTGCGGCGACTGGAATGACGGCATGAATCTGGTGGGAGAAAAGGGACAAGGCGAAAGCGTCTGGCTGGCCTTCTTCCTCTACAAAGTACTGGAAGAGTACGGTGCCGTCGCCACCCTGCGCCATGACACCGGCCTGGCGACCAGGCTGGAAGCGGCAGCGGCAACATTGAAAGAAAATATAGAAGACAATGGCTGGGATGGAGAATGGTACCGCCGGGCTTACTTCGACGATGGTACGCCCCTGGGCTCGACCGAAAATGAAGAGTGTCGCATCGACAGTATCGCCCAGAGCTGGTCGGTGCTATCCGGTGCCGCTGGTGAAGAGCGCAGGAGCCGGGCCATGCAATCGCTCTACACACACCTCGTGGACCGGAAGGCAAATATAGTCAAGCTGCTCGATCCGCCCTTTGATAAATCCGCTCTCAATCCCGGCTATATCAAAGGCTACGTGCCGGGAGTGCGCGAAAACGGCGGACAATATACGCATAGCGCCATCTGGGCCACCATGGCCTTCGCCGCCCTGGGCGATCGCGAAAAAGCCTGGCAACTCTTCCAGATGATCAATCCCATTAATCACTCCGATTCGGCCAGCGCAGCCGAAATCTACAAAGTTGAGCCCTATGTCGTGGCCGCCGATGTCTACGGCGTCGAGCCCCATGTCGGCCGTGGAGGCTGGACCTGGTACACCGGCTCGGCCGGCTGGATGTACAGACTGATTATCGAGTCACTGCTGGGCCTGCAGCTGTCCGTTGACCGATTGACATTGAAACCATGCATGCCTACTGAATGGCCGGAGTATACGGTGCACTACCGCTTCCGCGAAACCGTTTATCACATCATCGTCAGGCGGGGACGGCCGGGGCAAACCGTTGACCAACTTGTAGTCGACGGCCAACAGAGCAACGACCTGTCCATCAACCTGGTGGATGATCGCCAGGATCATCGAGCGGAATTTTCGCTGGCAGTGGTCGGGTAAACGGCGCTATAGCGCTCCTTAGAGTTTGACTGCGGGGGAACTAACAGGCCCGGATGGAAGTCGTTGCCACTATTACTCAGGGCGTTGCCAACAACGGATGGAGCCTACGCAAATGAACAGTCGCAGCATTTTGGTTGTAGAAGACAATATAACTTCTCAGTACATTCTGAAAAAACTTCTTGCAAAATTCGGCTACCGCGCACAGATCGCGGCTTCCGCCGAAGAAGCTCTGGCTGCAGCCGCATACACAAGGTACGATGCCATTTTGCTCGACCTGATGCTGCCGGGCATGGATGGTTTTGAATGCGCCAAACGTCTGAGACAAATTGAGAAAGCCAAAGACACCTATACTCCGATCATCGCTCTAACAGCCATGATTGACCAGCGAGAAGCATGCCTGAAAGCAGGAATGGATGATTATTTGAGCAAGCCCTATGACATCCGAGATCTGCGCAAGATGCTTCTGCGCTGGGTCTTCGACCCTTTCCATCCAAATCTAAGCGTGCTGAAAGAGCAGATTTCCTGACGGGAACTTTGCCGCAAACGGTAGGTCGTCTTGGGCAGAGGACCATACGGTCCGGCCAAAAACAACAGGCCGAGCGTCGGATCTGTTCAACGATCTGATTGAGCATGGTCAAGAAATAAGGAGTGAAAAATGAAAAAACTATTGGGGCTAACGGCCCTTGTAGTTGCGTGCGCATGCGTGCAGCAAGCAACCATTGCCAAAGAGTCCGAGCAGGAAAAGCTCGACAAATCTCAAATGACTGCTCCCGACAATACGAGCAAAAACAGACGCGACAAAGACCTCGATACTCTGACCGCCGACAAGGCGTCCAACAAGACGTCGGACGTCGAGATAACCCGCACTCTGCGCAAAGCAATTATGGACACCAAAGGTCTATCAATGAATGCGCAGAACGTAAAAATAATCACCAAAAATGGTGCGGTGACATTGCGCGGCCCCGTCGAAAACGACAGTGAAAAAGCCACGATCGACAGCCTGGTTAAGGGCTGCAACGGCGTAAGCAACTATACGAACCAACTCGAAGTCAAAGGGCACAACAGCCAACGCTAAGTCCCCCAGAGACATCCTCTCCACACTACACTTATAAAGGTTTATATTATGAAAGAAGCAGTAATTTGTATCGTTCCCACCGAATCGCAAGCCGAGAACATCGTCGATTCACTGAGAACCGCTGGATTTTTCCCCTCAGATATTTCCATTCTCATGCCCGACACCACGGGCGTAAGAGATATGGGCCATGAGAAGCACAGCAAAGCACCGGAAGGCACTTCTACTGGTGCCGGTACCGGTGCCGTCGTTGGTGGCGCTCTCGGTTGGCTGGCTGGTATTGGCGCACTGGCTATCCCAGGTGTCGGACCTTTCGTAGCCGCCGGCCCCATCATGGCCGCGCTGGGCGGGGCCGCAATTGGCGCCGCCGGTGGTGGCGTGGTCGGCGGCCTCATCGGCCTGGGTATGCCCGAGTGGGAAGCCAAACAATATGAAGGCAAGCTCAACGAAGGCAACGTCCTCATTTCGGTACACACCGAGGATAACGCCCAGGCAAAACGTGCTGAAGAAATCTTCAAAGCAGCCGGAGCAAAAGACATCAAACGTACCGGCGAAGAGAAAGTCAAAACACGCTAACTTCCGAACGGCAGAGACTGTGGGTCTCCCCCAGTCTCTGCCGGGAAGCATGCAAAAAATCGCCACAAGCGAATTGTTGGAGGGAACTACAATGTCTATACTAAGCTTTATTCTTTTTCTAATGGTCGCCGCAGTATGCGCCTTTCTGGCCGAGCGCTTGGTACCGAATGCAGTGCCAGGCGGATTTTTCACCAGCGCCATTGTCGGCATCCTCGGTGCCTGGCTGGGCGGTAACCTCTTCGGCAGCTTCGGACCGGCAGTCGAGGGTGTAGCTCTGATACCCTGCATCCTGGGCTCGGCCATTTTCGTCTTCCTTTTCACGCTTGCATCGCGTGGATTTCACGGACGGAGCGTCTAGGCCATGGACACTAAGCCGACCACAGCTAATAGCGCAAACGAACCGGTCGTGACCCAACACACCCTGGCCAAGCAAAGGCTGGCGTCGCATCCCGAAGCCAAGCCCGAAGTACTGGAAAAACTTGGCGGTGTTAAAAACGACGAGCTACAGGCACGCGTGGCTGAAAACCCAAACACTCCGGCCGAAACTCTCGATAAATTGTCAATGAACGACTCGGCGGAAGTACGCATCGCTGTAGCCGAGAATTCCAGCACCCCGGCCCCCACTCTGGAATCACTGGCCTGCGATGAGAATCCGGATGTACGTTACCGGCTGGCCGAAAACCCTGACACGCCGGTGCCCATTTTAGAAACTCTGGCCCAGGACGAAAATCCTTATGTAGTCGCCCGCGCCAAGGACACTCTCAATGCCGTGCAGTGCGTCGCCGACCGCGCTAATGACCTGATGCTGCAGGAGCACTTCTCCGAAGCGGAAGAACTCTACAGAAAATTGGTCACTGGATTGGAAGAACTCCTAGGAAGCGCACACCCGGAGGTGGGCAGAGCTCTACACAAACTAGCCGCCGTAGTCGCCATTCAGCATCGCGAAGATGAGGCACAGGCTCTGGAAGTACGAGCAAACGCCATAAAAATTACAGAAGGAGAAATATCGTGAGTTACGCAAGAAGAATAATGCCATCATTACTGGCAGGAGGCCTGTTACTTGGAGCTGCTGGCGCTGCTCTGGCCCAGGTTGAAACTACAACCGTCAAGACAACCACTGTGACGACAGATCCACTAATGCTCCCTGTGGGCACAACCTATGTGGTGATCGATCCGATCACCGGTGCGACTCGCGGGGTCTACGATCCGATTGTCAAAAGAGCCGATTTCCCGCTCTCTCCCGGCATGATTGTGATCGACAGCAATTCAAACAGAGCTGTAGCCACTTTCGATGCCGCCGGCAACCTAGTCGCCCTGTCCTCAGCGCCGGTCTATGATCCACTCCTGTCGTCAATCGACAGCCGTCGGGCCGAATTTGACCGAGTCATTGCCGAGCTCAGCACCCGCGGCAATTATGATGCCGCCACGATCCTGGCGCTGCGAGAAGCACTGGACAGAATCAATGCCCAGACGGTGGCTTATAAAAGCTCCGGCCGTCCGCTGACCTACGCCGAGGAGCTTTCTCTAGCCGTCCAGCTCAATGATCTGGGCGACAGGCTGATGCCCTTCTCTCGCACGGTTACTTACACTCCCCTGGTGGGCGCCAGATTCATATCCAGCGAGGGTCAGATTATGTTTATCGACTCCTACGGCGGACGCAATTTGCAACTGCAAAGACGGATAGACAGCGAATATGCCGCAGGTCGCCTCTCCAACAATCAGGTGGCTGATCTCAAACATGACCTGAACGAAATCAGCTCAATGCAAGCCAGATACACAAAGGGCGGCAAGATCAAAGAATCGAAACAAAAACTGATTACAGAGAAGCTAGACAAGGTCCAGACCGCCATGGAACGGGACATTGCTTCCATTAATGAAAAACGCGCCCGCATCGGCATCAAAGTCAACTAGCGCGTCCATAGTTTTACTTCAATCCAAACAAACCGAGGAGGTTCACATTATGAATAAGGATCAATTGAAAGGCAACTGGAAACAGCTCGAAGGCAAAGTGAAAGCTAAATGGGGCAAACTAACCGATGACGATCTGAAAGTGATCGAGGGAAAGCGGGAAGAATTGGCCGGACGCATTCAAGAACGTTACGGCTGCGCAAAAGAACAGGCTGAAAAAGAACTGGCCGACTTCTGCAATTCGCTTAACTAAGCCTTTCACCTGAAAACGGAATGAGAAGATCGCGTTCAGGCGCGGTCTTCTCATTTTGATGAAAACAGATAAATTTGAAAAATTCAAAAATTGCTGGAACCAGCCCCCAAAATGCCCGTCGTTCCATTTAGACCTGAAGAATCGCAGAACGCATTCTCAGCATAATTTGCTCTTCGAAACAACGCATATTCACTCAGTCGACTCCCCCAGAGAGTCGAAAGGACGACTATGAACATTTTGTCGTATCGAGGCCCCTCCACCGCCGGCGGTGTCTCATCCGCCCTGGCAAGAATTATCGAAACCTGCGCTGACGGCAATCAGCGCTGGTGGTACATGGACGGCTGCAGCATGGAGACGCGCGAAAGCGCCGGCTCTGCTCCCATATCCGTCAATAAATTACCGCAGGCCGTAATTGATGGGCACTACAGTTATTGCAACAGCTTCATCTGGCCCATTCTGCACGATCTGCCCGAGCACGCCACCTACAATGAGCGAGATCGCGTGCTCTATCAAATTTTCAACACGCGTTTCGCCAGACAGATACTGCGCTCCGGCACCCTCAAGTCAGATCTGTGCTTCGTCAACGACTATCAACTGGCCCTGGCCACCGGTCTCATCGCCCGATCCCAGGCCATGAAGATAATACTTTTCTGGCACGTGCCATGGCCCACGTCGGTCTCGGCCGAGCACGCTCCCCACATCGCCGCCATCGCCGAGGGCTTACTGGGCGCAAGGCGTCTGGGCTTCCACACCGAAGAATACGCCCTGAACTTCCTCAACTTTGTCGAGGAGCATCTGCCCGGCTACGCCGTCGATACTGAGAGCATGAGCATAGTCAACAGACGCGACCCGTCCAGAGTAACCGAACTCACGGCCCTGCCCCTGGGTCTTGATTTTCGCTTCTGGGCCCAGACTGCGATTGAATCAAGCCCGGTGCACAAAGATCTCGACGTGCGCGAAAAGATCCCCTGTCGTTTTGTCCTTTCGGTCGACCGCGCCGATTATACAAAAGCTGTAATGGAAAGACTCAACGCCATAGACACCTTCTTTGAACAAAACCCGCACCGCCTGGGCGAAACAACCTTTGTCCAGGTCTGTCAGCCGACCAGAACAGGCCTGCCCGCCTTCGATAAATACTGGGAAAAATGCCGCAAACGCGCCGAGCAGATTAACGCTCGCTGGCGCTCGCATATGCAAGAAGCAGGACGCCATCGCACCCTGGATTCAAATCCAAGATGGCAGCCGATCAGCTGGCTGGATAAGCCCGTGCCGCCAAAAGTCTTGGCCTGGCTTTACAGTAAAGCCGATTCAATGCTCATAAATCCGGTGCGCGATGGCCTCAATCTTACGGCCAAAGAATTTGCCGTCTGTTCCAGCAAAGGCTCCCTCATTCTCAGCCCGGGCGCAGGGGTCTGGCATGAGATCGGCAACAATACGGTGCCTCTGCCCTCACTTGATGCCGAGGTCATGGCCGGACAAATAGAAGCCGCGCTCAAAATGCCTCTAGGTGAAAGAACTGAGAGACTGCAAAAAATGAAAGCGATCATCCGGGCCAATACACTGAAGACCTGGTGGAGAAAATTCGAAGCCGGTACCCGCAGCGATCAGGTCGTCGTCTCCTTCCCCAGGCGTCCGGCGGCGAACCAGGCGGAGAGTGGAGAACTTTTGCTGCTGAGGGGCTCAGCGGGCTGAAGTTAATTTAGATGAAAGAACTAGAGCCTCCCATAATCGTGGATATTCCGGCCGACGGCAGCGACTACATCGTTGACCCCAGACCGATGTGTCAGGGTATGCCCTTCGTCCTCACCGACTCCGCTCATCCACGCCTGATTCTCAAATACGACAGGGACTTCATGATCCTGGACAGCGAAGCCTATGTGCCGGCCTGCAATACGCTCGGCTACGGCTACTATCGCTCCGACACCCGCCACCTCAGTGAATGGTCGGTGACCCTCGACGGCGTGCCCCTTTCCCTGCTCTCCTTTGATGTGGAAAAAGGCTATGCCGGCAGCTTCCTCTACACCAATCCACAAACGCCGACGCTGCCGCAGCAAAAAATTATGGTGCAGCGTCAGGTGGTGCTCTCCGAGGTCGTCGCCGAAAAACTGGTGATTGAAAATTTCCACTCTGAAGCGGTCACTTTCGATCTGTGCATCAGGTATCAATCGGATTTTGCCGACATGTTTGAAGTGCGCGGATTTAACCGGGCGGAAAGAGGAAGGCGCATGCGGCCCAAGAATGATGCTCAGAACAGCAAAATCTTCCTGGCTTACCGCGGACTGGATGAGTGTTTGATTGAAACTATAGTCGAATTTCGCAATCGCAGACCGGACACACTGAGTGATGGAGTGGCCACCTTCAAACTTACTCTGCCTGTGCGAGAGCCGCTTGAGATAGAAACGCACATCTACACCCGCACGGCCGGAGTCACCAGTGGCGGTGACTACCGCAAGCTCGATTTCAACACACTGCTGGCCGACTCGGATAAGGCTTTTGCCCAGTGGCGCTTTGCCGAGACAACGGTGACCACCGACAATAGAATCGTCAATTTCATCCTTGACCGCGGTTATCGAGATCTCTACATCCTGCGTCAGAATACCCCGCAGGGCACCGGCATAGCGGCAGGCATTCCCTGGTATTCCACCGTCTTTGGCCGGGACAGCGCCATAGTGGCCTGGCAAATGCTGCCTTTCCGCCCGGACCTGGCACGTGAGTGCATCGATATCCTGGCTGCGTACCAGGGCACCATCGTCGATGAATTCCGCGCCGAAAGACCGGGCAAGATCATGCACGAGTTGCGCCTGGGCGAGCTGGCAAGACTGAAGCTAATCCCCCATACCCCATACTACGGCACAGTGGACGCCACAGCTCTCTGGCTGGCTCTGGTAGCTCGCTATCTGGAGTGGACCGGAGACATGGAATACATCCAGACACTCTGGCCGCGCATCCTGCTCGCCCTGAGCTGGCTGGAAGAAGCCAGCCCTAACGGCTATATCACCTATAAGCGCGAAAGCTCAGAGGGCCTGGAAAATCAGGGGTGGAAAGACTCCGGGGATTCAATCAGTCTGGCCAATGGCGTCGTAGCTAATCCACCGATAGCGCTTTGCGAGGCCCAGGGCTATGTCTACGCCGCCCAAATTGCCGTCGCCGACACGGCGCAGGCGCTGGGAAACATGGAGCTGGCAGCCTCCCTGCGCCGCAAAGCCAGCGATCTCAAGGCCCGCTTTTTCAACGATTTCTGGATGCCTGAGCTGCAATTTCCGGCTCTGGCACTGGACGGCGAAGGCAACCAGGTAACGGCGGTCAGCTCCAACGCCGGGCACTGTCTCTGGAGCGGCATCATCGAAGATGACAGCGCTAATCATGTAGCCGACAGGCTGCTGGCGCGCGAAATGGACTCGGGCTGGGGTCTGCGCACCCTCTCGGCCAATGCTTCTTATTACAACCCGATCAGCTATCACAACGGCTCGGTCTGGCCCCACGACAATGCCATAATCATCGAAGGGCTGCGCCGCATCGGGCGCATCAAAGAAGGCCACAAAATCATGGGCGACATGGTGGCGGTGGCCCAGAATCAACAGGACTTTCGACTGCCTGAGCTGGTCTGCGGCTTTGAACGCACAGATTGGAGCAAACCAATCAACTACCCGGTCTCCTGCTCCCCGCAGGCCTGGGCCGCCGGCAGCATCTTTCAAACACTGACGGCCTGTGCAAATTTCCAGCCCGACGCCAGGAACAAAATCCTGCGCGTGGTCGATCCCTGTCTGCCCGCCTGGCTCGGCAACGTCACTATCCGGCGACTGAAAGTAGGCCAGGCTGAGCTGGACATTGCATTTGAAACGGTTAACGGCAATACGTTTTGTCAAATATTGCGCAAAAGCGGCCAATTAAAAGTAATCATCGAGTCGTAGATATTGTTCTCAAAATTTTTGAAAGAGGTTTCAAATGCGCATTGCCCAGCTCGCCCCCCTCGCCGAAAGCGTCCCTCCCAAAGGCTACGGTGGCTCGGAGCAGGTCGTCAGCGACCTGACCGAAGAATTGATCAAACGTGGACACCAGGTCACTCTTTTTGCCAGCGGCGATTCGCAATCCCGGGCCACAATAATTCCCTGCGCGCCGCAGGGATTGAGGGCCAGCGACATACCCCCGACCCGTTTCCCCGCCTATGATTTAAGGGCACTGCTGAAACTGGAAGCGATGCAGGACCAATTTGATATCATCCACAATCACATGGGTTATATCGCCCTGCCTATCCTGCGCCAATTGCGCTGCCCCAGCGTCACAACCATGCACAATCCGATCAAGGACTATTGCGACGAAATCTACTTCACCTGCGGCGACCAGCCCTTTGTCGCCATTAGTGACGCCTACAAAAAACTCAACCACCCCGATAAAATCAATTATATTGACACCGTATACAATGGCATCAACATCAAAAATTTCACCTACGATGAAAGTGTCCAGCGCACCAATCTCTTATTTGTCGGCCGCATTTGCCGCGACAAGGGTACAAGAGAAGCAGTGGAAATAGCACGACGCGTCAATCTACCCCTGACTATAGCCGGCAAAATCGATGGCGACGGACAGGCCTATTTTGCAAGCGAAATCGAACCGCACCTGGACGATGCCAACATCAAATTTATCGGGGAGGTTACCGGCGCCGAGAAAAGCGCCCTCTATGCCTCCGCTATAGCCACACTCTCCCCAATTAACTTCGAAGAGCCCTTCGGTCTGGTCCTGGCCGAGTCCATTGCCTCCGGCACTCCCGTCCTGGCCTTCGCCAGAGGCGCGGTACCCGAGGTAATCTCCGACGGTGAGACGGGCATTCTCGGTCGGACAGTGGACGATCTTGTCGGAAGATTCTGCGAACTGGACCGCATCGACCGTTCCGCCTGCCGAGCTCGCGCCGAAAGACTCTTCAGCAAGGAACGCATGGCTGAAAACTATGAGCGTGTCTATGAACGCCTGCGCAGACAGGCGGCGGACAGACAGCTTCACAGGACAGAGGCATTGCAGGAGGTCAGGCGGTGATTTCTCTTAAAAAAAATGAGCAATTGCAGGCGGTGGAATTTTCCGACCTGGCACCACTGCTGGACGGCCGGTCGAAATTTCTCATCCTTGATCGTGACGGCACACTTGTCCCTTACAGCCCCACTCCCGAGCTGGCCTTCCTGCCGCCCAGGACCAAAACGGTTTTAAGCGACATCGTCGACCACCACCAGGCACAGGTGGCCATCGTCAGCGCCAGAAATCTCAAAAGTCTGCAAGCGGAGTTTGATCCGACCAAACAAATACTGGCCGGTAACTATGGTCTGGAAATAAGCTTCCCCAGCGGTCAAAAATTTGTCCATCCGGCGGCAACCAGTGCTGTACCGCTTATGGCGGCCCTGGCCGATGATCTGGCCGCCATAGTGGCCCAGTATCCGCAGCTGATACTTGATAATCACCACTATTCGGTTTGTCTGCACTATCACCTGCTGCCGCCGCACAAACAGAGCCATGTCGCAGCCCTGGTTGACGACCTGCGCTTGAAATATTCCGGCCTGGTCTTTCACGATCTGCCCACCAGCTATGAGGCTATGCCGGCCATAGAATGGCATAAAGGGCGGGCTCTCGAGCAGATAGCCCTGCAACTTTCTCTGGCCGAGCAGGACATCTTTTTCATCACCGCCGGCGATACTGAAGCCGACGAACCCATGTTCGAATGGGTCAACGCCCGGCAGGGCATAACATTTAACGTGGGAGAGAGAGCAAGCGCCGCACTCGGTCGCTTCGACACCTCCGAAGACCTCTATTCCTTCCTGCGTGCCCTCCTCGACCTGAAGACTCCGCCACAGCAGCACTATTAACCAATTTCAAGAAAATTGAAACCTTTCGCCCCCCTCGCCTGTCGATCACTGCAATGGTATCGAGAAGTCAGGCAAATGACAGAATCAAGCGGCAACGGTTCTAACACCAGTTCAGATCTGATACTGGTTGTTGAAGATAACCGTCTCAATCAAAAAGTTGCATTATTGCTCCTGTCCAAACTGGGCAAGGCCGTGGACACGGCCATGAATGGCCGGGAAGCATTGCAGGCCGTAACGCGCCAGCGCTATTCACTGATCCTGATGGATTGCCACATGCCGGAAATGGACGGCTTTGAAGCCACTGTAGCCATTCGGCAACTGGAGGCGCAGACCGGATTCTACACTCCGATCATCGCCGTAACGGCGTTGACGACGGCCGCCGACAAACAGCGCTGCCTGGACGCGGGCATGGACGATTACATTCCCAAGCCTATTGAGCGCGACATACTGAAAGCAAAAATCGACCACTGGATTCTCATGGCATCGGCCATGCATAATCCGGGCTCGGCAGCCATTTTTAGAGAGTCGATCACTGCCGGCGACCAAATAGTGCAGGAGGTGGACGAAATAAATTTCCCGGAATTAAAAGACTTTTACGGTGAAGTTCAACTCAGCCAGATGCTCTCTTTTTTCATTGCCGAAACCGCGACGAAACTGGGCCAGATAGACACTTTCATCCGCCATCACAATGTCGGCGCCGTGACCCTGCTGACCGGGGAACTGAAAGCGTCCTGCGCCACCATCGGCGCCAGGCAACTGGCCAGGCTCTGCCTTCATCTGCAAATGGCGGTAGCAAAATTAGATTGGGTGGAAGCAGCGGAAACTTTTACATCAATTCAGAGATCGTTCTCTAAAGGGAGAATGCTCTTACAAGCCGGCGTCAAAACCGAAGAAAATCCGGTCATCACCGACGACATGGAAACAGACACGGCAAATCACGCAGACGACCTGTCCACCACCGAATACGATTCCAGGAGGCCACATGGCTAAAGATAACACCCGAGCCCTCGTGCTTGCAGCCGGCGTGGGCACTAGATTAGATCCTCTGACAAAAAGTGTGCCCAAGCCGCTGGTACCGGTGGCCAATCGTCCCGTCATGGAACACGTCCTGCGACTGCTGAAACGGCACAATATCAACGACATCTCAGCCAATCTTCATTACATGGCCGACATGATCCCCGAATATTTCCAGACGGTTCAGGGCCTGGAGCAAAATCTGCATTTCGTCAAGGAAGAGGTACTCTCCGGCGATGCCGGCGGCATGAGGGCCTGCAGAAAGCATTTGCAGGGCAGCACGTTTATTGTTTTGATGGGCGACATCATCACCGATATCGATCTGTCATTTTTGATCAGCCGCCACAAACGCAGCGGAGCGCTGGCCAGTATCGCGCTAAAATCTGTTGAGGACGTGCAACATTTCGGTGTGGCCAGACTTGATAAAAACGGCCTGATTCAGGAGTTTCAAGAGAAGCCCAAACCGGAGGAAGCAATATCCAATCTGGCATCCACCGGCATCTATGTTTTTGAACCGCAAATTTTTGATTACGTGCCCCGGGCCGGCAATTATATGTTCGGCAAGGAACTCTTCCCCAAATTACTGCGTATGGGCGTGCCCCTGAACGGCGTGCGAGTGCTCGGGCACTGGGCCGACATCGGCACTATCGAGACGTACAAACAAACCAGCTTTGACGCCATCAACGGCGTGATCGACATCGACATGCCCAATAATACGTGCCAGAGCGACAGACAGAGATACCGCCAGGTCAATGTGCAGGGTACGGCGCACATCGGCAAGGACTGCAGAATCAGCGCCGGAGTGCGGCTTATTGGCAACAACATAATCGGCGACAATTGCAGCATCGGACCGGGGGCGGTCCTGGAAGATTGCATTGTCTGGTCCGGTACGACCATAGGTGGCGATGCCAACTTGAAAAATTGCGTGCTCGGCCACGATAGTGCCATAGCCGCAGGCAGCCACCATCAGGATGAAACTATCGTCCAGGGCGCAACCGCCGATCTGGATACCAGGCTTGCCCGCCTGCGCATTCACGCCGACGTCAATGGATTCATGAGCAACCGGCGCATGAACCGTTCGGCCTGAGCTAGAAACTTCTGCTCCGGCATCCCGTCGAATCCCATAACAGTCAAACAAGCGCAGTGAACGGAGAATTATTTTTATGAACGTATTCGAATTCCTAACTGAAGAAGCATACTGTGTTTCCAAACGCTTCAATCAAGTGGTCGAACACTATCCCGCCACGGCAGATTGGACCTGGGACCAGGCCTTTGAAGAAACGAAAAAAGACATAACCATGCTCACCGAGCATTTGAAAAAGGAGACAGTCCTGGAATGCAGCATCGGTGATCTCACCGATATGAGTGAAGCTCTGGATCAGGCCAAAGCGCAACGCAAAGACATAAACTCCTCCATCGACAACGTATTAATGATTCATGTCGATGAAGCCGGCTTCAAGGAAGGTTTGCAAAAAATCGCCGACAAGCTTGATGAGCACACAGAATTTTGCGTCAAGAGCTACTATCCCTTGATGGAAAAACTAATTCCCGCCGAGAAGTTGGCAAACATCCAGGATCAGTTAGAATTTAGCCTGCCGGGTTAATTCCAACTGGAGGGTTAAATGGACAGATTGACGCCCATATCACCAGGTGTCGTGCACTCTAGCCCTTATCGCACCAGGCTCAAGACAGCCAAGTGGAAGCATGCCTCGGAGAGCGATGTCGCTCTTGTCAAAGACGCTCTTGAAAAAGTCCCGGGCGTGACCGAAGTCCGCCCCATGGCCCAGGGCTATGTAATACATCATGAACCGCGTGCCGATGTTGTCGAAAACATCGGCACCGCTTTATCTCAGGTCTCACCGGTTTTGCTTGAGCATCTGACCGCTGACCCCAGACAGGCCCACAAGCATAAAAACGGCGGCAAATCAGCGGCTGAATCGCTCCTCGACCGATTAAACCTGGATCGTTTCGATTTTTCCACTTTCAACTTCAGCCTGGCCAGCGCCCCACAGAGCCTGGAAGAAGCCCAGCCGCTGATCAAAAAATCAGTACCGGCCATCCTCGCCGGAGCCGGCGTCTTGATGCTGCTTGAAGGTGAATCGATCCTGGCCGGGGTTGGCCCTCTCGCTCTCTTTTACTGGGCTTTTGATTACAACTGGAAAATGAAACAGGAAAGAATGCAAAAACAGGTGATCAACGAGGTCGACCGGGTTGAGCACTTTCTCGAATAATTGACAAGCTATAAAAAATTCCGGCAATATCAAAATAAGCTGGAACCAGCTCCAAAGACCGCCGTCGACTCAAGTACGCATCCTCTCATCGAACCAACGCCCTGCCCGACCCAAAGCGGGCTGCGGTGAAGATTTCGGTGTCCAGGCTAGCAAACGCCCGCCCGCGGACCTCCGGCGGGCGTTTGTGTACTTCATGTAGTGCGCACAATTGAGTTATTGCATTGGCCAATCAATTAAAATAGTGCCCGTAAATTATCCGAGGATTGAGACATGTCACCGACCAGGGAAAGCGCCACGATGGAGTCCAGAAAGCCGCTCAGCGAGCAAGAGCTGGACAAAATGAATGCCTACTGGCGCGCGGCCAACTATCTATCGGTGGGTCAGATTTATTTGCTTGCCAACCCTCTCTTGAAAGAACCGCTCAAACTTGAGCACATCAAGCCGCGTCTGCTCGGCCACTGGGGAACGACGCCAGGGCTCAATTTTATCTATGTGCATATGAACCGGCTGATCAAAAAGCTTGATCTCAATGCCATATACATAGCCGGACCCGGCCATGGCGGCCCCGCCCTGGTAGCCAATACTTACCTGGAAGGTTCTTACTCCGAGATTTATCCCAATGTCTCGCAGTCCACAGAAGGCATGCAGCGTCTCTTCAAACAATTTTCCTTCCCCGGCGGCATCCCCAGTCACGTGGCCCCGGAAACACCGGGCTCTATCCACGAGGGCGGTGAGCTGGGTTATGCGCTGGTGCACGCTTACGGCGCCGTGCTCGACAACCCGGATCTGTTCGTTTGCTGCGTCGTCGGCGATGGTGAAGCCGAAACCGGCCCCCTGGCCGCCAGCTGGCACTCCAATAAATTTATCTCGCCGGACAACGATGGTGCCGTGCTGCCGATTTTGCAATTGAACGGTTACAAAATTGCCGGGCCGACCATCCTTGCACGCCTGCCGCATCAGGAGCTGGTTGATCTTTTCCATGGCTACGGATATGAACCGCTCTTTGTAGAAGGCGACGATCCGGCGACAATGCATCAGCTCATGGCTGCCACCATGGACGATGCCGCAGCCAGAATCAAAAAGATACAGGACGACGCTCGCCTGCACGGCATTAAAGATCGCCCCCGCTGGCCGATGATCATTTTGCGTTCGCCCAAGGGCTGGACCGGGCCCAAAGAAGTTGACGGCATAAAAATAGAGGGCACTTTCCGGGCTCACCAGGTGCCCTTATCGGAGCTGGCCACCAAACCGGAGCACATCCGCCTACTGGAAGACTGGATGCGCAGCTACAAGGCCGAGGAGCTCTTTGACGAAAACGGCAAACTCAGACCCGAACTGGCGGAACTGGCCCCGACGGGAACGAGACGTATGGGCTCCAATCCGCATGCCAACGGCGGCATGCTGCTGAGAGAGCTGGACATGCCGGACTTCCGCAAGTACGCCGTTGACGTAAAAAAACCCGGTGCCGTCGATGCCGAAGCAACCCGGGTACTGGGCATGTTGCTGCGCGATATAGTCAAGAAAAATCCGAAAAATTTCCGCGTCGTCGGTCCGGATGAGACCAATTCCAACAGACTGGGTGCGCTTTTTGAAACGACGGACCGGGCCTTCATGGGAGAAATCATCAAAGAAGACGATCATGTAGCCCATCACGGAAGAGTGATGGAAGTACTTTCCGAGCATCTGTGCCAGGGCTGGCTGGAAGGCTATTTGCTGACGGGCAGGCACGGCTTCTTCTCCTGCTACGAAGCCTTCATCCATATCATTGATTCTATGTTTAACCAGCACGCAAAATGGTTGAAGACAACTAAAAATATGACCTGGCGTCAGCCGATAGCCTCACTAAATTATCTGCTCACATCCCATGTCTGGAGACAGGACCACAATGGCTTCAGCCATCAGGACCCGGGCTTTATGGATCATGTGATCAATAAAAAAGGCAATATCATCAGGGTCTACCTGCCGCCGGACGCCAATACTTTATTGTCGGTGGCCGATCACTGCCTGCGCAGCAAACACTACGTAAACTTGATCGTAGCCGGCAAACAACCGGCCCCGCAATGGCTCGATATGGAGTCGGCGATCAAACATTGCACCGCCGGTCTGAGCATCTGGGAATGGGCCAGCAACGACAACAACGATGAACCGGATGTAGTCATGGCCTGCGCCGGAGACGTGCCGACACTGGAAACACTGGCGGCCGTGGATCTCCTGCGCCGCAATATCGACGATATCAAAATCCGGGTTGTAAACGTGGTCAATCTAATGACTCTGCAACCTCGCACCGAGCACCCGCACGGTCTGACGGACAAAGAATTCGATGCCATATTCACCACCGACAAGCCGGTTATCTTCGCCTTCCACGGCTACCCCATGCTCATTCATCGCCTCACATATAAACGCACCAACCATGCCAATTTCCACGTGCGCGGCTACAAGGAAGAAGGGACTACGACAACACCTTTTGATATGGTTGTCCTCAACGACCTTGATCGCTTCCACCTGGCAGACGATGTCGTCGATCGCCTGCCCCGCCTGAAAAATAAGGCCGGTCATCTGAAGCAACTCTTTGCCGAGAAACTAATAGTGCACAAACAATACATAACCGAACACGGCGAAGACATGCCCGAGATTAATGACTGGAAATGGCCATACTAGTAATCAATTCAGGCTCCAGCAGTCTCAAACTCAGTCTTTTTGAAAAGGAGCTTGCTTCAGAAGAGCCGCTCTGGTCCAAAAAAATTGAGGGTTCCGGGCTCGACAGCCTGGCTTCCACCATTGCCGAGCTGACAAAAGACGAAGGCGGCCTCGTCCGAGAAATCGAAACGGTAGGTCACCGCATCGTCCACGGCGGCACCAGATATAGCACCAGCGTGGTGATCGACGACTCGGTCATAGCCAATCTCAAAGCCCTGATCGAGCTTGCCCCCGCCCACGAAGCAGCCAATATCAGAGCCGTGGAAGAGGCGCGGCAGGCCCTGCCCAGGGCCACGCATGTGGCGGTGTTTGATACCAGCTACCATTTCGACATGCCGCTCGCTTCCCAGATATATGCCGTCCCCTGGAGCTGGTACGAGGAGCGCGGCATACGCAGATTTGGCTTCCATGGCATCAATCATAAGTACTGCGTGGAAACGGTGAGCAAACATCTTGACCATTCAAAAAAGCCCGCTCAAAAAATTATCACCTGCCATCTGGGCAGCGGAGGCTCCTTATGCGCTTCCCTCAATGGCCGCTCAATCATGACCACCATGGGCTACACGCCGCTGGAGGGTCTGGTGATGCGCACTCGCAGCGGCAGCATCGATCCGGGATTACTGCTCTTGCTTTTGCAAAACAACAGATACTCAGTCGATGAACTCTCGCAGATTCTCAATCAGGAGTCCGGCCTGAAAGGCATTTCCGGCCTGACCGGCGACATGCGCCAGCTGGAAGACGCAGTGGCCGCAGGCCATGTCCGGGCAAAGCTGGCCTTTGACATATACATCCAAAATTTAGCCGCCAGCGTAGCTTCTCTCCTGCCCGTGCTCGGCGGCCTGGACGCCCTGGTCTTCACCGGCGGCATAGGTGAGCACTCCGCCGCCGTGCGCGAAGAAGTCTGCACACGGCTATCGTTTCTGGGACTGGCGATCGATAAAAATAAAAACAACCCTGCCGCCACGCCCCGGGTAAGATCAAATCAAGTCAATTGCATTTCAGCGGCCGACTCAGCCATAGAGACCTATGTCATAGCCGCCGCAGAGGAACTAAGCATCGCCCGGGAATGTCGGAGACTGACAGCGGCCTCTTAGATATTGCATAAGAGGCCGGGGTATACTGGTTGCTCACCGAGCATACATTCACCAAGACCAGCCATTGATGCCGATCAACAACAACCATTCACGGGCAAGAAGAGCGACGCTGCTTCTGCTTATTTGGCAGTTATGCGGCTCAGCCGCATACGCCCTGGACTCTCAGGGCGGCAGCTCCGCGGCATTATCTAAAGAGCCGAACAGTCAAACAGCAGCTCCAGGTCAAAAACCAATAACCGCCGGCAGTGATTTCAAAACCGGTCCCGTAACCGACGATGAAACTCTTATCAAACCGGTGACCAGGGACAAGCACAATGCCAATGGCTCGAAGCCGGAGGCAAATGGACGGACGGAGGGCAATGTCGACGTCAGTGTCGGCAGCCAGGGTCCGATATCGATCGGTGCGCTGAAAGTGGCTGAGCAGCTGGAGATTGTCCCATTTATCACGCGCCTGGATGAACTGAAACACAAACATATTTATAGTGCCTCCGAACCGACTCAACGCATAGAGGTACTCTCAGTCAGGCAAGATCTGAACGAGGCGATTTTAGGCGCTGTTCTGCAAACAAAGCGGGTAGAGTCCGAACTCAACCGCCAGATCTCAGGCTATGAAGCGGTGGCCAATGTTCTGGAAGAAAACCGCGATCAAGCCATTCGCAACAACAACATTCTCAACTTCACCAGTGGTGGTGCCCTGGCCATGACGGCGGGTGGCATATCGGTGGGCACATCGATGAAATATCAAAATGCAGGCAACGAGCTGGCCGCCATCGCCGGAGGTCTGAGCGCATTGATTTCCGCTTATGCGCTGAAATTACAAAAAGGCGCCAGAGTCGACGCCGAGGCAGATCCCAATATGCTCGCTCCAATATTTGGGCTGGTCCCGGCGGAACCAAATAAATATCCGCCGGCAATGTGGAAATATCTCAATGACCACGAGCCGGATCAAAAACTGAGCCGCCGCCAGCAGCTGATTGATAAATGGATCAAACTGAAATACATAGCGCCCCTGGATAAGTCATCAAGCCGCCATGAGCTGCAAAGCCTCTCCGGAACAATCGAGCTAAAGAAGAAAGTAACAATTGATATGCTGCGCAACCGCATACCGATGCTGGAAGACGTGCGCACAACCATCGCCGGGATGAATGAATACCTCGACGAGATTCTCACCTTCGTGCGCAAGGCCTAGCTGAAAGAGCATATTTGACGTGCTATCATTTGGCGCAATTGTCCAAGGATGCCGCGATGAAGCCCCACGAGCTGATAAAAAAAGTACACCACAGCTACTCACAGTGCAAAAGTTATCAGGACTCAGCCTCATGCAGTCTGACAATTGCGCTACCGGACATCAAGACCATTGAGGAGCTGATCAACAAAGTCGGCACCCTGCAGCACGAATACAAGCGCGACAAAATATTTGACATGCGCTGGGAATGGCTCCCGGGCAATTGCCCGGCCCTGAGCTACGCCCCCGGCACTTTCAGTGCCTCCCTGGGCGGCGATGAGAGTTCCTTTGACATCACGGCCACGCAAAATCTCAAGGCCAATTTACTGCATGGCATTCTGTCCATGGAAACCGAAGAAGACATCTTTTTGATCAAGCGCCTGATTTTCTTCGGAGAAGCTGAGTTCTGGCTGGAAGACTTTTACGAATGGACTGTAGGTCAGGCCACCTACAACGATCGCAATGTCTATCACCTCCATAGAATCGACCGCGGACTGGGAGACGCCGACATCGATGCCTACATCGATCCCGATACTTTCACCCTGGTCAGTTATGAGTCCAACTCCAGAACACTTTTTGAAAAATGTCTGGCCGGCAGCGAAGAAGAACGAGAAGAATCACGCGAGATGCTGTTCGGAGATGAGCCCGGGCCGGTGGCCGTTGTTCAGAAGTATGACTTTAAAAACGTCAAAATAACGCATTGATTGCCGCTTATCCGCCCACAGTGCTAACGGGCAGCAGGTCTTCCGGCACCATCAGAGCCTCGGCTTTTCTGCACCAGAAAAAACCGGCTGTCATGTAAGCGGCAAAAATGAAAGGCAATACGTTATAGGGAGCGGGCGGCACCGGATAGAGCGAGCCTACCAGGGCAAAGGCCAGGACAAAAATCGATGTCACCACAATAAGCTTTTTGGACAGTGTAAAACGCCCCTCGCGGGCGAGCATGCGCCCGGCCGACAGTGATGTGGCCATGTAAGCGTAGATAAATCCAAAAGTCGCCAGCGTGCCCAACCAACCGACTATGTCCAGAAGAGGATGATTGCAGGCGGCAAGAGCGACGGCAATAGATAGACTGAGAGCCGACGAGACCAGCACCGCATAATGAGGAGTGCCGTTTTGTTCGTGGGCATCGCCGAATTTGCCGTGCAGAAGACCATTGCGACTCATCTTATAAATGGCCCGGGCTCCGGCATTAAGATTGGCCAGCCCGGCGGCAAAAAAGCTCATCATGATACCAACGTCAATCAAATGACCCAGAGCCGGCATGCCCACATGCTCGGTCATCACCAGCAAGGGGGTGGAGCATTTCTCCAGACCGGGATTTGTGCCATGGAAGCTCAGCACCATGGCATAACTGGAGCAAACAAAAAACAGACCACTGACAATAACACTGCGCATAATGGCGCGGGGTATGGAGACAAGCGGATTGGCCGCCTCCGAGCCAAGGGAAGCGGCACTCTCAAAAGCGGCGAAACTGAAAATCGCCATCACCAGGCCCATGCGTACATTTTCAAAATTGACTCCGCTCAGGGTCAACTGTTGCATATCGATGCTGAAACCATGATGGGCCAGTGTTAGCGCCACGACAAGCACAATCAGTCCCATGGATAAGAGCTCAAGCCAGAGCATCAGCGTGGCTGAGAGCTTGACGTTTTTATAGCCGATATAGCCGACCAGGGCAGCGGAAAAAAGCATGGCTACCGAGCTTGAAACATTGAGCTTGAAAAAATGCTGGGCCAGAGACAGGGCATAAACCGCAAACTCGGCGATGCAGCAAGCACCGCAAATGACATAGGCAAACATCAGGGCCCAACCGGTTAAATTACCGGCGCGGGGGCCGAAGCCCTTGCCTACAAAGGTATAAAGCGAACCCGGACAGGCCGAACGCGAGGCAAATTCATTGATGCACTGAGCGGCAAAGAGCATACCGGCGGTGGCCAACAAGTACGACAACCACGTACCGTTGCGGGCAAAACCAAAGACAATCGGTATGAGCATGCCGGGAGTGGCACTGGGTGCGATTCCGGCTACAGACTGAGCCAGTGTTTCAATGGGCGAGAGAACGCCTTTTTTCAGCTTGCAGTTCACAGTGATAGTATCTCGCGCGGGCGACCCGTAGATTTTAGCGCGCCGCGCCTCCATTGCACCGTCCAACCGCTGTAATTTAATGGCCGCCCTGAAGCTCGATCCAGAACGTGCTGCCGGCGCCGACCTTGCTCTCCACGCCGATGCGACCGTGATGCTGCGTGACGATGGCGCGGGCAATGGCCAGTCCAAGACCTGTGCCGCTGGCCTTGCGCGCCCCATCGAGCTGGGTAAAGCGCTCGAAGATCCCGCTCAGTTTGTCCTCGGCGATACCGCAACCCTGGTCGCGGACGCTGATGCGCACACAGGAGCCCCTATTTTTGTCGCTCAGGTCCTCGCAGGTGAGCACTACCGGTGCGCCCTCGGGGGAAAACTTAATGGCGTTGGAGAGCAGATTTACCAAGACCTGTATCAGCCGCGCCCGGTCTGCAGAAATGCTCGCCCGGGACCGGCAGTCGTTGACTAGCTGCACCTTGTGCTCCAGAGCAAATCCCTGGACCGCGGTTATGGAAGCGTCAGCGATAGCGGAAACCGGCGTATTGACACGCTCCAGAGCGTCGATACCGGCCTCCAGTTTCTCCAGGTCCAGCAATTCGTTGATAAGCTTGATCAAACGCTCAATCTCGCCTTCAACCGCCGTTACCCGCTTATGCCCCGTGTCGGTCAGCTCACCATAAGCGTTCTCACTGAGAAGCGTGAGCAAATTTAACAGCGAGTTTAGCGGTGTGCGCAGATCATGGCTGACCATGGCGACAAATTGTTGCTTCAGCCGTTCAATTTCCTTGGCTGCCGAAATATCATGCGCGACACAGAACCATGATTCGCGGTCATAGCCGTAATTAGCGGACCAGCGCATCTCCTTTAACTGACCACCGACCGCCAGCACCAGGACTTCAATTGAAAAGACCGGATTATTTTTACGTCCTTCCAGGGCCTCCAGCATTTTTTCTCGACTTTGCTCCGCCACCAGCTCCAGCACATTGCAGCCGAGCAAATCATCAGGCTCCCGTCCCCAGACGCTGTAACAGGCTGGATTGATGGAGGTTATGCGATTGTTTCTGTCGATAGAACAAATAACATCCAGAGCATTTTCCAGTACGGCCCTTTCTCTTTGCCTCGCTTCGATGAGATTGGCCGCCATCCGCCTGACGGTCATATCGAGACTGCTGATCTCATCGTTGCCGCCCACGGGTGGTCCAATAGGCTCTTCCAGACTGATTTTCATACTGTTATCACTGATTGTCTTGAGCCGCTTTAAAATTTCCCTGCTGAAAAAATATGCCACCGCTAGTGCTACCAATATACTGATCAGGGCACCGATATAAATATAGAGTTTGGTACGAGCAGCGCTCTCCTGCTCCCGCTCGGGCAGGGTAAGAGCGACACCGTCAGATGGAGCAAGCAGACGATTGAGCTCCCCTTTCATATTGCCAACGGTTACGGCGATTTCCTTGCGCCGCTTCTGCAAGCGCACCAGACCGGAGATATCACCGCGACTTTCGCTCACGGTCTTTTGCAGGTCCTCCAGCAAATGCACTCCGCGCATCAATGTCGGCTGAGCCGTCAACAAATGCTCCTTTTCAGGACCGGTCTTGCCCATGGATACGAGCTTATCGACCTCGGCCGGCAAGCGCTTAACTATTTCCGTATAATGACTGCCCTCAAAGCTGTTGGGATTGCCGGCATAAGGCAGAAGACTGGCGGCGGCATCGTAAAAGTCAGCCAGGATAACATCGGACTGGGCTCTGATGGCCCGCAAGTGAGCAGCTTCCACACGATCGCGCTCGGCCTGATCGAGCTGGGCCAGGAGCACCTGCAAAAACAATAATTCAAAAAGCAGCGGAACGGCAACGATAATCGCCCCTTTGCGCGCAATGCCCGACGTAAAAAAACTGGCCAGCTTCAAATCCGCAAAATCCCTGGAAAGCCTTATCAAAAAGGGCGGTTGAACCGCAAGCACTGATTTTGGCACATCCGACCGGGGCTTTTTACATTAAATGGGCTGCGAAGGAGGAACTGGACAGACTTATCGTTGTCAAAGCCTCAGGTAGTTAACAGCCGCCTCAATCTGGAGGGCTCTCAAGTGAAAAACAGTCTGCAGTCTAAAGTTATAGTCATCACGGGAGCCTCGAGCGGCTTTGGCAAAGGAGCGGCTCTGGAACTGGCACGCAGTGGCGCCACCCTGGTACTGGCCGCCCGCCGCAAGGGTGCCCTGAAAGAAGTGGAGATGGGCTGTATCGCCAGCGGCAGCGAGGCGCTGGTCGTCCAGACCGACGTATCAAAAGCTGAAGACATCGAGAATCTCGCCGGAGCGGCCATCGAAAAATACGGCCGCATCGATGCCTGGTGCAGTCGTCGGATTTTTTACCGATGTGCCGCTGGAAGACCATATCCAGGTGATCGAGACGGATCTGATGGGCACCATATATGGTAGCTATGCGGCCATCAAGATATTTCTGCGCCAGGAAGCGGGCACTCTTATAAACATTGCCTCGATGATAGGCAAAATCCCGGCCCCATATTACGCCTCTTACGCCGCAGCCAAACATGGCGTCGTCGGCCTGAGCGCTGCCCTGCGCCAGGAGCTTTCCGCCCAGCGCATCAAAACCATCCACGTAGCGACAGTCATGCCCATGGCCATGAACACTCCCTTTTTCAGCCATGCCGCCAACTACACCGGACACCAGGCCGTACCTATTCCACCGATGGACGATGCCGGCAAAGTCATTGATGCCATCGTCGACCTGGTTGTGCACCCCCGCAATGAAGAAGTACCGGTCGGCTCCGGCTCAGGCGCCAATCTATTAATGCACAATACCGCGCCCAGCATGAGCGAAAATGTCATGGCCGAGCTCACCCATCAAGTGCAGATGAAAGACGCTCCGGTAGCGGCGCAAACCAACGGCACACTGAGGGCACCTGATCTTGAAACAAACGGCAAGAGCAAGAAGAACGGCGGCGATTTCGCCGGCAGCAGAGGCATCCGCGATCCGCGTCTGGCCAACTAGTTTTACTTGCCCCCGCTCAGGCCGCTCCAGATAAGCAGTACAGCCGCCAGGCTCATCAAAGCCGTGGTCAACCAACCCATCAGCGCCAGCCCCCTGGTGTTGGTGCGCAGGTCCAGAATCTTCTTATTGCCCGAAACAAGCATGACCAGCACCAGTATGGGCGGGGCCAGAAGGCCATTGAGAATGGCCGTCCAGTAGAGTGCTTGCATGGGATTGATCTTGATGTAATTGATGGCCATGGCGGCAAGACATGATACGGCTACCAGCACATAAAAACGTTTGGCCTTCAAATACTTTTCACCCAGGCCACAGGGCCAGCCCATGGCCTCGGCAATGGCATAACTGGAAGAGCCGATCAGCACCGGCACCGCCAGAAATCCCGTACCGATGAAGCCGGCGGCGAAGATATACTCCGCGGCGTTACCCAGCAAAGGCGCCAGGGCTCTGGCCGCCTCACTGGCCGAGGCTATTTCTCCGACATTATGCCTGTGTAGAGTTGCGGCGGTGGTGAGAATGATGAAATACATAACACAGTTGGAAGCCAGCATGCCCACAGCAACATCCATGCCCATATAGCGAAGATCGGCATTAGTGGCGCCGCGGCGCTTGGCGACAATATTGGAGCCCGCTTCCTTGGCCTCGTCTACCTCGGAATTTGCCTGCCAGAAAAAAAGGTAAGGCGAGATGGTCGTCCCCAGCACCGCCACCAGAGCCTGCAGATAGGCGGAGGAGGAATCAAAATGGGGAATAAAAGTGTCTTTGACAACAGCGGCCATATCCGGATGACAGAAAAAAGCTGTGAAGACATAGGCGAAAAGCGAGAGGGTAAGCCACTTAAACGTATTGGCAATCACCTTATAGGAAAGAAAAATCAGCCCGCCAACGAGAATGACGGTGATGGGCAGAATCATTACCAGCTCGGACACCTGAGGCAGAAGTAAGTGCACGCCGGCGGCGATGGCGCCGATATCAGCACCGGCATTGATCACATTGGCCACCAGCAGTATAACCAGCGCAGTCCAGAGAATGGCCGGATGGTAATGCCTCTTCAAAACCCCGGCCAGGCCGCGTCCGCTCACCATGCCGATTTTGGCGCATATATACTGGATAGAGAGCATCAGGGGGAAAGAAAAAAGCGCCATCCACAAGGTGCTGTAGCCAAAGGTAGCACCAACGGTGGAATAGGTGGCGATGCCCGAAGGATCATCGTCCGAGGCTCCGGTCACCAGACCGGGGCCCAGGATGCTGAGCGCTCGTCGCAGCGGACTGCCGTGCTTGCGCGCCTCAAGGGTGCGAGGCGCCTCGGTATGGGGATTTACCGAGGCCGAAAGGTGATCTTGTTCATTCATGCAGGAGAAGAATTGCCGACGAAGTCTAAAGTTCCCAATTTAGAGCCCCGCGATTTGAACTGGGGCCGGGGTTTTTGCTAAAGTTGGCGACAAAAGGAAAAGATACTGATGCCGCGATTGCTCATTATTGAAGACGATGAAAACCTGGCATTGACCATGCAGGACTGGTTCAAGTCGCAAAATATGGATCTGGAGCTGGTCAAAACCGGTCGCGAAGGCATGGAAAAACTACTGGTCTACAGCTATGACGTAGTCATTATGGACTGGGGACTGCCGGACACCAGCGGCGTCGAACTGCTCAAAGATTTTCGCGCGCGCGGCGGTAACACCCCGGTCCTCATGCTCACCGGTCGCAGTGCCGTGGATGACAAAGAAATCGGCTTCGATTCGGGTGCTGATGATTATTTGACCAAGCCTTTTTCGCTGCGCGAACTATCCGCCCGTATCAAGGCGCTGATGCGCCGACCGGACGTGATTGTCAGCGGTCTGCTCAAGGGGCACGGCATCGAGCTCGATGTGGCCGCCCGCAAACTGACCAGAAACGGCGAAGACATCGCGCTGCAACCTCTGGAGTTCAGCCTTCTGGAATTTTTTATGCGCCATCCGGATCAAGTTTTCACCACCGACGCTCTGCTCAATCGCGTCTGGCCGAACGATTCGGATGCGTCGGTCGACACCCTGCGCACCTGCATCAAGAAACTCAGGCGTAAAATCGACCTGCCGGATCAAGACTCGATGATAACCAATTTGCCCGGCGTTGGTTATCGCTTCGACTCAGGCAAGAGCCAGTAACTGACGAATCTACAACTCGCAGTCTTTGCGCT
>JAFEAV010000079.1 GCA_018266215.1 Cyanobacteria bacterium SZAS LIN-3 | reverse complement strand
CCAGAAAACGGGAGGTCTCCTGAGCATTCCTTGACAAAACCGCACACATAGAAAAACGAGGAGCAGGACTCGAGGCGGGACGAAAAATTTCGTCACCGCCCCGAGACAACTACTCGCTATTCAGCAACTTGTTCTGACGATCAGGCCAGCCACCCCTCCCAGCGGGCGTGCAACTTGGCGTGATAGCCGCCGATGTCCTGCTGCGAGATCACCTTCGGTCGAGCCACTGGAAATGGCCTGGCGTCGGGGTTTTGCTCCAGGATATCAGCGACGGCGTCATGACCGATATCAGCAAAAGCGGCGCCGATCTGGGCAGCCATGCGACGATCCTTCTCCAGAGACTGGGGCGATCCTGTTGCAGCCGCGCCGTAGAGACCGGCACAGAATCGCGCCAGGTCCAGGGTACAGACCACACCATCGCCGTTTTGATCCAGCCGATGAAAGTTGGCCTCCCCCCACTGGCTGAGCCAGAGGGCATCGCAGAGCTTTTGCGCAATCTGCTTGCGCACACTGCGACGCCCGCTATAAACGCCCAGCCCGAGGCCGGCAAAAACCGCGCCCGCCTGCAGCAAAAGCAGAGGGTCACCCCTGCTCACAAAGACCATGATCAACACGACCAGGCCGAAAATCACGCTGAGCACCCTGGTAATGGCATCAGCAGGCTCTTTGCCGGCCAGGCCAACCAGGCTCAGCATCACATTCATCGTCATCCAGACGATCATACCGGTCATCAAACACATGACCGGAAGCAGCATATTTCCCATGCTTTTCCCTGGTGACGACTCAGTGACCGCGCTTGGCGGCACACTCATCGCAGTTGGTGACGATCCAGCCGCCCGAACGCACCGAACCCGGCTGACCGCAGCCCTCGCAGGTCTGCGCGCTGAGGCCTTCGGCGGCGTTGATCAGGTCGTACATCTCATCGGTGCCGCAGGTGAGATAGAAGCGCAGCGTGCCGAACTTCTCCTTCACCTGACTGGCCCGATAGTTGGGCTGTTCATCGGCCGGCAGAGCGGCGATCGCCGCCTCCAGCTTGGCCGACAGATCACGAATGAGAGGCTCCCATCCGTCACCACATTCGAATCCCCAGCACATGCAAGTCTGCCGGGCCGGGGCATGGCGGTCACCATAGAGCAGGGGAAAATCCCTGACCAGGGCCGCATCCAGTTCTGCTTTCATAACGTTACTCCGCAATTGGATTGATTTTCGTCGGCGACCATTCGCGCGACTATTTGACTTGAGCGGCAATCCAGTCCTTGATCACCTGCTCGTGCAACGGAAAGGCGATGTCCGCCGGCAGAGCGTCGAGCTTGTGCACGCCGACTTCACCGGCATCGGAACCGGCCTTCATCTCGCCGCCGACGACTCTGACTTCATAGAAGCAGAGAAACTGATTGGGACCGGGCACGGGCAGCTCGGCCAGAGCACGCACGATTTCGACCACCAGACCGGTCTCTTCCAGGGTCTCACGCACGCAGGCTTCCCGCGGACCCTCACCCTTATTGATAAAGCCTCCGGGCAGAGCAAACTTGCCGGCGCGGGGATTGACCGTGCGCTTGATCAGCACCAGGCCGCCATCCATGGGGATGACGGCCACGGCGACGCCCTTGGGATTGTCATAGTGCGTGAACTTCTTGCAGCCATGGCAGTGCTTGAGCGTCTTGCCCTCCTCGACGATGTCGCCCAGTGCTGTGCCGCACAGAGGGCAGAAGGAGAATTGATAAGGGTTCATGGTGTTCCTTAGTTTTTGCGGGCCGAATTGAGCAAGGTGAAAGCCCTGTCGATCAAGCGATTGGCGGAAGCGAGGTCTTCTTCCACAGCGCTCAGGGAAGCGGTGACGGTGACCTCGGCGGAGATGCCCTGCAGCGGCGCGAAGGCCACCTCATCGGCAACGCTGTCTCGGGCGTGGTCGATCGTCACCTGATCCAGCTCCGGGGCGAGCAGCGCAAAGGCTTCTTCGCTGTGGGCCAGATTGGTGACGACGCTGCCGATGTGGCAACTGGCCATATGCAGCAGGCGGGAAGCGCGCAGATGGGCGACCTGATACAGGAGCGGCTGGAGAGCCAGCGAATCGTCACCGGAGGCGTTCTCGATCTTGTCGAGGCGTTCCTGCAGGGCGGCGCTGTGCGCGATGGCCAGGCGGATGCCCGGCACCAGATCTTTCACGGTCTGAAGCAGTTCATTCATTGCTTTTCTTTCCAGATTCTTGACAAGCGCCTGTGCATGGACGAGCTTGCGCTATGTCGGGAGTTGATGAAAAACGAAGATTTTTGTCACGGGGTGACTGGAGGGCCTTACCGGGACACGACCCACACAGCGACAAGCCTCTCGGGTGACCGGTTTTGAAACCACCACCTCTTGCAAACTTGTAATGCTATAAAAAATCGTGTTTAGTTACAGGTGTATCTAAAAATAGAAGTTATACTTCGGGGATCTACTGAAAACTATGAGATCCACAGGTCTGTTTTCAAGTTGACTGAAGTGAAAGGTGTCTCAGGAAGAGTAGTAAGTATTTCATGAACTTTCAGGAAGCTTTGGCGTTTATTCAATCTTTTCCGGACATGGAGCGAGCCACATTCGGCGCACGGGGTCCGACCATGGGCTTGCCTTCGATGAAAGCGCTGCTGGCCCGACTTGGAGATCCGCACAAAGGCACCAAAACAATCCATGTAGCCGGCTCCAAGGGCAAAGGTTCGACCTGCACTTTTATCGCCTCCATTTTGAGTGAGGGCGGCCTGCACACGGCCCTCTTTACCAGTCCTCATCTGCACTCCTATCTTGAGCGCATGGCTATGGACATGCGCGCCATCTCCGAAGAAGAATTTGCACGCGGCATGAGTGAAATCAAAGATCTGGTAGATCTGGAGCGCGACTCAGGCAACAAGACCATTTCCACATTCGGCGTTTTGACGGCTCTCTTCTTTCATCTGGTCAAAACGGCACCACGGAAAGTCGATTGGCAGGTAGTCGAAGTCGGCCTGGGCGGCCGCTATGACGTAACCAATGTTTTTGACACGAAAGAAGCGGCTGTAATCACTCCGATTTCTCTCGAACACGTGGAAATTCTGGGCAGCACCCAGACTGAAATTGCCATCAATAAAGCCGGCATCGTAGTTCCTCATTGCCTGACCATCCTGGCACCCCAGCAAGATCCGGGTGCCCGCATCGCCGTCGGTCGAAGGGTGCATGAAGCCGATTCCGAGCTGGTGGACGTGGCTAAAAAGTACAAAGTAAAAAACTTAAGCCAGGACAAAGATGGTCAAAGTTTTGCACTGGACGGACCAAACGGGCCTCTAGAGCTGCGCATCAAGATGCTCGGCGGGCACCAGGTCACTAATGCTGCCACCGCCGTTGCCACCATCTGGAGCTTGAGAAATCGCGGCTTACTGGAAGTCACCGACGAGCAGATAGCCAGAGGCCTGGAGAAAGCCATGCTGCGCGGTCGCTTCGAAGTGATGGAATGCAAAGGGCATACGGTTGTTGCCGATGGCGCTCACAATCACGAATCTGCCGCCGCCCTCGCCAAAGCGCTCAAGACCTTCTACCCGGATCGCAAAGTTATCTTTGTCATTGGCGTCAATAACGACAAAAATATCAGTGCCATCTGGAAAGAGCTGGCCGGCCCGCATAGCAAATCCGTCATTGCCACCCGCTCAAACAACGCCCGCTCCATGGAACCGGCTCAGATAGCTGAATTGTTGACCGACAGCGGCAGTGCTCAGGGCAACCCGGATGTGACCAATTCTGTGGTTGAAGCCCTGGACCGGGCCTTTGCCGTAGCCGAAGGCGACGACATCATCTGCGTCACCGGCTCACTGTATGTGGTGGCGGAGGCCAGACAAAAATTACTCTCCGACAGCCTGGCAGAAACTACAGCCCAGGCCTTTCGTCCCTGAATTCAGAAAATTTGATCAGTCTACTTTTTTAAGAGCGTCGTCGATGAATGACTTCAGCTCCTCTTTTGTTTTCATACCCGTGACATAGACGCCTTTGGGCATTTTCTTGCTGCGCAAAAGCAAGGTAGGCAGCTGGTCGGCACTGTACTTTTCAGCTGTTTTAGGCGCCTTGTCGACATCTACGCGGACGAATTTGACCCGGCCCTTGTACTCGACTGAAAGGTCATCCACCGCCGGCGATACTTTCTTGCAGGGACCGCACCAGGTGGCATAAAAATCGATGAAAACAGGCAGCGTTTCTTCCTCCACTTCTTTTTTGAAGGAAGAATCGTCAACGTTGGCAACAGTAGCCCAGGCCGCCCCGGTAGCACTGATCAAGACGGCGGATACAGCCAGAGCGGCGAAGGGCAGTCGTCTCAAGGTATTTCTGAACAAAAGCATCAATCCTCCAGTAGAAACGCGAGAGCGGGATAAACAGCTAGCGTCCGGCGCCCGGCTTGAGTTTAGCATCTCTCATTATGCAGTTTACAAAAGACCGAGCGCATGGCAGGCAAAGCTTCGCTAACCAGTTACAGTGGCGCACTTGGCATCTTCAAACGGGAAGCCAAGCGCTCTTGTCATCCCGGCTAAAAGGTCGCCGCTGGCGAGATCGGCCATTTATGCAGCTTTAGCTCTTATCAAGTAAGAGCTCATGAGCTTTAGATAAGCTCGTTTCGGATCAAGGGCGCATTTGAGTCTCTTAACTTGTAGACAGATCCTACTTCTATATAGGTTCTTGAGTGTTTATCCATTTCTTTTTCTAACAGGTACCTTGCCCAGAGTATTTTTTCAGCTCCCCCTGACACCACCGCCCTCATTCTTCCGGTCTGACCGGACAGATGTGCTCTGTTGTCACCCGGGCTACCAGTACCCATCACCAAAGTTTTAGGCGGCGTCCAAGCGATTGGATCGCCAATCTCAATTGCTCAACAGTCCTCCCTGAGGGCTGATTCCTGACGCACCCGACAGACCGAGAGAGCAAATGCACTCGGATACGGCGCTCAGGAACTTCTAAGGAAATTTCAATGAAATACGGTCCTGCACTGCCGCCTGACCAGCGCCGCTTCGGCTGGCTCATCAGGCTGACTCAAACTGTTTTTCTCGGCGGGGCAGCAGCAATCCTGCTCGTCATCGCCCTTTCGCTGTATCTGATCCCGGGCCTGCGCCACGTCAGCCCGCAAGAGCTGTACCACACGACCTGGGCAGAAGCCCGTGCCAACGCCTACGACACCAGCAACTACAAAGACTGGGACCAGTGGGAGCACAAGTACGACGGCCAGATCAAAACCGACGAAGACGCCGTCAAGTTTTCCAACGAGATGCTCAAGTCGACAGGCGATCACTACGCCCGGCTTTTCTCGGCGGAAGAGTCCAGAGCGGCCAGCCTTGACGCCAACGAACACTTCGTCGGCATCGGCGTCAAGCTGAAGCCCCAACTCGACTCCAGCGGCGAACCCGTCATGGCCCCCAACAAGGACGACGGCCCGCTCATGGCTGTCGACGCCGACGGCAATCCCCTGCTCGAAGACATCATCGCCGGCGGCCCTGCCGAAAAGGCCGGCCTCAAAGCCGGTGACGCCATCGCTGCCGTGGACGGCCGCTCGCTCAAGAATGCCACCATGCTCGGCATGCGCAAAGAAATTGCCGGCAAGGAAGGCGAAACCATCACCCTCACCGTCGTGCGCAAGGGACAGACACTGCCCCCGGTGAAGGTCACGCGCGCCCAGGTGAAGCAGGAGAAGCTCTCGTACAAGATGCTCACGGCCCCCAACGGCAAGAGCATCGGCTACATCCGGCTGGAAGACTTCATGGACGTCAACGCGCCCGAGGAGATGGACGCCGCCCTCAAGGCGCTGCCCACCGACCGGCTGATCATCGACCTGCGCAGCAACCCCGGCGGCTTGATGCCCATCTGCTTGCAGTTGGCCAGCATGTTCGTCGACCAGGGCACTCTCGTCTCCACTCGCACCCGCATCCACGACGCCGGCTACGAGACGACCAGGTTTGTCCTGCAAAAGGACGGCATGGCCGTTGTCACCACCGACGAAGACTCTGGCAAAGTGAGCACCGTCATGCAAGACCGCCTGGAGCCCATCGCCTCAGGCAAGCAAGTGATCATCCTGGTGGACGGCAATTCCGCCTCCGCCGCCGAGATGTTCACCGCCGCGCTGCAACAGAATGGCCGCGCCACCGTTGTCGGGGAGCAATCCTTCGGCAAGGGCATCGGCCAGACCGTCATGCGCTTCCCCAACGGCACTGAGTTTCATGTCACCACCTTCCGCTACTTTACCCCCAACGGGTTCTGGCTCGGAAACGGTGGTAACGGCGCCCAGAGCCACGAACAATTTGGTATCACCCCCGACCATAAGGTGCCCTTCAACAAGGTGAAAGGCGCCCGGTACGGTTCACCGCTGGACAACCAGCTGAACTTCGCCATCGATCAGCTCTCCCACTGAGAGCGGTTTATGTCGGGTAAAATTTAACTACGTCTGAGGGCGTCGGAAGAGGCAACCGCTTCTTCCGCGCATCCGGACTTTGAGGAACTATCCAATGACAAGCAAAACCAAGAAGAGTTCTGCGACGATCCTGACTGATGAACTGCTCTCCACGCTCGGCATCGAGCGCGTCTGCGAGGCGCAGGGCATCGTCGAGTATCGATTGAAAAGCAACGGGCTGAAAGTCCTGCTTGCTGAAAACCACGCCACGCCAAACGTTTCGACGATGATTCTCTATCGCGTCGGCTCGCGCAACGAGGCAGTCGGCTACACCGGTGCCACCCACTTCCTTGAGCACATGATGTTCAAGGGCACCGACAAGTTTGACTATGTCGCCAGCCTCAAGCCGCTGGGCGGCACTTTCAACGCCACCACCAGCTACGACCGCACCAACTATTTCGCCAAGGTACCCAGCAAGGGGCTGCCGCTGGTGATCGAGATGGAAGCCGACCGTATGCGCAACCTTGTCCTGCGCAAGGAGCACCGCGACTCGGAGATGAGCGTCGTGCACAATGAGCTGGACAACGGCAAGAACAATCCGTTCTCCGCCGTGCGCGAGCAGCTCATGGCCGTATCGCTGCAGCAGCATCCCTATCACCACCCCGTGATTGGCTACGCCCTGGACGTGGAGAACGTCCCGCTGGAGCGCCTGCAGGCGTTCTACAACGAGTTCTACTACCCCAACAACGCCGCCTTCATGGTGAGCGGTGACTTCAACAGCGCCGATGCGCTCAAGCAGATCGCCCAGCACTTCGGCCCGCTGCCGGCTTCCCCGCACCCGATCCCGCAGGTCTACACCTACGAGCCGGCACAGGAAGGCGTGCGTCGCTTCGAAGTCAGCCGGGTGAGCACCTTCCCGCAGTTCACCCTGATGGGCTTCCGCACCCCCGGTGCCGCCCACAAGGACAACCTGGCTCTGGCTGCCATCTCCGCCATCCTGGGCAGCAGCGACAAGCCGGCCAGCCGACTCTACAAGGCAGCCATCGCCACCGGCAAGGCCGTGGAAGTGTTCTGCATGACCAACAGCCTGAAGGACGAAGGTCCCTTCATGATTGGCGGCGTCATGGGTCGCGGCGGCAACTACGACGAGCTGGAGCAGATTCTGCTCGGCGAGTTGAAGAAGTTTGCCGACGAACCGGTGAGCGAGGAAGAGCTCAACCGCACCAAGGCCGGCAACCGCAAGGCTACCGACATCGGCACCGACAACGCCATGGCTCTGCTGGAACAGCTGTGCCAGGCGGAAGTGGAAGAGAAGTGGCAGCGCTTCTTCACCTACGACGATGATTTCGACGGCCTCACCGCCGACGACATTCAGCGCGTTGCCCGCAAGTACTTCACCGCCAAGAACATGACCGTGGGCCGATTCATCCAGGAGAAGCCGCCGCTCCAGGCAGCGCCTGAAGTGGCGGCGGAAGCCGACACCACCGGCGCCACCACTGCCGCCACCGAGGCTGCGACCGCGGGCGACGAGACAAGCGCTCCGGCAACGACCGTGGCCAGCTTCAAGAAGCGCACCACGGTGAAGAAGTTGCCCAACGGCCTCACGGTGCAAATCCTGCCCATGCCTCTGGTGAAGACGGTGGCGGTCTCGTTGACGGTGCAAGCCGGCAACTACCTGGCCTCCGCCGAGAAGTCACTGGTGCCGACGCTGACGGCGCAGATGCTCAACAAGGGCAGCAAGAACGCCAGCAAGGAAGAGGCCGGTCAGGCTCTCGACGACATGAAGTCCGGCATCTCGTTCAGCAACAGCAACTACAGCGTCGCCATGAACGGCAAGGTTGTGGCCAAGGACCTGGGCAAGTACATCACCTACGTGGCCGACATGCTGCGCAACCCGCTCTTCCTCCAGGAGGAGTTGGATCTGGTGATGGAAGAGATGCACACCAACCTGTCGCAGCAGCTCGACGACAACGATGCAGTCGCCGGTCAGAGAATGGCCGCTGAACTGTTCCCGAAGGATTCGCCGCTCTACGACAAGCCCTTCGAGGAAGTGCTGGCTGAGTTGGAGACGATCACCGTCGACGACCTGCGCCAGTATCACGGCAAGTACTACAGCCCCAAGAGCACTGTCATCACCATCGCCGGCGCAGTCGAAGCCGACGAAGTGATGCAGATTCTCACGCTGGCTCTGGGCAGCTGGCAGGGCGACAAGGCTCCGGCCATCAAGCTGCCTGCCGCCCTCGAACGCAAGGCCGCAACCAAGACCGTGGTCCATCTCGACAACAAAGAGAGCGCCACGATCATTGTTGCCTTGCCGACTACCACCGCTATCGGCACGAAGGAATTCTTCACCGCCAAGATAGCCAACGCCGCTCTCGGCGAGGACACCATCGACTCCCGTCTGGGTCGGGTCATCCGCAAGGAAAAGGGCCTGACCTATGGTGTCTATTCGAGCTTCCAGAATCCCTACTTCGGTAGCGGTGCCTGGGTGATCGAGCTGACCACCGCCAACGACAAGGTGGACGAAGCCCTGGCGCTCGTGCACGAAATCGTTGCCAAGTACGCAGCCGAGGGCATTTCGCAGGCGGAGTTCGAGCAGTGCATCGATCAGGCCGAAAGCCGTTTCACGGTCGGTCTGGATGGCCCCAGCCCTGTGGCCAGCACGATGAACCTCTACACCTTCCTGGGCATGGGCATCGAAATGCTCGATGAACTGCCCAAGCACTACCGCGGCGTCAGCCGGGACGAGGTCAATGCGTACATCCGCAAAAACTTCGACCTGACGAACGCCGCCACGATCATCGTCGGCTCTGTCTGAGCTAAGAACGACCCCGCCTCGACTCTTGAGGCGGGGTCATTTCTTTTCATCCTGAAATTACTGCAAACACTTTCAACTTCCGATGCGCTCATACGGTCGTGTTAACGACCACTTGTAGACCTCCGACCTAATCAAGGGCAGGCACGAGGTTCCCATTTTCGGGGTTTGCGCATTAGAATCTATTAGGAGAAAGCCCATGAAGAAATCAACGTATCGTTTCACTGCCCAGAAAGCGCCACGCCTGGCGAAGAATTTCTTCGCCGGTCGTCGTTCGGAGTTTCGCAAGAAGATGCCCGCCAACAGCGTGGCCATCATCGTCACGAACCCCGAGCGCACGCGCTCCAATGACACCGAGTATGCCTACCGCCCCTCTTCGGACGTGCTCTACCTGAGCAACTTCCCGGAGCCGGAGGCGATTCTGGTGTTCACCAAGTTCAAGGGCGATAACCGCTTCCTGATGTTCGTGCGTCCCAAGGACAAAATGCGCGAAATCTGGACCGGCATTCGCTTCGGCACCGACGGCGCCAAGAACGAATTCGGCGCCGACGAAGCCCATACCATCGACGAGTTCGAAAAGGTCGTGGGTCCGCTCATCGACCAGGCCGACCAGGTGCTTTACCGCCTTGGCCGCAACGAGCATGTCGATGCTCGCTTCAACAAGATCTGGTCTGCGACGCAGAAGCCTCTCGGCAATCCGGAAGAGATCGTGCACGAGCTGCGCCTCTTCAAGTCGGCCGATGAGCTGGCCATCATGCGTCATGCCGGTGCCATCTCGGCGCAGGCCCACGTCGAAGCCATGCGCCTGTCGCGCCCCGGCCTCTACGAGTACCAGCTGCAGGCATCGATGGAAGCGGTTTTCCGCTTCAACGGCGCCGCCTACCCCGCCTACACCAGCATCGTCGGCGGTGGCAACAACGCCAACATCCTGCACTACATCGAGAACAACGCCGAGTTGCAGGACGGTGACCTGGTGCTCATCGACGCCGCCTGCGAATACCATGGCTACGCGTCGGACATCACCCGCACCTTCCCCGTGAACGGCAAGTTCTCGAAGGCCCAGCGCGAGATTTACGAGGTCGTTCTGGCCTCGCAGCTCGCCGCCATCAACATGACCAAGCCTGGTGTGCGTCTCATCGACGTGCACGAGACCGCCTCCAACGTTCTGCGCCAGGGCCTGGTGCGGCTGGGCATCCTGCCCCGCACGCATCTCACGGCCGAAGGCGAGCAGAAGGCAATCGCCGCCTGGAAGAAGAAGAACGCCAAGGCTCCGGCCGGCGCCAAGTCCAGCAAGAAGGCCGCGGCCGAACCGCTGCGCTTGTTCGACTTCTTCATGCACGGCACCAGCCACTGGATCGGCATGGACGTGCACGACGTGGGTACCTACGGCACCCGCAGCCAGAAGGGCAAGAAGCGCCTGCTCAAGCCGGGCATGGTCTTCACCGTCGAACCCGGACTCTACATCTCCAGGGATGAGACCCGCGTTCCGGCGAAATACCGCGGCATCGGCATCCGCATCGAAGACGATGTGGCTGTCACCGCCAAGGGTTTCGAAGTCCTGACGGCCGGCGTCCCCAAGGAAGTGGATGAGATCGAAGCCACCATGGCTGCCGGTCGCGCCCACTGCGAGCACGTCGAAGCAGTTTTCGCCGGGACCAGTTTCCGCTAAGCGAAAAAGGCCTGGGGTAAAGATCAGAGATAGGAGCAGGAGGCCGTCAAAGCCTCCTGCTCTAACTTTGGATTGAAATACAGTCTCTGTTAGCGACCGGCCGCGCAAGCCGCCGAAGGTTTAACCCGGAGAGGCAGGAGCTTTGCTCTTGCCTCTCTCTTATTCATGGAAAGTATTCCTATGCCCGAAGCCCATCTCCTCCAAGACTTGCTCATAGTCTTTGGATTGGGGGTTGCGATGGTGGTGGCTTTTCACCGCCTCAATTTGCCCTCGGTCCTCGGTTTTCTAATCACCGGCGTCATCACCGGTCCCTATGGTCTGGGACTGGTTGCCGATACGCACGCCATCCAGGCCCTTGCCGAAATCGGCCTGGTATTGCTGCTCTTTGAGGCAGGCATCGAATTTTCAGTCAAGACATTCATCCGACTGAAACGCTTCCTGCTCATCGCCGGTTCTCTGCAACTGCTACTCACAATCGGGGCAACGGTGCTGCTGACAGTCGGTCAGTTTGCCCTGCCTCTCAACCAGGCCATCTTCCTCGGTATGGTGGCCTCGCTTTCCAGCACGGCTCTGGTCATTCGCATCCTCGAATACCACGGCCACATCGATGCCGCGCACGGCCGTGCGGCCATGGCCATCCTCATCTATCAGGACCTGATCCTGGTGCCGATGGTGCTCATGGTGCCCTATCTGGCAGGCAACGGCGGCAACCTCTGGGAAGTGGCCTACACCACAGGCAAGGCTCTGGTCTTCGTGGCCGTAGCCGGTACAATCGCCCGCTTCCTCATCCCCTGGCTGCTCTCGCAGGTGGCCCGCATCAAGAAGCGCGAAGCCTTTGTGCTCAGCATCATGCTGCTCTGCCTGGGCACGGCGCTGGCCACGGCACACTTCGGTATGTCGATGGCGCTCGGTGCCTTCGTTGCCGGCCTGGTCATCTCCGAATCAAAATACAGTCACCAGGCGCTCAGCGAAGTTCTGCCCATCCGCGAAATTCTCAACTGCCTGGTCTTCGTCTCCATCGGCATGCTCTTTGACCCGCGGGTGGTGATTCACCAGCCCTTGCTCATCCTGCTGCTGGTGGCAAGCATGATGCTGACCAAAACCCTGATGGGCTTCATCGCCATCAAGGTGGGCGGCCTGTCCTGGCGTGTAGCGCTTCTGGCCGGCGTCACCATCGCCCAGGTGAGCGAGTTTTCCTTCGTCCTGGCCAAGCTCGGACTGGACGCCGGTGTTGTCGACAAACACACCAACGAGCTGCTCCTGGCCGTGGCCATCCTCTCGATGTTCCTCACCCCGGGCTATATCTCGCTGGGACGGAAGCTGGAGAAGGCGCTCAGCAAAATCATACCGGCCGGCTGGGGCAGCACCACCGACGATACCGCAAACGAAAAGCTGTCGGATCACGTCATCGTTGTCGGCTACAACCTGGCCGGTCGCAATCTGTGCCAGGCTCTGACCGAGCGCAAAATCCCCTTCGCCGTCGTCGACTTTGACCCGATCAAGGTCAAGGAAGAGCTGAAGAAGGGGCTGAATATCAGCTACGGCGATGCCTCCCGTCAGGAAGTGCTCAAACACGCCGGGATCGATCGCGCACGCGCGGTCGTCCTCACACCGTCGGATCCCGATGTCCTGGTGCGCGCCACAGAAATGGCCACCAGACTCAATCCAGACGCCAGGGTCATCTGCCGGGTGCGCTACAACCGCCTGGGCGAGGACCTCAAAGCTGTCGGCGCCGACACAATCGTCGCCGAGGACCTGGCAAGCAGCAGTGAAATCAATCGCTGCGTCCTCGCCATCTTTACTACAACTGACCCGGCGCCGGCACAAAATGCCGACCAGACCAAGCCCCTGGAGTAAATCAGGGACGGAAAACGGAGCAGCCTATGAAACATTCACATCAGGGCGCCTGCCGTCACAAACCGGCACAACCCAGCAAGTATCGGCTTCCGCGCACTGTCGTGCCGCGCAGCTATGTACTCACAATCGATAGCGATCCCGACCGTGCGGATTTCAACGGCCAGGTCGATATCGCGGTAGATGTTCTGAGCCCGGTGAGCGCGATCACTTTGAACGCGCTCGACCTGGAGCTGGACAACATCGTTTTGCAACGCGAAGACGGCACCAGCTTCACGGGCCAGGCCACTTACGACAAGCAAACAGAGATGGCCACCCTGGCTTTCAACGGTATTGTCGGCAGTGGCAGCTGGAAGCTCTCCATCGACTTCAAGGGACTGGTCGGTTCGCAAAGCACCGGCCTCTTCCTGTCAGGCGAAGGAGACAAGAAGATCCTCTGCACTCAGCTGGAAGCAGCTGAAGCCAGGCGGGTCTTCCCCTGCTTCGACGAGCCCGACTTCAAGGCCACCTTCCAGATCAACCTCATCCTCGACCGCTACTACATGGCTCTGGCCAATGGCCAGGGCGTCTGCTCAATGGCCATGGAAGGCAACCGCAAACTGGTCAAGTTTGCGGAGACCGTGCCGATGAGCAGCTATCTTGTCTGCTTCACCCTGGGACCGATCGTCAGTTCGGACCCGGTGCATGTGAACGGCAAGGAGCTGCGCATCTGGTCGCTGCCGGGCAACGAGGACAAGACCAGCTTCGCCCTGGGTGTAGCCGCCTTCGGCCTCGACTACTTCGAGCGCTATTTCGGCATCCCCTACCCCAACGGCGACAAAATCGATCTGGTCGCCATCCCCGACTTCGCCTGGGGCGGCATGGAAAACGTCGGCCTGATCATCTGCGGCGAATACGTTCTGCTCGTGGACGAAAAGAGCGACGCGCACTACAAGCAGAGCCAGGCCCGCATCATCATGCACGAGTTGGCCCATCAGTGGTTTGGTGATTACGTCACCATGGCCTGGTGGAACGGTCTGTGGCTGAACGAGAGTTTCGCCACGTTCATGGCCTCCAAGGCCTGCCAGGCCTGGAACGAAGGGGGCGACATCGATGAATGGGAGCTCTTCTGCGCCGGTCGCGAGAAGGCTTACCAGGCCGACTGCCTGAAAAACACACACCCGATCGAGGAGACGGTGGAAAACGCGCGTGACGCAATCATGCTCGTCGACGCCATCTCCTACGAGAAGGGCTGTTCGGTGCTCTATCAGTTCGAGCAATTCATCGGTGAAGAGATTTTCCGCAAGGGCATCTCCACCTACCTCAAGCGGCATGCCTTCTGCAACACCGAGGCCTCCGACCTGTGGGACAGCCTGGAGCAGGTTTGCCATGAGGAGAAGCTGACACTGCCTGTGCGCGAGGTGCTCGACACCTGGATCAAGCAGAGCGGCCACCCCGAAGTTCTGGTCAGCCGGCTCGGTCGCGGCCGGAAGGGTGGCACCGCCAGCGGTACCATCGTCATCAAGCAGCGGCCCTTCCGCCTGCTGCCCTCGGGACGCAACAGCCGCAAGCTGTGGCCAATCCCGGTCACACTGGCCTACGAGCACGAGGGCAAGATCCACGAGCGCAAGCTCCTGGTCGATAAGCGCCACACAACCGTCGACCTCGCGCCCGGCTTCAGCTGGGTCAAGGTCAACGCCGGCGGCTCGGGCTTCTACCGGGTGCGCTACAGCAAGGACTTGAACGCGGCCCTGCTGTCGGCCATCAACAAGATGACCCCAGTCGAGCAGCACAACTACCTGGCCGACGCCGCAGCCTTCGTGGACGCCGGCATTCTCAGCGGCAGCGAGTTTTTCGAGCTGCTGCAGAGCTCTGTCCAGACGGCTCACGAGCCGGACTTCCGCAGCTTCGGCACCCATCTCTGCGGGCTCTACAGCCTGCTTGATCAGGTGAGCCGCAGCCGCTTCCGCAAGCGCCTGGCGCAAACGCTCCGGGAGCACGTCGACAAGCACAAGCTCCAGGTCAGCGGCGACGGTGCCAGTGCCCTGCCCTTCACCGCCTACTGGAGGCCTTACAATCTCAATCTCAGCCCCCTGATTCAGAAGGAAAGCCTGAGCATTGTTAAGGCCTGGCAAGCGGATCCCGCGTCTGTCAGCGACTGGGATCTGTCGATGGCGGCGATGGTCCTGGGCTTTGCCCGGGTGCGTCTGCCCAGGGGCTTCAGTGAAAACCGGCAGCTCCTGCGCGATGCCACGCCCGCTCAGCTGCAAGGCTATCTGGTGCGACTGGCCGAGCGCGCGAGCAAGAGCCCATCGCCGCGGCGCAAGCTTGACGCCTTCGATTTGTTTGCTGCGGCCATGCTCGACCACAGCGTGCGGTCGGCCCACTACCCGAGCGAGGAAGTCCTCTCCAACTGGACGGCCTGGCTGGAAGAAGGGCTGGCGCCGATGAGCATCACGCACCGCTTGCGTGCTCTGCGCGCCGTCGACAGCGCCGAGGAAGAGGCCAAGCTGATCGAATTGTTCAAGCAGCATCCGTACGCCCCGCTCCGCAAGGAAGTGGCCAAGGCCATGGAGAAAGTGCGCGCCAACGTACTGCTGAGGCAACGCGAAAGCGAGGTGCTCAGCCGCTACTTCAAGAAGCGCTCAGGTACTCGCAAGGGTCCCCGCGCCGCTTGAAGGCTGAATAAAATCGTCTGATTTTCCCAGCGGGGCAGGGTACCGTGCATCATCAAGATGCGCTGTGCTTCTGCCCCGTTGGTTTTTTCTTCCTTTTACTATAAATTACAGTATTGACCGAGAAAAAAGACAGATACCGTACAATCATCCGTCGCGACGGCCGGGGAAAAGTCCAAACCCCAGCCCATGTTCGTTGTGAATAGCGGCACTGGCTCCGACATCGGCCAGCTTGCGACGCAGTCGCTTGATGCAGGAGACCAGAGCATCGCGCGTGGAATCGGAATCCGAGGGCCAGACTCTATCGAGAAGAACATTGACCGGAAAAAGCTGCTCACTGTGGGTGATAAGAAATTCGACCAGAGCCGCTTCCTTGGGCATCAATTTCACTTCCTGCCCATCGACCAGGAGAATGCAGCGTTTGCGATCGAATTCGAAATCACCGACGCGGGGGTTACTCTCCAGAAGCGGCACAGGCCGCCGCAATAAAGCGTTAATCCTGGCCACCAGTTCGCGGCCGTGAAAAGGCTTGGTCAGATAATCATCGGCACCAAATTCCAAACCCTGGACTTTGTTATCGACGCTGTCGCGACCGGTCAAAAAGAGCACCGGCGTTTTACCACCGCTGCGACGAAAAGCCTTCAAGACCTCTATACCGTGGCAGCCGGGCAACTCCCAGTCCAGAATAATCAGATCAAAGGGGTAATTTTTGAGCAGGCTTATCGCCTCATTGCCGTCCATCACCAGCTCGCACTGGTGGTTTTCGCGCTTGAGCCAGCCCCTGACCGTATCCGCCAGGACAATATCATCTTCTACTAGTAAAAACTTGGCCAGAAAAGATCCTCACCACCATCATCATTTTCCACCCCTGCCCGGCAGTTTAAACCAGAAAGTACTGCCCTCGCCCGGTGCGGAAATCGCCCCTATTGTACCGCCGTGCGCATCAACAATGGCCCGGCAAATTGCCAGGCCCAGCCCCGAGCCCTTACGCCCGGCTTTTTCATCCTGTGCGGCCTGGAAAAAGCGTTCAAAAACAAATGGTAATTCAGCGGCACTGATGCCCGGGCCCTCATCCTTGACACTGACAGCGATAAAATTGTCCGATTCCACCTCAACCCGTATCAATATGCGACTGTTGGCCGAAGAAAACTTGACGGCATTACCGACCAGATTCTGCACCACCTGTCCTATCAACTGGGCATCGACCGAGAGCTCGGGATCGTCGATAAATTTGGTTTCGATTTTGATTTTCTTGAACTCCGCCAGGTTCAATACATTACTCAAGACCGGCTCTATCACTGAAGAAAGGCGACAGGGCGCGCAGGAAAGAGTCATATGGCCGGACTCAAATTTCTCCAGATCAAGCAGATTGTTGATCAGTGTAAGCATGTGATCGGCAGCCTGCGTGGCGTTGCTTACCACTCGTTTTACATCGGGGGCGAGCACCGTACCGTAGTCGACGTCCACCCAGTCGAGAGCCATTTGCACCGAAGTCAGCGGCGTGCGCAGGTCGTGACTGATCATGGCCACAAATTCGCTTTTCAGCCTCTCGGCCTGCTTACGCTGTGTTATGTCTTGAATGACACAGTAAAAAGCCGCATCTTCCGGAGCGGGACTGACCGACCAGTAGGAAAATCTGGCCGCACCACGACGCCCCGGAATCAGCAATTCAAAGCGGCTTTCGCCATCTGCCTGGGCTGCTTCCTGAAAGTGCTTTTGCACTTCCACACGGGTCCGTTCATCGAAGAGTTCCAGCAGGCGACGTCCAATCAGCTCTTCTTCGTCGAGCTCAAAAAGTCTGGCCGCCGCCGGATTTACTTCGCGAAAAATCAATTTGTGATCAAGGGTGCAGATGGCCTCGGCCGCCTTTTCCAGAAAAGCTCTCTCCTGCTTGCGCAAGGCGCTCAAAGACTCATAAAGCCTGTGATACATAGCATCAATTTCGGCCAGCTCATCTGTGCCGGAGACCCTCTGCTCTGGAGCCAGACCCGCGGCCAGGCGCTCGGTATTGGCCATGATTTTACTCAACCGGCTGGCCGTCGTCTTATTGAAAATAGCCACCAGCAGTAGTGCCAGCAGGGCGCTCAGGGCTACTGAAGCAGCCATGATTTTGGACATCAAATCATTGGTGCGATCAATTTCTCTCTGGATTTCTTTTTCTCTGACACTCTCAGCCTGCCCCAACTCTCTGACGGTATCGACAAAATCCTGAATCACACCCTGGGCCCTGAGCCAGGAAGCCGCTGTCGCCGCCTTATCTCCCTTGTCGTAGCCAACGCGCAGATCGGTGACGCCGGCGTTCACCCGGTCGTTGATACTGGCCAGGTGATCCCAGAGCGCTTTCTGCCTTACCGTTTTGGCCGACAACTCCTTTACCGCGGCCACTTCCGCTTCAGCCTCGTGCTCGAGTTTTTTGATCAGATCGACGTCCTTGGAGCCGGCCCCGGAAAAAGCCACATAAAGCATGTGCGTGCGCTGCATATGAACGGTCAAGGCGGCATTCATATGACCGACCAGTTCCCGCGAAATCAACAACTCCTGCCGCGAAGCTTCGGACTTGGATAGCAGCTGCAAAAAGATACCGCTCAGCACTAATTCAAAGACTACCGGAACTGCGGTCAACAACCAGATTTGTCTTGTGATTCTAATTTTCCAGACTCCACTTGCACCCGAGGTCCCCCGCCGGTGTACGCCAATTGTTTCAGATGGGGCACGGTATTGGCAATGGAGCCCCGAAGTGCGCTACCAATATTTATTACTGCATATCGTATATGTGGGTCAAAAAATCCACTGCTAAATGGATTTTTTGGGGTGGCGCCCATCAAACTCGTCCGCTCCGCACTAACCGTGCGTTACGGGCGATTTGATTTCACTGAAGCTGCGATTTCTGCCGCCCCGAGCCAGATGCATAAAACTTGCCCGAACAGGCGCTCCGGCTACGAAGCGGGCAAGTGCTTCCACAGATTCGACGCTGCCGTCCAGATCCAGACAACGAGCGGTGATACCGTAAAAATAGGCCCAGTCCTTCCACTCCTGCTCCGAGGCGAAAAACTCCCTGGCGCCGATGATCTGTAGCGGACAGGTGCCGTACTCGATGGCCTTTCTGCCAAGCATACGCACAAAGGCATCTTCGACCTCTACGGCCTGGCCCTCGGTAAAGACGGCCGGTGCGACCAGTATTACGCCGTCGGCCATGCCCAGTACAGTATCGATCCCTTCGGCATCATAATCACCGCTGGCAATCAGGCTGATGCCGCCGGCTTCCTTCACCCGAGTACAGATTTCGGCAAGAACAGCATTGTTTCCCTTGTTGTAAGTACTGGAAACCAGAGCGATAACGATTTTTGACTTTGACATGATTTTTGATTTTTTTGTTTTGAAAAATTTGAAAAGCAAGCGAAAGCAGAGTTACCGGGCAATCGCGAAATAAAAAAAGGCCACCACCTCAAGCAGCAAAAAGGGGATCCAGGCGAAACTGCCGCTGAGAAACAGGGCGGTAAATACAACCGCCAGAATCTGCACACCGATAATCACAAACAGACCCAGGTGTCTGTCCTTGCGATTGAGATTGACGACGTGTCTGGCTACCCGAACGGCACCGTAGACAAAAGCAGCCGCCGCTAAGGTGACGCAGACCGAATATCTGTCGACTTTTTGCGCCAACTGTGTGAAGGCGATGAGAGCCAGTAAGAGACCAAGATACTTGGCCAGATACTTGAACGAAATTGGATGCATAAAATCTGGGTTTGTCGGTACAAGGCGGCTCAATACAAACTTCCCGGGAAAGCGTAGAAAGTGTGTGGATGGAGAGAGAGTTTGATTGAGTCTGGACTTATACCGGATTTAAAAATGAGAAAAGATAACTCCAACCTAGAGCGCCGGAACCGCGCCCACAAGCGGATCCAGGACTAAAATCCTGATTGCAGGCCCGTTTAGCTGAATATGAAGTAACTCAGTTGATCTTTAAGCGACTTATCTGCGGCAGTGCAAGCGGATAAAAAGCGGCCCCAAGTAAAAAGGGGTAGTCCGTGGGTCCCCGGACTACCGCCTCTTTACTTACCGGCTGTCACCTGAAGCCACACAGGTGAGTTACCAAATACACTATGCTCCCGCTTGTGTGAAATCTGCGTCAAACAGCCGGACTCATTTCAGAAAAATTTCGAGCCAACGGCTAGCGCAAGTGAGCTAAATGTCACGGGCAAGAATCTGCAAACGCAGGATTGGTCTACTCTTAACTGCCTCCAGTCGCTGCCGATTGTTAAGCAAGCAAATCGGCTTTCTGATTGCCTTAAGCTCAAATATATCCAAACGTAAAGCGGTGATCTTATCAATTGGGATGAGCTTTTGCTTTTGATAGCTTGAAGTACTTCTCTATCCGCACTTCTTTAGAAACAAACAGCCACCTTTCCTTCAACGCACCAATCATGACGTCTGATCTCCGCGCAACCTGGTTGCCGGGGCCTCGTCCTGTCTGGTTCTCAACCCTCCTGAATGGGAGACTATCATGTGCAACCAACTCTGCTATAAATTCGCCCATGGCACCGACGGTGTCATCGAGCTGGAGCTGGTTCTAGGCGCCGGTGGCGTCAAGGGCTACCTCCACATCGGCTTGCTCAAGGGCCTTGTCGAATTCTGCAATGAAACGGGCACCAGGCTCCGCATCACCAAGGTCACCGGAGTGAGCGTCGGCGCCATCATCGCCACTCTCTTCACCAACGGTTGGTCCTGGGAACGCATCCTGCAGCTCTTCCTCGACGCCCACGACCGTGCCGGCAATCCGCTGCTTCTCGCCAGCGCTTTCGCCATCCCCAGCATGCGCAGCTTCCTGGTCGGCCGCAGCTTCCTCTCGCTCGAGCGGCCCTGGGACAAGTTCGTCGAAGAAAACAAGCTGGTCGGCAACGACAGGCTGCGCCTCGTCGCCGCTGACTCGCAGACCCACGAAGCGATCGTTTTCGAAGGCCAGGACTACAAGCTCGGCACCGCACTGAGCGCTTCCGGCTCTCTGCCCGGCGTCTTTCTGCCGGTGGGCTACGGCAACCGACTGCTCATCGACGGCGCCGCTTACCATCGCAATCCCGACCAGTTTTGCGAGCGTCCGGCCATCATCTCCGCGCTCGGTTTCGCCAAGTCCATGCCGCGCGAGCCGCTCGACCTGATGTCGATGCATTACCACATGCGCGAACTTTTCTTCCCCATCGTGGAACAGCCCACCAAGGTGGACGAGGTCCGTCACATGCATGTCCTGCATGCGGCCGATGACGTCTGCGGACTTTCTTTCGCCCTTTCCAAGGCTCGCTGCCTGCAAATGGTCGACGACGGCTGCGCCAACATCAAAGGCCTGCTGTACCAGGCCTGCCGCGACGGCCAGATCGAAGGCTGCAACCACAAAATGGCCGCTTGAGTATCGCAGCAAGATGCTCAAGAAAAAACGAACCGACCGGCTCAAGGTCACGGCCCCACCAAACTCAATTACGAGACAAACAGTCGCGCGTGACAGGGCACAGCCCCAGCACCTGCGACTGTTTTCTTTTCCAATTTTATACTACTGCATTTAATAGAATACATTACAGAAGAAGCCATTGATGCAGTCTTTGCTATACTGCCATCGTTTCCTATCGAGTCGCCGGCCATGCATGCAGGACCGACAAATCCGACAGCGATGCGCTCTCGTCTCCGAGACCGACTGCTGATCTGCTTTGTTTCCATTGGTCTGGCGACAGGTACAGCCGCGGCGCAGCCGGCGCGCGCCCCTGTCCAAGCCGCTCCGGCGGCACAAAAAGAAATCTGGATCCTGGATCAAACCTATGCCGATCGGGGCCGAGCAAAACTATTCATCAGCCGCGACGCAGTAAAAATCGTCAGTACCGATTGGGGCTACACCCTGATTGCAACGGCACCAGATTGGACGGTTTACTGTTTCCGCCCCGAAGACAAAATCGAATGGCACGGCAAACTGGAGGCCTTTGACGGCCAGATGCTCTTTGATCCGGTGGCCACCGGAGAAGTAAACGACATGCAAATAACAGCGGTGGGCAGGGCCAGGCAGAACGGGCTGAAATGCATTCGCTTTGCCCCTTTTCGCTGGTCCATGACGGCATTTTACGAGGCCGAGGAAATCAATGTCTCCCGCAAAGCCAGTGAGTTTATAAACCGTTTTTATGATTTTCCCATTACCGATAAAGTCCCCATTTTATGCCGCATCGACCGCGGCGTCGGTAAAACAGCCCCTGATGGAAAGGGCCTGTGGTACAAGATTGAGGTGGGCAAAGACCTGCGTAACGGCGTCACCACCGAACTGACTACCAATTCCTGCCAGAAGGCCCCGTACAAGGCCTCTGACTTTAGCTGCCCCCAGGGCTACAAGCACGTGAGCGACCTGACTCAGGTAGCCTACTCGCCCAAGCAAAAGGGCGCCATAAGCGAAGTCATGGATCAACTCGGCTTTGCCTCAGACCGCGAGACAAAAAGGAAACAATCGTCCAATCCAGCCGCTGGAAGCGGAGGCAATTCATCCAGGTGAAGACTGCCTTGACTGTTTCAATGCTGATTGCTCTACTCTCGTGGTCGGCATGTCCAGCCGATGCCGCGGGCAACGATGTCTGGCTTTTACACCAGCAGCACATAGATCACGGACCGATAGACACCTATGTCGCCCGGGACGCCGTCAAAATTGTCAGCCTGCGCAATGGCTATGCAGCCATCTGCAAAGCTCCCGATTGGGATGTGCACTTCTTCCGCGCCAGCGAGAAGCAGGAATGGATTATTCCGGTCGATCAATTTAACGGCATCATGCTGGTCAATCCCATGACCACGCGAGACAAGAAAAACACCGAAGTGATGAAACCTGTAAAAAAAGGCGAGAGCATGGGCCTGCGCTACACGCGCTTTGCAGCGAATGCCGCTTCGCGCTCCAGCCTCGACTGTGCCGATGATATCGTCACCAGTCCCAGGGTCACCGAATTTCTCAGCCGCCTCTATCTCTGCCCCGACCCGGGCAAGGTACTTATCTGCAATCGAGCCGACCGGGGCAACCGGCCCCGCTTGCCGGACAAACAGGGAGGTGCCCTTGAACTCGATTTCGGCAACGATTTGCGCAGCGGCGTGGTGGAATACGTGAGCACCCGATCCTGGGAAAAAATCCCCTACAGGGCGAGTGATTTCAGTCTGCCGGTCAATTTCCAGCGCACTAAAAATCTCACCCAGATCACATTCACCCGGGAGCAAAAAGATGAGCTCAATGAAGCTTTCTCCAATGAAGTGATCTTCCTGTCCCCCAGTACAAGCAAGAGCAAGAAACCTACTCCTTGACATAGTACAGCCCAGCCAAAAGAAAACCGATGAGCCGGATCTGAGCCAATCAGATCCGACGCCATCGGCTTCTTTTCAGTGTTTTCGTCATAGTTTTACTTTGCTTGAGCCTGGAACTTCGCCAGCTCTTCCTCAAAATACTGCTTGGCACTCTTGGCGCAAATGCCGCACTGGGTAGAGATTTTGAGCTTACGAGTCAGTTGTTTCCAGGTGGTTGTGCCCTCGGCAATAGCCCTGACGATCTGGCTTTGCACGACGGCGTGACAGCTGCACATGTACATGGTTGTTCTCCTGCTTGCACATTGCTCGGACAGTAGTCAGCCCGGGTCATCACAACGCACAGAGGTAGTGTGCGAAAGGGAGACGAACGAGAGCAGTGGTGGATGTCTGAGGCGGGTTTGTTGAAGGTTCAAAAAGAGAAAGGAAAGGAGTTACCTCTCCAGAGTACTGAAGTTGAATCTCAGCTCCTAGCTTCTATCTTGAGTTATTTAACAAGGAGATAAGTAGCTATTAAGAGAACGAAAAAAGCCTGGTATTTCCACCACTATCATTGCCCGGGCAACGATAGCGCGGTTGCGCCAGACTCACTCTCACTCTTTGTTAAGGGCAAGCAGCAGGGCGGCATAATGATCCGCCTCCTCATTTTTCTTTTGAAAGCGACAGAGGGTGATCAAACGCGACAGAAGTCGTTTGCGCACAGCAAGTTTAGACCGGGCATCGAGCATAGCATCACCGGCGGTGCCGGCCTTACTCTCGTCGGCGTCACCGGCTTCCACAGTCGCTTTCATTCGATTGACCACCAGTTCGGTCAGCACACCTTTGCGTCCCAGGAAGAAATTGGAAACATAGAGCGAGACCAGAAAAAGCGCCAGGCTCAAAATCCCGCTCAGGATGGGATTTGACTTGGGCTGTAGTTTTTCAATTTTTGTAGCCCGGGCCTGCAGACGATCGGCTTCTTCATTAAGGCCCTGCAAGCGGCACAGCCTGGCCCACTCGCTCAGTGTCTCACCGACTTTGGCGCTGCTTGGCCCAAACTGACGCATGCGCATATCGTAAGCAATGCGATATTGTCGGGTGGCCTCATCGTAGCGCCCCTGATCACGCAAACAATCGGCCAGTCTCGTGAAGGCCCTGCCCGAGCCTCTGTCTCCCAGCAAAGCAGTGGAAATGGTCAGTGCCCGGCGGAAATATGATTCGGCCAGGGGCAGGCGATTTTGATGCGTGTACAGATCGCCGTAGTCACAATAAAGGGCGGCGATTTCCTTGTGCGTGGGGCCAAAAGTTGCAAGCCGCAATTTCTCTATTTCCTCGTAGAGGGGCAGGGCCTGAGCGTACTTACGCGCTTCCACGTAAGCACCGGCAAGCACCTCCAGCGACGCTCCGGGATGGAAACCGAGACTGCCGCTGACCGGCACAGCTCGATAAACAGCCAGCGAAACGTTTGTCTGCCCGGCAAAGGCCGAACAGTAGGCAAAGCAATCGACAGTCAGCGCCAGTGTAGTCGCCAGCCAGAATAGAGTCGTCCCCCCGAGCAGGAGGCGGCGCGATTGATGAACAATGGCGTACTGACTGCTCAGCTCACTGATCACGGTCGCGCCGGCCTGACCGGCGCTGCTGGCCGCGCGCCGACGACCCAGATAGAGATAGAGAGCAAAGAAGAAAAGCTCAAAGGCGATGGCGAAGATCAGCTCCCGGGTGGGATAGGCATAACAGAGCACGCTCAGGTAGACGAAAACCAGGCCGGCGCAGAGGAACATGCAAGTTTTGCGCAATTTCAGCAATACAGCCATCTAGCCTGAGCCCCTGTAACCAGGTTTTCAGTCTACTCACTTTTGCCCGGCTTAAGAAGACGGTTTTTACCAGAGTTGTGGTGGCGTGGAAGAATTTTTCGAAGGAGCTTCGGTGCCGCACATGGGACACTTGAGCGCGCCCTTCAGGACTTCACCGCAAAAGATGCACTCATCGGGTCCGGGGGTAATCGCCAGCTGTTCTTCGGTCGCAATATCCACAACCTTCCAGGTGCCGGTAACGAAATTACTGGCACAGGCCTGAAGATGCCGTGCCTCGTCTTCACGATGCATTTCGCGCAGCAAATTGGCATAGTCCTGCAACAATTTAAGGGTGTCGGGATGGTCCGGTCCCTGTCTCTTGGTGCGAATGTTCAAGCAACGCTTGTAAGCATCCTCGGCTTCGGAGGGGCGCTTGTTGAGCCTGTAAAGCATGGCGATATTGCCCAGACAGGTAGCCACTGTCAGGTCATCTGGACCCATCACTTCTTCATAAATTTTGGTGCATTCCAGAGCCGACTTTTCCGCCGCCTCATAGTTGCCGTAATAGTAATGGCAGCGAGCGAGATTATTGGCCGATTCTGCCACGGCGGTATTATTGCGGCCCAGAATCTGGATTTTGATCTTGTGCACTCGTTCAAAGAGCGGCACAGACAGCTGATGTTTGTCTTGTTTGGCAAAAGTTTCAGCCAGACCTTCCAGGGTGCGACAGAGCCTGTCATCGAGTTCACCGAAGCTCTCGGCCAGCTCCGCCGCCCTGGTCAGCTTGGTCTGAGCGTCCGCCCAATCACCCTTATGCAAAGAGGCGCGGGCCCCCTCAAAGAGGGGTTGCCACAGTTTGTAAGCTTCATCGGGCGACATTTTGGGTGGTGAAGGAGGCAAGAGATCGCTCGGTTTGAGGGCCTCGAAACGCCCCGTCTTGCCCCATTGTCTGGCTGTCACCACGGCAGTCGGCGCCATGCCCTGACTCTTGAGCTTGGCCACGACATCTTTGTAGGTATTGTCCAAGCGCTGCACATCAGGGTGTGTCGGTCCCAGGACCTTGGTTTTTATGGCCAGAGCATCACGCAAAATCGGCTCGGCATCAACTGGTTTGTTTTGTACAACCAGGAGCAGGCCCAGGTTAGCTTGCATGCAGGCGGTGTCAATGTGACCGACACCAAAAACTTTGACATAAATGCCTACCAGCTCTTTAGCCAGAGGCACCGCGTCGTTGAACTTCTCCTGATACCAGAGACACTCGCAGAGTCTCTCGAGGGAGAGGGCACGGCGCCTGTCGGTTGGCTCAAAATCAACTGTCTCTTCCAACGCCGTGTACCAGAGACTTTCGGCAAAACCGTACTTGCCTTCGGCCTGCGCTTTTTCAGCGGCGTTCCGGGTCTCCTGCCATTTATCGATCATGACGTCCTACTAAGAGCTGAAACGGACTTGTCGTTGTCATCTGACCACCCTTTGCAGAATATCAAAAATTAGCGGGCGCACACACACTCATGAAGATCATTGATGCAGATTTCCCGCGACTGATTAAAAGCTACCAATCAATTATCAGGCTCTCAGTCAGGCCTTCTGAGGCTGAACTCGCCTGGGTTTCGCCGCATTAACAAGCCTCTTTTCTTCGTCAGGTTAGCGCAGTGTCGCCAAGTTGTTGAGTTCAGAAATCAGTCATACGTGTCTAATTTACTCTCATGATGTCAAGACTGTATTGCCTGACCTCATCAAGTTGTTTCAGGGTGAATACCTAAGTACTTTTCTGCCCCAGCAAGAAATCTTCCAAACAACCAAGCCAGTTTGAATCACCAAACTTTTTCCAGCGGCCCGCCTCGGAGAGCGGTGAGCCGCCCCTGGCTTTGTCACTCAAACCCCGTCCAAACACTTTTTGAAGAGGCCTAGATATGACAATACTTCCAGTACTCCAACCGATCCTGGGCATCTGTATGACACTCTTCGTGTCCTACCTGCTGTCCAACAACAAGAAGGCGATCAAGTGGCGCTCGGCTTTCATCGGCCTCGGCCTCACCTTCGTCGTCTGTTTGCTTGTCCTGAAGGTGCCTTTCACCCGAGAGGTCTTTGAGTTCATCGGCCAGGGCATCAACAAGCTGCTCGACTATGCCGTCGACGGCGCTGCCTTTGTCGTCGGAGACGAACTGGCCCACGGCAAGTTTGTCTTCGCCGTGCGCATCGGCTCCAGCATCATCTTCGTCTCCATGCTCAGCGCGCTGCTGTACTACCTCGGCGTGCTGCAGTTCATCGTCAAGAAGCTTGCTTACGTGCTCATGCGCACCATGGGTATCAGCGGACCGGAAGCGGTTTCCACAGCGGCGGCGATTTTCGTCGGCCAGGTGGAATGCCAGGTTCTGATTCGCCCGTACATCAAGAACCTCTCCTCCTCCGAGCTCTTCTGCAGCATGGCTTCGGCCATGGCAACGGTCTCGGGCTCAGCGCTGATTGCCTACACGGCACTCGGCATGCCCGCTCCGCTGCTCCTCGCCGCCTCGATCATGTCTGCCTGCGCCGGTCTGGTGCTGTGCAAAATCGTCTGGCCGGAAACGGACAAACGCGTGCTCTCCGGCGCCGTGGAACTCTCCGACGACCACAAGGCGGTCAACGTCTTCGACGCCATGGCCAAAGGGGCAATGACCGGCTGGGACATCGTCGTCCACGTGATGGTCATGGTGCTGGCGGCAGTGGCCTTCATCGCCATGCTCAACGGCGTCCTGGCCGCCACTGTCCACCTCGGTGGTCACGCCCTCGAGGTACAGGACATCGCCGGCTACTTCTTCACGCCGGTCGCATGGCTGCTGGGTGTCCCCTGGCATGACTGCGTGCACGTCGGTCGCCTGATGGCGAGCGAGATCCTGATCAACGAGTACGTCAGCTACGCCGAACTGGCCAAGGTGATGCACGGCCAGGGCAGCTACACGCTCGCCCCCGCCTCGCAGATGATCGCCGTGGTCGCTCTCTGCGGCTTCGCCAATCTCAGCTCCATCGGCATCAACATCGGCGGACTGGGTGCCATGGCACCGGAACGTCGCAGCGAGATCGCTCGCATGGGGCTCAAGGCGCTGATCACAGCCAACATGGCCACACACCTTTCAGCGGCGATCGTCGCCCTGATCGGCTGAGGCCCAAAACCAAAAAGAAGGGCAAAATATGCCAGACAAGAAAAACCCCATAGCCTGGGTAAATGGCATTCCCACGCCCTCTCCAGCAGAATTCGAGAGGCGGCGGGAACAACTCTTTTCTACGCTACCGGACAAGTCGGCGGTGGTGCTTCTGGCGGCGCCGGAGCTCCTGCGCAACGGCTACGACAACACCTTCGCCTTCCGCCAGAACTCTGACCTGCTCTACCTGACCGGCTTCCCGGAGCCCAATACGGCTCTGGTCATGACGAAGAAAAAGGGCAAGCGCAAGTTTGTCCTCTTCGTCAGCCGCCAGGACAGGCACAGCGAAATCTGGCACGGCAAGCGCGTCGGCCTGGAAAACGCCGTCTCCGTTTACGGCGCCGACCGGGCCTTTTCCATCACCACCCTCGGTGGCAATCTTCGTCGCCTGCTGGCTGGGGTCGAGCACGTCTACTTCAGCGGCAGCCCGACACCGATGAGCGACCCGGCCCTGCAGAGCAAAGTCGAAGCCGTGCTCAAAGGCCTCAAGCTCGAAGCCAGAGCTTCAGTCGACAGCCTGGTCAGCGAGCAGCGCCTGGTCAAGTCCCCGGCCGAAATCGAGATCATGCGCCACTCGGCCGCGATTGCCGCCGCCGCTCACACCAGCGCCATGCTTTCCTGCAAGCCGGGCATGCGCGAGTCGGACCTCAAGGCCGTGATCGAGTTTGTCTTCACCGCCAACGGCAATACCGGCCCCAGCTACGACACGATCGTCGCCGCCGGCGCCAACGGTCTCAGCCTGCATCATCCGGCCGGGCTCTCCACCCTCGATGAGGGACAGCTGGTGCTGATCGATGCCGGGTGCGAACTGACCGGTTATGCCTCGGACATCACCCGCACCTTCCCGGTAAACGGGCGCTTCAGCCAGGCCCAGAGAGAAATCTACGAGGTTGTCCTCGCCGCTCAGGAGGCTGCCATCGCGGCGGTTAAGCCGGGCGCAACCATGGGACAGCTCGACGAAATCTGCTCCGCCGCGCTGAAAGACGGGCTGCGAAAGCTCGGCTTCAAGCTCGCCGGTGAAGGCAAGGGCGCGAAGCGCGGCCTGCCACTGGGGGAAATCTTCCCCCACGGCCTGGGTCACTGGCTCGGTCTGGACGTGCACGATGTCGGTCGTGACCGGATCCCGAGCGCCCGAGGCAAGGCGGTAGACCGACCCCTGATACCGGGGATGGTGCTGACCGTCGAGCCCGGGCTTTATCTTTCGCTGACGGATGAGCGCATTCCTGCGCATTACCGCGGCATCGCCATACGCATCGAAGATGACGTTGTCGTTACCGACGAAGGCCACTTCGTCCTCAGCGCCGACGTCGTCAAAAGCGTAGAAGCCATCGAAACACTGATGGCCGGGCGTTCATAATTCAACGGGAACCAGAGCCGCAGGACATATCGTTTGTCCTGCGGCTCTCCCAGAAAGTCAATTCCAATGAAAAACGTTCTAGTCATCGAAGACTGGCAGCCCATTGCCAGAGCCATCAAGGCTCTGCTCGAGGCGGCCGGTCATCACGTCACCTGGCTCGTGGGAGCCAATTCCTTCCAAACCGTCGCAACCACGGGCCAGACCAGGGGCGGTGTCATCCTCTCCGGATTGACCGCCGATGGTCAGACCGTGGAAGTCGACTGTCGACAGTATCAGGCGGCCTTCGTTGATGGCCAACTGGAAGGCAAGATCGAGGGCCCCGCCCTGGTCGAGCTGCTCGTCGCCAGTCAGGTCGCATGCTGCGGCATGAGCACCCAGTCGGACATGAACAAGCAGATGATCGCACTGGGCGCCAAACTGGCCGCCAAAAAGCCGGTTGTCTTTGCCGCTCTTCTGAGCCGGCGACTCTCTGCCGACTCCGTCATCAATCCCACTCGCTCGCAGGTTACCCAGCTGAGCAATCTGGAAACTCGATTCATGAGTCCGGAGTTTCAGGACCTGCGACACGAAGCAGACCAACAAATCATGGCTATCATTTCGGCGAGCGGTCATTAATGGGGATGCCAACATCTTCGCTAGCAGACCTCTCGCTAATTGAAGCTGGTTCTAGAAACAAAACCTGAGAAAGCTAACCGCTTCCTGAGGTTTTGTTTTCAGTCATACCTCCCCAATTAATGCAGCCTGGGATTAAAACCCCCAGCCACTCCGTTAT
>JAFEAV010000078.1 GCA_018266215.1 Cyanobacteria bacterium SZAS LIN-3 | reverse complement strand
TTAGAATACCCGCATGCCCACTGAAGGCAAACGAATTTCAACTAGGAAAGTGACAGGCTCATCGATGGAGGCAGCCGATGCTATAAAAGCAAGCGGCTGCCCCCGTCGACAGGTTTCAAAAACGCCCGCAGAACTGCATGCGCGTGGCAACGTCGTCCCACATGCCGAACGGCGAAAAATTCGTCGTCGGCGGCAGTGGTTGCGTCAGGTCCAGTGCGATACTGCCCACCAGACGACTGCGCGGCAGGCTTCCGAGGAAGGCCAGCTGCGGGTCGTCGAGCGTCACCATGTCGCACTCGAAGATCGTCCGACGCTGCAGGTGTGAGCGCACATACTGCAGGTCGCCGGCGCCGCCATCGATGCCGAAGTGACCGCGTGCCTGGCGGTGGGCCAGGTAGTTGGCGCGGTCAAGCATTGGTTCGAGCTTGCTCAGGTCCAATCCCTCCGGGGCGAAGACATAGTCGACGTCGGTGGGATCTTCCTTGGCGGTGACGAAACTGCCTCCTACGTGGGCCTGCTTGCAGCCGGCCTCTTGCAGGTTGATGAGCGCGGCAAGCAGCCCCTGGCTCTGCCGAAAGCGGCGGTCCGTGTGGCCGAAGCGGGCGACGAATTCGTCCCAGCTGGCATGGTGCATGCCGGGCGACAGGAGGCCGTCCTCGTCGAACTGGGGGATGCCCTGGAAGTGCTCGCAGTCGCCATCGACGGAGCTGGGGGCGCCAACAAGCCGCTGTCGTGCGATGAAGGCCTGCAGCGGCGGTATGAGCGCATTCCAGCCTTCGTCGAGTGAGGCCGAGATTTGCTCGACGTTGTCATCGCTGATGCGGCCGAGCAAGCCGCGAACGGAGTTGCGCACCTGAGACGCGGCCCGCAGCAAAGGACTGTTGGGCATTACCGGGTCCCTGATGTCGTACACCAGTTCCAGCGCTGCCTGCAGCTGTGCGTGTTTGTCAAAGACAGTGGCGAGCGTTTGCTCTTCGATTACATTCATAGACTCTCCAGAATGTGTGTGGCAGCAGCAAACGGAGGAGGGGGTCTTTTAACACCCCTTCCTCAATTTGCTCAAAATCGATCGATTGCTCGAGCGATCTCTACAAGCAGCTTATTTCCCGGCCTTCTTGCGAGCGGCCTTGAGCTGTTTGTCCTGCTTGCGATTGGCCTTGTCCTGCTTGGCGTTTTCCTCATCGTGCGGCGACACCTTGTTGCGGTGATCGGCGCGCTTCTGCAGGAAGTAGCCGCTCCAGTCCACGGTCGGCTGGTTGAGATAGGCGTCGATGACGCGGTAGGCGAGGGCGAAGGGCAGGAGCGAATTGTGCATGTTGGTCAGCACCACCACGCCGAAACGTTGAGCCGGACCCATGACCGCAAACGACGTGAAGCCGTCGACGTAGCCACCGTGCTGGACGATGCGGGCACCGGCGTAGTCGCGCACGAACCAGGCCATGCCGAAGCCGTGGCGGGTTGAGCCGGGGTGCATCATCAGGGTGAAGGGATTGGGCACCACTTCGATCTGCTCGCTGTGCATCTCGTCCAGGGCGGCCTGGCTGAGCATGGGCGAAGCACTCTGGCCGGCATCGATCTGAAACTTGAGCCAGGCCGCCAGGTCGGTGATGTTGGACTGCAGCCCCGCGGAGGAGGCGAGAAAGTCCAGATTCTTCACGTCCATCACCGTCGACTTCTTCTTGCCCTGCAGCTTCTGATGCGGCCGGGCACGATTGGGCAGGTCGGCGGAGGCCTTGATCGTGGCGTAGGTGTGGTTCATGCCCAGCGGATCGAGGATGCGGCTGGTGACGAAGGCTTCCCAGTCCTGGCCGGAGACGATCTCCACCACCTTGCCGAGCACGGCGAAGAGGGTGTTGTTGTAGCTGAAACCGCCGCGATGGGCCCGAATCGGCTTGATGTCGCGCAGGCGCTTGATGGCCGACCGGGTCGTGCGGGCCTTGATGTTGGTGATGGCGCCGTCTTCGACACCGCTGGAGTGCGTGACGATGTCCTTGAGGGTGAGGGCTCTGGTCACTTCCGGGTCAGCCAGGGCGAAGTCAGGCAGGAACTTGATCACGGGATCGTCCCAGCTGCATTTGCCCTCGGCGACGAGGAGGCCGACGGCGACGGTGGTGAAGGCCTTGGTGCAGGAGCCGATGGTGAAGAGCGTGTCGCGATTGACCCGCGCTTTGCGACCGGCGGTCAAAACGCCATAGCCCTTCGAGAAGACGGTAACGCCGTCCTTGACGATGGCGATGGAGAGTCCGGGGACGTCCCAGGCCTGCATCGCATTGGTGATGTAAGTGTCATCCAGGCCGAAGGCCGTGGATGGACCGGTGCCGGTCTCTGGAGTGAGGCCGGAGCTTGAAGACAGTTCTTTGCTCATAGGCAGGTCACCTTTCAAAAAGGGTTGTTAGAGAGGGGGTGAGAAACCAGGACAGAGCCCACCCGACCAGACGTTTCTGGCTTGATCGGGTGGAAAGTTCGTTTCTGGTGGAGAAAGTTTGTTTCTGGTGGTTTTGTTTGTTGAGAAAGCAGGTAGTGTCTTTACCCTGCTAATTTCATGACAAGAGATCAAAGCTATGGCGCGGGAGATATTTCTCACATTCCGTACTCATGGGACTCGCACGCCTTGCGCAAGCTTTGCTTGGATAAGCTGACAGCGGCGGGGCGGAGGCAGTAAGATCTCTAGCCATGGCTTTTTCAGGCACCTGGTGGAGTTGATTGCGAAATGCAAAAAGATGTTGTCGAGCGTACTGTTACTTTTCTCAAATCTTGGCTCAGCTTGCGCTACGAGCAATGTGACCTGCCCGGCTTTGCCGTCGCAGTGACCATCAACAATGAGTTGGTGTTAAACGAAGCCTTTGGTTATGCCGATCTTGCCAGCGGTGAAAAACTAACTACCGATCATATTTTTCGCGTCGCTTCGCACTCAAAAACTTTCACCGGCACCGCGCTGATGCAATTGAGTGAAAGGGGGCTTTTGCAACTGGACGCTCCGGTGGTGAAATATCTGCCCTGGTTGGCGGCTCACAAAGATAAACGCATGGCCAATGTCACGACCCGTCAGCTGCTCTGCCACAGTGCCGGCATTATCCGTGACGGTCTGGACGCTGATTGCTGGCTCTACATGAAGGATTTCCCCGATCAGGAGCGGCTCAAGCGAGAGCTACTGGAAGCCGATCTGGTCTTCGATTGCAATCTGAAGATGAAGTACTCCAATCACGGCTACGGCATGTTAGGTCTGATAGTGGAAGCCGTGTCCGGTGCGACGTTCCACCAGTATGTGCAGGAAAACATCATCTCCCCGCTGGGTCTGAAAAACACCGGACCTGAAGTGACTCAGGCCATAACATCTCGCCTGGCCAGCGGCTATAGCCGCAGCGAATGGGTGAGTAAGAAGACGCGGCTGCCGCTCAATATCAAAGTTAATACCAGGGCACTGGCGGCCGCCACCGGGTTCTATTCGACGGCTGCTGATCTCTGCACATATTTTTCCGCCCATATCCAGGGCAGCGGACTGCTCTTAAACGATGAGACAAAAAAGGAAATGCAGCGCACCCAGTGGCCTGTGACCAACAGTACCTTCGACCAGGAATATGGCCTCGGCTTGCAGGTCGACCTCGTCGGCACACGCCGGGTGATAGGCCATGCCGGTGCGTTCCCGGGCATGGCTACCCGCACTCTGTGCGATCCTGCGGCCGGCATGGTCGTATCGGTTTTGACCAATTGCATAGACGCCGATCCCACCGCCATCTGTCGTGCTGTTTATGCTTTCTTCGATCATTTTGAGAGCAATGCCCGGGCCGCCGCCACGATTTCCCCAGAACGCCTGGCTCTGCTCGATAGTTTCCGCGGAAGATTTGTCAATTTGTTTAAGGTAATGGAGGTGCTGCCGCGCGGAGAGCAGCTCGTAGGCTTCGATCCCAGCAGCTGGATGCCGCTTATGGAAGTGGAAGAGTTGCAGGTGGTTGATGCAAAGACACTGAAAATGACCAGGGCTAATGGATTTGCCTTTGAAGGTGAACCCTTGAAATATACATTTGGTGCCGACGGTCGGCCGGAGAAGCTGCGTTGTGGCGGTTACACCATGCATGCCGAAGAACACTACGGTCGCGCTCTCGATGCGCTGGCCGCCGCCTGCGGCTCGGTCTAGCTCATTACAAGTCCCTAAATATGAATATTTGTTCGCTTCATTTCTTCTTGAGGCGTAACTCGCCGTACTATCAAGACTTAGTATTGGCCGTTCTCTTGAGAGTAATAACCCATGTCGCAAAGCACCGCGAGTATCTTCCATCTTGGCAAAGACACCACCAAATATCGCCCCCTCGGCAAAGAGGACGTCAGGGTTGAGGAATGGAACGGTCGCAAGATGCTGGTGGTCAAGCCCGAGGCGCTGACCAAGCTGGCCAAGGCCGCTTTTACCGATGTTTCGCATCTGCTGCGCACCAGTCATCTGGAGATGCTGCGCGGCATACTCGATGATAAGGAAGCTTCGTCGAATGATAAGTTTGTTGCCCTCGAACTGCTGAAAAACGCCGCCATCGCCGCCGGAGGCACCCTGCCGATGTGCCAGGACACGGGCACTGCCATTGTCGTAGCGCACAAAGGCGATCATGTCTGGACCGACAGCGATGACGCCGCCGCCATTGCCGAAGGCATCAAAAAGACTTACAGCGAATGCAATTTGCGCTACAGCCAGATGGCGCCCCTGAGCATGTATCAGGAAACCAATACCGGCAGCAACCTGCCTGCGCAAATTGAGATTTATAGCGATCCCGGCGACAGTTACGAGTTTCTCTTCATCGCCAAGGGTGGCGGCTCGGCCAATAAAACATTTTTGCTGCAGGAAACAAAATCAGTACTCAATCCCGAATCGCTGGCCAAACTCCTGACCGAGAAGATTGGCTCCCTGGGTACTTCCGCCTGTCCTCCTTATCACCTGGCGATTGTCATCGGCGGTCTTTCCGCTGAGCTCACACTCAAAACAGTAAAGCTGGCCAGTTGCCACTATCTCGATAATTTGCCCACCACCGGCGATAAGTCCGGTCGCGCATTTAGAGATATCGAGCTGGAAAAACAGGTGCTGGACCTCACGCGCAAGATGGGTATTGGTGCCCAGTTTGGCGGTAAATATTTCTGTCACGATGTACGCGTTGTGCGTTTGCCCCGCCATGGTGCCAGCTTGCCCATCGGCATAGGTGTTTCTTGCAGTGCCGACAGACAGATTATGGGCAAAATCGATGCCGATGGTTTGTGGCTGGAAGATCTGGAACACGATCCGGCTAGATTTTTGCCCGAGGTGGAGACCGCGGATCTTGCCTCCGAGACAATTTCTGTGGACCTGTCGCGGCCAATGGATGAAATCCGCGCGCAGCTGGCCGGCAAACCGCCTGGTACGCGTTTGATGCTCAAGGGCACCTTGATAGTGGCCCGCGACATTGCTCATGCTAAATGGAAAGAACTGATTGAAAGCGGCAAGGAAATGCCCGAATACATCGGCAAGCATCCCATCTATTACGCCGGTCCGGCCAAGACTCCCGATGGTTTCGCCTCCGGCTCTTTCGGTCCGACAACCGCCGGACGTATGGACTCCTACGCCGACCTGCTCATGTCCCGCGGCGGTAGTTTGATTACTCTGGCCAAGGGCAATCGCGGCAAAAATGTGCGCGAGGCCTGCGGTAAATATGGCGGCTTCTATCTCGGCACCATTGGTGGTGCGGCGGCTCGTTTGGCGCAGGATTCCATTCGCAAGGTGGAAATCATCGATTATCCCGAACTGGGCATGGAAGCCGTGCACAAAGTGGAGATCGAAGATTTCCCGGCTTTCATCGTCATCAATGATAACGGGGAAGACTTCTACGCCAAGGTGCTGGAGACTGCCGTCAGCGTGCGGTAGGAATTGGCTGGGGATTCTCGTAATTGGGAAAATTTCACGCCAGTGTCACTCAGCATGCTTCATCCTCATTAGTGAGGGTAAGGTGAGGAGGACGTGGCAATGTCTGATCGCGTGGGGCTCAATGACATTTTGGAAAATCAGACTTTGGGGCGCGGTTCGCTTCCAGCTTGGAACGTCAATGACCTGCTCTATGGTGCGCCGCCACCCAGACCCCAGCCGGTTGAGGCTCAGACGCAAGTTTTTTCTGCGCCGCGTTCAGTAGATACGCGTATGCCTCCTATCTACATGGGGGGTAGCGATGCTCCATTTTACGGTCAGGCTCCGGTAGGACCCGGTCATCATGTTCCGCTGCCTCAGTCCCACGAGAAAGGTCTGGTGGCCGGAACGATTGAAAAACTAGAACAGTCGGCTCTTCTGCTTGGGCTTGTTGTCGGAGGACTGACCGTTATGAGTGGTCGTTCCAGCGTTGGAAGGCAAGTGAGCAAAGCTGTAATTGATGGCGGCGGATCAGCACTCAAGTTTGCCTTTAAAAATCCTAAACTCAGCTTACCGACGGCCGCTGCAGCGTATCTTGCTTATGAGTTCAAAGAGTATTTGCCCTGATTAGCTAGAGCTGCGGGTAGCGTACGAAGAAGAGTAGTAGAGCTGCGAAAAAATCGAATTGAACAGATGGACGGTGGCTGATTATTCCACTTTAGTAAAAACCCTATGGCCTGAAAGAAGTTTCTATGCTTTCGTGTATTAGTTACTATACTTTCTCCTTCGCCACCGGATTTAACTAGGATTGAGACCATGAATTATCGAACCATCTGCACGATTGCATTTCTAAGCGCTTTGACTTTCAACTGGCCGGCACTGGCAGAACAAGAAGGCATCTGTACCAAAGGCAAAATCTCAAAGGTTGGGATGCCTTTCGCAAAGGGGATTTTGAATTTTTGGAGCAGCTCCTGCTCGGCGAATTCAGGCTATGCACAAATCAGCGTTTTACCTGATAGCAAAGGTTTTCTACACGAGGCATCCATTACACACAGTTCCGGTAATCATCAATACGATGCGGAATGTCTTGAAGCTGTTTGTTCTTTAAGTCCCCTCAATCCAAATGTGATCAAACGGACAGATGTGCCTATTCAGCTATCTTTTGGAAAAAATGGAATTAAACCCTGCTATGACGGTACAGATGTGCGGGCATATGTCGCTAGTCATCAGAATTTGAGAACTGATCAGAAACAGGAATTTGTGATCGTCCACAAAATACCGTTGCGTTTCGCTAGGCTCTGCAATATTCCTGAAAGCGAATTACAGAATGAGGATAACCTTGTAGCGATCAAAGTTTCAGATCCTTCGGGAAAAGAAACTTTTGTTGGCGACATCGAAAAGTTGTATTCATACTGGGCATCTTTGGTTGCTAGTAAACCCGTTTCGAGACAAGAAATTTTGACGTGGGCAAAAGACTGCCCGACCAACTAAAGACGGCGGTGAGAGAATTTCGGGCGAGGGAGTTGGCAGTCAAACCAACTCCCTCTCTTTGTCTGAGAGAAAATGTCCTCAGTTCACGTCGTAGGGCGCGACGAAGACACTGCCGTCGGCGGCGGTGAGTGGCCGGATGTTGTCGTAGTGCCGCTTTGCCGCTGCGGGCTTGGGGCTTTCCAGTGCGGCGCGCCGCGCGTTGGCCGCCACGATCGGCGCCAGGATGGCGGAGAGTTTCAGATGGGAGTTATTGCTCCGGACACTGCTGCTGGTCGATTGAGACATGTATTTAGAGAGCTCCTTTGCTCAGGTTTGGCTTGGTTAAGAGTTTGCAGCCGCTCAGCTCAGGGGTGAGCGGCCGCATGTCCTTTGCGCCAGGCCTTGATGGCCTGTTCTTGCTGGGTCAAGTTGGTGTACTTGTCTCGGGCGCGGTAGCTCCAGGCCAGCGCTCCCACGTAGCCGTTTTGATACATCAGCTGGAAGTACTGGCCGGTGTCGAGCCTGGTTTTGTCCGTGGGGAATTCGCCCAGTACAATGGGGATGTTGTAATTGAGATCGACTGCCGGAGTGTCGAGAGGGTTCTTGCGCTCCAGGTAGGGATAACTGTGAAACTGCAGGAAGTCCAGATCACAGCCGCCCCAGTACTTCAAGCCTTCGCGCGAGGCACTGCCGACGGTGACAGGTTGTTTTGCCCGGGCTTTTATAAAAAGCGCCGTGCTGTGCACGAAGGCTTGCACTTTCTTCTCGTCCAGCTTTTTGATTTGCCAGAAGGGATAGGCGGTCATTATCCATTCCGGCTCGTTTATGATCTCCCAGGCGGCGATGTCGCTGCTGGTGCCGAAGGCCTGAAGCAGTGGGGCGAGGGCGTTGGATTGGAAGCCGGAGCTGTAGTAGGGGTTTTCGATCACCTTGCGATGTCCGCCGACCATCACCCCGCTGGCCCAGACCGTGCGCTGCGCGAAGTTGAAGTCGAGCAGGACGAAGATCAGGCGAATGTTGTGTTTGTGGGCCAGTTGCAGGGCTGCTCCCATGTCGGCGATGACGTGGGAGTCTATTCCGGTCACCTGGCCGTCGGAGCTGAAGGTGAGCCCTCCGCGGCCGTCGCAGAAGACAAACCAGCGCACGACATTGAGTCCGAGGTCGGCAAGATGGGCAAAATCTCGGTCAATTTCGGCGCCGGCTGCCGGTGTGCTTACTCCATCGTGGCTGCCCCAGACTGTGGCACCAAAGTCACCGCCGTAGTTGCGCCAGGGGTAGTTGACGCCAATTGCAAACCGGCTGTCTGGCTTAAACAACGGCGGCGGTGGCGGCGCTTGGTCTTTTGCCAGTCGAATGCTCAGGAAGATACAAACAAGCAGTGCGGAGATCGACACTGCGGCGATGATTTTATGTTTGGTATGAAAAGCCTTCATGTTGACCTCCTTTCTGCGGGTTAGCTGATGTTGACGGTGAGGGTGAAGACCTGTCTGGTGTTGCTGGGGCCGTCGATGCCGAGCACGTAGTACTCGCGCAGCCGGATGGTGACAGTGCCCGGTTTGATGGCCGTGAACTCCATTCTGCGCACGCCGCCGCTGACCTCCATGGTGCCGAGCGAGAGATGTGAGTTGAAGGAGAAGTTGTCGCCGAATGTCCAGGCCGTCATGGGATGCGTCTCGCCCTGGACATAGTTGAGACAGAGCGAGAGATTGTCGCCCTGCTTTACCGTGATGGTCTTGCCGTTGCTGGCCTGATTGATATTGTGAGTCATAGCGTGGCGCTTCCTTTCTGATTCTGGAACGTTAGAAAACGATCGGGGGAGCAGCGATGCCGGCTTGCGCGAGCTGCATGGAGCGCGGGATGCCGGGACGTTTCTTGGTGCGACGGTCCTGGGGGATGTGCACGGAATGCCCGGCGTCGATGCGGCTCTTCTCGTATGGCGTAACGACGCAGAGGTAGGTCGTGCCGTTGATTACGTGTTCGATAACGATCATGTGATTTCCTCGCTTTTTTGGTTGACCTGGGACAGACATGTCTTACCGACGCGGCCTGGCCACGACGGAATGAAGTTGCTAGAGAGAAGCTGGCTGGTTTTGAGACGGGTGCTTGGCCTGCTTGGAGAGAAAGGGAAATGGATTGATATCCGCATAGTAGCCTGCGCGGCGCGCTGCTCTCCACGTCTGGGAGCGGCTTGCCTGGTGCTTCTACGAAGATACCGTACCATCTCATATGGCAGCGGTATCTGTGGTTGGGGTGTATTGGCTAAACTGGTTTGCTTGCCACCGGGCAAAGTAAACCGCCGGCCCTCGTGGAGGCACCGGCGGTGATACTGCTATTGAATTATTTGGCTACCGCCAATCAGGTACCGAGACTGACCACCGCTGCGCTGGTCGGCGCCACGAAGGAAGTCGTAAGGTCGGCGGCGAAGGCCTTGACCGTACTTCTTATGTGAGTGCTTTCCAGGTGCGCGAAAGCCATGATGAATTCATTTTTGCTCTGATCAACCGGATAAAAGTAATCCAGTGAAACCAGCGATACACCATGTCTGGCAGCTGCTTCTACTATGCGCCATTTTTGCAGACTCTCATTAAAACGCACGGTAAGCTGAGTGCCGGTGCCGGAGGTGATGATGCGTGCCGAATCGCCGAACTCGCTGGTCAGTGTATGCACAAGTGCGGCTCTGCGTTCGGCGTATAGCTCGGTCGTGCGCTTGATGTGACGCTCGAAGTGTCCCCCTTGCATCAGCTGGGCCAGAGCGATCTGATCGACCGGCGAATAGTCTGGCTCAATCAAGGTTTTGATCTGGTAGGCTGTGGCTACCAGGTGTTCCGGTAGCACAACATAGGCTGTGCGTGTCAGTGGACTGAGAACGGGACCGAAGGCGCCGATATAGATGACGCGGTCCTGTTCATCCATACCCTGTATCGATGGTATTGGTTTCTGGCCATAGCGATATTCGTGCCCGAGGTCGTTTTCGATGACATAGGCGTTGTGGTCGGCGGCGGCGCGCAAAATCTCGACCCGGCGTTCGCTCGACATGGTTGCGCCGGTGGGCTCATTGCGAGAGGGACTGGCGCAAATTACCTTGAAGGAAGTTTCAGCCGCGTTCAAAGCGCGCGCGCTCATACCGGCGCTGTCTACGGTGACAGGATGCACAGTGGCGCCACAGGCCAGGAAGCTGCGATAGAGATCGGGTAGGCCCGGGCTTTCCAGAGCACAGGCCTCGCCCGGGTCGACCAGCAGTCGCAGGACAAAATCCAGGGCATTTTGAAAGGACGAAAAAATTACCACTCTCTCGATATTCGAGCCTGACTGTGAGCTGGTTTTTACTCTTCTTGAGCGACTGACGTATTCGGCTACCGCTTCGCGCAGCTCCGGTCGGCCGAAGGCATTGTGACGCAGGGAAGGGTCCTCGGTCTGTATTTCTCTTGTCGCCAGATACAAGACTTCTTTCCAGCGGTTCAGCGGCAATAGTTCAAAGGCCGGTGCGCCGTAGTTTAGTTGGCTGTGCCACTGACTGGCGCCCGGTTCAAACTGCGCGGCACGTACGGCTTGCTGGGCGAAATGGGAGAGTGATTTTCTCTCGGCTGTACGTCCGACCGCTGTACTCGGGCTTGGTTGCGCTGACTGCTGGGGCAGGTCATTGCTGACAAATGCACCGCTGCCGGTGGCAATGGTGACATAGCCGGCGCTCACAAGGTCCTCGTAGCTGCGCATAACCGTGAAACGCGATATGCCCAGAGCCTTGCCCAGATCCCTGGTGGAAGGGAGCTTCTCGCCGCCTTTGAGATAGCCCTGTTGTATGGCGGCAATCAGTTCATCGACGATTTGCCTGTAAATAGGTTGGTCCGACTGGTTGTCTATATTTATAAGCACGTTCATATACTGCGGCCCTGGGGATGGGGGGAGACCAGCCTACTGTAGGGCCTTGCTACCGGGTTGTTGTTTCCGATTTGTTAAAGGGGTGCAGATCAACCGGCTCTGCCAACCTTTGTATACCGCCGCGAAGCGCGCCGGCTTTTTAACAACTCGGAAACAACAGCGCCCCTGGACAGAGCTATTCTGTTGCCATCGAAAGCCCCTCGCTTGAGACACTTTCTTTTCATCGGAGAACGCAAATGGCACAAGCACATGCACCTGAGCATCACATGACCGCCGCAGAACAGGCCCGGCACGACGCCAAGATTGAACTTGAAGGCGAGAGATTGGTCAATGCCGCGCTTGATAAAAGACATCCCCATGCATTCCACGATGAGCTGGCTCAGATCAATCCCCAGGAGCGCAGGGAAGCTCTGGCCGCAGCTAAGGCCTATGAGCGCCAGCGTGAGAGAGACGGCCATGGCAATTCTCATTTGCCGACAGTGGAGTTTTTTGAGTCGAACGGCAAGCTCGGGCAGGTAAAGGTTAGAGACCATGGTGTGCGCGTGGCCTATGACGCTGATAAGGAGTCTCTGGGCGAAGAAAAGTCCACCGCTGAAAAGGCGAAAGATATGGCGGTGGAAAAAGGCAAGCAGGCCGGAGCGGCAGTCAAAGGCGTCTTTGGGCACATAAGAAAACACTGACTCTGAGCTGAGTTGGTGCCTGGTTTATGTGGCGGCCGTGCGTTTCTCCGCCGCCGCCAGGGGCAGGGTGAAAGTAATGGTTGTGCCGGCGCCTGGTTTGGAAGCCACGCTGATTTTACCTCCATGCAATTCGACGAAGGCTTTGCTGATAGCCAGACTCAGTCCGGAGCCGGGCGAGTTCGCGGCGTTGGATTGCGCTGCTTCGTCGGCGGTGACGTCGCCGGGGGTGAAGGCATCAAATATGGTGCCTAATTGTTCCGCTGCCATACCCGGACCCTTATCGGTGATGCTTATTTGCGCAAAGCCGTCCTGACTGTTGCTGACCAGAAGGATTGATGTTTCTCGCGGGGCAAACTGCACGGCGTTGCCGAGGAGATTGACCAGCACCCGCACCAATTTGTCCTCTTCTCCGTTAACCGTCAGGCCGCTGCGCCGACAGTCCAGGACTACTCCTTTTTCCTCGGCGAAGGGCGCCACGATAACCTGTGCCAGGTCAATAATTTTATCGAGATAGAGGTGGTCGGCGCTGAGCATCAGCATGCCGTTTTTTGCTTTTTCCATATCCACCAGGTCGTTTATCAGCATTTGCATTTGATTGGCATTTCTTTTAGCCGATGCCAGCGACGGTGTCCCGGCGATGGAGCCGTCCTCCAGTCGTTCGAGGAAAGTCGAGAGATTGGACAACGGCACACTCAGATCCTGGGTCACTATGGATACGACTTCCTGTTTCATCTGCTGCGCTTCTTTGAGCTGGGTCAGATCATGCACGACTGCAAAATATTGACCTTCGCTCTCGACCCACTGGGCTGACCAGACGGCGTAGAGCGGTCGGCGCGCCCGGCCCACCATGCGCAGCGGGACTGGCTTGACCGGGTTGTTTGCCCGGGCCAGAAGGAGATGATTGGAGAGGGCGTCTATATCTTTGCGGTTGACGATATCGCGATAATTTTTGCCGATCAATTCGGCTTGATGGCAGCCGAATAATTTGCCCCCGGCGGCATTGGTGCTGGTAATCTGCCCGTTTTCATCCATCGAGACGATCATATCGCCGGCATTGTCGACGACGGCCATTTGTTTGGCGGTGATTTCTTCAATGGAGCGGGCCATGTCGTGCATGGTTTTGTCTATCAGGCCAATTTCATCGTCCCCCTCATCGAGCGGATGCAACGGGGCTTGCTGCGCCAGACTCTCGGTATTGTCTACCAGCCGATCCAGACGCAGAGCTACTCCTTGTATGAGGTACTGAGCCAGGGCGACAAAGAGGATCAGTTCGGCGAAGCTGCCCAGACCGAGAATCCACCAGGCCTCCTGCCTCAAGCGCCTGAGCTTGGTCGGGCCGGCATCGACAATCTGACTCTGTCTATTGGCCAGATCAACCAGTTCTCTGGAGGCAATCATGCTCGTCAGTCTGCGCAATTGCATGATCATGGGACGCCTTTCCGGGCGGTTGCCGATGTCGCCCTGGTCAAGCATCTCTTTTACTTGCTGTACTATGGCCATGGCCGCCAGGGCTGACCGTTCGGATGTCTGGACAATCGCCAGGTCGGCGGGTGAGTCCTTGAGCAGGTCTTTGAGCAGGCTGTATTGTTTGTAGATGCTGCTCTGTTCCTGGCCGAAAAACAAATTGCCCGGACCGAGAGAGGTCAGAGTTCGGTTTTCGCAGCTGGACATGATCTGATAGAGGTCTTTGATCAGCTGGTTGATGCTGTCGTGTATCTGGCGCGCGTGGTCGGCCTTTTGCACCTGCATCTCGGTGCGGTACTCCAGAAAAAGCATGCCCCCGGTGATGCCAAGCTGCACGACTGCGGGCAGCGAGAGCAGCAAAATCATCTTTTTTAGTAGTGATAATTGGGGCAGGGGCATATGAAACTGCGGAATGGGTAAAAATCCAGAAACGGGTTTCTGTTATATATTGCTACTGTTGATCGATTGACGGACTAAATTGAAAGAGCGGATGGCCAGGATTTTACTAGTTGACGACGATGTCGACCTTGTTGACATGATAAGCGAGTGGCTTTCGTCTGAACATCAGGTGGATAAGGCCTTCGACGGTCAGTCCGGTTTGCTGATGCTGCGGGATTCCCAGTACGATGTAATAGTACTCGATTGGAACCTGCCCAGGATTTCAGGCCTTGACGTCTGCAGGCAGTTTCGGGCCGGCGGCGGCCGCACACCGATTATCTTTTTGACCGGCAAAACCACTGTGGCCGACCGCGAACTGGGTCTGGACGGCGGAGCCGACGATTATCTCGTTAAGCCTTTCAGCATGCGTGAATTGAATGCCAGACTGCGGGCCGTGCAGCGACGGGGCGAGTTGATAGTAAATGAGGTCCTGCGCTGTGGCGAAATCACCCTGGACTCGGGCCGTCACCGCGTGACCAAGGGTGAGGTCTCGGTGCACCTCTTGCCTAAAGAATTTGCCCTGCTGGAATTTTTCATGCGCCATCCGGACCAGGTCTTTAGTTCTGATAATATCCTCGCCAGGGTCTGGAGCACTGATTCTGAAACCGGTGGAAATGCCGTGCGCACGGCTATTAAGCGTATTCGACAGAAGCTCGATGATCCCGGATGCAGCGAGTCTGAGTCTATTATTGAAAATATCCCCCGCGTCGGTTACAGATTGAGGGCGAAGACCTAAAATAGGATCACGAGGTGGCTTTTGTTTAGACTTACCAGGCATAGTGTCCGATGAATATGTATCCCTATCAATTGGCCGCCGGTCTGATGCTGTTTGCCTTCGTGGTGCTGGTGATCGTGCCGCGACTGAGGAATTTTTTCGAACTGCAGTTTTTGCGCAGTGTCATACGTCCCAAGCTCGGTCCGGTTGACCACACCCCCGGTCCGATTCTGAGTGAGCAGAGCTACATCGAAGGCTCAAAATCGGTGCAACGCGCCCTGGCCTACGGCAACTATGCCACTCGCTGGAGTCTCAAGGTGGTGCAGGTCTCCGAGCCTATCGAGAAGGCCGAGCGGGTGATTGGCAGCGTGACCACACCGGCCATCAAGGGTGCTCTTGTACCCCGCAGCAGTGCTGATTCTAAGGAAGAGCATATCTCAATTAAACTGGAATGTGATATCAAACAGCGCGGTACGGGCTGCTATGTTACCTGGCACTTCTATCCCTCCGATCCCGCTCTTTTTGAGAGACAGGCTCAAATAGCCGATCCTCGACTGGATCTGCTCCTGGCACGCACCAACTATCACATCATGCATGAACTGGGCAAAAAGCCTGAAAAGGCCGTAATCTAGCCGGTTTTTAACTGTTTGAATGCCGTCAGTGCGCGGTCGCGGGCATAGGAGTGATCGACCATGGGGGCCGGATAGTCGTCTCCCAGTTTTATGCCGGCGGCTTTCAGATCGGCTTCCGGCGCCAGCCACGGCTTGTGGATCCATTTGCTTTTCAGTTTGGCCAGCTCGGGCACCCAGCGCCGCACATAGTTGCCGTCGGGGTCAAACTTTTCACCCTGCAAAATTGGATTGAAAATACGGAAATAAGGAGCGGCGTCTGCCCCACAGCCGGCGGTCCACTGCCAGCCCAGGGTGTTCTGCGCCAGGTCGGCATCGACCAGGGTGTCCCAGAACCAGCGGGCGCCTTCCTGCCAGGGGATGAGTAAATCTTTGACCAGGAAGGAGGCGACAATCATGCGTACCCGATTGTGCATGATGCCGGTATGCCAGAGTTCGCGCATGCCGGCATCGACAATGGGATAACCGGTCAGGCCGCGGGTCCAGGCGGCCATTTCCTGGTCGCGATTGTCTTTTGACCAGGGGAAATTTTCAAATTGCTGACGCAGCGGATTGGTCGGTGTTTGCGGAAAGTGATAGAGCAGGTGGTGGGAAAATTCTCTCCAGCCCAGCTCGCGCAAATACGCTTCGGCACCGGCTCCTGTGCCGTTCGCCGCAGCTGAGCGTGCGTGACTCTGCACTCTGTCCCAGATCATCTGGGGACTGATTTCACCAAAATGAAGGTGCTGCGACATGCGCGAGACACCCTCCAGCTCTGGCCTGTCCCGCCCCTCTTTATACTGCTTGAGGGCCGAGCTCATAAATTTTTCCAGCTGTTCGGTCGCACCTTTTTCCCCCGGCTGCCAGCTTTCTCTTATGCCTGTGTCCCACTTAATTGCGGGCAGGAGGCCGAGGTCATCGACTGTGGTCGGCTGCATATAGCCAGGTTTTTGTTGAGAGAGTTTTTGTGTCAGTTCGGAGGGAAAGGGCATTTTGCCCGGGGCTTCCAGGGGACGGTGCTGCAGCTGGTTGGCCTGCAGTTTGAGCTGGCAGGCGCGCCAGAAGGGTGTAAATACCTGGTAGGGCTTGCCTTCCTGCGTCGCCAGCTCCCAGGGCTCGAGCAGGAGTGAACCGTTAAAAGTCTGCACTGTCAGCCCTTTTTCCTTGAGGGCGGTTTTGATTTTTTTATCCCGTTCTATGACAACCGGTTCGTAGCGCCTGTTCCAGTAGACGCTGCCCGCCCCTGTCGCGCTGCACAATCCCTCGAGCACTTCCAGGCTGGAGCCCCGCGCCGAGCAGTCAAAAATGAGAAGCTGCGAGCCCAGTGCCTTGATGTCGGCCGCCAGTCTTGTCAGCGAAAAATGCAGCCAGACGCGGGAGGCGGCTCCAGGCGCCCAGGGCGCTTCTTCCTCCGGGGCCCAGATGAAGACCGGCAGTACATGACCGCCGCCACTACTGCAGTCCTCCAGGGCTCGGTAGAGGGCCGGCTGGTCGGCCAGGCGTAAATCCTGGCGAAACCACACAATTGCAGGGGCCGCGTCAGGATTTACACCCGTGGTCATTTTGCTCTGGCTTTTTTTCTCTGTCATCACATCAAATCATAAGCGCTGATGGTGTACGTTCTGTGAATCGCAAAATTGTGTTGTTTACGCTATAGAAAACTACATCTTGGGTTTAGAAATTGAGCTTTCCGTCCAATAAATATAGATGGAGCTTTCGGGCGATAGTGGCGCGGAATTCAGGGGGCTTGGGGATGACGGAATCGAAAAATTCGAACCCAAAAGTGGGGGAGCTTCTCACAAGAGCAGGTGTGCTGCGTAAGCAGGATTTACATGAGGCTATATCCATCGCCCAGGATACCGGTCAGATGATCGGAAAAGTGCTTATCATGTCGGGGTTTATCACAAAGGAAGATCTGGCTGCCGCTGTGGAAGCGCAGAGTTTGATCCGGGACGGACTTCTGGAAGTGGAGCTGGCGATTCTCGGCCTTTCCACTGCCTCCCGTGAACATCTTTTGCTGGAGCAGGCCCTGGACCAGCTCGGTTGGCATCCGCAGAACAAGCCAACTGCCAAGTTGGGCGAGCTGCTCATCGCCAGCGGTAATATCAATATCGATCACCTGACCAACGCTCTGGATGAAATGCGCGAGTCGGTGCGACCGCTGGGATCGCTTCTGGTGGAATGGAAAGTGATCACACGCGAGCTCTTGCAAGATGCCCTCAATATTCAAACTGAAATCCGTGACGGCAAGTTGTCCAAGCCGGATGGTGTGAAGCGCCTGGCGCGCCACGCCAAGATGCACGCATTGAGCATCAGCGGTCAGATGCGCATGGAAGCTCAACAATAAAAAAGCCGGTGTTAGTGGTGCCCGGCCTGATGGTGGTCGGCAAAAGGCAGCATGTCGCTGGCCGGGCCCAGATGCTGGTTGACCCAGTCCTGAGCGCCGTTGAGTCTGCCGGCGTCAGCTTTAAAAATATTGCCCAGATCCGCCACCGGGAATAGTTTTGCCAGAGACTCGACGCCTTCTTTGATGGCCTCAAAGGGGCCGTTAGCATTGTCGTTTTGGGCCATAACAAATTCCTCGGGCAGCTGAAGTGTACGTCTGACACAGGTCTGCTCTCGCACTATACCCCGCCGGCCGATAAATTATGCGTTAAATCTGCCCTTTTGCAATTCCTGTCGGCGTTAACGTATCGGCAACAACTCTCTTCTAGTCTTCGTGCATCCCTTCAAACAGCATGAGGTGCCGATGTCCGAAGTACGAAATGCCGAGCGCGGTGATGTGGCTGATCAGCCACGCAGTGGTGTACGGTTGCTGGATTACCCGGGACCGGACCAGATGCGGGACCAGTACAAGCGTCCTTCGTCGTTTGAAACTCTGCCTTTTAATCTGCCCAAAATTGACCTGGTTGATTTTTCCAGACGCTCCTTTACCACCGATTACGGCACAGTCACCATCGATATGCAAACGGGTGCTGCCAGGCTTTTTGCCCCCGACGGTGAGAAAGTGATTTTTTCTTACAGACCGTCTGCGGCTGATGAAAAATTTGTCTGGAGCGGTGATGTCCTGACTCAGATAGTGACTCCGGATAAGACCTATACCTATGACGATAAAAAAGAGGTCTGGTCAATCGTCAATAAGGGTCTGATGAGCGACACTGTCGCAGGACAGACGAAGGTCCATTGCGCTCATTTTAAATCCGGTCAGGTAGAGCAAACCTATGAACTGACCGGTGCGGTGACGGTGAAGCGATTGGCTGATCAGTATCAGCAGTTTTTAGCCGAGGCCCGGGTCATAAATGCCTATTTGACTCCGTCAAAAATAGCCGAGTTGCAGGCGCACTTTGAACTGCGTGAGGACTCCTGCCCGGCTGCCTATCTGGATAGTCGCCGCATCCCAACGGTCGGTATCGGTTTTAATCTGATCAAAGATGGCGCCAGGCAGCGCATCGCCGAAGTCGGTGCGGATTATGACACACTGCTGCGCGACGCCAGTTGTCCTGCCGGCAAGAAACAAACGCAACTGAGCCCCGAGCAGATAAGCGCCCTCTTTCAAAAAGATTTGCTGGATGCCACCAGAGACGCAGTATCGCTCTATCCGGATCTGACCGGGCATCCGCATAAAGTTCAGGATGTACTGGTGGACCTGAGCTTCAATATGGGTGGCTCGAAATTGCGGGAGTTTGAGCGCTTCAATGCGGCGATTGGTCGCCACGATTACAAACAAGCCGCCGCTTATCTGGCCGCTTCCCGTTATGCAGAGCAGACCGGCACCAGGGCAGAAGCCAATATCGCCGCTCTGAGAGAGTGTGGTGACCGCTGATGAGCAAAGTAAGCAATCTCAGTCTCAAGTCCAGGTTCATAATCCTGCTGGTTGTCCCTCTGGTTTTTCAGCTCATCATCGGCGCCGGTCTCTGGGTGCTTTTTTCGCAAGCGGAAAGCAAAGCCCGCAGCATCGCTCATTCCAAGGACATTCTGGTGAGCCTGGGGCTGTTTTCATTTTCCTTTCTCGACGCCAGCGGCCGGCTTCTCTCCGCCAGCATCGATACTCGTGCCCGGGATGTAAACTTCTACATTCAGTCTGATTTCGCAAAGTGTAATTCCTGCCTGGCTGCTTTTCGTCGCACTGTGGCCTCGGACCGTCGTGCTTCCGGCGCTCTGCCTAAATTGCAGGCGGCGCTCTCCGGGCTCGTGCGTCTGCAGGACCAGGCGAGACTTGTGCCCGCTAATGATTCTGCGGGCAACCGCTGGCAGAGTATCGGCATGATTAGAGGGCATCTGATCCGACTCTGTGGTGAATTAAAAGCAGGTCTGGAGCAGGCAACTGCCGAGGAGCAATTGTTTGAATCAAAGGAAAGTGAGGTTGGGCGCTCATTAAAGACGGCGATACAGGTACTTCTGGCAGTGCTTGTTGTCGCTGGCATAGCTCTGACAATTGTGCTGGGCCTGGTCTTTGCCTCCGATACCTTGAAGCAGCTGGCCGTGCTTGAGGAGAACGCTCTGCGTATTGGTCTCAAGCGTGAATTGTTGCCACCACTTGTAGGGGCCGGTGAAATATCGTTTATTGATCGATCGCTGCATTCGGCCTGCGACCAATTGAGTTACAACGCTCTTGAGCGCCAGCGCATCATGTCCATGCTCAGTCATGATCTGCGCACGCCGCTGCTGGTTTTGAAAGGTTCACTTGCCCTTTTGCTGGCCGGAGCCGACGGGGCGCTGACCGCGGCTGCCCGTGAAAGAATCGAAGCGGCCGAGCAGTGCGCCGATACGGTTGTGGCGCTGACTGAGCAGATTTTGAATATCGAGCAGGAGGAACGCAATAACGTCAAGTTTGCCGTGGTCAAGCTCGGTCAGATTATCGATGACTGTCTGCCTGCGGTGGAGCCTTGCGCCCAGGCGCGGCAGGTCAATATTGTCTGCCATGATCGTGACGTGACTGTAAAAGCGGATTTGCCGTCGATTAATCGAGTCCTGACCAATTTACTCAGCAATGCCATAAAATTTTCACCCTCCGGTGCGGCGGTGGTTGTCTCGGCCGCTGGTGTTGCCGACCGGGTCAAAATCGATGTGAAAGATTCGGGTGTAGGCATCGATAAGGAAGAGCTGGACTACGTTTTCGAGCCTTTCTACCAGACCAGCTCCGGCCGCCAGTATCGTTATGGATCCGGCCTTGGTCTCTCCATTTGTCGTGAACTCGTAGCTCTCAACGGTGGGGCGATATCGGTGCGCAGTGAAAAAGGCGTGGGCAGCGTTTTTTCGGTCTTACTGCCCCAGGCGCCGGTGCTGCGATAGTTTTTGCAACGCCGCAGTTCGCCATTTTTCTTTCACGTCTTTGTCACAAGTTGCACCCTAATATCACAGTGTTGCATTTCCCAACCCCGATGCAGGTTCTTTAGTATGACAAATCGCGTGCTTTCGTCCATTGAACAGTCCTCAGTTGTGGACCCTTTTGTGGGAGCAGGGGAGATTAGCGCAGTGGCGCTACTCAAATTGATGATGCGGGTGGAGGCTTCGACCGTTGCCGTAAATAGTGCAGAATCACTGCCCATCGATGATACCTGCGACGTCAGTTTTGAACTCAGCCCTTACTTGCAGGAGCAATTGCAGAGCATTGCCGCCGCCATATTCAGCCAGGCCAATCTTGAGTTTTACACAAAATATCGCGCATCCACAGGAGCTGATGTCGATGAAATAGGTGAGTTTGTCCTGCGCCGTGAAGACCTTCGCCCACTGGCATACCGCGCCCTGATGCACGAGTCCGCCTTCTCCGGCGGTAGTCTTATCTGGGACAAGCCCTTTGCTCCCCGTTTCGCCGAGTCGCTTTTGCTTCTGCAAAAATACTGGGATTGCGATTTCTTCCAGCCCTACAAAGATGTTGCCGGCCGTTTGACCGCGCATTCGGCCCGCCAGCTGCTGCCCAAATTTTAGATTAGTCCATTTCTAGCCGTGGCATGCTCTCACTAGCGTAATTTAGCGATGGGAGAGAGCGATGCAGCATGTAATTCATGGCACCACACTTCAAACACTTGAGGTAGATCTGGATCCCGGCGAGATGATTTTCAGCCAGACCCATCAGATGGCCTGGATGACTGAGGCCATCAAAATGGACACCAATACCGGTGGTGGTCTGATGAAGGGGCTGATGCGATCGCTTTCCGGTGCTTCGCTCTTTCTCACTCATTTTACCGCCGAGCGCGGTGGCGGAATGGTTGCTTTTTGTCCGCGATTCCCGGGCAGTCTTGTGGCTCGCAATCTTGCGGCCGGTGAGGTACTCGTCTGTCGTAAGGAGACTTTCCTTTGCGCTGAGTCCTCGGTCACTCTCGATATCTTCTTCCGCCAGCAGCTGGGAGCCGGTATATTTGGCGGAGAAGGTTTCATTTTGCAGAAAGTGACCGGACCTGGCTGGGTTTTTCTGGATCTGTCCGGGGAGGTCGTGGAGAAAGACCTGAAGCCGGGCGAAACATTGCAGGTGCATGTGGGGCATGTGGGTGTGCAGGACCCTTCGGTGTCCTTCAGCATCACAATGATCAAAGGCTTTCGCAACGTGCTGTTCGGCGGAGAAGGACTGTTTTTAGCTACTTTGCGCGGCCCGGGGCGCGTCTTCCTGCAGAGCATGCCGGTGGTCAATCTGGCTGAGGAGATTTTCCGTCACGCTCCCGGTGGAGGCGCCAGGGGCGAGTCTGGCAGCGTTGTCGGAGACATAATCGGCGGCATATTTAAGTAAAACTGCGTATTAACCGGTTTGTTAAAGCACCCGGGCCGCGCTTAATCTGGTCCTATGACCGCGGACCGGACAGCTTTTTCTTCCGATGACGACGAAGATAGAATCTTCGCCGAACGCATGGCGTCCCATCAGCGGATGTATGGCGAGGATAGCGGAGAGAAGATCGGTCGCGAAATATATGTCATGGCCGGCGGCACATTTGACGCTGCCCGGGCGGCTTTTAGCAAAGAGCACCTGGCGGAAACGGGGCTGACTGCTGTTGGCTCGGCTGCGGCTGGTTTTGCTTTACGAGCCGCTGAAGCTCGTCTGCCCGGCATGCGCCCGCTGATGGCTGTAGCCGGCACGGCGCTGACTGTGTCCTTTGTGCGTGACCTTCTCGGTCGTGGTGCCGAGATTGGCGGGATACTCAGTGACACCTGGGCGCACAAGGAGCACGATGAGCAAAATCGCAAAGCCTTTGCCGAGCACGGCGGCAAGTTTGCCTTTGATCTCGCTCTCAGCACTACCGCCGGCTTTGGCGGTTCGGCGCTGGCTAATAAGACTTTGTTTGGTGCCGGCAGCAATTTTACCCGCATTGCGACCTATGACCAGATTGGTCTGCGCGGCAAGAATTCGACGCCGGAGATGCGTCTCTTCAGCAAGGACGATCCCCTGGCGCAACTCTATGAGCAGGCCGCACCATCAGCTTTGAAATTTCGTGCCACCAGGAACAGTGGGCCCAGGGCCAATACTGTTTTTAGCGGCAATGCCTTTGTCATCAGTGAAGATGGACTGGCAGTTACGAACCATCACTGCATCGATAGAAAAGATGCGATTGCAGTCACCGATTATCTGGGCGTGACACACAAGGCACGTGTGATAGCGGCGAACAAAATTGATGACGTGGCCATTTTGCAGATTGAAAAAGGCGATCCGTCGACGATCTTCAAGCCGCTGCGTCTTGCTTCGGAAAACGCCAGGCCCGGTGATGAAGTGGTGGCTTTCAGTCACCATCGCAGCAATTCCTCTCTGGCAATGGCTCCGGGGCGGGTGCGCGATTTTCAAACTATACCGGTGAGCCCTGATCTAATGCCGCTGGGTTATGTGCCGAAGAATTTACTGTCTGTGCATCCTGTTACACGAAAGCTATTGCCCGAGCCGGTTCCAAATAGCGGCCTGATGGATTCCGAGCGCATGCTGGCCAGTTATTTCTCTAAGAGAGGAGCATCGGGCAGCCCTGTTTTGAACTCCGCCGGGGAAGTCGTGGGCGTGCACACAGGCAATCTGGGTAAGTTTCTAAGCCAGCTCACGGCCCGCAATGACGCTACGCCGGTGAGCGCTATTTCTAAATTGTTGAATCAAGCTGTGGCCAGGCGGTATTAGTTGAGTTGAACTCTACGTCCACTGATCATGCTGCTTCCAGCAATAATTTTGCTGTTCTTTTCGCTATGCCGGCCGCGTTTGGTATCTGCGACACCTGAGCTGTGACAATCGAGCCTTCAAGAAGCAAGGCCAACTCTTCCGATAGCTCCCTGGGCTTCTTAGCGCCGGCCTCTCTGCAGAGGGACTCCATATACTGCCGCATACCCTCTTTAAAGGCCCTGCAGGCGTCCCTGATTGATGAATCGGTATCAGAGTACTCACCGATGGCGTTGATGAACATGCAGCCATAGAAATGCTTATCCGAAAACCACTCATGGGCTACGTCAAAGATTGCCAGAAGCCTATCTTTCGGATTATCCGCCATTTCCCTGACTCTGCGGTCAACCATACTTCTGAACTGTTCATCGTGGCGTTTAAGTACTTCGACTATAAGTTCTTCTTTTGATTGGAAGTGATGATAAAGAGTCTTTTTGGCCACGCCTGACTCTTTCAGGATCAGGTCTATGCCTGTGCCGTGGTAGCCGTTCCTCGAGAACAGTTTCTGGGCCGTTTCTATGAGATGTTCGCGTTTTGCCTGTTGAGTCATTGTTTTGCCGTTGATTTAATGTTTGGCCTATTGACGTTGGTAGACAGATCGGTCTACTATGAAGGGGTAGACCGATCTGTCTACCAATCCTAATCTATACCAACAGTGGAGTTTACGCAATGCAAAATATAGCCATTCTCGAAAAAAATCAGGCATCTGCCGAAGCGCAGGTACTTCTGGGCGGTGTTGAAAGGCAGCTCGGAATGATTCCCAATCTCTTTTTGACCGTGGCTCACTCTCCAGCGGCCCTTAAGGGGTATATGCAGTTCAGCGGCGCGCTCACCGCCGGCAAACTATCGCCAAAGCTGAGAGAACAGATAGCGCTGGCTACCGCCGGTCGGAACCACTGCGATTACTGTGCTTCCGCGCACACGCTCCTGGGCGGCAAAGCCGGACTGCAAAAGGACGAGCTGGAGCTTAATCTGACGGGGTGTTCTAATGATGCAAAAACATCAAGCGCACTCAAGTTTGTGGTCGCGGTTGTCGAAAAACGCGGTGAGATAGAAAAGTCGACGCTAGAGGATCTAGTTGCGGCTGGATTTTCCGATGAAGAAGTAGTGGAAATCATCGCTCACATCGCCCTGAATATTTTCACCAACTACTTCAATCATATTGCCGGAACTGAAATCGACTTTCCTCTCGTAACGACAAAAGTGGGCAGCACTTGCTCTTGATGGTAAGTGCCGGAGTGCAGAGTTTGCTCGTTAGGCTCTAATTGTGATGATTCTGGAAAAAATCCCAAATCGCCTTGCTGGCATTGATATCTTTGCACGTTTTGCCAATCTGGCCCTCGGATGCAAACTGCTGTCCGCCGGGCCAGGTGTGGCCACCACCGGTGATGCCAAAAACTCCGACTTCGGTGCCGTGTCTGCCGTTGATCCAGTTTGCGTATTTGACTGTGCAACCGTCGGTGGCGTCTATATCCGGAAGGTCCAGTGAGTTGGGCTTGGGATTGCAGTGATTGACATTAACCCAGTACTGAGCGGCCTGGGCGGCGGAAAGAACCGATCCTTTATCGCGAAACATTTTGGGCAGCGGTCCGCCGTGGAAGGGCATAATCGGGTCGTCGATACCGACTACGTAAAGCACGGACATGGGGTGCGTGGCCGTCTGGGTGCTGGCGATGATGTGCGGCAGTGTGGCGCCGACCGAAGCCACTGCGGCTATTTTATGCGGCTGGCGAATGGCCAGATACTGCGCGAAGAAACCGCCGTTGGAGATACCACAGGCGTAAACTCTGCTGGGATCGACATTGTACTTGCGCACCATATGATCGATTACTTCGCAGGCGTACTGCACGTCGTTGAAATTGTCGTGTCCATCGATGTTGCGACCGTCGTTCCAGTGGTGCTTGAAGGCCTGAGGGTAGGTGACAATGAAGCCGTTCTGGTCGGCGATGTCGTTAAAGCCTGTCAGTAAGTCCATACGGCTTGCTAAATTAAAGCCACCGTGAAAGACCAGCACCAGCGGCAGCCTGTGCCCGCGCACGTAGCCCTGGGGCAGATGCGTGTAAGATTCGCGCTCCAGATTTTCGCAAAATATCGTTTCACGAATGAGGCCGGTCAGGTCGGGCTGCGCCGCCGGAATGGTGGTGTGCTCACTGTCGCTGCCCGAGGATTTTTTTGCCAGGGCTTCGCCGCCGGGCAGGCCCGGTGCGACCGAAAAAGCCGCCGCGACAATAGCGGCAGCCAGACAGTACAGGGCTTTTGGCCTCAGGGAGTAAGGCCGAAGAGAGCGAGTACTTTGACCCAGATTTGATGCCACCAGAAACTCCAAATGTTGTCACTCTGCCACATTATCAAGGACGCCATGGCGACGCCGAAGCTGACTTGCAAACAGAAGCGCACTACACGCCAGCGACCTTGATTATACTTGCGGGACGGGGCTTTGGATTCCACCGTCTGTCTCTCTTCTTTTTCTATTTTTTGCGGGATTGAAGGATCCATAATTTCCTCATCTCGGGGGGCACCGACTGCTGCCATCAATGGCGCCAGGTCTGTTTGTCCGGTCTTGGGCCGGACGGCGCTTTCCTGATTGCGCAAGGGTTTTTTGTCGACAAAATCGCCGCCGTCTTCAGGCAAATTAGGCAGCAGTGGAATAACTTTTTCGGCCTGTACCCAGAGGGCCTGATTGAGTTCAGTTGTGGACTTGCGTACAGGGTCGAGGATGGCGTAATTGCCTTCGGTGATGTTCAGCAATTTGCGCACGGCGTCCCAGCCTGTTTCGCCTGAAACATTTATTTTGCCGCCGACGATATAGCCGCCCGGGCTGAATAGCAGGCGTCCCTGGACGTCGCTACCGGCGGCGTTGATGCGGAGTATCGGAGACTGGCATTGTTTGATCGCAACCACCGAGGCCAGAACATCGGCCATAGTCTCTTCCTGATTGATGTGTCCTTCGATGATTACATCCACGGCAAGCTCTCCGATCTCAAATCCAACAATGGGCAAAAATAGTCCGCACCGGCTAGTAAGGTAGTCTAACAGAACCCAGTGCTATAGAATATCCATGCTCACGCTGGTGCACTTACGCCGGCGAAAATCTTAGGCTGCCCCTGCACGGGAATTTTGAAGAGTTTGATGGCAATGAAAAAGCGCGTCATGTGTGTGTTTGGTACGCGCCCGGAGGCTGTCAAGCTGGCTCCGGTGGTGCATGCTCTCAAGCGTTCCAAAACGCTTGAACCGGTGGTGGCAATCACGGCGCAGCACCGCGAAATGCTCGATCAAATGATGCGCTGGTTTGATGTCAAGGCCGACTATGACCTGGATTTGATGCGTCATGGTCAGACTCTGGCCGAACTTACCTCGCGGGTGGTGACCGGTGTCGACGCGCTGTTGACAAAGGATCGTCCCGACCTTTTGCTGGTCCAGGGCGACACCGTCACTGTCATGTCCGCTGCTCTGGCCGCCTTTTATCAGAAGGTCCCGGTCGGGCACGTAGAGGCCGGCCTGCGCACAAACGATCGCTATAACCCTTTCCCGGAAGAGATGTCCAGGCGTCAGACCGGCAAGCTGGCTAATCTGCATTTTGCTCCGACGCCTCTGGCTGTGGAAAATCTCCAGCGCGAAGGCATTACAGAGAATGTCTATATGACCGGCAACACAGTCATAGACGCGCTTCTCGATACTTCTTCCCGCCTAAAAGACGACTACATCGACAGGTCTCTCTTTGGCCAGGCCGATTTTGATAAATACAAGGTGCTGCTCGTCACCGCCCACCGGCGTGAAAACTGGGGGCAGGGCATGGATGAAATTGCCCTGGCCCTGCGTCAAATTGTGGATCGTTTCCCTGACGTCCAGGTGCTCTATCCAATTCATAAAAACCCGGTTGTGCGGGAGTCAATGGAGCCCGTGTTTGAGGGGCATGACAGGTTGATTACCGTTGAACCTCTTGATTATGTGCCCTTCGTCTATGCCATGCGCAAATGCCATTTCATATTGACCGACTCCGGCGGCGTGCAGGAAGAAGCCCCTGCGCTTGGCAAGCCGGTCCTGGTCATGCGTACCAATACCGAACGCCCGGAGGCCGTGGCGGCCGGTGCCGCTCGCCTGGTAGGGGTGAGCCAGTCCACCATTTTTGAAGGTGCCGAGCAGCTGATGACCAGCCCCGACTCGTTCAAGGCCATGTCGACGGCGGTCAATCCCTTCGGTGACGGCCACGCCGCTGACCGCATCGTATCGGCAATTGAAGACTACTTTGCAGCCCGCAATCTTTAATGTTGGGTTAGGGTAAAGGGGCGAAAGTAACCCCCCGCGCTATGATCTGGCCTTACACGATTTTTTTGCAGGGGGATCTGCTGTGACTATGGTAGCGTCTGAACCGGATCTGTTGCCTTATAGCGAGTTTTTTACCGAAGAGCACCATGCTATTCGGGAAGCAATTCGTGATTTTGCAACGCGCGAAATCGCGCCCAAGGCCCATGCAGTTGATCAGGAAGCTAGATTCCCGATCGAAACCTTTAAAGAGCTCGGCAAGCTCGGCTATCTCGGTCTGCCTATTGGCGCCGAATATGGTGGCGCCGGAGCCGACTATAGAAGTTATGTCATCGCCGTTGAAGAAATTGGTAGAGCTTGCGGTTCGACCGGTCTGAGCTATGCCGCCCACGTATCACTGGGCAGCAATCCGATTTATCTTTTCGGTAATGAAGAGCAGAAGAAAAAATACCTGCCCAAGCTTACTTCCGGTGAACACATCGGTTGCTGGGCCCTGACCGAACCCGGCACGGGCTCCGATGCTTCCAGCCAGAAGACGACCGCCAGAAGAGAAGGCGATCATTATGTCCTCAACGGCACCAAGCAATTCATCACCAATGCTACTGATGCCGATACTGCCATCATCATGGCTATGACCGACAAATCGAAGGGAAGCAAAGGCATTTCCTGCTTTGTTGTTGAGAAAGATACCCCCGGATTTTACGTCAGCAAAGTAGAGAAGAAGCTGGGTATGCGTGGTTCCCCGACTGCCAGCTTGACCTTTGAAGATTGCAAGGTCCCTGTGGAAAACATGCTCGGTGCCGAAGGCGAAGGCTATAAACAAGCCCTCATGACCCTGGGCGGCGGCAGACTCTCCATCGGTGCTCTGGCTCTCGGTATCGCTCAAGCCTGCGTCGATGCCTCCATCACCTACGCCAAGCAGCGCGAAGCTTTCGGTCAGCCCATCGGCAAATTCCAGATGATTCAATCATTCCTGGCCGACATGGTGACCGAGGTTGCAGCGGCCAGATTGATGCTGTATCACGCTGCTTACCTCAAGGACCACCACAAGTCGGTGATCCTTGAAGGCTCGCAGGCCAAGCTCTACGCTTCGGAAGTCGCCTCAAGAGTGGCTAACCTCTGTGTGCAGATCCACGGCGGATACGGCTACATTGTTGACTTCCCGGCCGAGCGTTTCCTGCGCGATGCCAAACTCTGTGAGATTGGCGAAGGCACATCGGAAATTCAGCGCCTGGTTATTGCCAGACAACTCGGCCTCTAGTCCTCTAGAACGAGAAGCGCACTCCCGTGTAGACCTGGTTAGTGTTGCCGCCTTTCTGTTTATCCAGAGAGACCGCGGCGCCGGCATATACTTCAGCACGGTCAGAAAGCTTCATGCTTATTGCCGTGGTGGCGTAGTGGCCGGCCTTATAGCCTTCCACCTTCGACACCTGATAGCCACCGGATACGGTGACATCATGGGCGAATTTGTGTGAGATGCCTACCTGTGCATCGGCCTGCTTGGGATTGCTGGCGTAGTCAGCGGAGCCGTAAACGGTGGTTTTGCCTTCCTGGTCAAGGTTGTAATAACCGTTGACCCCGACTCTGGCGGCTGTTTTGCCGAAGAGGGGCAGTTTGGATCCCTGCAAGGTCTCGCCGGTGTTCAGGACGACGCCTGCTTCGACGTTGACGTTACCGCGTCTGGCCTGACCTTTTTCGTCGTAGGGGGTGAGTATCGAGTGACCATACATGGCCGATACGTTACCCATCTTGCCCTTCGTCAGATCGGCCGTGCCCTGCACATAGCCGTAGTTTTGCTGGTCGAAGAACTTGCCGACCGTACCGGTTGCAACTGTGGTTTTGGTGCCCGGTGAGTAGGACAGGCTGACTTCGCCCCAGGTATTGCTGCTGGTGGTCTTCTGTCCTGGAGTTTCCGAGCTGTCGGCCGCCGGAGGTGTGACCTGTACCGAAGCGGCTTCGGAAGAAGCTCTCTCGGTCGTGACTGCGACCTGAGCTTCGCCGGTGGCGGCGACTACAGCTGCTGTTGCAGGGCGTTCAGTCTGTTTGATCTCCACGGCGGTACGCTGCTCGATTTCGGCGGTGCCGCGCAGCTGCGCTTCCCGCTTGCCCGGTGTGCGTTCGGGCACGGCGTGGTCTCCACCATGACCTCTTCCTTCGCCGGACGATCTGGGGGTGCCAGCCTGATGGCCGGGTTTTTCACCTCCAAGACCGACGACTGTACCTGTTGCACGCAGCGTTTCCTGTCTGCGGACTTCGGTCTCGACCTTGCCGGCGGTGGCAGGTATAGCGATCGCCGCTTCGGACTGTCTGCCGGTGACTGTGGTCGTCTCGGTGCTTGTCTCGGTACGTTGAGTGGTTACGGTCCCGGGTGTTTCGACCGAGGTCTTGGCCGGTGGAGTTTGATAGTCAGAGTTTCTGAATGGGCGCAGTGGCTCTGCCGGCGGAGAGTAGCGCACCGCAACCTGGCGCGGCGTATCGCTCGGTCTGGGCGGCGGCGGCGGTTGTACCGGCACTTCCGGGGGCTTGACGGGCGGCGGTGGTTGCACCGGTACTTCCGGGGGCTTGACCGGCGGTTTGACGGGTGGGCAGGGTACTTCCGGGGGCTTGACCGGCGGTTTGACGGGTGGGCATGGGACTTCCGGCGGCTTCTTGGGCGGCACGGGCTGTTCCGGCGGCTTCTTCGGCGGGCAGGGCTTTTCGTCTGGTTTGTGAGCGACTGGGGGAGCCGGAGGTTTGA
>JAFEAV010000077.1 GCA_018266215.1 Cyanobacteria bacterium SZAS LIN-3 | reverse complement strand
GCAAGACTTCAATCTCGATGAGCAGGCGGAGAAAAACTTTGCCGCCCGCTGGGACGGCAGCGCCGCCGCACTTTTTGTCGACCTTCAACAATGCCTCCCACCCAAGAAATAAGATGGATATTACTTCACTAGTAGTAATCGGAAATGCACTGGTCCTCGGTGTCCGCCACGGCGTCGACTGGGATCACATTGCCGCCATCGCCGACATCGTCGGCACCGCCGGCAGCACCAAAGTGAGCAACGGCAGTCTTGCCATAGCCAGGCCGGCCGACGCTCTTAAACTCTCCTGGTGCTATGCTCTCGGCCATGCCAGTATTGTCCTGGTGCTGGGCATTATTGCTCTCAAATTTGCCGCTGTTCTGCCGCAGTGGATAGACCCATTCATGGAAAAAGCAGTAGGCACAACACTCTTGCTGCTGGGGGGATGGATTATCTATTCGCTTGGGATAAACGCAAGCCGCGGAGAAGACCTCCACTTGCAAAGTCGCTGGATGTTCCTTCTCTCAAAAATACGACAGCTGACGGGCAAATCGCAGCAACCACTCATGCGCCAGTACACCACACCGGCGGCCTTCGGCATCGGTGTCATCCACGGCTTCGGAGCTGAGACAGGTACGCAGGTGCTTCTAATTGCAGCTGTAGGCGGCTCCTCCTCTCATTTTCTAGGCTTGACTATCCTTCTAGCCTTCATATCCGGACTGCTCATCTCCAATACACTGGTGGCATTGATTACCTGCGCCGGCTTTATGAACTCGGCCAGATTCAAACCACTTTTCATTGCCACCAGCATTATTACCGGCGTTTTCAGCCTGATCATCGGAGCGATGTTTGTCGGCGGTTACGCAGAGATGCTGCCCAATCTGCAGCACTGATGGCGCACATTATTTATTCAAATCCGTGACGGTGAGATAATCAAGCTGACCGGCTCCGGTAGAATTCATGCCACCATCACCGGTGTAAACTTTCTTTGTCCACTTGGGGCTGATTTCAAGACTGGTTTGCAGATGCATCTGAGCATCTTTAGGGATAATGCTCTCGCCGGAAAAGCGCTTCTTACCGTCGATATACTCAGTGATATCGCCACGGCCGGTTTTGGCATTTGGCGTTACTACAATATCGTAGGTGTGAAACTGGCCATCCTCAAGATTCAAGTCCTTTGGATGGGCTCCGCCACCATAATGGTCCTCTGATTTGCCCTCGTTATTTTTAACCGGATAGTGCACAGTGATATCGGCGCCGCCGCCCTCGGCCGCGTCAAACTCGACGGTATCGCGAGGCTTCTGCCCCTTGGCCGGATCAGCGGCCCAGGTATCTGTCTCCATCCAGAGTGCGTCAAATTTAGCGCCGGGTGCAGTCGGATGTTTAGCGCGCAGCTCGACGACATAACCGCCGGGATGGTCCTTCAATTTCAAATCGAGATCATTGGTCGATACCATCGAACCCTTGGTATAGTCGACCCACTCCTTGCCCTTCTCGTCGTAGGTGCGCTGCTTGACCGGGAATATCTGCAAATGACCATTGCCATCAAGAACGCTGTTATTCTGACTGATGATGGCGTTCTCGTGGATGCTGGGTCCGCGCTGCCTGGTGCCTCCGTTGGCAGCGATGTGAGCAGTATCAAGAATCTTGGGATCCGGCTGACTGCCCTTTGCACCGTTGAAATCATTGTGGTAAATGGTCTTGCCCAGGTCGAGACCGAGCTCATGTAAATGGGAATTTGTCTGGCCGCTTCCGGAATGCGGGGTATCAACTGGGGGCTTTGGCTCCGGAGGCTTTTCAACCGGGGGCTTATGCTCGGGCGGTTTTTCAACTGGTGGCTTCGGCACTGGCGGTTTCTCAACTGGTGGTTTCTCAACGGGCGGCTTGGTCCCTCCAGAACCACCCATGTTATGGCTGGACAGGTAATCCATTATTTGATGCTCCATCTGAGAGAGGAGCTTTAATTCGGCCTCGATAAACTGCAGCTCAAAGCCAAGCAGCATGCTGTCCACTTGAGGATTCGATTTATCGCGGGCGCCCATACTACATTGCGCAAGCCTGGAATCAGACTGGTTACGCATGTCTACGTTTAAATCACTGTTAGTAAGTTTGGAGCCATCAACGGCCTTATCCGAGATTATGCCGTCAAAATTATTGTTCATCAAAGTGTTCTCCTGCCGCCGGGGTATCGCTTCAGTAAGGCGATTATCGACTTGAAGGACGAAACAAGGTATGAACAGGCCATGACCAAACAATGAACATGGCAGTTTCGATCTGAAGTCTGTGAAGATAGTGGGAAGATTGACTTAAATCTTTTCGAAAATAATCCAGGTCCCATGCGCCTCGGCACAAATTTCATGCGACCGAAAAATCGAGAAGAGAAAATCCTCGCTCCGAGCTTCGAAGCGCTGGTGATGCGGATTATCGAGTAATCTGCCCATCCAGAAACTGTCGCTCCTCGGCGACACGACGCCAAGATCGCCGGAACATAAGCCCCTGGTGGGCGTCTCGATGAACATGACCAGAGGTCACAAGCATTGGGGCGAAACGATGAAAGCAATCGCACAAATTTCCGCCGGTTTACTGGCGCTCACCATGGGCCTGACCAATCTGAGCGCTGAGGCCTCAGACAATAAATCCGCAGGAAAGGCGCAAGCACAATATTCACTCGTAGTCGAAGCCCCAGCCAGGTTAGTCTGGAACGCTATATATGTAGAACGACAAGAAGATCCGGAAATCGAATACAGCAAGGTGCTGGAAGAATCGGGCAACGTTAAAGTGCTGGAGCAAAAGTTTATCAACATCCCACTTCTGGGCTCCGTCATTGCAGTAAGTCGGCAGGTCGAAGAAAAGGACAAGCGCATCGACTACACCCTGGTCAGATCTGATAAGTTCAAGGTTCTAAATGGAAGTTGGGAACTGGAGCCAAGCCAGGACGGCAAAAAGACCGTGCTCAGCCTGCAATCAAATCTAGATATCGGTATTCCTTTTTCAAATGCTTTCGTCAAAGCGACAGCGCAGAGAAAGATGGAAAAGCGATTGGCCCGCATCAAGGTCATCGCCGAAACTGAAGTAGCGCATTTGACGGCTTCGACTGACGGTCAATTCCGACGCTAAATTCAAATTTGCACCGCATTGACATCGATTGATATCGCAATCCGTGTCCTGTATAGTTACCTGCGTCGCGGCTATGGTGGTTCTTCCTTCTATTCTGACTTTAGAGTCACCGCTTTCCGCGACGCTCCTTTCTATCGTGGCACCTGCATATGGTTACTCCAACAGCAGCAAAGAGCGAATCATTAAACGAGATATTCGTGCGCCGGGCCAATAAAGTTGTGCTGACGGCGCCAGCCTCAGACCGCCCAGCGGATCCCATTTACTTGATTTCCTTTGTCAAAAACCTGGAGAGCCTTGGCTATGCGGCTTCGCAGGAGTTGATTGATGCCTGCGCCCCTCTTAACCTGGAGCAACTAGTTGCCGTAAACGAGGATATCCTCAAAGCAATTAGTCGTGCTCGCGGGGCACATCAACTATTTCAACCGCTTTATCCAAATTTCCCCCGGCAAGTTATGGATATGAGCGAAGCGAGACTACGATTTAATGCCCTTTTGCATTACCTGACCGATGGTCTCTTTCGGCCCAATACAAAGAAGCAAGCCCGCCCGCCCCTCAATGAAGACAGCAAACTTGCTGTGCTGAATCTCGGCACGCAGGATGAATTCAACAAAATTTTCACTCGTCTGGCATCGTCCAATACTTCCATCTCGGAGCAAGACAAGGCCGATGTTTCCTGGTTTGTTGAGCGATACAAAGACGACATAGCCAGGCTTTTGCCTGCTGTCATGCCCAACAAAGAAGTCAACGCCTTTGTTTGCGCCAGGCTGCTGGAACACACAAACGAAACAAAAAAACGCGTGCCGGACCTGTGCAAAACTGCTACCGATATCCTCCGGGTGGCAGTAGCCTTGAGCGGTGGCGATGTGTCCTTAGCCGAACCAACAAAGTTTCGCCAGTTCAAAAGGCCTGAGCGCAAGCTGCTGTTACAGACCCTCGACGCCCGGCAGGGCATTACCGAAGATATGCTGCGCTGGCAGGGACGCTGGATCCGCCTGGGTGAAAGACTGCATCCCGGGGAATTCAAAAAGCGCTACCCAAACGCAGCGCAAGCATTCGACATAATCAGGAACGACCTGCCCTGCGAAACTTTCAACGCTAAAATCGAAAGCGCTCTGCAGACAAAAAATATTGCTGACATTTTGGACCTGGTCAAATCGCGGCCCGGTGAATTTGCGCGCAAACTCGATCACATTGTTCGGCTAAGCGGCGACGGCGCGCAGGTTGTTCTCGAAACGTTTTCCGAAGTGGCGACAAAGGTTTCGACTCCTGTGCTGCTTCAAGTCAGACAACACTTTCTGGGGAGGAAGACACACCAGGAAATAAGAGTATTCCTGCCAAAGGGTGAAGTAGCAAAAGCGCAAGCAATCGCAAACACCCTTCCGGAGCTTCCCGCAGTCATCTGCGATCGCATCACCGCCATCTGCGATGAAACGCTTTCTGCACGATTTGCAAAACTGCCACCACTGGGCAAATGCTATTTAGATCCTGAACTCAAAAATTTCCTCGTTCCTTTTTCCCAGAGGTCAGCGTCCAGATCATTGCGCACCGCCGCTCGCGGAAGTCGACTAAAACTACCGGACAGCGATACCATCCGCTTTTTTCTCTGGTGGAAAAACGGCCGCTGCCGAACGGACATAGATCTGTCAGCGGTCATGTTCGATAAAGATTTTTGCTTCATCACTGCGGTGACGTACTACAACCTCAAAGATTTTGGAGGCCATCACAGCGGCGACATCGTCGACGCACCGCGCGGTGCCAGCGAATTTATCGATATATCGCGAAAGCTTTGCCTGGAAAGAGGCGTGCGCTTCATCGTCATGTCGGTCAATAGCTATACAGCCCAGGCATTCTGCGAATTGCCCGAATGCTTCGCCGGCTGGATGGGCAGATCGAAGCCGGACTCGGGTGAGGTCTACGAACCAAGGACAGTGCAAGACAAACTCGACTTGAGCGGGAACACCCAAATATCAATACCGGCGGTTTTTGACCTTGAGACCGGCCAGGTCATCTGGGCCGACATGGCTCTGACCAAGTGGCCCTACTGGTACAACACAGTGGCGGCCAACCTCTGGGGCATTCAACTGACGCTAAAATCCATGCTGGAGCTCAACAAACCAAATCTCTACGATCTGCTTAAGCTTCATATCGAAGCAAGAGGCCAGTTGGTTGATAACGAAAATTTGGCGGATACAGTCTTTTCGGTGACAGTGGGAACGCCCTTCGATCTGTCCAAAATCGCCGGCGAATACATGCAGAGCTGAAGCTAAGTAAGCAAGCATCTTCAGCGGACCTTCAACGGACTGTTATAGTCGGCGAACTTCTCTTTAGGCTTACGCATTTCGGCATCAATCTCACTATATTTAGCACGCAGGTTTTCGATGGTCGCAAGCTTCTTGGGCGCAGTAAAATAGACGGATTGAATTGAGGAACGACGCTTCGCAGGCGTGGCCTTATCAATGGCACTTTGGCTAATTCGATCACAATAGGAGGCCCAGGCTAAATATCTAGCGGCAATTTCAGCCTTGATATACTGCCTGTTCATCAAACATTTATCTATAAAATCTTCTACAAAATTTGAACACTCAGCAGTCAACGGCACCGGCTTCAATTCCGTATAACAAGGCACGAACCACAAATCCGGCCAGATGGAAATATTGTATCTGTGCCCTCCGTCCTTAACAAAAGGGTGCTGCAACTTAGCCGGCAGCTGCTTGCGAAAATGGTTCGACAATGAGTAAAGCTGTGCAGTATCGAGCATTGAACAGACGCGGGCAATCCGCACGTCCTTTTCCGTTGAGGGAAGTCCTTCAAATACGGTCAGGTCATCCATCATTACGTACAAGTTGTAATCCGAAACAAAGTGAGCGAGCGCAAGAACTTCAGAAGCAGTCGAATCCCTGGGAAATGCAAGCGAACCTGAGTGCTTTAGACCAGTGACTACCTGCTCTACGGACTTCTTAAATAGAAGCTCGGACTGCGGCTCTACGGCAGTCGTCGCAATCAGGTTTTGCTTGTTGGCACCGGGTACGTAGGATAACCACTCAATGGAAATGTTGCCGGCGCGATCAACCTTAATCAGAGCTTGGGACTGACCGGCATAATCGGCTGGCCACTTCCGAGCAAGTATTCGCGCAAGATTTGTGCGCCACTCGGGCCAGCCGTTTCCACCCTTGCCATCAGCAGTAGCGCTTTTATTGAATAAAGCTTCATTCGTCTCCCCAACGACATAAAACTGCTCACCAAATCCAACTGTCTTGAGTCCACATGCACCATTCAGCAACAAACCTGGTTCTATAACACCGAAGTCATCAACATCAGCAATAAGACTTCCTTTCAATCGTCCGGGCCCACGTCCCGAAGAATCCATGGCATTCGAAACCTGCATGTGATAAGTCGGATGCTGCCTTTTTGCGATCCTTCGAGCGGCCTCCATGTCAGCCATGGCTTCGTGGGAAAGACCAAGTCCGGTGTAGGCACTCGCTCTCATCAGCAAAATAGCGCCCTCGGAAGGGTCAATGCCCGTTGCAGCTGTCAGGTCTTGAATGGCCTCTTTGTAATGGCCGTTCACCAGATTAGCGGAACCTCTGTAGAAATAGGCAGGCGAATGTTCAGGCTCTAGCTGAATAGCCCTGGTAAAATCATCGATCGCTCTCTGATCTTGGTGCAGCTTACGATAAGTCAAACCGCGGTCAATGTAAGCGGGAGCAGTACCGTGAGTGCTCCGAATGATACTGTCAAAGACAGCCAACGCTCCCTGGTAATCCTTTTTCTCAAGAAGTGCCTCGCCCTGAGCCAGGCCGCCCCCGGCGCCGGCATAGCCTGGCTTCGTTGCAAAACAAAGTGCCAGCAAAGGGGCAAGGAGGAAAGCAACAGTTTGAGGTGCTTTGCAGTAATTCATTTAATGATGCCCGCCAAAGAGCATCGTAATGGCTGCCACCAGACCAATAATAATGACCAGAATAACGGCCGGAGGCAGTGCCGGCGGAGAGGAAGATCCGCTTCGCCTGAAATCCAGATATTGGCGGTAGGTAGTCCAACCAAGCTTCATGATTTCTCCAGGATATCATTCTGCAGTTAAAATGTTGCTTCCACACCAGTAAGCGGGGACTCGAAATTGCCGAAGATATTCAAACTGTCCGAGCAGACATTCACCAGTCGGGGCGCCCTCCTCCCGGAATTTGACATGCTATCCAGCGAACGCTTGAGCCAGATAGCCGGCTCGCAGCGAATGGTGTTTGATTTCAGGACTCTGGCCCCAGGCAAATTTTCATTTCCATATCACTTTCACCGCAATGCAGAAGAACTCTTCTACATTGTCTCGGGAAAAAGTTTGCTGCGCACCACCGAAGGAAAGACTGAAGTAAGCGCTGGCGATCTGATTCATTTTGAAGCCGGAGCGTCAGGCAGCCACCAACTGCACAACCACACCAGTGAAGCATGCGTCTATCTCGACATCCGTACCTTCGACGGTATCGACGTCACTGAATATCCGGACACCAACAAGATCGCGATACTTCCAGGTATTGAAGTTTTTCAACAAGAACGAAAAATAGGCTATTACGTTGGCGAAGAGCAAGTAAAGGAAATCTGGGACAACTTGCCTACTGCCGACCTTCATTAACCTGCGCCATAACGACAGCAGGCACCGGCGGCAGTATCTTCTCGATCTCGACAATCAACCGCTCAGGATCAAACTTTTCCATACTGACAAAAGCATCGACCCCAAGTAACCAGGCCGCCTTCTCTGTTGAAGAAATCAGTTTAGATGCAGTTTGACTTGTATCAAGAGCGAGAGCCATAAACTTGGTGGTCTGATGGTTGGGGTCAGCCTTCAGCCTGCGCAAAAACTCAAACATTGATTCGTCTTCAAGGTAGGCGGCACAAACAACGACATCGGCATGATTCGTGCCATCGAGAAAGGCAAAAGCTTCTTCTATGCTGTGAGCAGCAACAACCACTTGCCCGGCTTCCTTGCAAACGGCCTTCAACTCATCCGTATGCTCAACCGAATCCATGAGCAGAATGCGATAAGTTTCCCTCGCAGGAAGCTTCGATTCGGCCGGTGGTTTTTCAATCGGCGGTTCGGCGGTCATCAACACTCCGGAGTTGGTCTTGAGAACAAAACGTCAGTCTCGAGGTCCAGCTCGACAGCTACCTCCACATCTTCATCCCCGCAGCGCCCCCTCACTGCTGGCCACAAGCAACTATTCACAATCTGTTACACCACAAACGCGCGCAGAATAAGCCTATTTCCAACGGGATGGTGCCGGGCAATACATACAGCATCTTTCACCTATAATTGGGTTTTCCGTCAGGTAAAACAAGGCATAACTGTTACTAGCATCTAGATGCTGGTAACTGGCAGAATTTTCGAGAGACCGGCGATGGCAGACTTGAAAGCACAACATGGTGGGGATTTGGCCTTAATTAAACCCCGCGCGAATCAGTCCTTTGGTCATAAACTTACCAACTCCGCTAACGATTTGACGCGGATCTACATCATAGCTCTCAGCCTGGTGGCGCTCCTTAGCGCTGGGGGCTTCACTGTGGTCCAGTCGGTAACAAAAGCGGGTCAGCACGGAGCAGTGCTAATAAATGTGGGCGGAAGGCAACGACGTCTCAGCCAGCAAGTAGCGTTGTATACGCTGGAGGCCGCCACGGCGGCAAATGAGGCGGAGCGCAGCCAGGCCAAGAAGGATCTGGCTGCGGTTCTCGATCTGCTGGAGCGCACTCATTATCGCCTCAGCACTGGATCTGAACCCGCTAGCGGCGTGGGGCAGATTCCCGACGGAGCCGACCTGCCAAAGGGTCTATCAGCCAGCGTTCAAAAAATCTATTTTGGGCCCACCGCTAATCTGGACAAACAGATGCAAGATTTCTTTGTCCACGCCCACTCAGTGCTCAACTCTCCGGAGTCCGCCCTCAACCGCGCCAATCCGGACGTACAATACATCCTCAGAGAAGGCCCGGGGCAACTTTTAACGACCATCACCATGCTTGTAAAACAGTATGAGGTCGACAGCCAGAAGGAAATTGAAGACATCAATACGGTGGAAGCAGTGTTCCTCGGGCTGACACTGCTCCTGCTCACCTGCGAAGCTCTCTTCATTTTTCGACCTATGTCCAGGCGCATCAATCGCCAGATGACGGAGCTGCTCGACTCCCAACGAGAGCTGAGCGCAGTTTTTGACACGGTCGGAGAAGCGCTTCTGACAATGAACGCCGACAACTCAGTCATCACCGCCAATGATCGCGTGCAGGCTATCTGGGGCACTGAAAAATCTGAGGTTGTAGGCAAAAAACTGGACGAATTTATCAAACTGGAACCACAGAATGTTTCTCTCACCGCCGGGGAACACCTTGGGCGCCGGCTGGAAGTTAGCGGCGTAAGACAAAACGGCAAAAGCTTCCCGCTGGAAATAACCATCACAAAAACAAACCTCAGCGACCGTACGTTATTTACGGCATCAGCTCGCGATCTGACGGAGAGAAAAGCATTAGAAAACCAGATGAGCCAATTTTACTCCACCGTTTCACACGAACTGCGCACTCCTCTTACAAGCATCCGCGGTGCCCTTGGCGTAATGGATGGCGGCCTCACCGGTGAGCTTCCGGCAAAAGCGAAAATCTTCGTCCGTATGGCTTGCGACGAATCGGATCGTCTCGTGCGGCTGATTAATGACTTTCTGGACCTGCGCAAAATTGCCGCCGGCATGATTGCACTGCGCATACAAGCCGTGGACCTGACTGAGCTCATCGACCGAGCACTGAATAATTTGAAATCTATCGCTGACGAGAAGGGAATCATCCTTTTGAGAGAGGGGGAAACCAGCGCGCCTCTGCGCTGCGATCCAGACAGAACGGTGCAGGTTTTGACCAACTTAGTATCAAACGCCATAAAATTTTCACCTCACGAGGCACAGGTGAGAATCGTCCTGAACAAAACTGATGACGGCAAAGCGTATCGTGTGGAAATCAGAGACTGCGGCCCCGGTATTGCACCGGAGCACATGGACAAACTTTTCGGCATGTTCCAGCAAGTCGACTCCAGCGACACACGTCCAGCCGGTGGTACCGGTCTTGGTCTGGCTATAAGCAAGGCTATTGTCAATCAGCATGGGGGACAGATCGGTGTCCTGAGCGCGGTAAACAACGGCAGCACATTCTGGTTTGACTTACCAATAGAACCAGCACCGCAGCCGCCACCAGTGAAGACATTGAACAGCACGGACCAGCTGCTCTCAGTGGACGAAGAATAGACCGGCAAAATGCCAGGCTTATTTCAGCGGGGCAAACAGATGCTTTGTATCCGTGTCCACGGCTTTATGCATAAACTTCATTTCCGTACCGGGCATAGCGCGTTGCAGGAGCTCCATTTCGGCCGGCGGATAACGACGCGGCAAGAAAATGCGACTGAGCTTCAAGGGTGCCAGGCAGAGTAAATCTCTGGCCTGCAAATCAGTATCGGTGAGCTCCAGTACCGACAGTTGTTTTAAGGCCGTCAAACCCTTCAGTCCCTTCGGCGTAATCCTGGCATTCGCCAGATACAATGTCTGCAACTTAGGGAGTTTTACGACATGCGATAAGCCATCATCGGTGATACCAGTGCGCACCAGATTTAAAAATATGAGATTCGGGAAAAGAGCAAGGTCGGCAAAAGCTCCGGGCACCAGGCGACAATCGGAAAGCCCAATCCCCTTCAGATTTCTCAACGGACCGACTTCCCGAAGGAATGTTCCGCGCAGGCCGCACATGTCGAGATCGATACTCTCCAGGCCGACCATATTCTTAATCGGTTTCAATCTGGCGTCGGGCAGTTCGGCAAATTGCAATTCCAATCTCTTCAAACCGGTGAGATGCGAAACTGGCTCAATGACCTTATCAAGGCTTTGCAGGATACCCATTTTGCTAAAAGAAAGACAGGCAATAGCATCAGGTGGAAGCTTGTTCAATACCTCGGGATGCTCGACAAGATCGTATGAAGCAAGCAAATAGATGTATCCGCGCGAGGGAAGCGTGACCCGGCCCCGCGCCTGCCAGACGCTCAGACCGGGCGTCTTTTTTATGCTTGCACTGTCGGGCAAAAGTATTCGCCCCGGCAATCCCGGAAAAACGAACAGTGTCCCCAGGGAAAATTCCCTCGGAAATTCTATTGTCCTGGTCGCTTCGGCAGCGAAGACTTCGCACGACGAAAAGGCAACTGCGCCGATAGCCGTTATAAGTGGCAACAGGACCCTGAAGACAACTGGAATTCTTTGCTGAACGGCTCGAATCGGCCAAATGCTACGCATTGCTGCATTATACTTCGCAATCGCTGGACCGCTTCCCGGACACGTGGGAAAATCATGCAACACAGGCGGATTTGTAACAGTGAGCCGTAAAATCGAATCAGAACCAGAAGTCATCGAGCCGGGCGAAATAAGCGGCATTTATGTAGACAAGGGTCTGTCGGCTCCGACACTGGGCCGCACCGAGATACCAGTCAGCCGCAGCGCCTACGCCATCACATTCGTGGCGGGCCTCAACGCCGGCTGGTTTGGCGCACTCTTGCCGGCACTGACGAAAGCTCAGCATCTGCCCCTCGAACAGGGCGGCATCCTCGCCAGCGCAGTCTGCGCGGGCGGCTTCGTGGCGCTTGCGGCCAGCAGCAAAATAATCGCCGGCCTGGGAGATCTCAAAACGACCCTTCTGGCTGCTGCTCTGGCGGCGGCGGGATTCTTCGGTCTTGGATCAATCGGCGGGCTCTATGCCCTCACCGCCTGCGCCTTCTGCTACGGCTTGGGTGTGGGATTGAACAGCATCTCCTCGCATATCATCTTCCCTCGCTACTACCCTCAAAAAGTGGCATCGGCGCTGAGCAAACTAAATTCATTCTACGGACTGGGAGCACTCTCCGGCCCGATGATTGCTCTCTCCCTGGTCAATCTCAAAATCAACTACAACTGGATCTTCCTGGGAGCCGGTCTGTATGCGGCCCTTATATGCGCCTATTTGCTGAGCGCTCACCAGAAGCTTGAAGTCGGCGAAGAGAAACGACACGCGGATGCCAGAAGTGAAAGCGGCAAAACACCGCAGACACAGCCTGTCTTGAGTATCCTCAAACACCCAATCCTGATCGGACTGGCCTCGATCAATTTCCTCTATGTTGGTGTTGAATGTACACTTGGCACCTGGATCTACTCTTTTTTACAAAAAGCCGAAAGCTTCGACAATGCAGTGGCCTCGGCCGCTATCTCACTACTGTGGCTGGGCCTGACTCTGGGCCGCATGACGAGTACCCGGGCCTGTCTGACATTCAATCCCAAATACGTGACGATGACGGCCATGCTGATTTTGACGGCCACACTATTTCTAATTGCCAACATCCACAGCAATCAGAATCTGACACTACTGGTGGTGCTGCTGATCGGCGTCGGCCTGGGCCCTATTTTTCCCACCATCATCGCCCAGAGTGCGACCCGCTTCCCCAAAGACAGCTCCACAACCACTGCAGTTATCATTTCAGCCGGTTGCATCGGCGGCATGGTCTTACCCTGGTTGGGCGGTAACGCCCTGGTCGGCTATGGCGCGACAAACTTCATGATACTGACCGCGATAACAGCGTCAGTTTTGCCGATAATTCTCGGACTGACTCTTTTTCCAATCGGCGGGCGAGCAGGTCTGGCCAGGGAAAACGAATCCTGAAGGACAATCGCCTACTCCGGCTTAGGAACCTGAGACGCCTGCCATTCCTCTTTTTCAATTTTCCAGGCCCCGCCTTCGATTTTCATCGTCACCTTTCCGGTTGTCTTCAAATCGGCCGGATCACCGGCAGTGTGGCCGGTCAGATTGAGTGTGCACTGATCGTCCTGCTGAGACTTACCGACCAGAGTCACCGTGTCGGGGGAGAGCTTTTTGAAAAACTGGAACATCATCTCAAATTCTTCCCTGGGCATGGTCTTTTGATCCTTCGACATCATCTCCCAGCGGGACTGTGACACATACTTTTGGAGTTGGTCCAGGCTTGTAGCTTTGGGCAGTTCATCATGAAAGGACATGTAAGTCTGGACGGGATCCCCCGCCGAGCCGCCTGCCGCCTCCTCAGCCCTGACCCCGGTCCCACAAACGATTGCCAGGACAGCGGCCAGGGGCAAACACCTGCCATATATGCAATTTTTCATACTCCTCCCGTTCGCCGGCCCTCGGCCGGCTGATTCCCGATGTGCCACCTTGCCTTCTACTGCCCCCGACGAGCAAATTAGGGGCTTCGTGATTCCCGCCTTGACGCTGGGCAGCCAATAGGCCATATTCAAGAAACGATCTATAAAGGGCGGATTAATGGGCGATAACCCGGGCAGAAATCAGGATTTTACCGGCGGTCAGGGTCTCCCGGCCGGCCGCATCGATTTTGAAAGCATGATCAACAATGGCACCCACCAGCGCAGACCGGATGCCACGCCCCGTGCCCTGGACCAGCTGCAGGCCCCCGGCCCAACCGGAGACGCCGTAAAAATCGGCACAGACGCTACCAATACGGTCGTCATCACCAACAAAACGCTGGAATTAAGCTGGAAAGACACAAACTTCGACAATAAACTGCTTTTTGCCTCCGCCCACGGGGCAGACAAGTTTAATCGCATTAAAATCAACGACCTGCCGCCGAACGTGGTTGTCCATACATGGATCGACAAAAACGGCTATTTTTTCTGGTATGACGACGGGCAAAAAGGCCCAAAAGCGCATCACTATTTGCCGGACAACGCTCTCAGCCTGGAGGCGAACAACGCCAAAATCGACCTGGAGCGGGAGCGCATCAAGGACAACCAGCAATTTGCCGCCGAAAACTTTGGCGGCTTCCGCAATTTTGACCGTAATTTTGTGCCCTCGTATGACGGCACAACCAACTCCACCAGCTACTACTGGAAAATGGCCGGCGGATCGGCAGAGGCACTGGCTATTCAGGAACACGCCCTGCGCGAATCGGTGCGCAACTCAGACAATCCATATTTCAAAATCTATCTCTCGGACATCAACGCCGCTCAGGCCCTGAAACCATTGAGAGACAGAGCAGAACAGGGCTTGCCCTATACCGTAAACAATGACTATACGCGCAGAAAGATCGACGATGCTCTATCGCTTAGCAAAGCGGCCTATGAGCAGACAAAAGGGGAGCTGGGTAAAACAAAGCAGTTTCCCTCACTGAACGTCTACTTACCTTTAGCCCCACAAAGGCCGTACTGGGATTACAACCGTTTTCCCAATGATTACATGGGCTTCTGGGGCGGCGGATTCAACCAATCCTATGGCCGACAGCTGAGTTTGACATCACTGCGCGGACTGATTATGTCTAATACATTACCGCGCTTGCATGAACTGCCAAATAATCCTAACTAACCTGACGCGGCGGCTATAATAGGTATCCTGGGGGACCTCTGTACCAATTCGTACTCGTAGGCTGGCGAGAGCGTACATGGCCAAAATCCTATCCGCCGCTGACTTCAAATTGCTCTTTGAAAAAGCGCCCGAACCTTATCTTGTCCTGGACAGGGATTTGTATATTGTCGCGGTCAGTGAGGCTTATCTCGCAGCTACAGTAACGACCCGCGAAGGTCTGCTCGGTCGCTACATATTCGAAGCCTTTCCCGATAACCCGGACGAAGCCGGTGCAACAGGGGTGCGCAATTTGCGCGAATCTCTGGAGTACGTGCTGGAAAATAACCGCCCGCATGCGATCGCAGTGCAGAAATACGACATCAGAGTACCGGGCCCGGACGGCCGGACACTGTCCTTCGAAGAGCGTTACTGGAGCCCGGTAAACACTCCGGTTCTAGATGATCACGGCGAGCTGCAATTCATTATCCATCGAGTGCAGGACCTGACTGAATTCGTCAAGCTGAAACAATCGGAACAGGAAAGCAAAAACCTCAAGGTAGAAGCCTATGCCAAATCAGATCAGTTGGAGCGCGAAATGTTTCAGCGCGCAGTCGAGATTCAAGAACAATCTCGCCAACTGCGCATTCTAAACGAAGAGCTGAAAGTGGCTCGCGATAAGGCTATCGATTCGTCAAAATTCAAGTCCGAATTTCTGGCAAGCATGAGTCACGAAATCCGTACGCCAATGAACGGCATCATGGGCATGGCTTCAATTTTGTTGCGCCAGGGCTTGCCCAGTCACCTGCAGGAGCATGTTTTGACCATCCGCGATGCCGGCACTTCGCTGCTCACTGTGATAAACAGCATACTCGATCTCTCCAAAATAGAAGCGGGAAAACTCGAGCTCGATATAGCCGAATTCGATCCGGTAAAATTGGTCGAGAGCGTCGCCGATCTTCTGAGCGAACAAGCGCATGAAAAGCGCGTCTTGCTGGTACCTTTCGTTTGCCCAAGCATACCGAGACGACTGCTCGGTGACGTTGGTCGGCTGCGACAAATCATAGTCAATCTGACGGGCAATGCCATCAAGTTTTCAGATCACAATGAAGTACAGATCAAAGCAGAGCTGCTGGACCGCAATTCCAAAAATGTTCTGCTCAAATTTTCCGTGGCTGACCGGGGCATCGGTCTGTCTGAAAAGGAATTAGAAAAGCTGTTCCAACCGTTTGCGCAATCAGAAACTACAGTCAACAAAAGCAGCGGCACCGGCCTCGGTCTCAGCATATCAAAGCGCCTGGCGGAGCTTATGGCCGGAGAAATGGGAGTCGAAAGCAAAAAAGGTCAGGGCTCAACATTCTGGTTCACGGTGCGATTGAGATTACTCGACGACGAGAAAGTTACGGAAGACCAGGCGAAAAAACAGGAAGCGGTGCAAAACATCTCACCGTTCAATAATTTTGAGGGCGTGCGCGTTCTCATCGTTGATGACGAAGACTATTTACTGGAAGCGCTTGCGCAGTACACATCGGCCTGGGGCATGGTAACTACCAAGGTCCATAGCGCGCGCGAGGGTTTGAAAAAACTGATCGAGGCTACGGAGACGTCCGGCAAAACGCCCTATCAAATCGTGATCGCGGATCTGCTGATGCCCGGCATGAACGGCATTGATATGGCCAGAGCCATAAGAGAAGATTCAAGGATTTGCAATACCAAGCTTGTCCTCCTCACTGCAAACGGCAAGCACAATACACGAGAACAGGCTCTCAGCCTTGGATTCGACGCGTCGTTAAACAAACCATTCAAACAATCACAGCTATTTACCTCTCTGAACTCACTGCTGGAGCAACCACCGGTGGCCGATTGCCCCGGTGCCGTACATCGGCAAGCGGCAACTGTGCATAGAGCCCCCGAGGGAGCGGATGCCGATTCAGAGTCGGATCAAATCACCAGGCCGGAGCTGATTTTAGTAGTCGAAGATCATAGAATCAATCAACAGGTGGCGCTGCTGGTTTTGAGAAGCCTGGGGTTTGAGGCTCACACAGCCGAGACAGGCCAGGTCGCGATGGAATGCCTGAATACGCACGACTATGCACTGATTTTCATGGATGTGCAGATGCCAATCATGAACGGCTACGAAACAACCCAGGCGATCAGGCGCAAGGAGCAAATAACAGGCCGTCACATTCCGATTATCGCCATGACGGCCCATGTCACCGCGGGCAGCCGTGAAGATTGCCTGACAGCGGGCATGGACGACTATCTGCCCAAACCCATAACCCCTGAAGAAGTGCAGGCTATGCTGAACAAATGGCTGCCGGTTTAGACTCACACTTTTACTGCTAAACTATTTTCGGCTCTCAGTCAGCAGCAGGAATTTCCAGTTGAATCCCAAACGAATCAGCATAATCGGCTCCACAGGCTCTATCGGCACTCAGACACTGGACATCGCGCGGGCACACAAAGATTTGATCAGCGTGCGTGGACTGGCTGCCGGCTCAAAAAATTTGCAGTTGCTCTGCGAACAGATCAAAGAATTCAGACCGGCTCTCGTCTCCGTCCCTGACGCCGCCGCAGTCGAGCATATTAAAAATTTCATCGGCAGTGAAAAGCTACCGCCGGTCGAAATCATTCCCGGCATGGAAGGGCTGGTAGCGCTGGCCGAGGACGATCAAAGCGATGTGCTGGTCACGGCCGTCGTCGGCTTCCTTGGCGTCAAACCGACACTGGCAGCCATAAAGCGCGGCAAAATAATTGCGCTGGCCAACAAAGAGACCATGGTGGCGGCCGGGCATCTGGTTGTGGAGCTGGCGGCAAAACACAGTGCCACCATAGTGCCGGTGGACAGCGAGCATTCGGCGATATTCCAGTCGTTGCTTCCGTCATTGCAAAAAAATGCCGTCCAGACTGAAGTAGCGAAGCTGCTTCTTACCGGCTCTGGCGGCCCATTTCGCACCTGGTCAAAAGAGCAGATGGAAAGTGCCACCAGAGAAGACGCTCTGAAACATCCGAACTGGTCGATGGGCGCCAAAATAACAATCGACTCGGCTACGATGATGAATAAGGGTCTGGAGATAATCGAGGCGCGCTGGCTCTTCAATTTGCCCGTGTCGAAAATACAGGTGGTAATCCACCCGCAGTCGATTTTGCATTCGGCGGTGGAGTTCGTCGACGGCTCAATCGTCGGCCAGATGGGTCTGCCTGACATGCGACTGCCGATTCATTACGCCCTTTTTTATCCTGACAGGGTGCCCTCAGAGAGAGTGCCGAGAATGTCGCTGGCAGCCATTGGCCAGCTCACCTTTGAAGAGCCGGACCTGGAAAAGTTTCCCTGTCTGGCCCTGGCGCGGGAGGCCGCGACCGTCGATGACAGCAAAGCCTGCGTCCTCAACGGCGCCAACGAAATAGTAGTGGATTCCTTCCTCAAAGGCGAAATTAAGTTTGTGGACATCCCTCGCAATCTGGAGCGTGTCCTAAGTGAACATAAGCCAATAAAATCACCCTCCCTGGAGGATATACTAGATGCCGATCAGTGGGCTCGCGAACGTGCGCGGCTGGTCCTGACAGCCTGATGGCGGTCTGGTCGGCCTGATCGGGCCTGGCAGTATTAGCGTGGGAGAAAAAGAATGATAGCTCAGGGCAGTAAAGTACAAGTAGTGGACCACCCCCTCGCACAGCACCTTCTAACACGGCTGCGCGCTCAGGAAACAGCTCCGCACCAGTTCCGGCGCTATGCCCTGGCTTTGAGCGATTTCCTGGTCTATGAAGCGGCCAGACAGATGCATGTGCGCGAAACCGGAATCCAGACCCCGGTCGCCCCGACCAAAGGCGTTGTCCTCAGTGATTATGTGGTGTTGGCACCGGTCCTCAGAGCAGGGCTGATCATGGCTGAATCGGCGCAGAAACTTATGCCCGCGGCCCGTATCTATCACATCGGCCTGAAGCGCGACGAAGAAACCCTGGAAGCGAAGTGCTATTACGACAAACTGCCGACCTCGCTGCCCACCGACTGCCGCGTTTTCGTCCTCGACCCCATGCTCGCCACGGGCGGTTCAGCGGTTTCGGCCATAGACCTCTTTGTTAAACTGCAGGTCAAAACCATACAGCTGGTCTCCTTCGTAGCCGCGCCGGAAGGCATCAAACGCGTGCACGACAAGCATCCTAACGTCCACATCACAACCGGATCGGTCGACACCAAGCTGAACGAGCTCGGCTATATCGTGCCGGGTCTTGGAGACGCCGGGGATCGCATTTTTGGCACTTAATGTGGCATAAATGCTGTAGTCATTCACGTGGACTACAATCCAGGATTTCAATTTGAGCGCTGACGGCGAAAAACCAGTTTTATTGAGGGAAGCTTGTGAGCGCTGCTCAAAGCCAATCTTCCCCACAAGACCAGGCTCGACGGCCAGTATTTTGCATCGGCCCGGCTTTTGCAACTGCGCCATCCAGGACGCCCTGCGCCGCAAAGGGGCCAGTGGCGGCTCCAATCAGAACCCACCACCTGACAACAGCGAAGCCGGGGCCGAGCCAAAAAGCGAGGATCCCGGCTTCAAACTGAAGTTTCCCAGCCAGAAAGGCCCGGACCTGGAATTCGGCAGCCCGGATGCCGGCCCCCAAGCCAAAGCCGGCGGTACAGCCGACAAGAACGCCCAGGCTGCTAAAAGCGACCGCCCGCCCGGGACCAAATTTGATCCGGCGGTGCAACTGCAGGACTTGATTGCCGAGGGCTATACCTTTTTTGACCGGATCGGCAAAGGTACGATGGGCTATGTCTATCAGGCCAAATCCGAGCACATGGAGAGCCTTCTGGCGGTGAAAATATTTCACCGCGCCCCCTTCAAAAACAAACGCACACTGAAGCGCCTGGAGCAGGAAGCATCAGCCGCGCTCAATGTTTCACATCCGCATCTGGCATCGGTTTATAAATTTGGTGTTTCCGAAAAAGAATACCCCTACATCGTCATGGACTTCATCGCCGGCCCCAGCCTGGCGGAAGTACTGGCGCAGGAGGGCTTTTTAGATACCCCGCGCGCTCTGGATCTTTTCATTCAGATTGCCGAAGCTCTGGAATTTGCCCACGGAGAAAACCTTCTGCACCGGGGATTGAAGCCATCCAACATTTATGTCCTGGTCACAACCGGCGGCGGAGATTTCGTCAAAGTAGCTGATTTCGGCATAGCAAAAGTGCTGCCCAATCCCGGTCGCGAAACCAAATACATGACGCCGATGGGTGAAGAATTCGGCAATCCCAACTATATGAGCCCCGAGCAATGTCTGGGCAACCGCCTCGACCAGCGCTCCGACATCTATTCGTTTGGCTGCGTCATGTATGAGTGCATGAGCGGCAAAGTCCCGCACGGCTCATCCAACGCCATGCGCGTCGCCTTCAAACAGGTATCGGAAGAAGCGAAAAGTCTGGTGGAACGCTTTAACGATCTCGACATCCCCAAGGATCTCGATGACGTGATCCTGGCCTGCTTGCAAAAAAATCCCGACGACCGGTACAACAATGTCAAAGAATTGAGACTGGCTCTGGAAGCAATTCGCAGTGGTAAAAAACCAAAGATGCCGACAAAAGCCTTCAGTGCTATTGCCACCAAAAATGATGCCGGCAAAATCATCGACAAAGTAATCAAACTGATCAAAAGCAACAAGCCCGGTGCAAAACCGGACGCCAAAACCCCGCCCAAGAAAAACTGATCGGTTACTGAATCAATCAATTACCAGACTGGCTGCACCAATAACCGCCGCATCGCTGCCGAGAGCAGCTGTGACGACCGGGCAGGTGGCCGGACCGGGCAGAGCCCGCGTCTGCAAAATGGCGCGTGCCGGCGAGAGTAGTTCTTCCCCCAGGGAGGCCAGTCCGCCGCCAATAATAATCAGATCCGGATCGAGGGCGTTGGCCAGGGACGTCAGACCAAAACCAAGATACTCTCCGGTAGCGCGAATCGCTCGACCGGCGGGTCCGTCTTCTATGCCAAGGCGTTTTTCCTGCACTGCAATTTTAACAACATCGTGGCCGGTCAAATCTTCGCCCGGGCGCTTAGAAAACTCACGGTATGTCTCCACCATCGCCGGTCCGCTGCAATAAGCCTCCAGCGTACCCCGGGCTCCACCTGTATCTATCCGGGCGTCGGCGGCCATGGATAAAAGTATGTGTCCGAATTCACCGCCGCTGAAATGGGCGCCGTGATGAATCTGACCGCGGCTGACCAGGGCGCCACCAACACCGGTGCCGAGGGCAAGAAAGACAATCGTGCCTTTCTTGTTTTTCAAATCAGCGGCGGCACCGAAGCGACACTCACCGAGAGCCAGGACATTGACGTCGTTATCGACTCTGGTGTTGATTTTGAGAGCGGACTTGAAGCCGTCGGCAATCTTTGTGCCCTTCCACCCGGGCAAAACTTCGGTGGCTGAATAAACCAGTCCTTTTTGAGCATCGATTTGCCCACCGGCACCAACGCCTATTCCTTTGATATGATTGCCGTCTTTCTTACCCTCGGCCACAAGCGCTTCGCACAGCTCAATTGCCTGCTGGAGGATAGCCTTGCCGCCTTTCTGCACCGGCGTCGGACACTCGAAGCGCTGGAACATCACACCACCAGCGGTGACAATCGCCCCGGCGATTTTAGTGCCGCCGATGTCTATTCCTACGTAGTGGTTTTCTTTACTGGCCATCGGGAATATTGTCGAAGCGGAACTCAAACTGACTGTCGCCAACGGGAATGCGCAACAGACAGGAGCTGCTTTTAGTCATGCCGTAAGCATCAAAGAAAAGCGATCCATTAATCGCCTGACCCGGTGGCAAATCACTGGGCCCAAGACTCTTGGAGCGAATATCTTCCGCCTTGGCCTGAGCGGCCGCCTGCACCTTTTGCGCGCGCTCGAAGGCGGCGGCCTCGGCGATGGGATCGGGCACCTGCGTGGTCATGATGGCGGAGCTGCTCCCGCGCGAGATCATCGGATACGAGCCGCCGTACATGGGAGGGTAGCCGCCATAACCGTAATAAGGCATGTTGTTGCCCATATAATGTGAGGTGCAGGTCGTCGTCGCCCCTTCGCCCCAGAAGCGAATCCACTTGGCCTTACCCTCGCCTTTTTTCTGGACGGCGGCGGCCAGATTACCGGGATCGATCATCTGCGCCACCGATGCTTTAGGCGTGAGAATGACAAAGAGCGGCTTGCGGCCCATAAATTCCACTGTCTGATTGCTCTTATTGATGACTGTGATAAAGACCTGGACAGTCTGCTTCCCTGCATTTTTATCGCGGGCAACGGCGGCTTCCACGCTCACCGGGCCGACATCGATACGCTTGTGCTCAAGTCCGTTCTGAAAGTTTTTGGCGGACCAGGGCGAACCTTCCTTATATCGGTAGTCCGGACTGAGCCAGTAAGGGCCAGGGGCATAACGGCGACCGAGAGCGCCGGTACCATTTTTTATGCGTATCGCCTGATCATAGTGATCGGCCGACTGGTCTTGTTTGCCAAGCTTGTAATAAACCGAACCCAGGCTCTCCTGAATGTCGGCCACATTGAGCGGACTGATCGAATGCGAGCCGCCGGCCTGCACCAGGGCGTCCTCAAGGATTCGGCGAGCAGCCTCATAATCACCGGCAGAGGCCTTGATGGCAGCACTATGACTGAGACAGGAGACCAGGCGCCAGGTATCACGATCGGCCCCGTGCAATTGCTTGAGCAAAACCAGAGCACTATCAATGGTGGCGGCAGCTGAGCTGATATCGCCCTGATTTTCCTGCAACCAGGATTCATCATCGAGGGCGCGAGCGCTCAGCTCTTTGAAATCATCGGCAGTGTAATCGCTGCCGCCGGAGGCACTGAGGTCGGAGAGCGCTTTTTTCTGCTTCTTAAGCTCGGTAGCGGCATCCTTGAGCAAGCCCTGCCATATTAATGATTCAACCAGGGCCGTGCGCAGATAGGCCTCGCCAATCTTACCCTTGCCGCCGCTGTAGGCCTTGAGTTTGTCTGATACCAGTGACTGCGCCCGGGCATAGTCACCGGTGTCCAGGGCATTTTCGACCGATGGGTCCTGATATGCAGGCGGCTTGGAAGTATCCTCCACCGGGATTTCAGCCGCTGTAGCGCCGCCTTTGATCGTCGGACTGCCGGTGACATTGATGGGCTCGGCCGACCAGGGTTCAACGGCCAGCGCGGCATTGGCGGAAATCAAAAGAGATATAGCAAGGAAAGGAAGTATTGCCGGACGAATCATGGAGGACTCCAGAAGAAACAGCCAAGATCATACAGCAGAAGGGCGGCCAAAGTCTTGCAAGGGCCAACCGGCGGAGGCTTCGGACGGTTGTCATAGAAGGAAGCCCGGCGGCCAAGACGTCATGGATATTTTCTTGCGGTACTAACCGGGAAGCGCCCCCGCGGCAATCGAAGCAATCCAAAAATCGGACGCCCACCCCGGAGAAACCGAGGTGAGCGCCCTGGATGAATATCTCAAGCAGAGCGAATGAGAGTGCCGGGATCATTCAGACAGAAAGTACTGCGCACCCTCACCGGCAAACGGTGCTGGCGAGCGGCCCTGACAGCACGCGGGTGAATCACCTGCGCGCCGTTGTCGGCCAGCTCAAGACAGTCATCGAATGAAATATGACTGTAGCGCACGGCACCGTGATGCTTGTTGGGATCAAGGTTGTAAATGCCGTCGACGTCGGTAAAAATATCGCAGGATGCGGCATTGACAGCGGCAGCTATGGCCACGGCAGTAGTATCGGAGCCGCCCCGACCGAGGGTAGTGATGGCACCACCAGCAGTGACACCCTGAAATCCTGCCACAACCAGCACATCAAGATCCGCCAGAGCGCGGAGAATAAAATCGCTGCTGATATCGAGAATATCGGCATTACTGTGGTTATCATCAGTCTTGATGCCAATCTGCGCCCCGGTGAACGATTTGGCTTTCAGCCCCAGATCCTTGAGCAGGATGCTGAGCAGGGCAATCGTCACCTGCTCGCCGGTGGACAGGAGCACATCCAGCTCCTCAGGCACAGGCTCGTCGCAACATTGCTTGGCCAGATGCAGGAGGCGGTCGGTGGTGTCCCCCATCGCCGACACCACCACAATCACTTTTTGGGCGCGCGCTTTCTCCTCAACAATTGAGGCCACGTGGCGCAAACGCTGGACATTTTTAACGGATGTACCGCCAAATTTTAATACCGCTATATCTGACATTTTCGCCTCCTTTATTTAAGTGCTACAAGTGTTTTAGCGGCAACCACATCGCTGGTCTGAGATGCGAGATAAAGCGCCTGCTCAAGATCGCTTATCAGATCGGCCGCGCTTTCAATGCCGACAGAGAGCCGCACCAGACCCTCAACTATGCCGCAATGCTCCTGCACATCCCGGGGGATGGGGGCATGCGTCATGCTGGACGGATGGCAGAGCAGGGATTTGACACCGCCCAGACTTTCGGCCAGCTGAAATAGTTTCGTACCGTTAACCAGTGCTCGGGCCGCGGGCAGACCGCCTTTGACGACAAAAGAAACCATGCCGCCAAATCCGCTCATCTGGCGCCGGGCCAGCTCATGCTGCGGGTGCGACTTGAGGCCGGGATAGTAGACTTCCTGCACCTGGGGATGACTTTCAAGAAATTCCGCCACGGCCTGAGCGTTACGCTCATGCTCGCGCATACGCAGAGCGAGAGTCTTGATGCCGCGCAGGGCCAGGTAGCAGTCGAAGGGGCCGGGCACTGCGCCGGTGGCGTTTTGCACAAACTTGATTTGCTCATACAGCTCCTCGTCGCTCGTGATGACGGCACCGCCAATAATGTCACTGTGGCCGCTCAAATATTTGGTCGTACTGTGGACTATGACGTTGGCGCCGAATTCTAAGGGTCTTTGAAAATACGGTGTGGCGAAAGTATTGTCCACAACGTAAATCAAGTTATGCGCTTTAGCCAGATCGCCGACGGCCTGCAAATCGGCCAGGCGCAGCAGCGGATTGGTCGGGGTCTCCAGCCAGATCAGGCGGGTCTTTTCATTAATGGCCGCTTCCACTTCGTCGATGTTGCGTGTATTGACGTAGGTAAATTTGATGTCGTAGCGGCTGAAGACGCGTTCAAATAATCGGTAAACGCCGCCGTAAACGTCCTCCCCGACAATGACATGATCGCCGGCTTTGAGTATACCGGCCACGACCGAAACCGCCGCCAGGCCCGAGGCGCAGGCAACACCATACCTGGCGTTTTCCAGCGAGGCCAGGCATTCTTCTAGAGCAGTACGGGTGGGGTTGTGGGTGCGGGCGTACTGATAGCCCTTGTTTTTGCCCAGCTCTTCCAGGACAAAAGTGGAGGTCTGAAATATTGGGGTGATCAGGGCCCCGGTGGAAGGATCCGCTCCCTGGGCCTGGTGTATGGCCCGGGTGGCGAAGTCCAGCTCGGTTGAGGTATTACATGATTGGTTATTTTGCGTAGTCATCGATTTTGCTCCTAAAAAAAACTCCCCCTCTCGCTTGGAGAGGAGGAGTTAGCACTGTGTCTGTTACCGCGTCAGCTGCGATACATGTGCATGAACTCGACCTCCCGGGGGGGGCTCATCATAGTCATGCTCATCATCGTGGCGCGGTTGTTCATGGGTCCAATTATGACGGCATGGATTTCAATGTCAACGAGTCATGGTTTTTTGTAACGGCGCGCCTGTATAGATGGGTTTCGCGCCGGATGGTTATTAGCCGGGGCTAATGTTTCAGGGTTTTCCCCCTTGAGCCCTGGGCATAAAGAAGTACTGTGATGGAGTGCCATAACAGAGAGTTTTCCCGCGAGGGCGACAAACGTGAGAAACAAGACGTCGACCAGAGTCGTTCTTTTATCCGATAGTTTGCAGGCAGAAAAAAAAACCCGGGGACGCGCCGGCAGGAAATCTGCGCCGCTGCTGCCGGCTATCAAATTCAAATCTGATGCGAAAAGTTCTGGATTGCTGCAACTGGCAGACGGTCGCTACCGCCATGTGTACGAACTGGACGGCGTTGATCTGGCCTTTTCGCCGGAGTACATAGAAAAGCTGCGTCGCGATTTTCTCCGTCTGCTCAATCAGCTCGAGTGCGACGTTCAGTTTATCGTCACCAATAGAATCTTCCCGCTTGGCGGTAGCGAAAAGTTTCACGAAGCCGTGGGACTGGCTGAAAATGACTACCTCAAATGGTATGCCGACTATCAATTCAAATGGTTCACAAGGATTTCGCAGCGTACCTATTTACCACAGAGGCGCCACTTTCTTGTGGTCACAACGCGCACCAGAAGCGGAAAAGCTCTGGCCAACTGCCTGGCCAATCTGAACAAACTGGGGCAAACATATCGAGCCCTAAATCGCCAGGAAATTCGCACTCTTATCATGCAGGGCTTTGTCCTGCCGCCCGAAACCTCCGAGCACACCCAAATAGAAAAGTTTGCCGAGTGCCGCTCTCCATCAACACTCATGGACCCGCTTTTCGAAGAAGCTGAGGATCATCTGAGAATAGGCGATCTCCTGCACGGAGGCTGCCACATCGCTTACCTGCCGGCCGAGGTGGAATTCGGCTGGCTCTTATCCGGCCAGCTGGTGACGGCACCATCGACCGTATCGCTGCATATACGGCAAAGCAAGCCGATCGGCTCCGGCAATTCACAAAAAACAGTGGACATTTCGCTATATTTCTCCAGCTTCGGCAGGACCCCGGGAGAACTCAAAAGCAATCTTGACACACTCAAGGAATACTTCGAGCGCGGCGGAGCCAGATTCAATACGGGGCGGGGATTGCAGGCCAAAACATTTCGCGCCTCTCTACCGCTCGGTCTGGATGAACTGCAACTGAGCCACCGGGTGACCACAAAAGTGGCCGCAACCTGCTGGCCATGTATCAGCGCCATCCCCCCACAGAAGCTTGGCGTCCCGATTGGATACGCCGTAAGCACACGGGAACCGTTCATGCTGGTCCCAGATGAATCGACTAATTTTTTGATTGTCGGGGCAAACAGCAGGACCAATGAAGCCATCACTTCGCTGGTCGCTCTCCACCATCTGGCTGTCGGTGTCAACGTAATGTTCATAGGTTGCGCACAGACGCCCAAATTTATAGCCACGATCCTGGGGCCGGAGCTGAGCCACAGCCGCACATTGACTGATGCAGAACTTTCGCCGCGACCTTACACCTTGATTGACTGCACCACCAGAACAAAACGCAGCAGCGCAACACTTTCGGCACTGAAAAGAACCATCGCAAAATGGTTTTCGGATGAGAAGCAAATGCTCGTCATTGACGATGGGTCAATTTTTTTAAACTGCCCGGACGGCGCAAAGTACCTCAGTCAAATTATCTCCGCGGCTCAAAAGCGTGGGAAGCGGGTGATTCTGGCCCTGACTCCGCAGCAATTGCAAGCAGCGCCGACGCTTTGGAAGGCCTTTGCCAATCAGATGATCTTCCAGCCAGGCCGGACGGACGCCTCGTATATAAAACAATATCTAGGGATTGCTGAGCCCATCAAGTTCCACTTCAGAGACTCCTTTCTACTGAAATGCGGCAACCGCCGGTCGATTCTGCGACTGCTGTGGAGTCCAATGGACGCGGGCATCCTCCTGAGCAACCACGTCGACATGAAGGCGCCAAAAGGACCCATAGCCAGAAAGCGCGAAGAACTGTATCTCGCAGTCAAAGAAAAAAATCCGAAACTGTCCGAAACCGACGCCTGGAGGCAGGCTATTTACTACCTGGGACTTAACCTTCCGACTTGAATCGTTGGCTGGATTTACCCCTAACCTTCTCGGGCGGCGACGGCCAACGTCACTGTTTCGTCACAGCACCGCAATACCTTCAACACGCGACCAGGGTTAATCTACAGTCGACCCCCTGGACCAAACGTGAGCGGACAAAAAATGCTGAAACATATACAGGACAGAAGTGAACAGACCCCAACTCAGCTGCAGCCGATAGACGGCGCTTCAATCGCTTCCGCCAAGCTGTTGCACCTTGTACATGATGAACAGAAGCAAGGAAAATCCAGAGTCGAAAGCACACCGGCGGACAGGGAAATTCAATTTCCCGAAATCTACAGCCCCCAGAAACAGCCCGTTTCGAAAAAGCCAAACTTCGAACCGGCGCCCGAATACTTCCGCGCCCATCCGGAGCGTGACAGCGTCTCACCCGAGAACGTATCTCAGCATTTTGCCGACTCCTACTTTACCGCCGCCCTCACCTCCCTTGCCTCGTCAAACGCTGGCCAGGACCTGATTAAAGGCATGATCAAAGCCAACGGCAACGGCTCTTACACCGTCACTTTTCCAGGCGACAAACTGCATCCGGTCCGCATCGACGAGAAAGAATATGAATGGGATACCACCGGCCACGCCAGTAACTATCTAAACTGGGCCAGTATTTTGGAATATGCGTTCAACAAGTATGAATTCGGCAAAGTTGATAGAGAGCAGTTCATGGAAATCACTGGATACGACAAGTTCAACGGGCGGATAAAAAATCCGCAGGAAGCGCTGCAATTGCTCACCGGTCAAAAGCCAGACCATATTGCCACCACAGCTCCGGGCGTGACAGAAAATGTGCTGCGCCAGAAACTGATTCAGGCGCTCGACCAGGGCAAAGCGATAACAAGCAAAACCGGAGATTCATTCCTCGGCTTCTGGGGCAGAAATCAGCCTTTGTTTGAACGCCAGACATACGCCGTGCAAGGATTCGACGAACACCTCGACCGGGTGTACGTGCATGATCCCCGCGGCCGCAATTATTATCTGGGGCGGCCGGGTACTGTGATTGACGGAATCACGGTCCACGACAAAGGGGACTTAGTAATGTCCCTGAAGACATTTAAAGACCACTTCGACTTTGTGGACATAGCGCCGACGAAATAGTCAGTGCCCTGATTTCGTACCCTACTTGTGGCTGCTTGCCTCACCTTGATCGTCCAGGGCCATGACGGCCACGCCGAAAGGCGGCAGTTGCAATGTTTCCTTACCGTCATAGAGGGCCTTGCCCTGGGACAGGAGGTCTTTCACCGCAAACTTGCTCAAGACGTAGCCGTCACCGGGCTTGAATTGCTGTTCTTTATCGCTAAAGTTGAGCGCTACAAGAACCCGCGGACCGAGCCCGCCTCTGGCATCGGACGATCGCACAAAGGACAGAACACTGGCATCATCTTTATTGATCATAGTCAGCTTGCCATTGAGCAATGGCTCCTGGCGTCTCAGTTTGATCAATTTTTTGTAGAAGTTGAGCAGTGAATTGGGATCGGCCGATTCGGTTTGCACATTGTGCGTCTTGTAACTTTCGGCCGAGGTCAGCCAGGGCTTGGCTGTGCTGAAACCGGCATACTGACCGGCTGTCCATTGCATCGGGGTGCGTTCGCCATCACGTCCTTTTTCTTTGGGCCAGCCGATTTTGCCGATGGGATCGTAAACGTCTTCCACTCTTTTGGGATCGTTATTTTCCATGCCGAGCTCTTCGCCGTAGTACATAAGCGGCGTACCGCGCACGGTCAGCAACATCGCAGCCATGAGCTTGGCGATAGCATCATTGTTTTTGCCGTCGCCGTAGCGAATGTAATGACGAATCTGATCGTGATTGCTGTAAAAATAAAGCGGCCAACCACCGGCGGGATTTGTATCCCATTCGCTTATCATCTTGCGAAACTCAGGCGCAGAGAGCTTATTGAGATAGGCGAAGAAGAAATTCATGGGCAGCTGAATTTCATCCAGCTTGGGGCCGTACATCGACGAAATACTTTTTACGTCCGGTCCGGCGGTTTCACCGATGAGCACGGGGTGGTCGCCGCCGGGGAAAGTATCAAGCACGGCTCTCAAATCGCGCATCACATCATGCACTTCGGGATAGTGGTCGTTGTATTTAAATTCGGTATTGGGGTCGCCGAAATTGTTTGTCCCGGGCAAAACGGGATTGTCGTGACACTCGGGATCTTCAAAGAGACAACCGACCGCGTCCAGTCTAAATCCGGCAACGCCCTTCTTGAGCCAGAAACGAGCGGAGTCGAGCATAGCCTTTTTCAATTCCGGATTGCGCCAGTTCACGTCCGGCTGCTCCGCATAGAAGAAGTGATAGTAGTACTGATTTGTTTTTGGATCCAATTTCCAGGCCGAACGCCCGAAGAGCGACTGCCAGTTATTAGGCGGGCCGCCATTCTTGCCGTCGCGCCAGATGTACCAGTCACGTTTAGGATTGTCCTTGGACGATCTGGATTCTTCAAACCAGGGATGCTTGTCCGAAGTATGATTGACGACAAAGTCCATCAGTATCTTGATGTTGCGCTTTTTAGCCTCGGCCAGCAGTCTGTCGAAATCAGCCATGGTGCCGTATTCCGGAGCTATTGCGCAGTAGTCGGAAATGTCGTAGCCGAAGTCCACCTGCGGCGAAGGAAAGCACGGAGTCAGCCAGATGGCGTCGACACCAAGGTCTTTCAAGTAGTCGAGTTTGGAAGTAATACCATTGAGATCGCCGATGCCGTCGCCGTTGGAATCTTTGAAACTGCGCGGATAGATCTCATAAAAAACTGCATGCTTCCACCAGGGATCGCCGGCGGTTTTAGCGGCCGCAATCGTGCTCGAATTGCCGATGCTGCTGGTCGTCTGCAGGCGACCGGCTGTTTCAATCGACCAGCCGGGGAGCGCCGATGAAAGAAGCCAGGGCATAGAAGCCATAAGGGCGATAGATGCGATAGAAATCTTTTTAAATCTGTTCATAGGTGCTCCACAGCAAATAATCCCCGTATCGTAACAGCTTGGCAGGACGGCAAAAGCTCATTGGAACTTCCCAAACTTTCTTCAGTCAGCCTCCCTTAGCACAGACTCAAAAGAGCGGGAGCAAGTTATGCCAATTGAACTACCAAAAACAGAAGTCCAGAATACCCAGGGATTTCCGGCAAATGAAAACAGCACCTTTCCAAACAAAAGTACTGTCAATGTAATTATTGGGTCGACGGTCATTATTTTCGTGGCCGCCGTCGTCTTCTCCTTTGTCATGAAAAGCTCGGGACAAAGATTAGAAGTCCCCATGCCAACAGGCCAGCAGCAATCGCAGCCGGTTTCACCCAGCAGTCGCTGATCGACTACCAGGACTGGCATTCACGGATATAAAAGCAAAAGTCCCGGCTTATAAGCCGGGACTTTAGTGCTGCGATTTTCGCTGTGTTGTTGGCAAAACCCCAACCGATATCGGTTGGGGTTTGAGACCT
>JAFEAV010000076.1 GCA_018266215.1 Cyanobacteria bacterium SZAS LIN-3 | reverse complement strand
TGCGCCCCTCCGCATCCTGCAGCCAAACTGCGTAATCAGGGGAGGTAAGTTTTGCGCCATTTTACTATTTGATATCAAAGAACGCCCCTGGGACTGTTTGCTGCCAAGAGGCGCTAGGGGCGCTATGCGTTGAGATGCCCTGTTCGTGGCCTTTGTGAGTTGAATTTATAGCAGTGCCGGGGCTTCAGGTTTATTTGCTCCGCGCCTATTGAGTAAGTTATGGGCACTCCTCAATTTCTATTCAGAATCCAAAACCTACCTTTACCTACTTTCGCGCACTATAAGCTTTCGACCTGACATTCACGCCCAGCCCCGCTGGTCTGTCTCTGTCCGTCACGGCTGCGGGAGTTGCGCGTCAAATAGCTCGGAGAATGCTATGCGTAAAAGACCAAGACTTGCTTTCGTGGAGCGACCATCGCCCAACTTCAACGAACGCAAAGGACACGAGATTTCATTTCTGGTCCTGCACTACACCGCGATGGATACAGCCGAAGCCGCCATTCAACGCCTCTGTGACCCGGCTTCGCAGGTCAGTGCTCACTACGTTGTTGCCGAGGACGGTACCGTCTACCGACTGGTAGCCGAAGACAAACGAGCCTGGCATGCCGGTATCTCTTACTGGGACACCCACACCGATCTCAACTCGCGCTCGGTCGGCATCGAAATCGCCAACAACGGTTCATCGCCCTACCCCGAAGCGCAGATGCAGGCCGTCATCGACCTCAGCCAGGACATCGCCAATCGATACGGCATTCGCGCTTTTTATGTCGTCGGTCATTCGGACATCGCACCGGATCGCAAACAGGACCCCGGTCACTTCTTTGACTGGAAGCGTCTTTCCACGCGCAATCTGGGTGTCTGGCCCGTGCCGACCATGGATGACTACAGGCGCTCTCAGTTATGGGGTGACCTGGAAGTGATTCAGGGCCTGAACAAGCTCGGCTATCGTTCGAACATCACCCTTCCAACCCTGGTCACCGCTTTCCAGCGGCACTATCAGCCCGAGGCCTTTGGTGTCGGAGGCAGTCCCGGTATCGCCGATGCCGTGACCAAGGCCCGCCTTTACTGCTTGCTGCGCCGTAAAGCCATCGGAGATGGTGTCAGGGCCAGCCAGGCAAAACGCAAAAACAAGAAGAAGAACGACAAGAGCAAGAGCGGTAGAAAGAGCAAGCGCTAGCATTCGAGAATCGAAAGCGGCGGCTTGACTTCGCTCTGCCTGACAATATGCGCCGCCCGGAAGACCCTGCAAATCCGGCTCAATCGAGCTGGATCTGTAGAGTTTTTGCGGGCGGCATTTTTTCCTATTTTCTTTTGCTCTTTATATTATAAAAGGTAGTATAAGCGACGATGATATACTGTGGCCGATGCGAAAAATGCTCGCCTAACCTGCTTCCGGAGGACAGTCTCTTGTCAAAGTCGATGTCAATGTCCCGTTTTTGCCTGTCTGTAGCCCTGGCGGCCATTTCCGCCAGTCCATTTTTCGCCCTCACGCCGGCCGCCCGGGGCGCCGATGAGAGCCCCGAGCAGTTTATGCAGCGCTATCTGGATACTGTCGCCAAGACAAAAAATCTTATGGACCTCAAGGCCTTCATGAAGCCCCGCGCCGACAAGCACGACATGCCTGAGCCGACCAGCGCTGAAGACAAGAAGATGATGGAAGAAATGATGGCGGCGGTTCTGGATATGCAGAAGGCCTCCACGCCGTTAAAAGTAGAAGTTACGGATAAGCAGGATCGCGCCGGCAAAGTTTTACTGGTTCTCAAAGCCACCGAAGTTAACCCGCTCGCCAAGCTGGATTTGAAGGAGAAGGGAGCCGTGGCTACCGGCAAGTTGCTGCTGGAAAAAACTGATAAGGGCTGGCTGATCGTCGATGACTTCTGGCACTATGTCTATCCCAATGGTTTGACCACAGACAGCGGTCATGATCCGGACGCGGCGCCTAAGGTCGCTTCGCCTATGGAGAAATATTCCGACGACATCATGCAGACTTTAGACAAAGTCTGGGTCGATCCGGCCAAGGGCACGGGCGAGGTCATGATCGAGTTTAAGAACAGCGCCTCCGGAAAGGCGGAGCTGATCGGCATCAATGATAAGAAGGGCTCGAAGGAAGCGGAACAGGCCGTGCGCGATTCACTGGCCAAAATGACATTGCCGCCTCTCCCGGCCGAAGCGGCGGATCAGCCCATAGTCAACATTCAGCTGATCTGGTCCCCTAAATCAAAGGACACGCTAAAAATGGTGCAACTGCTCCACAGCTCGATGCTGACCAAATAAAATCAGCGTGGTTTTTTTTTGCTCTGGCCGCTGGTATTGCCTATGGTGTCGTCCAGCGAGCCGAGCATGTCTTCCATCGCCGTTTGACCGCTGGCGTCAAGACGCACCCCTTCCATCGTGTCTACCCTGGTAAAACCTGATGGGCAGTCGAATTCTCTGGCGGGAATAGAGGCCTTTTTGATGGTGCTCGTGGATAAACCCTCGGAATTATCACCGACCTGATCTTTGCAGTGAAAGTCTAGAGGAATATCCTGGGCTATGCCCAGCCCGTAGAGTCGGCACAGAATCCTGGCTTCCTGAGGCGGTAGAGCCCAGCCGCTGGAGGTGAGCAGTATGGCGCTGCGCGGCAGTGTATCGCCGCCTTGATCATGCAGGTACATCTGGCGATTATGATTTTCGTATTCCGCCGTCGTGCCGTAAATATTTGCGGTCATACCCAGTACCTTGCTGGTCCCAGGTTTTTTGACAACGGGCACGCCACCGTGCTGGAAGCCCATCTGTACTTGCATGCCGGCGATGCTGTAGCCGATAAATTTGTCCACCGGGCAGGTAAATATTGTTTTGTTTGACCGATTGAAAACGACTACTTTCCAATCAGGTGCTTTGCTAACCAGGGTGGTACTGGTTTTGGCGTCGACCGCTTTGACGGCGTTGGCGGTGAGGAAAACCTGGATATTGCCGCACACCTGACTTTTTTGGGTCAAAATCCAGCCCGGAGCGGGTTTGCCCTCCGCCTGAGCGTCGGCTGCAGCGGCCGCTCCGCCATAAAACATGGCCGATACAGCCAGCCAGAAGGTCGTCGCCGCGAGTAATGACTTTTTCCGCAATCGATTGTTTCCGCCGCCTCACCGATAAATAGTTTGACATGATTTGGCCATGAAATGGACACGATTCGGCCACATTTTAGCGCAATACTACCCCCAACCAGCATAGGGAGGTATTGATGAACGCATATTATGCCGGTTTGCCCTCGGACACTACAATGAAGGAGCAATGTCATTCCAGCCCCAACAAGTGGTTGGCCTGGCAGTCTCTGGCATTGCAGACAGGGCTCGGCCTGGCCATTTTTTCACTCTGTTGTCTGCCTGCGGCTCTGACCGAGGGCTTTGCCGCCCTTGCCGGTCGTGGGGCCTGGAGCGGCAATCTGGACGCCTTTCAAGAGTGGTTGCTTTCCACCGTTTCCTTTTCCTTTTTCTCCGCTTTGATTGTGGTGTCTTTGATTGTTTTTGTACGCTACTACTTACGCTCTCAATACGGTCCCCCTACTTACTATGCCGAATTGCAAACGGACCTGTCGCAGGAGAGCGTAATGGAAATCACCAGAGCCTTCCTGGTCAGCAATGCTCTGGAGAAAACGCTTCTGGTCGATAAATCGGCCGGCAGACTGCTCGGACTGATGTACGAAAGCAATTTGTCGTCGACCTTCCTTGAGGTGACGACGATGGAAATGGAGCCGGGGCGCACCTGGATTGGTGTCAGGGGAGCGTCGATAGTCTACGGTAAAGCGCGGTTTCTGAGCGCCTTTTACAATGATCTCGGGGCGGCCAGACATATCGGCAGTGAAATGATCGACGTCTTCGCTCCTTACGCCAGCCGCAAGCGACGTCCCTTTCAAAACGCCCGAGCCAGTCAACAAGCCCTGCCGGTGATCAAACTGGTCGATGATTGCCCACCTCCCCTGTCCACCGGCCCGCGTGTGAAACACTTTGGACGAGCTGCAGCCAGATAGTGACGACCCGCGGCAGAGGCCTCTCACGTTTAAACTATAGAACGTAAGACCATAGAATGTAGTAGGAGCGAAACAAAAGCTGAGGGGTGGAAATCAATTTCGGTGGTGCCTGGATGGGCATTGGCTTTTCGCGCCTGTGGAAAGAAAAAACGGGAGACCGACCGCGTCATCATTGATGACCAGTAGCGCCGATCGGTCTCCCGTGAAAGTTCCCCAACTAAGCTCGCTTGCGATAGGCGCCGGCGTCGTCTTCGGTGAGAAGGCGGAAGGCCCTGTCCGAAAGAAAGCGCACCGGCATGATCGGATCGAGCAAACCGGTACCCAGTCCCAGTACCCCTGTGCCGTAATCGTTCGTTTTCACGCCGATGCGGTGCAGAAGCTCAAGGCAGGTGCCGATGCAGGTCCAGTGGTCGCTGGCCAGTCGTCCGGTGAAGAGGCCGAACCAGTCGTAACCGGTAATCGGCAACTTCTTGTCCACAAACCTCTGCAGGAAAGCCGGCACATGGAATCGCTTGTAGAAGCTCGTGCGCTTGCGCTGCGCTTCCTGCATCCAGCGCCCGGTCTGGCCGAGCATGATGGCGGCAAGCATGGGCATTGCTGCTTTTTGCTCCGGGCTGAGCGGTTGCACCAGACGCAGAGCAATGTAGTGCCCGCCCTTGAGATTGGACTCGGTCACATCCTTGAGCAGGCTCAGGGTTGTGCCGCGCTCCATGTAGGAGCTGAAGCTCTTCATTTGACCGTCAACCTCGACGACGATTTCGCCGTGGCCGACCGTCTCATGAAGCCTGTTGGCCATGCGTCCGCTGGTTAGAATCAGATCACCGGCCTGCAGAGCCTGCCAGTCGGGATTGACCCAGGCACCCTTGGGTAACGGTCCGTGACCCTGCTGTCTGTAGCGGGCACTGGTGCGCCGGTAATTGACATAGACCGCGAGCCAGCCGCAAATTTCCAGAGCGGCAAGCAAGGGCAGCGCGGCGCTTGTCACCGAAGTAATGGACGACAGGGAGCTGCCCGGCCAGGCTGCGAAAATCGCCAGCCCTGAGAGCAGCAAGCCGAACGTCAGGGGAATCCGCACCTTCAGTCGCGACAGTACATCGAAGTACGTGCGCAGAAGGGTGTTGATCTGACTGGCCGTGAGAGCCAGCCAGAGCGCGGAGAGAATAGTACAGGCGAGTGAAAAGTGCAGGTCGAGCCGGCCCACGACAAAGAGGTAGCTGATGTAGCCGAGCCCCAGATACGCGAACGACTCGCCGATTTTGGTCAGGCGGTTGAACATATTTTTCTCCAGATTTTTTCCAGATGTTTTTATTGCTTGACCGGTACGCGGCCTTCGGCCACGGCTCTGGTCAGTGCCGTCATGCTGCGGCGATAGGCGCTGCGAGTCAGCGCCTTTTGTTGTTTGTCCGAGATGCCGAAGGACAGTGCCGCCACGTCGGCGCGGCCGACCGTGATGACAATGTGTTCAGCACCGTTGGAGGCGCCCATCTGGTCAGGGAAGAGGGCGTCGAGGTAGCTGGAAGCGCGCTGCTCCAGGTTGTGGAACAGTCTGTCGGCAAAGCCCAGATTTTCGGAGGGCGGCTGCGAAGCGAAGCCAAGTTTGGCGACGATGGCAGAGCCCTGGCAGAAAGTCGTAGGTGTGGGATGGTAGAGGCCGCCGTCGAACAGCAGTTCGCTGTCGACCCTGCTTTCGCCGTCGCTCTTCTTGAACTTGCCTTTGATCCAGTGCGCCGCCCAGGTAGCGAGTGAAATTTCCTCGCCGTTTTCGATCGGGCGGAAAACAAAGGGAATGGAGCAGGAAGCGGCCATGGCCATAGCCAGGTTGTACTTCGTGCCGGAGAAGACGACGGGCTCGCGGGTCAGGGCGTTAAAAGCGACCAGACGCAGGTTGGCCCTGGGCTTGAGTTTGTAGCGAGAGACCAGGTCCTTCATCAGAGCCAGTAGTGATACCGGCTGCTCACCAAAGACCAGGCGATCGACCGACGCCGGCAGAAGCATGGAGCGCGCCAGCTTTTTGGGACTGATACGCTTGAGCTCCTGGGCGAAGATTTTCTCGATCTCGCTGGTGGAAAAACCGTTGACAAACAGCACAGCCACGATTGAACCGATGGAAACACCGGTGACCGTGCTGTAGTTGATATTGAGCTTCTGGACAGCTTTGAGGAAGCCTGCATGAGCAAACCCCTTGATGCCGCCGCCGCCCAGAACCAGTTCGATAGAGTCACTTTTTGTTTTCACAAAAAACCCCTGGTAGAGAGGCTCCGAAAGAACTCACCGCCCTCACTCGGGTCCGCCAGGGACTCGGGCGAGGACGGCAAGAAAGTCCGCACCGGGAGCCCGGTGTGGTCTTTGTTTAGAGCAATAGCTCGTTAGGGAAATAGAAAACCGGCCGCCGGCAATTACTTGACGGCAGCGACTTTGTTGCTGGGCACGCGACCGGCCTTGATCGCTTCGCCGACCACCTTGAGCGTGGTCTGATAGCCCTCTTCCACCATGGCGTCAAAGTTGTTGAGGCTGGCGGTGAAGTTGAGGCCGGCAACGTTGGGCAGGCCGATTTCGACGACCACGTTTTTGACCGGGTCGACGTAGCGGCGATGCCCGGCGATGGGCATGTACATCTCGCGCCAGTGGAAATACAAATCGAGCGGCGTTTTCACATCTTCGCTGCGGGGCTGCTCGGTGGCGGCCTTGAAGCTGAAGACGATGGCCGGCTCGCGGCTGAAGTCCACGGGGTTGTAGTGATACACAGCGCCGTCCACAAGCAGGCGCGGGCGAGAGTCGCCGCTCTGATTGGGGCCGTTGTACCAGACCGGACGCAGCACCGTGGGTAGTGCGCACGACGCGGTCATGGCTTTGGCGAGATCGTAGTCTTCGCCGGCGAAGAGGAAGGGTTCCTTCGAGAAGATGTCGCAAGCGACAATCTGCAGCTGCTTGTTCGGCTTGAGCCCGAGTCGTTCGACCATTTCCCGCATGGGAACGGTCATATCGATGGGGCCGCCGATCAGCAGGCTGATCAGATCACTGGGAGTAAAAGTCTTGATGAGAAGACCGAGATCGTTGCGCTGACGGAGACCGCGGAGAGTTTCCTCGGCCATTTCGTCAGGGCTCATGCCATTGGTGGCCATGACGGCGATGAGATTGCCGACGGAAACGCCGGTAATCTTGCCAATCGGGACACCCAGCTCGAGAAGCGCTTTGTAAGCGCCAATTTCACCGGGGCCCTTGCCGCCGCCCGCACCAAAAACAATGTCGATCCCGTCTTTGTCTTGATTGGATGCCATGATGCACCTCCGTCAAAGATAGGGTTGATGGATGTAGCAGTAATTAAAACCAGGTGACTTCGGTGAAGTTGAAGTCTCCGGAGACGAGAGTAGTACCAATTAATTTCGCGCCCGTGAGCAATCTCACTGAAGAAAATCAGCAAGAGAGTCGGGCGTTAGGTAATTGATACTGGGGAGATGGAAGTTTTGAGTTCAAAAAAAGTTGGATGGACCTAAAACTTATAGAATCAGGATAAAAGTCACAAGTAGTCCAGAATGTTTTGAATTCAGAACTAAATAAGAAAGAAAGTACTCAAGGGTGCGAGGCTGCGGGAAGTGCTAAGCGCCGGCTTGTGGTGGCTGGCATCCCGGGCGCGGTTGATGTCAAGCTGTGCAAGCTCGGATAATCGTAGTGCACTTCAGCTCTGATATTGACTGCCCTGGCCTGTCTGGCCGGCCATATAAAACTCCGGATTGGGCTGCGGGAAGTTTTGCGCTACGAGGCGGTAGTGAAGGCTCAGCTTCTCTTCCAGTGCCCGCAATTTGTACTCGGTTTGATTGAGATCGCGCTGCCTGTCTTCGGAACGGATAGTCAGACGCAGGCATTGATCTTCGTCACCGGCCATGTAAGCCCTTGTCATATCGCCCCTGTCTCGTTCAAGGCCCAGAAGAATTCTTTGACGTCTGAGAGTCAGCCATTTGAGCTGGGTTTCCCATTTCCAAACAGTGTCTTGATCGGCCGGCAGTTCGGGCGGTCGATCATCGTCGTAGATGAAAAAGACGATCAAGCCGAAAGCGGCTGCCAGTGCCGCGGCATAGCCCTTGACCAGCAACCGGCCCAGCCACAGCCAGAAGTCGCTCCAGTGTTCTTCAGGCGCCTGTGAGCGGGATTGCGCACGCGCGCTGCACTGTGCCAGGCATTTATCGCACCACCAGCTTTCGGCGGTTATGGTCTGATACTCCTGGTGGTGCGTTGTTCGCGTCTGTAAATTATGATGGTTTGCCAGGCCGGCCATGGTTCTACCTGCTTTTGCGCGGTCGTTTATCGCTGCATTCAAACTACTATCGCGCTGAGCTTTTGACACTGTGCATTTGCACAGAAGGGGAGCATTTTCTGCTTATCAACTTAAACATATAGTAAAACCGGAGAAAAGAGAGAAAAGCAGGATGGGAGGCCATTACGCCTCACCATCCTGCTCCCCTCAATGGCTGACGCTTACTTGCGTCGGTCCGAATGCCTTTCGTCGTAGCGGTTCACCAGAAACTTCTTGATCTGGTGCTCCACCGTAAACCACGAGGCGAAGAGAGGAATCAGCCAGCCCAGACCTCCGAAGTACTGTCCGAAGATGAGCGTGGCGATGCCGACTCCGACTAGACCACCCACCAGATACTTGATCGGCGTGTGTCCTTCGTGGAAGTAGCGGCCCTCCTTGCGATCATTGATCGCCTTGGCAGTGAGGCTGCCGGAAATGAGACCCGTGATGGATCCCGCAAGGAGCCAGAAAAGGACCCCTTGAATGAGGTGAAGTGTCATACGGTTCCTTTGTGGTTGTAATTTTGGTCCGATGGAAAAGTTGCTTGTCTAACCTTGAAGTGCGAGGGCCTTAGATGGCCTCGTCGGCTTCGTCCCAGACGTTGCCGTAATACTGGCGGTAGGTGTCACCGGTGTTGGACGTTGTCGACTGGGAGAGTGCTTTGCGCAGCGCGCGCTTGCCGCCTTTCTGGAAGACGGTGAGCAAATTCAAGGTATGACTGTCCATAGTCAAACCTGCTGCCTGGAGCTCGGCGGCGACAATCAAGTCGTGCAGAGTGGCTCCCACTTCGCAGTCGAAGCATTCGTTGACGAAGGCGCCGCGCCGGATCTTTCTGGGATCCGGCAGGGGCGTTACCCGCGTCAGGACGTGATACTTCTCGTGCGCAAGTGCAGTCAGCTGATATGACAGGGGACAGTTCTTGCCGATGTAGATGATCTTTTTGCGCGGGTCGCTCTCGGCAAAAGTGTTCGAGAGCTTATTGTCCACGCGGCGGATCTTCACACCTTCGGCCCGGAGCTCGGCCAAGTCGCTCACCAGAGTGGGCGACTTGACCAGAGCTTGAACAAACAACGCTCCAAACTGTCTGCGTAAGCGTTGCATAGTGAATCTGCCTCTAAAGGGGCAGTTAATCGGCGTTTTAGGCGCTTTTAGCTGCCTGTGAGCTGCACCATTTTTGCGGCCACACTGTTCACCACCAGCAGCTCATCGGCGGGGGTAGCAGTGAGGGTCTTGAGGACCTCGGCCAATTTGGAGGAAAGTGCCCCGGAAGTTTCCGCGAGTTTCGCCTTGCGGGCTTCAAAGGCCATCTGCACCAGGTCTCGACCCTCCGCCCACTTGTCGTATTCGGCGGTTTCGACCTGCTGTTGCTTGAGGAAGGCTTCGTTCTGGCTCAGGTATTTTGCGAAGCTTTCGCTGCGCTCAACCCGAGGTGCCCGAGCCTTGCCGCAGGGCTCGTTTTGCTGAACGAGCGCGAGTTTGGCGCTGGCCACCGTCTGCTGCGCCAGAGCAAAGGCGACGGTGCGTTCGAGACCGCGAAGAAGCTTGATCTGAGCCTCTTCCTCCGGCTGTGGATTGGTAACGGGAGCCGTGACCTTCGGCAGTTTTAAACCTGCTTCCATCTGGCTCTTGTTGAACTGGGCGATGGCTGTCTCAATCGACGTGACCACATTATTGGCGGTCAGGATCAGGGCCTCGTCGATTACTCGCCTGGCGTCGTTGAGAACGGGCGATGTGCGACCGCGACTGCGTTGCAGCGCTTTCAGGGCATCGCTCGTATTCTTCGAAGCATTGCGGGCCGCGGCCATGAGTTCTTCCACCCGGCGCTGGGCCGTCAGTTTTTCTCTGGCCCAGTTTTCCAGGTCGGTGAGGAAGCGCAGGATCTCCTCCGGCGTGGGCTTTTGGGGGAAGACGAAAGTCTTCTCCTCAAACTCTGCCAGAGTGCGGAAGATATCATCCAGCTCGTTGAAACGAGTCTGGCTCTGGCGCAGGACGTCGATGCTCTTCACCATTGCCGCTTTGAGGGCGGCACGGGCTTCGAACACTTCGTCCTGGTCATCCTTGTGGGTGCCCTCGGCGAAGGTTTTGGCATCGGAGACGAAGAGCTTGTCGATGACGACCCGCTTGAGCGGCTGGTCCTCATTTTCCGCTTTCTCAACGTTCAGCGCGCTTATTTGCGCTTCGGTGAGCAGGCGCTCGATCGAGCTCTTGCTCACCTCCAGGAGGTTGTAGGCCGAGAGGCAGAGGGCCTGCATGTCGGCCGGAAGATACTCGACGTAGGGCTTGGGGAATGGCTTGAGGGCCACTCGCAGGGCTTCGAAGGCTGCACTGGCTGCCTGTGCCGTCGGGGTCACCAGGCGGCTGAAGTCGTACCAGCTCTTGACGTTGGTGATGATGCCGGCATAGTGAAGATTGGCTTCTTCGACGAACACGTCCAGATCGGTGTTTTCGGCGACAAATCGGGGATCGACCGAGATGGTAACTGTGCTGTCCTGGCGCCGCTTTTGATAGCGAGCCGATTCGCAGGCGTTGTGGGCAACGCTGGCATCGTTCCAGGCTGACATCAGCTTTTCGGCCAGTTCTTTGATCGTCGGCGCCGCCTGGCGGAAGCGCGCGCCGAATTTTGAATCCACCACCGGGGCCGGTTCGGCTACCTCTGTGGTGGTGCCACCGTCGGTGCTACCGATTTTGCCGCCGTCAGTGCCACCGGATGCAGGGGCATTTATCTGTGGGCGATCACCGGCAGCTGAGCTAGTAGTAGGAGATATTACAGGGCTTGTGACAGAGTCGAGCACCGAAGGGGCGCCCGTGTCCAGGGTTCCGGATGATGCGGCCAGGTCCATCTTCTTCTTCAGAAGAAGTTTGCGCTGGCGTTTCACCCACAGATAAATGCCACCGCCTGAGGCGAGCAGCACGAGTATGAAGGCTAATACGATAAGCATTGGGTGCTCCTTGGTTGGGAAAAAGCAGTGAGAAAGTGCCGACCCTCCCCGAGATGGGGAGCGGTAGCGGTAAACGTTGTGATCCCGGCGGACGGAAGTCCTCAGAGGACGACCATCCTTGTGAACCCGATTGAGGCGTAAGCCTCGGCTCTGGTCCACAGAGAAATTGGGGCAACGTTTACCAAATGATCCCGAGACAGAGCAAATGATCTCTGTCAGGCCCTTGATAAACAGCCTTGCTCCGGGGCAAGCCGACGTAGATCCGAGGATCGACGGCGGCCCGGGCGGGCAAGGCCATACCGCTTTGGGTGGCACTTTCCATTGCTCGAACACTGATTTAGTTGTGGGTCCCGGATCCAGTCGAGACTTTCGGTTCGGTCCAGCTCTGTTGAAATTGAGGTGGGCCGTTCCACTCCCTCTGGGGGAGCAATAGTTGAATGACGATTCGCAGACCGTCCCTCGCTTGAGGAAGGGAAGATCCGCAGGTCTGGCCTTTCTGGCTAGGTCACCTGACGCCCAAAATTTCCGATCTCTTCTCAGTGGGGTGTCCAAAAACTTACAGCCGTTCTAAATCTCAGTACTTGATCTCCCGCGAGGGGACAGCTAGCACCGGAAGTAGTCCTGCTGCTCATTTCCTTCAACCTTGCCGAAATCGGATGTAGGCTAGCATCGCGGGCAATTGAGTGCTTACCCACGCATTCGCGAAGCTAGTTTTGATGCTAAATCAGTTTTCTAACGGAGACTTGGGGAAGTAAGGAACTGCCCTCTCAGCCTCGCTGTTCCTGAGCGATGGCGCTCAGAATACCGACCATGGTCATGATCGCCTCTTCCAGCGGTTGCCCGCACAGGTCGGTGAAGAAGCGCTCGAAGGCTGAGTTTTCAATCTGATCAAGGGCGAAGTGCCACGGCACCATGCCCGCACCTTCGAAGTGCAGGACGAGGTTACGCAGCGAGCCCCAGGAACAGTCTGAGGGCTGCCCATCGGACAGCATAAATAGCATCTTCACGGATTTGTTGCTGGCCTTCGCCGACTGACCCATATGCCAGAGCATAGCTGAGTCATTGTTGCCGCCGGATGATACCAGACCGGAGGTCCGATACTGGCCCGGCAGGCCGCAGTCGTAGATGGCCGAGTCCGTGAAGCCCCAGAAGTGCGCCGAGATACCGCGCTGGTCCTTTGTCGCCTCCTCCACAAGGAGAGAGAAGAGTTTGGCCAGCTTGAATTTCTCGCCGCGTTTAAGAGTAGCGTTTTCGGACATCATCGAGCCCGAGCAATCGACGCCGACTTCGATGTGAAGTGAGGCGGCGCTTTGCTTTTCATCATCCACAAAGACGTTGGACTCGCCCATGTAGATTTGTTCGATGTCGTCGATGACGTCGTGCCCAACCGGTTCGTTTTCCTTGTCCCGGCTCACGCTTCCGACCTTGGAAAGGACTTCGCGCAGAGCCAGAGCCAGCGGCTGTACGATGGGCAGCGCCCAGGCCAGGAATTCCTTATCGGCCTCAACCAGCTCAATGTCGGTGATCTGGTTGAATTCGATCGATTCCATGTCCATGGGTGGAATGGTGGAGAAGCCGGCGTTGAAGTCCGCGTCCACAAAGACCTCTCCCAGGAGGAAGTCCTTGATTTTCTTGCGGTAAATCCAACCCAGCAGCAGCATGGCAAGCAGAGCGAGCACCGCCAGGACAGCCAGCCACCAGTTGACCTGGCTGGCTCGAGTGACGACGCCCCAGAGGATGAGAAGCATAAACGCGACCGGCAGGGCCACCAGGCCGATGCGCAGCCAGCGCTGACGCCAGAGGTACCGGACGCCCTTCTGTATCCAGTTGGCACCGCCTTTGATGCCGCGCCCGGTTGCCTTCATTCCTCGCCAGATCATGCCCCAGAGAGGCAGTCGAATGAACCTGACGAAGAGTTTGATGATGCGCTCGCCGAGCATGTCGACGAAGGCATTCTTGATTTTGGCGAAACCACGTTTGAAGCGGCGCCAGAACTTGCGTTGCTTGGGCTCCTTCAGTTTGCCGGCGGCGCGCTCCTTGCGCTCCTCGGCCCACTTGTTCAAACGCCAGATGCCCAGCGTCGCCAGCGCCATCCCGATGATGACGATGCAGACGATCTTGGCCACTTCGTACCACTTGTCGGCGCCGCCCTGGGCGAAGAGCGCGCCCCAGCCGAGCACGAAAAGGCCCAGCGTGATGTATGACCACTTGCTCTTGAACAGTCCTTTCCAGAACGGCTGCCGGACGACAATGCCGTCGCCGCTGGCCGGGGTACTGTCGTCGGGCTGCTCGGGCTCCGGCTTGTCCTCGTCGGTCTTCTTCGCCTGCTTGCTCACTTTGGGCAGGTCAACGCCCTCGGCCAGCAGGTGGTGCACCTTGCGGACGAGATTGAGGAGCTCGTCTTTGGGCAGGTCCATGAAGTTGTCCGGGATCAGCGCCAGCGCTCGCGCTACAGGGTCATCGCCCGTCTTGGGGAAGTGGCGCCGCAGGCGGATGGCAAACTCGTTCCACCGTTGCCGGTAGACTTCGCTCGCCGCCATGCCGGTCGGCTCCTCGTCCCCTTCGCTCTCCTCTCCATCGACAATGCCGACGACGATCTTGTCTTTCTTCGTCAGATTGGCGTAGGGGAAGATATGGGCGCAGACCGTCTGGAAATGCGCTCCCCAGGTGGCATCTTCACTGCGGCCGCGACGCTCGTTTTGCTCGTCGTCGATCAGGTTGAAGAGGGACATGAAGCCCTCTTCGCGTGCCTGGATATACTGCGGCTCCGCCGGGTGAAGGTGGTGCAGCAGTTCGTGCAGGCCGATGCCGCGTACGATGGAACGCGCGCGTTCTTTGTTGCGCACGCCTTCGACGCAGTTGGGATTGAGGACGATGTCGATCGGGTGCTTCTCGTCCTGCGTGTTGTAGGTGTAGGCGATGTGGTCACCGCCGACAAGTTTCAGGCGGATGGCCCTCCTTCCGTAGAAGGCCAGGTCAGCCACCAGAGATTGCGCTTCCGCGACAAACTCATCTTTCGTCAGACCTTGGTCCTTCTTAGCCATAAGAGCCTCCGGTTAAAGGGTTACTGCCGTTTACTTCACGCCCTCGAGTCGCTTCAGCTCCTCCTCCAGGATGCGGGAAACCTTCCCTGCTTCGCTGTTGAGGTCTTCGGCCTTGCCCAGATACTGGTTGACCACCGCTGTTTGCAGGGCCGCACGCAGATCGATGCCGCTCTGCAGCATCATGGCGATGTTCTCGGTGACGCGGGTGGACGGCGACTTGCTCAGCATGCGCTTGGGGTCGTGTCTGGCCTTGCGGACAGCGTTGACCACGGTCAGGGCCTTGTCCAGCTGCTTGACCGGACATTGCGGGAAGAGGCGCAGGCAGTGCTTCTGCTCCTCGGGCTGCGGCATGTGCGTCAGTTTGACGATGACCCAGCGGTCTTTCGCCGCCGCGTCTTCGGCTCGCACTGTGAATCCCTGACCGGCGTTACCGGCGGCCATGAAATGCACATTGTGCGGGACCTTCACCATGTCGCCGTTGGGCAGGTGCAGCTCGCGCTCCTGGCCTTCGATGATGTCCAGCAGGCCGTCGCGGGCGTCCTCTTCCATGCGAGTGAACTCATCGAGCATGAGGAGAAACGTCTTGTTGCGGTTTTCGGGCCGACCGGCTTCGCGAAGGATGCTGACGACACGGCTGTCCACCCAGATCATCTTCATCGCGCCGTCGTCGCCGACGGTGGGGATGAGACGACCGAGCATGTGGGTGAATTTCTTGATCAGGCCGCAGGAGACCTTGCGGAACTCCCAACCGAGGCTTTTGGCTACGGCGCGGGCGATGGTGGACTTACCGATGCCCTGATCCCCTTCGAGGAAGAGGTTTTTGGCACGGTTCTGCAGAACAACGGTCATCGTCTTGGCGATGTCCGGGGCCACGTACACGTCCTTGAATTCATAGGACGTCTCGCGGCTGAGCGGGCGGACCAGGATGGCGCCGTGGCTCTGCGAATGCGGGTTGGTGATGCGCTCGATCTTGCATATCCACGTCTCTCCCGCCTGGGGAGATGCGGTGGCGGATGCGGCGGCAGAGCTATCAACCAGGACGATTTTCTTGGTCTTCACACCGCTGAGTGCGTTTGCCTTCACCGCCTTTGGGTCCTTGGGATTGACCTCGAAGGTGACGGTGACGGTTGTGCCTTCAGCAATGGGTGAAGCCTTGTCTTGAGACTTGGCCATATTACACTCCGTTCAGAAATAGGTCTGACTCACTTGGCGCGAGGTCAGAGTTGGTTAGGTAGAAACAGATCAGGAACCTTGCAGCGGGCCGTACCAATCCGTCGCCTGAGAGCGGGGAGGGCGTGGGGGGCTGGTGCGTGCGGCGGTTGTCCTGTAGAGATTTCCTGGGAAGATTGGAGAAGATATTAGGTCTTGATGCTAGTTATAAAGTGCTCTTTTAAGCAATGCTGGCATGGGTTTACTGAGTAAACGTTTAGCCCTGTCACATTGGTTGTAGCTCATTATCAAGAGGCATTAGGTGGGCTACCGCACGTGGCTAGCGCTACCGCTTGACAGCCCTCCGGTTGTCTTCTCATGGAGGTGGAACACTGGGAAAAGGTTTGTCCAATTGATTCTCATCGCCGCTTTTGTATGCGGGGCGGAGTTGAACTGTGACCCGGTACGGGCGGCTTCGGGGTGTCATGCAGGGCTGGGTGCGGTTCGCATTCTGGGGGTGGAGGAACTCGTTTCGGCTGCTCCCGTGACCCTTTTTTTTGTCGATCGCCTCAAGGACCGGGTCTATTCGCTTCCGGTTTGTGTGGGCCAGTGCCTGAGAGCATAAGTGAATTGACAATCACCATGGACTGCAAGAAGAAAGCAAAAATGCTGCCTTCCGCCCCGCGTCTGGAAGCTCAAGTGCATGGCCGGTTAATACGACCGGGCGAAAATCACTCGTTTGTTTGTCGGCCTGCCGGTATAGAAGCACTTGCCTTCAACCGGTTCAAAGTTGAAGGGTATGGCGCGGATAGTGGCTTTGGTCTCTTCTTTGATCTTGCCTTCATCGTCGGACGAACCGTCCCAATGTGTTTCGATAAAGACATTGCCTTTTTCCAGCACCTGCTTGAACTCGTCATAGGAGCCGACTTTAACAGTGTTGTTCTTTCTAAAAGCCAGGGCCTTTTCAAAAATATTTTTCTGAATGGCCGTGAGCAGTCCGCTAATTTCGTTGACCAGGCCTGCCTGAGCAACACCACGGATTTTTTCGCCGGTATCGCGGCGGGCGATTTCAACCACATTGCCGGCCACGTCTTTGGGGCCGATATTGAGGCGCATCGGTACTCCGCGTAGTTCCCAGTGATTGAATTTATAACCGGGGGTGTAATTGTCGCGGTTGTCGAAGTGCACGCGCACTTTGGCTTCCTGTAACAGTTTTTCCACTTCCTGGCAGCGGGCGACCACTGTCGCTTTTTCTTCGTCGGTTTTGTAGATGGGCACAATCACGACTTGTATAGGCGCGATGCGGGGCGGCAGGACCAGCCCTTTGTCGTCGCCGTGACCCAGGACAACAGCGCCGACCAGGCGGGTAGAAACTCCCCAGCTGGTTTGCCAGGCATATTCCAGTTCGCCGTTCTGACTCTGGAATTTGATATCGAAGGCCCTGGCGAAATTCTGACCGAGGAAGTGCGAGGTGCCGGCTTGCAGCGCTTTACCGTCGCGCATCATGGCTTCGATGCAATAGGTGCGAACAGCACCGGCAAATCTTTCGCGCTCTGTTTTTTCACCGGTCAAAACCGGCAGCGCCATCCATTCTTCGGCCAGCACGCGGTAGCACTCCAGCATTTTCTTGGCTTCTTCTTCCGCTTCGACTTCAGTGGCGTGGGCCGTGTGGCCTTCCTGCCAGAGAAATTCGGTGGTACGCAGGAAAAGTCTTGTGCGCATTTCCCAGCGGACAACATTGGCCCACTGATTGATTAAGAGAGGCAGATCGCGCCAGGATTGCACCCATTTGGCGAACATGTGGTTGATGATTGTTTCGGACGTGGGCCGGACGATAAGCGGCTCCTCCAGTTTTTTATTGCCGCCGTGGGTAACGACCGCCAGCTCGGGAGCAAAGCCTTCCACGTGCTGGGCTTCTTTTTTGAGGAATGATTCTGGAATGAACAGAGGAAAATAGGCGTTCTGGTGGCCGGTCTCTTTGATCATGTCATCGAGGGCATTTTTGATGTTTTCCCACAGGGCATAGCCGTAAGGGCGGATGACCATGCAACCCTTGACCGGTGCGTAGTCGGCCAGCTCAGCATTGATGACGGTATCGGTGTACCATCTGGCTTTCTCTGCGTCCAGGCCTTTCTCTTCCAGGTCCTCGCTGTGCAAGGCGGCGTCGTCCTTGATTTCGTCTTTCACGCTTTCTTTGGCCCCTTGGCTTGTCATGGCGAGGTTAAACTCCTTGGTATGCTGGCAGAGGGGCTAGTATATCCCAACCCGTGGGCGTATCAGGGTGACCATTGCTGCTCGTTAAGTTAAAGAGAGCCCAGCCCGTGGCGCCTTGCTTTCAAAGAGTGGATTCTGAGAGCCAGTAGCGCACATTGGTAACAACTACGTCCCGGTGTGAGAGGAAGGCGAATTTCAAAATCAGCCCGGTATTGCCGTGCAGGAATTTGTGCCACCAGCGGGTGGAAACGAATTCTCCCAGGACAACGGTTGTGATGCTGTCGGGATCTTGCTGGTGCAGTTGGTCGAGATAGGTCATCAGCGGCCGGATGAGCGATCTATAGGGCGATTTGATTATAGTCAGCGGTACATCAGGGGCATACATTTGCCATTGCCGCTGCAGCTCGGCGGTCCATTTCGGTTCGATTTCTACAGAGACCGCCTGACACTGCGAGCTGATGGAACGCGCGTAGGTGAGGGCTTTGTATGTCCCGATATGCATGCCCTGCACCAGAACCAGTACTCTGTTTTTGACCGGGTCCGGCAAATGCTGCGGATCGATGGTCAATTGTCGACTGACGTCCTCATAGTGGGCGGCAGTTCGCTGAAAGAGCAGAAGCAGGATGCCCATCAGCAAAATGACAAACCATGCGCCGTCCAGAAATTTCTCAGCAACGATGTCTACCAGTACGATGAAAGTAGCTGCGGCTCCAAGTCCGTTGATAAAAGCTTTTTTGCGCCAGGATCTGGCTTTGCTGACAAACCAGTGTTTGACCATGCCGCTCTGGGACAGGGTAAAAGCCAGGAAAACTCCCACTGTGAAAAATGGAATCAGTTGGTCGACGCTGCCTTTTTTCAAAATGATGAAGAGTGATGATATCACCCCCAGTATCAACACTCCGTTGTCGAAGGCCAGGCGATCCCCCAGGTGCGCCAGCTGTCTGGGCATGAATCCATCCCGCGCGAGGATTGACGTGACGCGAGGGAAATCGGCGAAACTGGTCTGAGCTGCTATGAGCAGTACCAGGGCGGTGGAAAATTGGGTGAGGAGATAGGCCCAACTGGCTGGACCGGTCTTGCCGAAGACCGTGCCTGAAAGCTGGTCGATGACGGCCGCAGCACTGGCACCGTTTGACTCCCAGTAGACAATGTGAAATTTGACGGCCAGCAGTGAGACACCGAGAAAGATTGAACCCAGGATCAGTGCCATCCAAATGAGGGTGATGGCGGCGTTTTTTGACTTCGGTTCGCGAAATGCAGGCACACCGTTGCTGACTGCTTCCACGCCTGTCAAAGCCGAACAGCCCGTGGCGAAGGCCCTCAGCAGTACTGCCAAACCAACTGTCGTCATCAGGCTATGGTTGGCAACGGAGTGGTGGGGCATGGCCTGGTTGGCGTATTCCAGATGAAACTGCCATCCTATCGCTTCGCCAAACAGTCCGGTGACAATCATAAAACCGCACATGGCAATGAAGGTGTAGACGGGCAGCGCAAAGAGTATTCCCGGTTCTTTCAGTCCGCGCATGTTGAGAATGGTCATAAAGGCTATTCCTGTGAGGCAGTAGCCGACAAGGTTTTCTCCGATGTGCAGAGGCAGTAAGAGGGGAACGTCCTTGAGGTTTTGCATGCCGGAAGCGATGGAAACCGAGACGCAGAGCACATAGTCAATGAGGAGTGCGGCGGCAGCCAGCAGTCCCCAGTTTGTGCCCAGATTGTCCTTTGTGACGATGTAGGAGCCACCACCATTGGGGTAAGCAAACACTGTCTGCCTGTAGGAAATGGCGACTATGGCCAGAAGTGTGACTATGAGCCAGGTGATGGTCATGGTCGATTGTGCCAGTTGGGCCTGCTCTGAAGGCAACCACAGGCCCGCCAGGCAGAGGGCCAGGAGGACCTGCTGCCCGCCGTAGGCTACCGATGATATGGCGTCAGAGCAAAAAATGGGCAGGGCCAGAACTTTGGGCAGAAGCACGTTTTGCTCATTTTGCGTTGGTATTGGCTCGCCGAGAATAATACGGCGTACAGTTTCAATCAGCATTGCCTGAGCTTCCGGCTAACAATTTTAGAAATCCTCGAAATTTTTCCGGGCATAGAGTCGAAGGCGCCGGGCTTTTTCGCAGACCGCCGCCAGAACAGTCAGTGACAGCAGGACGCCCAGGACCATGGTGACCACATATTCATGCAGCAGGCGCGAGAGGCCGAAGTAGACAATGAGCAGGACCGCCGAAGCCAGCTTTACCCCCACTATCAGAGTGATGATTGCTTCTCTATCGCTTTGGCTGTCGCTGATCTGTTGAGACATGGATAGTGCCGATAAGGTCTGATCCAATCCTCTCTCTTTTTTTCAGAAGATCCGTGAAGGTCACGACAAAAATGGTGGCTAGCGCGTCAAAAAGCTGTTAAAGGCCAGTAACCGCTGCCAGCTGCGCGAGGTGACGTCCGGCAAACTTAGCAGGATTTTGATGAGCATCGCCAGTTTTTGATGCCTTCTTAATTCATTTTGCCCGTTGCCGCCCCTTAGGCTCAGGCTTTCTAGCAAAATTTTCTATTGCAGGTTTTTTCAACCGGGACATCAAAGCATCAATTCTGTTTCTTGTACCAATCACCTGACTGCCTTGTGCTTCGGGCCAGTGCGAGCGGCCTTGCTACAGGGTGCTGAATCAATAACCCAGGAGGTTACCGTGAAAACCAGAACCATTTTGGCCATCGTGCACGCCGGGGATAGAATCCCTTTTGACGGCACGGTTGTTGACGGTCTGGCCACCGTTGACGAAAGTGCAGAGACCGGTGTGTCTACACCGGCTTTGCTCGATGCTTGCGTCGGCAGGAACAACGCCATCGCCGGCACGCTCGTGATTGAAGGTTGGCTGAAGATTGAAAGTCCCCTCGACGGTCGCATGAGAAAGTCGAATCTTGACTCCATCGGTGGTGGCCTACCCGGACGGACCAGGCCTTCGACCAGGGCGGCGCTGGTTGTTTTGCTGGTCCTGCTAGTTGGACTGCTCGCAGCCGCTTATGTCGGTGGTCCCAGTCTCTGGCATTGAGCTGCGGGGCGAATTAAGTAATCAATTCGGAGGAAAAGGGGATGGGGCCTGTCTTTGGTCCCTGTCCCTTTTTTCTTTGAATTGTAAATACTAATGCTTATAGTGTTTATCGGAGCAGTTGCCGCTATACTAAGGAAATGCAGCTATCGGGCGAACTATCCAAAGTCAATTTTGCCAACCTGCTCCAGCTTGTGCGGAGCGGGGGGCTGTCCGGACGCATTACCCTTTTGCAGGGCGCGAGACAGGCGTTGATTTTTATCGAGGAAGGTTATCCCGCCCATGTGGAAGCTGAGGGTGTGAGCGGCAAGGATGCGCTCTTTGAGCTCTTTTGCTGGCAGAGCGGCACCTTCGCTTTTTCCGAAGGCGATATCGGCGGCGTGCCCAGAACAGTGCTTTTTGGTCAGCGCGATGACACCTTTGAGAAGATGCTGCGCGAAGGCATGCTTTATGCCGAGGACAAAAATTTTCTCGACGAACAGGGCATTACGCCGCGCTCGGTAATGCGTATTGCACCTTCCTATCAAGCCGTGCGTGAAGAAGGTGATAATCCCGGGCTCGATAAATTGGACGGTTTGCGCACCCTGGCCGATGCTCTGGCGCCGCTTGGTCTGTCCCGGCGTGAATTTGTGCACACTGTGGCTTACTGGCTATCCAGTGGCTTTATAGAGCTGGCTCCGGCCGCCTCCGCCCGGGGCAATACCGTGGAGTTGCCTGATTGGGTTGTGGCCCGATTGAAGCAGGATGATCCCGATATTGCCAATGCCATAGCCGATATGGTTGTCTGGGTGGACCGGGTCAAATGCTGGATGTATCAGGCCGATACTGATTTTGAGCGCATCTTGAATGAGATTCGCGTCAGCAATGATGTGGCGCTGGCGGAAGAAGAGCGCAGCGCGGCCGGTTCGGTCTTCGGCGGTCCGTCAAGGCCCCCGGAATAGTCTTCAGGCTTCTTTATGGCCTGCGTTGACGGCTTTGACCATGGCCCGTACTTTTTCCACATCGATGGGATTTTCTACCAGGCCCTGACGTTTGAGCGAGCTGGCGACGATGATACCATTGGCGATGGCAAGCAGGGCGGAGCAATTGTCTAGATTGGCACCGCTGCCGACGAGAATGGGTGTATCCGGCAGGGCTTCGCGCACTTTGTTCAGGTCGTCCCAGTTAGGCGGGGAGCCGGTGGCTGCTCCGCTGACGATGATGCCGTCGGCCAGGCCTCGCAGTACCGTGTCTTTGGCTGCCTGGGCGATGTCGTTGCTCTGACCAAGTGGTGAGGCGTGTTTGACCATAACGTCGGCCAGTATGCGCACCGAGCCCTGAGCTGAGAGCACGCGACGATACATGTGCAGCTCGTGCGCTTCGCCTTCGATCAGTCCCTGGTCGGTCACCATGGCGCCGCTCAGTACATTTACTCTGATGAACTGTGCTCCGGCGGTAACTGCTACGGCCAGAGCGGTCATGCCGTCGTTGCGCAGCACGTTGACACCGATGGGAAGATCGCAGATGGCGGCGATGCGTTTCACAGCCAGCGTCATGGCGCAGGCTGTGGCTGTGTCTACTCTGTTTTTGGTAAAAGGTGTATCAAAGAAGTTTTCGATGATGATACCGTGGGCGCCACCACTGGCCAGCGAGGTAGCTTCTTGCTCGGCCCGCAGCAGCACTGCCTCCAGATCACCGGAGTAGCGTGGGGAACCGGGCAGGGGGAGCAGATGTACCACACCTATAACTGGTTTTTCTGCGTCGAATAGCTGCTTGAGCATGATGTCCTCTGGAGAACGACCTTTGTCGATACCGTTTGAATGTATCAGCAAAACGCGCTTCTTGGCTACCTGAGCGTTGCTATTTGGCAGCCTTTCGCTGCAAATGACGTGGCTCGCGCCACCGCTTGGCAGGCCGGATGTGGGCGCGCGAAAAGGTGGTTGATGTCAAGCTTGAGCGGCCGCGCTAATTGACATTGCGGCGATTTATCTCTTTACTACCCCATCTTTAGCTCTTATCTGGTCTTCTATCTTGAGAAGAGTAGTAAAAGCCTCGGTTTATTAACGGGAGTTAGAGGAGGAGCTGTTGATCACTGGAGCCGGTGATTTCTATTTTGCATTAGTACCCTTCTTCCCGTATTTCAGATCAATCCAGCAAAGAGCCCAAACAAGCACTTCGACTCTTTCCTCCTTCAAGAACTCTCGGTTCTTGGATCTGACACGGATTACTGCAGCCACCAGTCACTCATTGAATCCTGATTCTTTTGAGTCCAAATTTACTGAAGCCTCTCAAGGGCTTTGGAGCCGACGCTCAGTCATGCCTTCTTGAACTGGTTGCTCGAAAAGCGCCTGTTTCTCCGTCAAGGCACGCGTCATGGTGGTAGAGATGCCGACCTTGTTCCGCATTTCGCGAACCGCTTCGAAGAAGGGTCGCGGTTCAACCGTTCTAACGCGCTGCTGGTGGTGATGGGTCCACCGGCGGAGGCAGACAAACAACCAACCTATCCAACGAAAAGGAATAACAATGCAAAAGATCCGGAAAGTACCGGCTTCTGCCGATCCCGCACGTGCACTCAAGAAGGCAAAAGGCTTCATGATCTTCGGACTGAAGTCCTGGGTCAAGGCTCTTGAGCTCGCCGACGGGTCCAAGAGAAGCAATGGCAAGTATCGCTACGTTGTCACCCCCGACGCATCCAGCGGTCACATCGTGTTGGCCGACGGCGGAGGAGTCGTGGAAGGCACCGTGCGCAGCCGTGAGGAGTGGGCCAAGATTGGCCAGCCCGCACGTCTCGCTTCGATTGCGCTGCGTGCAGCCAAGGACGAGCTCGATCAGATCGAGCGAGTCGAGTACACGTTCAACGTGGTCACCGGCGAGGCGTTCCTCAGCCGCAGAGGTCAGCGACTGGCTGACCGTCCCGAGACGATCAGCGCCTGGGCGGAGATCGGTCATCCGATCGAAACCGCGCTCTTCGAGCAGCTCACCGCCGCTCAGGAGTGGGGCAACAAGGGAGCGGAAGACGCTACCCGTGCCCGCATGATCAAGCTTGGTGTGATTCGGCCGCCCAAGGCCGAGGAAGGTGCCACGACGGCCTGAGCATCCGCCCGATGTTTCCAGGTCGCCGTCATTTTCTAAGTCCAACCAGATCGGGAGCGTTTTCTCCCCAACAAACTCTTTGAACAAGAGGCTAATATGAATTCAAAAACTCTTCTTGCGATCCTCGCTATTGTGATCGCAGCACTCGTGCTCGGGCCGCGCCTGCAGCCTGACACCGGTGTCAATCATAAGGGCGCGGCTGTCACCCAGGTGGATGGCAAGCCCGTCAAGGTCCCCGCTGACGACGTCGTCGGTTTCGACGCGTTGATGAAGACCCTCAGCGACAATCCCAAGGACGTCACTGCGCTGACGTACCGGAAGGATGACAACGGCAACGTGCAGCAGGTTGTCGTGGAGCATGCCGATGGGCATAAGTCGCTCGTTGAAGTGCCCGGCGAAGCCGGTACTTCCAAGCTGCTGGACGCCGCCGAAAAGGCGCATGTCCCGCAGACCGCAACCAAGAATGAGCGTGGCTTCGGCGACGTCCTGATCGGACTTCTGCCCACGCTGCTCATCTTCGGTCTGATCTTCTTCTTCATGCGTGGTCTCGGCAACGCTGCCAACAAGCAGCGCAGCGAAATCGCCAAGATCAAGGACTCGGCCAAGTCTCAGCAGATCGTGACGTTCGCGGACGTCGCCGGCGCTGAGGAAGCGAAGAAGGAGCTGATGCAGATCGTCAGCTACCTCAAGAACCCGGGCCGCCTGCGCCGCCTGGGTGGTAAGGCTCCTTCGGGTGTGCTGCTTATCGGTGATCCCGGTAACGGTAAGACCCTGCTGGCCAAGGCTGTCGCCGGTGAAGCCGGTGCCGAATTCCACGAGATTTCCGGTTCGGACTTCGTGGAGATGTTCGTCGGCGTGGGTGCCGCCCGCGTGCGCGAGTTCTTCGCCAAGGGCCGCGTCAAGCGTCCTGCCGTTCTCTTTATCGACGAAATCGATGCCGTCGGCCGCCAGCGCGGTACCGGTGTCGGTGGCGGTAACGACGAGCGTGAGCAGACCCTCAACCAGATCCTGGTCGAGATGGACGGCTTCAAGGACAACGAAGGCATCATCATCATGGCCGCCACCAACCGGCCTGACATTCTCGACCCGGCGCTGACCCGTCCCGGTCGTCTGGGCCTCCACATCCTCGTGGATGCGCCGGACAAGCACGGTCGTATCGGCATCCTGGGCGTGCATGCCCGCGGCAAGAAGCTCGCTCCGGGCGTGGACCTGGAAGTGATCGCCGCCAACACGCCGGGCTTCTCCGGTGCGCAGCTCGCTGAGCTGATGAACGAAGGCGCTCGCGTTGCGGATGACCGCATCGAGACCCAGATGAAGCAGCTCATCGACGCCGGCAAGAGCAAGGGCGAAGCGGCCAAGGCCGTGCCCGAGCACATCACGCTGGAGGACCTCGACGAGGCTTCCGACCGCGTGCAGATGGGTCCGAAGAAGGAAGGTCGCGCCAAGCGCATGTCGCGTCTCGACATGCTCAACACCGCCGTGCACGAACTCGGCCACGCCTGGATTTCCCAGGACATGTACGAGCGTGAGATGGGCGGCGACCCGGTGACCAAGATCACCATCGTTCCCCGTGCGCGTGCGCTCGGCTACACCATGTCGATGCCTTCGGGCGATCGCTACGGTTACACCGACGGCAACATGCGCGCTCGCATCATGATGGCTATGGGCGGCCGCGCTGCTCAGGAAGTCATCCTCAACACCATCGACACCGGCGCCTCCAACGACTTCAAGCAGGCGTGGAGCATCGCGCACCGCATGGTGACCGAGTTCGGCATGTCGAAGCTGGGTCCGATCTCGATCGGCGAAGGCGGCGGCAATCCGTTCCTGGGCAAGCAGATGGCTTCCGGCCACCAGCTTGGCCCGCAGCTCGCGAACGACATCGACAACGAGTGCAAGCGCATCGTTGAAGAGTGCCTGAACGAAGTGAAGGCCATGATCATCCGCGACAAGGACTGCTTCCAGAAGATCGTCGACGTCCTGATGGAGAAGGAAACCATCCTCGGGCCGGAGTTCCGTCAGCTGCGCAACGAGTCCGCCTGCGCCGTCGTGCTGCCCTCCAAGGAGGCCAAGCCCGCCGCCCCCCAGGCTGACGCGCCTGCCGCCGATGCCCCCAAGGGCGAAGACAAGGGTCCCGAAGGCGACGGCAACGTCAAGTAAGGAACCCCTTATTTCTTAGCAAGACCAACAACAAACAAATCCTGGGGCCGACTCGCCTAACCGCGGGCCGGCCTCAGGCTCTTTGAGATAGGAAATAGCCTTTATGCAGTTACTAGCATCACTCAGTTCGATGTTCGGTTCATTGTCTCCGGTGTTCGGGATCCTCGTCATGATCCTGAGCCTGACCTTCCTCATCACAATCCATGAGGCCGGTCACTGGATCGTGGCCCGTCTCCTCGGTTTTCAGACACCCGTCTTTTCCATCGGCTTCGGTCCGCGTAAGTGGTCCATCGTCCTGGGCAAGTTCTGGGACACCGAGTTTCGCCTAGCGCCGATTCTGGCGGGTGGCTATGTTTCTCTTCCTGAAATGCAGGACGAGACGACCGCAAAGGAGCTGTCCAAGCAGCAGGGAGCCGAGCTTAAGGAGCTGCGCTTCTTCCCCGTTTGGAAGCGAATTGCGGTTGCCCTGGCCGGCGTCACCTTCAACTTCATCGGTGCCGTGGCCATGCTCTTTATGCTCTTCGCCTTCATGGGCGAGCCGAGCATGAAGGTCGACAGCACTCTGGTCAAGGGCCTGGACACCACGGTGACCATCGCCCGTGACGCAGGCCTGCAGCCTGGAGACACCTTTGTCTCCGTGGGCGGCAAGACTGTCGTCAGTCCGGATGACCTGGGCAAGGCGCTCTCCGCCAGCAAGGGTCAGCCGGTAGTGGTCGTCGTTAAGCGCGGCGGTCAGGACGTGTCGGTCAATGTCACGCCCAATCAGGATGGCCATATCGGCGTCGCCCTCGACGTCAACGGCCAGCAAATCTTTGTCCCCGTCTCGGTCGGCAAGGCCGCCGGCGATGCGGGCAGAGTCACGACTTCGCTGCTTGGTCAGACGGCCAAGGGCATCGGCATGATGTTGCACATCGTGCCGCGTCCGGCAGAAATCCCCGCTTCCGCAATGGAAGTGCGCGGTATCGTCGGTATCGTGCAGATGGGTGGTGCCGCCTTCGGGATGGGCATCTTCAACTTCGTCTGGTTCCTGGTGGTGATTTCGGTCAACCTGATCATCATGAATCTGCTTCCCCTGCCTGTGCTGGACGGCGGCCACGTTGTCTTCTTCCTCTGGGAGAAGGTGAGCGGCAAGCCGGTCAACGCTGAGCTCAAGGGCAAGCTCTACACCGTCTTCTTCTTCCTGCTGATCAGCCTGTTCCTGCTCGGGTTCTTCAATGACCTCAGGCACATCGCCGGCGGCAACTAAGTAGAAGGACAAAAACATTGTTTTTGGCTGTGGAGAAAGGTCGACAGTAATGTCGATTCTTTCTTCACAGTTTTTTGCCGAATTTTACTATTTAAAGTAGTGTATAGCAGTTAGATGTTTGCTTCTCGTGCGGGTGGTGAAGGATGCACCTGTTCACGCTGCTAGCGCCAGGTTAAAAGCCGCTCCAATATGTAAGTAAGTTAAATGAACGCGATTGTTTCTATGTCTCTTACTCTGATAGGTATAAATAACCTTCCACTTCTATTTCCCCGAATTTTTCTTTCTCTCAAAATTTATCGCCGCCACCGCCAGCTTCCGCCCTGACCTCCAGCATCGCTTGAGGGCTCGGTTTGGACCGCAGCGCGGGTGGAAACAAGGTCGATGAATTTATGGGGCCGAAAAAGACGTTTGGGATATCTGAGGTGTAGAGGTTAACAAAGGCTCAACTAGGAAAAGGTTCCTGGCCAATGTACGAACAAAAGAAAACCAACACCAATACAGCATCTTCCAGCGAGACGGACGTAATCGCCCTGATCGACGCCATGATGCAAAAGAAACTTCGTCAAGACCATGCCGGCGACGTGGACGCAGACGGTAAGCCCCACATGCCACGCGACGCCCATCCCAAGTCGCATGGTCTGGTGCGGGCCGAGTTTATCGTCGAGGCCAATTTGCCCGCCGCCTACCGGGTTGGTGTTTTCTCCGAAGCCCGCACCTTCCCCGCCTGGATTCGTTACTCAAACGGCGCTCCTGAGCCCGCACCCGACAAGAAGAATGACGTGCGCGGCATGGCCATCAAGCTCATGGGTGTGCCCGGAGAAAAGGTCCTGACCGACGAAAAGAATGCGCTGACGCAGGATTTTCTACTCTGCAATCATCCGGTCTTCTTCATCCGCAACGTCGCTGATTATGCCGCTTTTCTTTCCGCAGCCAGCGGCGGCAATCCCCTGCCTTTTTTCATCGGACTGAGGCCTTTGCGCTTCCGCTTCCATGAAGCGAAGGTGCTTATTCAGGCGCTCCTGAAGAAGATTGCCAGTCCCCTGGCAATTCGCTACTGGAGCCAGACACCCTACAGACTGGGTGGCTCGGCGGTGAAATACAGCGTGCGGCCAAGTGCCGGGTACGAGCTGTCTCCACGCATTGTCTCCGCCGTCCCCACGACCGATGCCAATTATCTGCGCCGGAGAATGGCGGCGGAACTGGCGGAGGACGACGTCTGCCTGGACTTTATGGTGCAATTGCAAGGTTCGGCAATGCCGGTGGAAGATCCGACGATCTTGTGGGACGAGCGCTCGGCGCCTTTCAGAAAGGTGGCGACTATTCGCATTCACCGGCAGGATTTTGACCTGCCCGAAATCGATCGCAAGGCCGAGGACATGTCCTTCACCCCCTGGCATACGCTGCCGGAGCATGAGCCTCTGGGCGGTATCAACCGCACCAGGCGCGTTGTCTACGAATCAATTTCTCGTCTGCGCCATACCGTAAATGGTGTGCCGCGGCAGGAGCCGGCCGAATAATCTGGCCGCCCTGCATTCATTTTTTTGCAAAGCGATTCCTCTATGGAATCAGAAAGTGAGTTATCAATGAAAAAGCTCCCAATTCTCGGGCTGGCACTTGTGTCGGCCCTCGCTCTCACCGGATGCGCCACTCTGGACGTCGAGTCCGGAGCGGGCTATCCCAATCCGCCGGTCATCGTAGACGGCACGGGCGGCGATGTGATCATCATCGACTACTGGTACGACGGCAACGTCTACTACTATTACGATGATTTCGTCGGCGTCTACTTCTTCTATGACAGCTTCGGCTCGCGTCATTACTGCAATCGTGGCTGGACGCCGCGCCCCGACTGGCGTCGTCACGACCGTGGCTGGCACCGCGATGGTGGCTGGCACCGTGATCACGACGGCGGCCGCTTCCCCGGTGATGGTCATCGCGGACGCGATCCCTTCCCCGGTGGTGGTCGCTTCCCCGGCGATGGTCGTTTCCCGAATGATCCTGGTCGTTTCCCCAACGATCCCGGTCGGTTCCCCGGTAATGGCGGACATCGCCCGGACGGCGGTCATTTCCCCGACGGTGGTGGACATCGCCCTGATGGCGGCGGACATCGCCCCGACGGTGGTGGCCGGCCCCCCTTCCCGGGTGGTGGCAATGGCGGTGGCGATCATCACGGTGGTCGGCGCTAAGTAACTGAGGCGGGGAGCGGCAGAGCAATTGAAAAATTGTGTCTGTCGCTCCCCCGTTTCTTATTCTTTTTGAGGGTTTATACTACTGTATGTAGCTGAAGCGCTAGCAGGTCCTCACTCGTTGCTATATTTTGATTGGAGGCATCATCGAGTGTTGAACTTATCGAAGTGCGGCGTTGTTTTGGGACCTTTTGTCACCAGGACCCAATAGGACAGATCGGTGGACGGTTCGAATGTGACATGCAGCTTGGGCAGATTGGCCTTGAATTTCTCCTGCTCGTCGTTGTCCCAGCTCGTGCTGAGATTGAGTGTTTTGAGATTGGGGAGCTGGGCGAAAATTTTGTATGAGTCAGGAGTGAGCGGGTTGCGCATAATGCGCAAAGTCTGGAGATTCTTGATGTTAATCAGCGGCTTGAGTTGCTCATCGGTCAGGCCTTCGTTTAAAAGCCAGAGCTCCCTGAGATTGTTCAGTGGTGCCAGTCCCGTGAGTACTTTGTCGATATTGGCGACGGTTTTAAATCGCAGGGCCTCGACATTGGAGAGTGCCCGCATCTTCAAAATGGCTTCGGGAGTTATTTTTCGGCCGCTGAGGCCGAGTGTGGTCAGACCTGGATACTGATCTATAGTCAGGAGATCATTGTCGTCGATGGCGGTCTCGTCCAGTTGTTCGGCCAGCAGAGGCGCTTTGATAAGTGAGTTGAAGGTGCACAGTTTCTTGAGGTGATTCCATTTCAAGCAGTGTTGCAAAAGAGGCTTGTACGCGGGCCAGACAAATTCCACGCCATTAATCTCATCGGGGCCGAAAAAATCCAGAATGGCGCTGTCCGAGGTGGCTGTTTCGAGATAGAGGCAAACATCGGAGTTTTTCGGGACCGGCACAAAGTTGGTGGCAAACACCGGCTTTTTATTGTTTATTTGAATAGCGCCGATCGATATATTGTCAAAAAATTGAAAACCCGGCTGAGGCTTGGTGCGCCTGAACATAGTGTGGTCTTTTTTGCATTGTGCAAGGTGATGACGCAGGTGTTCGTTGAAAACCTTTTTTTCCTCACCGAGCAGGCGATAGGAAAAGTTGGTGGTCTGGTCGAATTCGGAGGCCGAAATGCCGTGGTCCATAAAGTCTTCCGGCGTAACATAACTTGTATAGACCCCGCGTGGATCTTGGTTGTAGCGATTGCGTTCGGCTACGATCGCGGCCGGATCTTTGCTTTTTGCAAAAGCGCTGGCCGGGGTCCGGGCAATCTTGTCCAGTGATGCCATAGAATCGGCGGCGGCTTTGTTTTTTGAGAGCTCCGCTTCCACTCTGGCTCGGGTAACTTGTGGCTTGATGATGAATGCGAACAGCGCCCAGACCGAGAATATGGCTGCGGCAAAGCCGGCAGCGATTTTCACCAGCCTGGCCGTGTCCGACTCAATATCAAATTGTTTGCCGATTGTTTCGGTGGTATTGCTGGCGATACTGACGAGACCTTGTTCGCGCACTGGTTTATTGCTTTTGATCCGCTCCAGATCGTGCTGGACTTGCAGCATCGTCTGGTATCTGGCGGCTGGATCTTTCTTCAACATAGTGGCTACGACGAGTTCCAGAGCGTCGGTGAAGTTGCCGTCGGGGGCGATTTTAGCCAGGGTGGGAGGAAGCTTGGTTTGATGCATCATAAAGGTCTGGAACGAATTCTCGCCACAGAATGGTGGAAAGCCGGTGAGGGCCTCGAAGAAGGTGCAGCCCAGTGAATAAATATCGGAGCGCTCGTCCGCCTTCAAGCCCTGGAATGTTCCGGACTCATGTAATAAGGCGTGCCGAAAATGAGACCGGTGGCCGTTTTACTCTGTTTCGTGAGCTCGTGTTGGGTGAGCCTGGCGATGCCGAAATCCATTACTTTGACCTGCGGGTTGCCGCTGCGGCTATCGCGCTCGATCATGAGGTTGGATGGTTTGATATCACGATGAATAATGCCCTGCTGGTGAGCTGAGTGCAGAGCGACGGTCACTTGCATAAAGATATCGAGAGTTTCTTTGACCGGTAGCCTACCT
>JAFEAV010000075.1 GCA_018266215.1 Cyanobacteria bacterium SZAS LIN-3 | reverse complement strand
GAAGGCGGGGAAACCATATACCGGCGGTTGCAGGGCCGTGATATAAGCGATTAACAGGGCCGACAGACCGAGAATAAACATAATCAGTTTGGTCGAACGCACCTTGCTCTCGTGCGAAGCCCTGCGGGTAGCCTCCGCCGGCGCCACCGAACTGGCCTCAAGCAGGGGAGGAAAAGCGGCGACCAGAGTCAGACCCATGCCGATTAAAAAAGCCAGCAAATACTGCCTGGGATCAACTGTCACTTTATCCAGCGGCACTTTGAAGTAGAAATATTGAAAAGTCTGCGCCACCGCTTTCAGTGCCCCATCGGCCATGACGGCACCAAGCACCAGCCCGAGGAGCGTACCCAGGCCGCCCAGAGCAAGGGCTTCCAGCAGGAACATACGCAGGATAATCGTCCGGCTGACTCCAAGCGCACGCAGGATGCCGATTTCCGGACGCCGGCGCAGTACGGTTATAGTCATCGTGTTATAGATAAGAAACATGCCGACCATGAGCGCAATCAGTGTCAGGGCAAGCAAATTATATTCAAAGGACCGGGTCATCTTGTGCGCCTGCTCAGACCGGGTATCGGGCGTCGTGACAAGAACATCCGCCGGGACCAGAGTGCGAATCTTTTCCTGTAGCGGCGCAATCATATCCTCGGGTGCAATCAGATCTATACGACTGACCCTACCGGGCCAGTGCAGAATATCCTGGGCCAGTCCGATGTCAGCCACAAGCAGGTTGCCGCTGTAGGCGCCGCCCAGGCCCTGACTGCTGAGTATACCGGCCACTTTCAGGGACTCCATATGGTCGCTTACCAGGACCTGAAATGTGGAGCCTTCATGCAAACCGTAGCGCGCCGCCAGTTTAGACCCGGCCAGCACCGCCCGCGGTGTGAAGACACTGAGGTCGACGGCGCTCTTAGATTTTTTATCCGCCTCATCGGCGTCCTCCTGATACGACTTAAAATCGGGATCGGCCAGCATATCGATGCCGATTAGCTGCACCATTTCGCGGTCGCCGCGGTTGGTGGCGACACCGGCACTGCCGGCCACGCCTGGCGCTTCGGGGGCGACGGTCTGGTCAACGGGCTTGCCGACAAAGACGACATTTTCGTCGATTATGGGCGTGTCTTTAACGCCGATGGCGCCAAGAGCGCTGAGGTCACGCAGAATGTCCTGATCGACTCCGGTACCGGACAGGGACATTATTTCAATATTGGCTTTGCCTGATATGCGCCCGACGGTTTCGCTAAATCTGGTCAGTGCCGTATCGTTAGCGATGCTGATGGCCAGAAACACACTGACTCCCAGGGCAATACCGCATATGGTGAGCAAGGTGCGCACCCAGTTGACCCGCATGTCGCGGATGACAAAACGATAAAATAAACTCAGGACGAACTGCATATGCGCTCGTTGACAATCTTGCCGTCTTTCATCTGTATGATGCGATGGCCAAATTGGGCAGCCTCTTCACTGTGGGTGGCCATAATTATGGTCTGACCCAGAGTCTGGTTGAGCTCCTTCAACAGGGTCAAAATTTTAAGACCGTTCTCCGAATCAAGATTACCCGTCGGCTCATCGGCCACAATCAACTGCGGACTGTGCACCAGAGCCCGGGCGATAGCCACCCTCTGCATTTCGCCGCCCGAGAGCTGGGCCGGGTAAAAAGACATGCGCTCGGCCATGCCCACCCGCGTGAGAATCTCACTTACTTTTGTGCGCCGCTCGGCAGTGGTCAGCCTGGTGGTCAATTCCAGGGGTAGCGAAACATTTTCTTCCACAGTCAAAGTCGAAAGCAGGTTGAAAAATTGAAAAATAAAGCCTATCTTCTTGCCCCGCACCGTGGTCACTTCTTCGTCGCTGAGACCGGTGATGTCGTCACCAGCCAGGATAATGCGGCCGGAAGAAACATGGTCAAGACCGGCGATGAGATTGAGCAGGGTGCTTTTGCCGCAGCCGCTGGCTCCCATCAGTGAGAGAAACTGACCGCGCGGCACGGCCAGGCTGACGGCACTCAGGGCGTGGACCTGGTGCTCACCATAGGTTTTGGAAACATCGACAAGCTGGACCAATGCCTGGTCCGGCTCGCTTATATTCCCCGGGGTCTCGGCGGATATATCAGTTTGCGGCATAGAGTAATTGTAGCCAGCAATTTGCATCTTTCCCCTCTTTTTCACCCGCTTGACTTCGGCAAAAACCTTCTCATTCGGCCAATCTGCCTTATTATTTAGATGCTGGGCCTCAAAAGAGAAGTGCTGACGGTGCCAAAGGCCAAAATTCCCTCCCGTGGCGAGAAGTCTGGGAATCAGTCAAATTCAAGATTGGCGCCGGTAACCGTCGCCTCCCGGCCGAGCACGGAAGAAATGTACCTGGAGCCGCGGCTCTCCAATTTGCAATTTCGCTATCCGATGCGCCGCTACCAGGAAGAGATTCTCGACCTGGTCAACAATAAACTGGCCGCCGGCGAGAAAGAAATACACATTGTCGCGCCACCCGGAGCGGGCAAGACCATTATCGGCCTGCAACTTATTTCCACAATTAAATGCCCGGCCATCATTCTCTGTCCCAATACCACCATTCAGTCACAATGGGGCGGCAAACTTGATCTCTTCCTGCCCCTGGTCGACGACGGTCTGCGCGCCGAAGATCTGCTCGGCACCCACGAAGATAAGCCGCTCAAGCCGATAACGGTCATGACCTATCAGGTGCTCTCTACCCCGGGCCGGGAGCAGGAGTATCTGGAGACCCTGGCGCACAAGAGCTGGGTAAGCGAACTGATGCGCGGTCGCGAAATTTCTATGGGGGATGCCGAGCTGCGCATCCTGGAAATTTTGCAGAACAATCCCAAAGCGCACCAGAAAGAGATAAGCAGGCACGTCAGTCGACTGCGCAAAAAACTGGCCGAAGTGATGGACCTGAATGAAGTATTGCATCCCAACGCCATGCAACTATTGCAGACCCTGCGGCGGCAAAAATTCAAACTGGTGCTCTTTGACGAATGCCACCATTTAACCGATTACTGGGCGGCGATTATGATCCACCTGGTGAAATTTCTCGACAATCCAATTGTCGTTGGCCTGACCGGAACGCCGCCGGAGAAAAAATCGCAAACGCAGGAAACTCGCTATTTGAGCCTGGTAGGTGATATCGACTATCAAGTGCCGACACCGGCACTGGTGCGCGAAGGCGGCCTGGCACCATTTCAAGATCTGGCTTACTTCGTCGAGCCGACAGGCAAAGAATTCGACTTCCTCAGCGAGCAGCACGAAGAATTTCACAAGCTCATTGAGGAGCTCTGCCTGCCCGCCTCCACCGAAGAAGCGCGCGAACAGCTGCGTCTTGACCTGCATGATCGGCCGCTCGACCCCACTGTGGCTCTGCCGCCGCTCAGTCAATTTATCGTCGATCGGGCCGCGGAAATTGAGGCCACAAAAGGCTTCTCTTTCGGACCAAAGGATGACACCTCGTACAACTCAGCACTGCTGCGAGCGATGTGGAAGCTGCGCCTGCCCCTGCCTAAAAATCTGGAGCTCTCGAGCGACCTGACGCAATCGCCCCTGCTGGAAGACTGGATGATTTTGATTGAGGATTATGCCTCGCAAAAACTGAAGCTCTCCAATAAAACAAAAGATCACGCCCTCTATGAGCGCATCAGATCCGCCTCACGCAAACTCGGTTATGCCCTGACCGAACAGGGTCTTCGCCGACAGGCTTCGCCTGTGGACAGGGTGCTGGCCTTCAGCGAAGCAAAACCGAAGGCCGTCAATGAAATCCTCGCCCTGGAATACCGGGTACTGCAAGATCGGCTGCGTGCCGTTGTTGTTACCGATTTTGAAAAGACCTCGGCCACCTCGGTCAAGACCCTGGAAGGCATCCTCAATGAAGAATCCGGTGGTGCCATAGCGGCCATGCGCATTTTGCTCACCGCCGAAGTCTCGCAATTTATCAATCCGGTGCTCGTCACCGGATCATTGCTGCTGGTGGACAAACGTATCGCCGAACAATTTATCGAAGCGGCCAGGGCTTATATAAAGGATGCGGGACATGCCTTCGAACTGACCGTGACCGACCACGCCGCCGGTGGCTATGTCGAGCTCACCGCCGGCGCCTCGGCCTGGGAATCGAGACTCTATGTAGCCATGGCCACGGCCATTTTTGAGCGCGGCATCACCAAGTGCCTGATTGGCACCCGCGGACTCTTCGGTGAAGGTTGGGACAGCCAGGCCCTGAACACACTGATAGATCTGACGACCACAACATCGCCGGTCTCGGTCAAACAACTGCGCGGACGCTCCATCCGCATCCAGACCAATGACGCCCTGGGCGCCCGCAAGGTGGCGAACAACTGGGACGTGGTCTGCATCGCCCCGGCCCTGGAAAAAGGACTGAATGACTATCACCGCTTTGTACGCAAGCACGATGGATTTTTCGGCATCTGTGACGACGGACAAATCGAGTGCGGCGTAGGCCACGTGCACCCGTCTTTTTCCGAGCTGACACCGGCCGAGGTATTTGCCTCCACCGCCGAATTCAACCGCGAGATGATGGACCGGGCCCTGGTGCGCGACCAGATTTACGACCTGTGGAAAGTGGGGCAGCCATATAAAAACAATCTTGTCGAATGCGTCGAAGTATCTCGTCTGCGAAAACTCTGCCTGACACCGCCGCATCTGAGACACAATCTGGCCTACAAAGCGCATGCCCGGGAACTGCGCTCTCAATTGAACGGTGTCTGGTTTGAATATCTGGGGCTGTCCTCACTTATTTCGGCAGTGCTGCTCTTTTTTGCCGCCGCCTCGGCCGGCCCCATAATGTTCGGCGCGGCTGCCCCACTGATTCTGGGAGCTGCCCTGGGTCGGATCAAACACCGCCGCCTCTACCAGAAACTGCAGTCCGACATTGTCGCCCCCGGCAGCCAGGAGCAGGGCCTGCTCGATATGGCGGCGGCGGTGCTGGTGGCACTGCAGCAGATGAAATTTGTGCCGCCGCATGTGTCCAAGGAAAGTTTGCACTCCACCATGCGCACCGACGGCAGCTACAGAATCTTCCTGGACGGGGTCGAGCCCCAGGTCTCCAAATATTTCAGCCAGTCGCTGAAAGAACTGTTGCAACCGATCAGTAATCAGCCTTACCTGGTTGGCAAGTACGAATACCCTTTACAAGACAAACTGGGCGCTAAAATCGAAGCCGAGAACAGCAAGGAAAGATTTTTCCGCAAATATCTTTCCGGCCGCGCCGAGCCTTTTGTCGCCAGCTACCACGGCGTCCCCAGCCTGCTGGCCCGCTCGGAAAAAGGTCGTATGGCCTTCCAAGAGGCCTGGAATAAATACGTAAGCCCGGGTTTCGTTATCCAGACGGAAACAAAACCCGAGCTCTTGTCCAAGTATTTCGGCATCGGACCAAGCCTGGCCCAGCGCCTTTTGTGGGAGTGACCATGGCGGCCCTCCCAGACAAATACCTGTTTTAGTCTTTCATGTTGGAGCGAAGCAACAGTCCGGAGAGCAGTTCTCTGGCTTCATCATCAAAATCATTGTTGTGCAATGCTTTGGTCAAAGAGCTCTTTTCTTCTTCCGATACAACGCCGTCAGCCATGATCAGCTCACGAATGACTTTTGCTTCGTACTTGGAGATCTTATTGTCATCTTCCAGTACTTCTTTGATTACGTCTGCTAATGTTCTGGCCACGTACGCCTCCTTAAACCGATTTTCTGACTCTGTAAATATATAGCCGATTGCGACGATTATACTTAACTGTGACCAAAAGAGGATGCGACAAAGTGGACGCTAAAACAACTATTCTTGAAATTACGCCCAAACAGTTGAAAGAACGTATGGACGCGGGCAATAAGCCTTTCCTTCTTGACATTAGAGAAGCGCGCGAACTGGCCATCTGTGCCCTGCCCTACGACAGTCACATCCCCATGAATCAATTGCCCGACCGTTTCCAGGAGCTGGCCGACCAGAAGGACCGGGACCTGGTCGTTTATTGCCGTTCCGGCGGCCGCTCGGCTGGCTGCGCCGATTTTCTCCGCGCCCAGGGATTCAAATCTGTGATTAATCTGGTCGGCGGCACCCTGGCCTGGGCCGATGAAGTCGACCCGAGCATGGCCAAATACTGATAGCCGTGGCACAAAAATCTCAGGTGACGCTGACGCCGCCCTGGGCGTCCACGTCCACAATTAAGCTGCGAGTTTCACTGTGCACTTCAAAAATTGCCGGTGACTTTGGCTTGCCGTCCGGTTGAAAGGTGACCTCGCCAATTATGGTCACACCCTTTGCGAGAATGATTTCTTCCAGCACGCGATTTTGATTGCGGATCACATATGAGGAGGGCTTGCCGTATTGCGACTTGCGCCCCTCGACGGTGACGTCAAACTTCATTTGTATAGCCATTTCACGAGCGCGGCGGATGTCTTTCACAACATCGTGCGCACCGTTTTGCAGTGCTAACTGACGCGCACTGTAGTCGATCACACGGAAGGCAAAGAGCGGCATGGCGAGAAACATTGCCAGAAATACCAGACTCTCAAGTTTGCGAACCAGAGGCCAGTCAATCAATGTGGCGAAAGGAGATCTCTTTCTCCTGGCTGGGGCTGGTCCGTTTTCTTGAGACACTTAGATCGTTCCCTGGTAATACAACCAGTATAAATGATCAGGCGGTCTCAATGGCGTCGGCTTTCTCCAGGCCAAGCTCCTGCACCATGGCCGCCCGCATGGCAAATTTTTGAATCTTGCCGGTGACGGTCATGGGAAATTCGGAGACAAAACGAATATGTTTGGGCACCTTAAAATGGGCCATGCGCTCCTGCAAAAATGCCTTCAGATCCTCCGGCTCGGCCTGCATGCCCGACTTGAGTGAAACCCACATGGCCACTTCCTCGCCCAGGCGCTGATCCGGCAGACCAAAAACCTGAGCTTGAGCAACGGCCGGATGTCCATGCAGTACTTCTTCGATTTCTCGCGGGTAAATATTTTCGCCGCCGCGAATAATCATGTCCTTCTTGCGACCGGTGATATGCAGGTAACCCTCATTGTTCATCACGCCCAGATCGCCGGAATGCAACCAGCCGGCGGCGTCAATGCACTCGCGGGTGGCCTGCTCATTTTTCCAGTAGCCGAGCATGATGCCATGACCACGGCAGCAAATTTCACCCTGGGCGCCGCGCGGCAGAAGCTCACCACTGATGGTATCAATGATTTTTACTTCCACGCCGGGTATGGCTCTACCAACGGTGGTGGCGCGGATTTCCATGCTGTCCTGGTTATTGGTGGCGGTCATCAGAGGCGAAACCTCGGTCAGACCGTAGAGAATCACCACCTCGGGCACATGCATTTCGCTGGCCACGCGGCGCATCAACTGCACCGGACAGGGAGCACCGGCCATGAAACCACCCTTCAAAGTGGAATAGTCATAGTCCTTAAACTGCGGATGCTCCAGCTGCGAAATAAACATTGTCGGCACACCGGAAATGTGCGTGGCGCGCTCGCCTTGCACCGCCTGCATCACCGTTTTTTCTTCAAAGTAGGGAGCCGGAATAATAATCGTGCCGCCCACCGAGAGCGTGGCCAGAGCAGAGCTGACCATGCCGCCGCAATGATAAAAGGGCATCGGGATGCAGAATCTGGCATCACCTTCCAGGGCCATGGCCCGGGCAGCAAAGAAGCCGTTGTTGAGCAAATTATGGTGCGACAGGGTCACACCTTTGGGAAACCCTGTGGTGCCGGAGGTGTATTGAATATTAACGGGGTCGTCAAATTGCACCGCGGCCGAGCGCTCAGCCAGGGCCTCGGGACTGACATCGGCAGCCATAGCGAGAAAACTATCCAGGGATAAAATATCGCCGGCGGTGGCATTATCGAGCGGCCTGCCCTCAACATCGACCGAAGGAAACAACACGATGTCCTGCAAGTCAGGCACCGACTCCGCCTCTACATCCGCGCGGGAGACTGATGCAGCCCCGGTCAGCTTGACCAGGGTATCGATGTAACTGATACCGCGGTTGGAGGCGATGGTGAAAAGCAATTTGACGCCGGACTGATTGAGCACATAAGCCAGCTCATGGGCGCGGTAGGCGGGGTTGATATTGACCAGAATGGCCCCCACTCGGGCCGCCGCATACAAAATAGCCAGCCAGCGGTAATTATTGGTGGACCAGATGCCGACGCGGTCGCCGCGACCAATACCGCGCGCCATCATCGCCCGGGCAACCTGCTGGGTCTCAATTTGAAAGTCGCGGTAAGTCAGGCGCGCATTTTCCAGACAGCTGATGATGCAGTCTCGTTCGGGGTTTTCCCGGCAGAGCAGATCAAAATGTCCAAACAAAGTATGGCCGAGCAGAGACTCGGTCAGAAGACCAACGTCATAGCTCAAAGCTGATTCAGAAGCAGTAGGCGACACTAGCGCAAATTACAAAAGCTACCCAATTACATGGGTATGACTTCGGCTCCGCCCAGGATCAAGACCTTGTCCAGGTCCTTGCGATGCTTGACGACAGTGGCATCGTTGGCGGGCTGGGTGTTGAAATTGCCGCGCTTGCCCTGTCCGGCCTTAACCTTGGGGGTCTTGGAGAGCAGCTCTACAGCCTGTCTCAAAGCCGGATCGGAAGCAGTGTGAATAGGAGCGTTGAGCGCAAGGAGATCACCGTCGGCGGCACCAGCGCCGCAGGACAGACCAGTGGATGCAAAGGCTGCAACCAGACTGAGTGACAGGGTGATGTGTCTAAAAGCCATTATGTGAGCGACCTCTTGGGGCTACCTGTCGAGTATAAGTGCGACGGAGGCAATTGCAAAGCATTGTGCAGATCTATTAACATTTAAATGAGCGTCTTCTAATGTCAAGCGGTTATAAGGTGCATATACAGACACTCTTGAGCAACGTCATTTTAGAAACGCCAAATGCCGACAGCGGGGCAGTGATACCGCATTCAGTGCCGGTTATTGATAACGCTGTCCCTGGAAATCAATATAACCGCCTTCATGCCTGCCGTTATCGCTGTGGTGCGTCCAGTGAATGACGCCTCCTTTCTGATTCCAGATATACTCGCCGTGGACGGTAACCGTATCTCCGGCATTGATAGGCACTCTTGGAGCCATATCGATATCATGCGCCACCAGAACGGTGGAGCCGTTCGACAACTGCAATAAAAATCTCTGATGCTGTAAACCCTTTGTATCATCGGGCAGAAGCTTCCTCACCGGAGCCGTAAGGGTGACCTCAACGCGGCGAGCCTGGTTATTCTGGGCGGCAATCACCTCCGCTTCCTGGGGCGGGGCGTCGCTAACGGGCCTTTGCATAGTGGAAGAACAGGCACTGAGGAGCAAGCCCAGAGCCAGGACAAGGGTGCTGGAACGGGCCCACACTGCCGCCTTTCCCACAAATTTTTGTAAAATCAAGAAGTTTCCCCCTGGCCGACCACTGCTCACCAAAGTCTCAGACCGGCTCAGCATAGCAAAAGTTTGGGCTTGTAGAGGCCGGTCGGCCGTCGATTTACCGGAGCTATAAACATTGAGAGCGGGAACGTAAAAGCATGACATATAGTCTAGAGATACAGCGCCCATGCGCTCGTAGCAGAGTAAGCGATTAGTGAAATGGGCCGCCACGTGGTATATAGAGGAGAAAGGTTGGCATCAACCACGCTGACGAGGTCCATTTAAATTGTCGTTGCTTTCGTCAATTTACCTGACAGGAGGGGCCATAGACCCCTCACACCTGGCACAGCAGCCGGTCAGAGCCCCATCGCATCCGGGGGCGTCCTTCCCCGACTGGCGCACTTTTGCCCTCACTCGACTACAAAATTACGGCCTGCGCGTCGTCAATCCGCTGGAATACGCCTGGTCCGATGTCGACCTGGCCGACGCCATCGACATTGCCGATTCATCCAACGACCGGGTGCGCCGCTCCCTCGACCTGATCGACCAGTGCGACGGCCTCCTGGCCAATCTGGAGCGACCCAGCTACGGCACGGCAATGGAAATTTTTTATGCCCACCGCCGCGGCAAAATGGTCACAGTAGTGGGCCCCAGCCCTTTTAATCCATGGGTGCTGACACATTCGCAGGCGCGGTTTTCGGACATCGACCTGGCCCTGCAGTACATCATCGGCCAGCAACCGCAAAGCGCGCCAGTCTCCTGGGCCGTGCAAAACGAAGCCCAGCTCTCCGAGCGTTACGAGCAGATGCCTCCGGCCGGCGAGCCCGACTATAAATTTCTCGGCGGCGAGCTGCCGGTGCTGGTTCTCGCCCCCCATGCCACGGCTTTCTGGCGAGAAGGCGAATTTCACAGCCAGGAATCGTTTACCGGTTCAATGGCTTCCCTGCTCAATCGCATGACCGGCTGCCATGCTCTGATCAGCAACTATTGCATGGTTGCCGATCCCTGCTGGTATCTGGACACCCCATTCCGCCGCATTCTCACCGATATTGTTCAGGCCGGACAAATTGGACTGGTACTGATGCTCATGGGCTCTTCCTGGCAAGAGGCGCCGGGCTTGCAGATTTCCGCCTATGGTGAGGCCCCCTCAAACTATCCCGAATACGAAAACCGCCTTAAACTGCGCATGTGCGAGCTGGAGCCGGTCGGGGCCAAGAGCTTTGATCATTTCGTCCGACCGATTGCCGCTTTTCTGGCCGAAGACATGCGGGTACCGGTGGCCGTCATGCGCCTGCACAAGCGCTATCGCATGCCGCGCCTGCAACCGGATCTCTTTATGCAAGCGACCGAGGCAACCGCATCCTTTCTCATAGAAGCCGGCGGCGAGCTGGCCAGGAGTCGCGCTTAGATGAGTGCCGACGGCGGAGAGGAAGAAAACGATTTCCGCCTGGTTCTGGTCACATGTCCCGGCGATCGTGCCAACGAAATTGCCGGCCTTCTGGTGGGCGAATCTCTCTGCGCCTGCGTCAATATACTGAGCAATATACGCTCTGTATACCGCTGGCAGGGAGAAGTGACTTCGGACGAAGAAAGCCTGCTTGTCATGAAAACTATGGGCAAAATTTACGATAGACTCGAAGCTAGAATTAAGGAGATACATCCTTATGATGTACCGGAAATTATTTCGCTGCGGATTGAACGGGGCTCCAGGTCCTATCTAGAGTGGTTGAGCAATTCCATTGCCAATGTGTAAAGATGCAGTAGCTGGGGGCTCGTAAGGCGGCATGGCAACGACGGACAAGGCCAAGGAATCGACGGATAAGGTCAAGGAAACGACACTGGTAGACGTCTTCTGGCGCCGGGTCGAGAGTACACCTGAGTCGCCGGCCGTATTCCAGAAAGTAAACGGCGCCTACAATCCGATCATCTGGCGCGAGCAGGGTCGCGTGGTTGAGCTGGCCATGGGCGGTCTGGCAAAACTCGGCCTGCAGGCCGGCGAACATATGAGCATCCTCTCCCAGCCCTGTCCCAAATGGACCTGGGCCGACCTGGCCACAATATCCATGGGCGCGGTCACCGTGCCGGTCTATCCCACCCTCACCCCGGCCGAAGTTGAGTACCTGGTCAAACATTCCGATTCGGTCGGCATTTTCTGTGAAAACGAAATACAGCTGACCAAGATTCTGGAGCGCGAAAAACTCCCGGAAAAACTGCGCTTTGCCGTACTTTTCAATGGCCAGGCGCCTTTCAGCGAAAAACTCAAAATCCTCACCTGGGAAGACCTGCTCAAGGACGGCGAAGTCTACCTGCCCACCCACGGCGACGAAATAGTGGCCCGGCGCAAGGCCGTCAAAGCCTCCGACCTGGCCTCCATCGTCTACACCTCCGGCACCACCGGTGTGCCCAAGGGTGTGATGATAAGCCACGACAATATTTTTGCCGTCTGCTCGGCCGTGCTCGAGCGGCAGCCCCTGCGCCCGACCGACCTGGCTCTTTCATTTTTGCCGCTGTCCCACGTTTACGAACGGGTAGGGGGGCAATTTCTGGCCATTTTTGCCGGCATGCCCACCGCCTATGCCGAGTCCATGGAGACAGTGCCCAAAAACATGGTGGAGGTGCGGCCGACCATAGTCAACGGCGTGCCCCGATTCTACGAAAAGGCTTACCAGCGCATCATTACCGAGGTCCGCTACCTGCCCAAAGCGCAGCAGATTTTGATTAAATGGGCTCTCAGCCTGGGTAAACGCCCGCCGCCGACCGCCGAAGACAGCAGCATCATGCGCCAGCTTTATCGCGCTGAGCTGCGAGCCGCCGACCGGCTGGTCTACTCCAAAATCCGACGCCGATTTGGGGGCCGCCTGCGCATGCTTGTTTCGGGGGCCGCTCCCCTGCCCACCGATGTGCAGAAATTTTTTGAAATCCTCGGCCTGACTATAGTTGAAGGCTATGGCCTGACCGAAACCTGCGCCCCGGTCGCCTGCAACACCCCGGATGAAAACCGCCTCGGTACGGTGGGCAGACCACTGAACGGAGTATCGGTCAAAATCGCCGAGGACGGCGAACTGCTGGTCAAAGGCCGGACGGTCTTTTCCGGTTACTACAAAAACGAAAGCGCCACGCTCGAGGCCTTTGACGACGGCTGGTTCAAGACCGGAGACATAGCCGAGATAGACGCCGACGGCTTCATCAAAATCAAAGACCGCAAGAAAGACATCATCATCACAGCAGGGGGCAAGCATGTAGCCCCGCAGTACATCGAAAACCTCTTCAAAGGCGAACCATTAATCAGTCACTGCCTGGTTTACGGTGACCGGCGCAAATTCATTACCGCCCTTTTGACCGTCAACGAAACCTCGCTCAAAGGCTTTGCCGACCAGGCCAAAATCCAGTACAAAGAGTCGGCCGAACTGCACAGCCATCCGGCGGTGCGGGCCGAAGTCGAACGCATAGTGGAAAAAATCAACAGCGGCCTGGCCAACTTTGAGAAAATCAAGCGCTTCGCCATTCTGGAGAACGATTTCAGCATCGAATCGGACGAATTGACGCCGACCTTCAAGGTCAAGCGCAAACTGGTAACCGAAAAGTACCGGGCCCTTTTGGACGGGCTCTATGACCAGGAAGACCTGGAAGTTGAACAGGGCTTCAATAAGCAGTCAAAGAAGGCGCAATAAGTCCAGAAAACCCGAAAATCGGGAAATATCCATAAAAAGTACTTTACTTTCGCTTGGCAACTCATTACAATACTCGCGAGATCTCAGGATCATTTGCTCCATCGAAGTTCTCGTAGCCCAGTGCTAGCAAGTCCCGGTTCGGGACAACACCCTTTCCTTTTACTATCAATTTTATAGCCGGTTGGAGACGTTACGTCATGTTTGAATCATTTGGCAGAGGCCTGAAGCTAATTCTGGCCAGCATAAAGATGGGCTTTCAGGACAAGCGCTTGTTATTGCCAGGCATTTTGACCGTGTTCAGCAACTTCTTTTTCGCCATCCTGCTCTTCTTAGAGGGCAAATCGCGGGTCGGTGCCGCTGAACACACAGGCTCAGCCGGTCTTGCCGGATTGGGTGGCAATCTCGCCGCCGGTTTGCCGGGTGTGGCGGGCAATCTTGCCCACGCCGGTCCGCACGCCGCCGCCGTCGCCAAACATGGACTGCACGGCGCCAAACACGCCATGGACATCAAACCGGAAGCGATTCAACAACTTATCGGACAGACGGCCCTGAACGGACCCTGGGATCAGAGCGGACTGGGCGCGCTGCAGCAAGCGGCAACTCCGGATGCCATCCTGGCGGTTGTTGCCATATTAGTAGTATGGTGGCTGACTAACCGTTTCCTGGAAGGCGTCACCACAGCCCTCGTCTACAGTCACCTGACCGAAGGCGCCGGCAGCGGCAAATTTTCCACCGCCTGTGCCGCCGTATTCACCTCACTCCCGGCCATCGTCGCCCTGGGCTTCACTACACTTATCGCCAAGCGTGTCGCTCGCTTCATGCGCGACAAGCGCGGCTCGGGCATCTTCGGCATGGGCGTCAATTTCCTGGCCAGCATCGTGGAGGTCTTCTGGACCCTGGCCGGTCACCTGATTTTGCCGGCCATAGTAATTGAAGGCACATCCTTCTGGGGCGCGCTCAAACGCGCCGACCGCATCGCCCAGGGCAACCTGATTGCCATCGGTGTGGGTGAAATCGGCATCGACACGATCAACCGCGTCGTCCTGCTTCTCGTCTGTCTGGCCGGTATCTCCGGCTTCTCCTACGCCTACATGCAGCACATACTGGCTTCACCGGCGGTGCTCATCGGCGGGACCTGCTGGGCAGCCACAGTCGTGGTTGTAACCGCCATGTCCATCTATATCCGGGCAGCCTTCTTTACCTGTCTCTATGTCTGGGCCATTGAAGCCGAAGCTCTGAGCGAAGCCGAACGGGTCAATCACCGTCCGCCCGCTCCTCTGGCTGCAGCCCTGGCCTGAAGCCGAGCGAAAAAAATTTGGACAGCGAATTCGATCCCGAATTCAAGAAACGCCTGCGCCGGTTGATTACGGAGCGGCTGGCGCGCGAAGCCGTTGAAGGCGGCTCGTGGAAGAATGCGCTGGAGCAACTGAAGGATATATTCGATATCGATCCCGCCGAGGTGGAACGCGAAATCGCGTCTTTTAGTGAGATGAAATCCTGGGAAGAAAGCCCCGGGAGCGACTCAGAGGCGGCAGACGAAAAGACGGGTAAAAAAGACAGGGCAGGCAAGAAAAAAAGCTTTTTCTCCTTTGGGCGCGATAAAGATGAGGTCCTGTCCGGTGTGCGGGATCAGGTCTTTGAAGTGGTCGTGAGACAGGGGATGGCCGGAGCACCCTGGCGCGAAATCTGCGCCGGACCGATGAGGACAAACTCGATCGATCCAGACGATGTGCAGAAAGAAATTGACCGCCGCAAAAAATTATTAAAGTAGCGGCTGCCACCGTATTCAGTACTGAAGCCCGGCGTGATTAAGAGAGCAGAGAATGCACAAGCTTGGGCGGCATGTGCCATTTGAGAGTGCCAGGCCCCGTAGGCGGCATGTCGCCTACATCAATGCGCGCCACCGCGCCTTTCTTAAAAGGAAACTCGCATTCCACACCGGCCCATAAAAGCTTATTAGCCAGCATGCCCATATCGGGCTCATGTCCGACCAGATAAGCCTGATTCACACCCTGGTGCTTGTTGATGGCCTTAAAAATGAGACTGGGTGAGCCTGCCGGGGCGAGAGAATCGGTCAAGACTATTTCCATATCAAAGGCCTGGGCAATAATCTCGGCAGTCTGCCTGGCGCGCACCAGCGGACTGGATAAAATCAAATCGGGTTTCTTGTTGATTTTAGTCAGAGCCCTGGCCACCTGCTTCATCTCGGCGATACCTTCGTCGGTCAGCGGCCTTTCGCTGTCGCGTGTGATGGCACCACCGATGTGGTCAACTGCAATTCCATGTCTTACTAGAAAAAGTCTCATATCAACTCCATCACCGAAGCGAAAATCAATTACGATAGAGGAAGACTTATATTTTACAAGTCTGTCGCACCGTATTTGCTCATCGAAGAAGGTCCAGGGTAGTAATATTTAGCCCATGAGTAACGCAAAACCAAGATTCTTAGGACTTGACATTGGCGACAAACGAATTGGCGTGGCCATTTCGGATCCGCTCGCCATCACTGCTGCCGGGTTGGAAACAGTCACTCGCGTCAATACGCAGACCGATGTAGAAGCAATCAAACAGATTGCCCTGAGGCATGGTGTCGTACAGATCGTTGTCGGCCTGCCGCAAAACATGGACGGCAGCATCGGTGAACAGGCCGAGAAGGTGCGTTCATTCACAAAAAAACTGGCGCGCTCGACCGGCCTGCCCATCGTCTATGAAGATGAGCGCATGACCTCAATTTCAGCCATCCGCACCCTGACTGTCCAGGGCGTCAAAACCGGTCACAACAAAGCGCTTATTGACAAGCAGGCGGCGGCGATAATTCTGCAAAAGTTTCTCGACCGCAAAGAACCACCGCCCAGCGCCTAGCGCTTCGATATGCGCTGCATATCCACCCGTCTGCGCCCGGCACTTTCTTACGGCCCTCTCATCTGCCAAACCTAATAAATGTGTAGTCTCCGGGCAGCTTCCGGGGGGAATGGCAATTGGTCAGCTATAATTTGCCTTGTAAAGTCCAGCCCTCAGGGCTATTTAAAGTGATAAATCCAGATGGGTCCAGTTTATTTAACGCTCCTTATCCTTGAAGCCATTCTCGGCGTCTTGATGATTGTCCTGGTGCTGGTTCATGCGCCCAAGGGCGATGGCATGGCAGGGATTGGCTCATCGGCGACTCTGTTCACGGGCAAGCGCGGAGCTGAAGCCGGCTTAGACAAGCTGACCTGGACTGTCTTTTTCCTCTTTATGGCTGTCTGCACCGTCTTGGGATTTGGATTTGTCCGCTAGCTTCTAAACTAGCTAACCTGGTCATCCTCAATCATGTCCTTCCAGCTTCCTACAAAAGAACAAAAGCACGATTACGTACTCGAGCAATTTGAGCGCATAGCCAAGGGTTATGACCTGAGCAACGATGTAATCAGCATGGGCATGCACCGTGCCTGGAAGCTGCGCGCCGTCCAGGAGCTTGTGGGCACCCGCAAAACCGGCAAATTTTTAGACGTCTGTTGCGGCACCGGCGACCTGGCCCTGACTATCGCCAAACAGCTGAACCCGGGCAGTTCGGTAACCGGTTTTGACTTTGCCCAGAACATGCTCGACCTGGCCCGCGTGCGGGAAGAGAAGCTGGCGGCCAGACAAAATCGCCGTTTGCAAAAATCCGGCCACGTCGGCGGTGTCCAAAAAACCTTCCCGGTGCAAATGGATTGGGTGCGCGGAGACGCTCAGAATCTGCCTTTTGCCGACAATACTTTTGATGGTGCCATTATCAGTTTTGGTCTGCGCAATCTCACTGATTTGCAAAAAGGCATAAGTGAAATGGCTCGGGTGGTAAAACCAGGCGGCTATGTCATCAACCTCGATCTCGGTCACTGCGAGACACCGGTGTTCGCTCCTATTTTCTCTTTCTATTTCAGCCGCGTGGTGCCGGTACTCGGCGGCATACTGCAAAACGATAAAACAGCCTACACCTACCTGCCCGAATCGCTAACCACCTATCCAAAACCGGACGGCATCACCGCCCTGTTTCAAAATGCCGGGCTGAAAGACGTCACCCATACGCCCCTGGCCTTCGGTACAGTGGCTATGCATCGCGGCCTTAAGTTATGACCGCAAGGTCACTGATGATCGTTGTTGGCGATCATTCGGCCGAAAAATACACCGCCCGAATAATTGAACGACTGAAACAACTGGACCCGGAGCTGACCTTCTGGGGTGTCGGTGGGCCGATGATGCAGGCCCAGGGCATGGAGCTTCTCTATAACAGTGCCGATTTTGCCGTGATTGGGGTGTTTGAAACACTCAATCAACTGCAATTTTTTCTCAACATGTTCAAGTCGCTGCAAGAGGAGATTCAAAAGCGAAAACCAGCCGCCATCCTGCTTGTAGACTTTGGCGGCTTCAACCGGCGCTTTGCCACACGCATCAGGAAAGTGGACAAGCAAACGCCGATTTACTATTTCATCTCGCCGCAGGTCTGGGCCTCAAGGCCCTGGCGCATCAATGAGCTGCAGCGCGCCGTAACGAAGATGCTGACGACCTTTCCCTTCGAGGAAAGTCTCTATCTTTCGAAAAATCTACCCGCCCGTTTTGTCGGCCATCCGCTGACTACAATTTTGCCCCAGCCCGAAGACCTGGAAGATCGCCAGACATTTTTTAAGCGAATCGGCATCCAGGCCGACCACGAGCTGATTGCCATCATGCCCGGCAGCCGCAGGCAGGAAATCAAATCCTTCATGCCGGTTTTGCTCCAGGCCATCAAAGACCTCTGTAAACAAAGACCAAATCTCAGCTTCGTCATCTCCAACGCCACCGCTAAAACGGCGCCACTCATTCAGGAAGGCTTAAACAAGGGCCTGACACCGGCCGAAAAAGAAGCACTGATGGGCAAGAGACTGTTTGTCCTGGAAGCGGTGGAAAACTATGTGCTCATGAAAAACAGCGATCTGGTCTGGGCTAAATCCGGCACCACAACCCTGGAAGTAACCCTCTACGGCCGGCCGATGATAATTTTTTATCGCGGCAACTGGCTTACTTATTTCCTGGTCCTCTTGCTCAAAACCATCAAGCACGTGGGTTTACCCAATTTGCTCGCCGGTAAATTGCTCGTCCCTGAATTAATTCAACTGGATTGTCGGGCCGAATTGCTCGTAAGATATAGTCTTGATTTCCTGGACGTACCAGCCCTGCGCAAGGAAATCGAAAAAGAGCTGCTTTCGTTGCGGCAGGAGCTGGGCAGCGGCGACTTCGTCGAAAACTGTGCCCAAGAACTTCTGGCCGTAGCCGGCAAATCCCCAGGACAAGGCGACATTTGAAAACTTTAATTACCGAATCTCAAGTCCATATCTATATGCGCCTCCTGCGCTACATCAAGCCTTACTGGTTATTTTTCACCTTCGGCCTGCTGGCTGCCATACCCTCAGGCGCCATGGACGGTGTCATCGCCTGGTTGGCCGGGGCCGGCCTGGACAAAATATTTGGCGAAAACCGTACGCACATGATCTATTTCGTACCCCTGGCTGTGCTTGCCGTGGCACTGCTGCAGGGGACCTTCCGCTTTTTTGAAGCCTATAACATCCGCTATGTTGGTGCAGCCGCCATCCGCGACCTGCGCAATGAATTATTTTGCCATCTGCAAAAACAGCCACTGCTCTACTACCAGGGTCAGAGTTCGGGTGTCTTGATAGGCCGCCTGATCAACGATGTGGCCATTATCGAAGTGGCTATCTCCCAGGCCTTCCAGTCACTGATAAGCCGCACCATCACACTGATATCCCTGGTAACGGTGCTGCTTTTGCAGAGCTGGATGCTCACCATAATTGCCGTTTCTATTCTCTCTCTGATTGTGGTGCCGGTATCAATATTCGGCAAGAAGATACGCCGCTCCTCCCGCGGCGGACAGGAGGCCATAGGCGACCTGGTATCGGTGCTTTCCGAGTCGATACAGGGGGCAAAAATCGTCCAGTCTTTCAATCTTGAGTCCTATCAAATAAGCAGATTTCAGGGCACAAACCAGACATTTTTCTACAACGCCATCAAGGCCATAAAATCGGAAGCCATACTCTCGCCCATCCTGGCCATGATAGGCGCCCTCGGTATCGCCGCGGTCATCTGGGTGGCCGGCACCATGGTGGTGGCACATACGATGACCTTTGGCAAACTCACATCCTTCGTCATCTCACTGCTCCTGCTCTATTCACCGATTAAAAATATCGGACGCATAAATGGCATCGTACAGCCGGCTCTGGCAGCGGCAGCACGCGTCTTTGAAGTGCTCGACCGCGAACCGGATCTCAAAGACTGCGACAAACCAATCGAACTTAAGTCCGGTCCGCACCGCATAAAATTTGACCATGTCTATTTCCAATATCCGAGCAATGAAACCATGGTCCTGCGCGATATCTGCATGGATGTCGAACCGGGCAAAATGATCGCTCTGGTTGGTCTGTCCGGTTCGGGCAAATCAACCATGGCCAATTTGATCCCCCGATTCTTTGACGTCACATCGGGCGCGATCCTTATAGACGGCATCAACATCAAAGAAATCGCCCTCGACTCACTGCGCAATCAAATCGCCGTCGTCACCCAGGATAATTTCCTCTTCAATACCACCGTGGCCGAAAACATCCGTCTGGGCAACCTCAAAGCCAGCCAGGAAGATGTAGAGAAGGCGGCCAAGGAAGCCTTTTGCCACGACTTCATCATGGCTCTGCCCGAAAAATACGAGACCAAGATCGGTGAGCGCGGAGTAAGACTCTCCGGCGGTCAGCAGCAGCGCCTGGCCATAGCCCGTGCCTTCCTCAAAGACGCGCCGCTCATCATCATGGACGAAGCCACAAGCTCCCTGGACAACGAATCGGAAGCGATGGTGCAGGAAGCCCTGAACAAGCTTATGGAAGGCAGGACGGTTGTGGTCATCGCCCACCGCCTCTCCACAGTGCGCCACGCCGACCAGATCTATGTCCTCGACCACGGTCAGGTCCTGGAGAGCGGAACCCACGGCCAGCTAATAGAAGAAAACGCCACATACGCCAGACTGATTCGCGCACAGTTCGAGCGACCGGTATCGTAAATGGTGCGCCGCCACCTGCTCCATTTCGCCCGGACTACTCTACTCTGTCTGGTCTTACTCACTGCGCCGTGCCCGAGTGCCGACGCAGCTGAAGATAAAACGGCCGAGGCCCAGTCAGTTACAGGTGCCAAGGAATTCCTCGGGGCGAAAAAATATTTCAAAGCGCTCAAGCTGCTCGATACAGCGATAGACAAGTCACCGCTCAGTGCTCCTCTGCATCTATGGAGAGGCAACGCCTACTGGGCTGTCTGCGACTACAGAAGAGCAATCAAGGACTTTGACACGGCCATAGCTCAAAATAGTGAGTGCGCCGACGGCTATGCCCACAAAGCGGTCTGCCTGGCCAGATTGGGCCTCTATGACGAGGCCGTGGCGGAGTTTAGACAGGCAGCCAAACGCACGACCGGCGACAATACGGTCATCTTGCTCGTAGCGCGCTCTCTCTTTGAAAACAAAGAATACAAAGCAGCGATAGACTATCTCGACCATATCAGATCTTCCGAGGCCGGAGCTGGCACCGCCGGCAGTGGTGGCTACGTCAAAGGCAGCGGGGAAATTGCAGCCGGCATCTGCCTGACGGCAGCGCAGGCACGAGCCGCCACCGGCGATCTCGAAAGCGCGATCGAAGATTGCAACCGGGCAATCTCCTGCAGCCCCAATCACTACCTCGCCTATGTGGCCAGAGCCCGCATATATCAGAAGCAAGGACAATTTGAGCGCGCCATTGCCGATGCCAGAAAAGCACAGGAAATAAACAAATCAAAATTCCCCCTGGCTCACCTGATTATCGGTGAAAGCATGCTGGCCAGAGACAAAATAGGTGAAGCCGAGCTTGAAATCAGCCTGGCCCTGCAAGAGGGCGGGAACACACCTTCCGGCGAAGCCCAACACTACAGAGCACTGATAATCGAACGTAAAGGCAATATCCTGGGTGGCCTGCAAAACCGGGCAGCGGCATTGCAGCTGGGATATGTCGATCCGCCGCCGCTGACTGTTGTCGGCCGCGAGGTCCTCAGTCCCGACAAAATTGCCGCGGCTTTTGCCTCAATTGTTGTGAGCGAACGCTTCATTTGTTATTCGGATCTCGACCGACAAAAAGTGGAGCGCTACTCGCGCCTGGCGGAAGGCTTCGCCACCTACACCGAAAACAATCTCTGCCCCTTGCAGGGCGAGTATCCAGCCTTTCTTTTTATATTGCACGATAAAGCCGCCGAGCAGCATTTCCTCAAAGACAGAATGGACTTCACCATGCATGTGCACGGTGTCTTTTTGACCGCAAAAAATTCGGTCGTCACCTACGATGGCGCCGGCGTCGGGACGTTCTTACACGAAATCATGCACAAATTTCTCTATAACTTAAAAGCGCACGATTTCTGGGCCGACGAAGGCATTCCCAGTTTCTTTGAAAAGTCCTACGGCTACCTCTATCAAGCAAACAATCAGACAAACAGCCAGGACGGTCAGCAAAATATGTGGCTGGTGACAGGCTTTGCCGAAAGCAGCAGCACACTGTGGTCATGGCTGACGCACAAGACGCTGAAACTCAGCCAGATAGTCACCTCCGCCAAATACGCCGATCCTTCCAACGAGGATGCTCAGAGGCTTGTGGCACTCTTTATCAACAAACACGGCAAGCTGAAACAATTTCTCGACACAAGCTTCAGCGGAGCAAGGGGCAAATACAAATATTTCATCGAAGCTACATTTGACAAAACACTGGCCGAGCTTGATCCCATGTTTGACGAATATCTGAGCCAGCTGCAAAAGAACCATTCGGACATCAGCAAGCTACCTGCGGCGGCAATTTTTGACAGTGAATCAGACTGGAAAAATTTTCTCAACAGCCACCCAGCGATCAGCCGACTGAACGATGCGGCCACAGGCGCCGCCGGCAAGCATTAATTTCAGGCGCCGGTCGCCAGGTGCTACAATCGAAGGACCCAGGCTTTCTCCTTCTGACCCTCCATCCACCGTCTTATGAAAGCTCCCATATCGGCGAAAATCGCCCTTACAACGCTGGCAGCATGCCTGCTGACTTTGCCACTACAGCTGGTGAGCGTTAGTTGGTGCGCCGCCGCGCCGATCAAAGCAGCCGCCAAAATGAAGGTATGGAATCTAAGACAACGCTGCCAGGCCAGCGGCTCATGTATCGTGCGCATATGCCCTACAGCTGTGCGCATTGACCCAATCGATCAGGACTTTAGCGTCATCTCCCGCGCCCCCAAGTGGACTGTCTACGCCTACAGTAAATCGTGCCGGTGCTATAGCTCCTGGCCCCAGAAGGAGTACGGCGGCCTGCGCAAAGATGTGCTCTTCGGCAGCTGGTTGCAAGAAAGGCAGTGGATGACGGTGGGCAGAGGTAAGCATCAGGCTACCGGATTGCCAATCGAACAAATGCGCATTATCCGGGAAAGGGGCGTGGACTACAGTGAGGCCGAAAAGGTAGCGATCATGTCCGTCGCCCCCTCAATCCCCTGCTCCCTGGATGCCATCCGAATTTATGCCCGAACAATCAAAGTCCCACCGTCTAAGAATCTGCCCCTGGAAGGGCATATTCCCAAATCAATCTTCGGCCTGAGCAGCGATGGCGCCTATCTGTCGACGACATCGGCCCATGAAGAAACGGTTGACTCATCGGTGTTTGATTTGCCGACGGGATTTAAACAAGTGGCCGACGATACAAAAGTCACCGGAGACAAAGGCGACAACGGATTTTCCGAGCTGATTCCGGATGGCAGCCATCAGCGCTAGAGACTAGGACGTAATGACGGGAGTAACGGCCTTATCCGCTGCGCCATGACGCCAGACACGCAACTTCTCACGCAAAAACAGAAACACCGCGTCCAGATCCGCCGGCTCTACAAAAGTAACGAGGGTGAAAATAAAAGCCCATTCAAAGACCGGCAAATTGATCAAATAATCAATGCCCAGATGCAAAAAGAGCAGCCCGGCCAAAATATAGTAGCGAAACTCCTTGATAAAGATGGCGTTCCAGGCCAGAAATTCAATCACCAGGGTGAAATAGTCGAGGGCCTTTAGAATCAGCATGTTGTCGGTGATAAAGGGAGCGGGAAATCTGATCATGTCATCGAGTCTGGTGGCATAGTAAACAGCCGTACCATCAAGCCACTGCTCGCCCGAGACCTTGCAGCAAAAAGTCTGCCAGTACACCAGGGCTATCTGCACCTGTATCATGCGCTGCGCCCAGGGATTGGCCAGACCGGTCGGAGCTCGGCCCCGTTTGCGGGCAATGAGCGCATCCAGAGAAAAGCGATCGCCGCAGTGCGACAGGGCCAGAAACGGTGCCACCGAACGTAAAAATGCATCGCCTCCATTGATGTTGTACGGATTTTGATGATGCATGGACAGCAGAATCAACCAGACGGCAAGAGCGGAGTACTTGCTGAACAGGCCCAGACAGAGGCAGAGGGCCGCCAACACAAAGACGGCATAGACCATCAGGAAAGACGCGTCGGTCTGGGGGAAGAGCAAAAACAAATCAAATCGCGGTTCATTGAACCAGAAATGGTTAACCACCGTAGGCAGTGTCACCATGGACTTTGCTCCGTACCACTCTTCAAAATGTCCGCCCAGATGGACCACCGCCACCTGCAAAACGAGTATGCCGTAAAGGATGCGATAGACGGCAATGGTGCTTGTGCCCGTGGGCTCAAACCAGAACTTACGCCAGACATTCCAGAGCGATCCGATCGTCATAGTCCCACCAGATCTTCCGGTCGATATTTGTAAAACAAAACGGTGTTCATTTTAGTGTGCTCGGGCAGGGCACTGACAGGCACAATATTGCCACCGCCCGCGGGGGGCCTGGGTATTTCTATCCAGAAAAGCTGGAGCGAAAGCGAGACCGGTTTGTTGGCTTTGTTGAAATACTTGCGCCCGACATAACGGGCAAAATCAGGCCAGAACTCCTGATAGTCAGGCCAGGGCAGTGAGTCCACGCACCACTTCCTGTACTTTTCGTCGCGAAAGCGCTCAAAGTAATTGAGTCGCTTCATACGCGGCAACTCCCAGCTCAGTCTGTATCCATCCTCAAACGTGATCACGGCCATGGTATGAAAATTGATATCCTTAATCACCGGCGAAAAAAGCCGCCAGTTTTGATCCAGGCCCCAGAAAAGCCAGAACTGTTTCACCGGCTCAAGCAGACGGTCACGGGTGGGAGATTCGGGAGAAAGCCAGGTGATGGTAAAAAACAGATAGGCGGCAATCAGCAGTGAAGCCTGAGCGGGGGAAATCGCCATAGCCTATCCCTCGGTCTCCGCCGGCGAAGAGACAGCACGATTGGCACTGCAATCTTTCTTGCGCAATTGCTCAGTCACAAGCGACTCATAGACATTATTGAAGTTGCGCATCTCTTCGGAAGAGCCGTTCATAGCCAGTGAATCACGGCAGATGCCAATCGCTTTATCGAGTTGTCCGGCGGCGGAATACAATTTGGTCAGCTCCAGGCGGTAGCTTACATTTGCGGGGCTGGCGCGGTGCAATCTTTCCAGTATCGATATCGAACGGTCATACAGACCGGCGGCGGCCAGGGCATGAGCATAGCAAGTCTCGTCCTTAACTTCCAGACGTCCGGCCACGCTCAGAGGGGCGAATACGGCGATGGCCTGACCGTGGTCTCCGGCGCCCTCGAGACTGTGGGCCAGATTTATGCGGGCATCGAGATTAGTGGGCTGTCTTCTGGTCAGTTCGGAAAAATAAATCACGGCGACAGACATATCATCCGATTGATAGGCCTGGCAGCCCTTGTTGAAGAGATCGGTATCGTTGAGTCTGGCCAGATCGATGGTTTTCTGGACAGGTAAATCCAGTTTGATTCTGGCACCGCGGTTGAGGACATTTTCACAGACAGCAAGGTTGTTTTTGACCTGGGCGCTGGACTCACCAAGAGCAATCGCTCGTTTGTAATCAGCGGCGGCGCTGGCCCACTGCTGGCGATCAAAGTAACACTCACCCCGACCAATCAAAGCTTCTTTGCTGTCGGCACGGACCAGAAGCAATTTGGAGTATTTGTCCACGGCCGAAAGGCGCTGACCGAGGATGGCTTCCACCTGTGCGTCACCGAGGATGACGCTGGGGCTATCCGGACGCAGACGATAAGCCTCGGCGATTGTCTCTCTGGCCGGGCCACCCATATTGAGATGGGCCTGGCAGAGAGCAGCCATCACGTGCAAATCGCAGTCGGGTTCAAGCTCGATTGCCCGTTTGAGATCGGTCAGACTGGCCTGATAATTACCGGCGGTAAAATTGAGCGCCGCCCGTTCTTGATTTTGATCAAAGGACCGGACAAAGGCAGGGAACTGAGCCAGTCGATCGTAATAGCGAAGGGCATCCTTGCTCTGTCCGGCCTGAGCGAGCATCTTGCCGGCTGTGTGCTGAGCCGCGGCGTTATCACGGTCGAGATCGGCAGCTTTCACATAGTCTTTAAGGGCGGCGGCGGGCTGATTGCGTTCGGCCAGCAGGGCAGCGCGATAATTGTAAAAGAGCGGATTATTCGGCTCCTTGGCCAGGGCCAGGTCAAAATCACGGGCAGCAGCGCTGAGTTTGTGCAGGCGCTCCAGACAATAACCGCGCAGAGCCAGGACTTTAGCCTGAGCACCGCGGCGCTTTATCAGACCGTCGCAGGCAGCCAGGGCCTGACGATGTTGTTGTTTACCCGAAAGACAATAAGTACGGCCAAGCTGCAGGCTGAGGCTGTCTGCATCCAGGGCAAGAGCCTTGTCGTAGTACTTTATCGCCTCATCATAGCGACCGGTTTTGTAAAAAGCGACGGCCATATTGCCATACTGATACGTGTTGAGCCCGACAGCCGAAAGAGCCATCAATCTATAAGTGTCGCTTATGGTCTGCTGCGGCTTGTCGAGTTTGAGAGAAAGAGCGGCCCGGGCATCGAGGGCGGCGGCAAAATCGGGATTGAAAGTAAGGGCGCGATTGAAGCAATCTTCGGCCTCATTATATCTGAGCATGTGCACCAGGGCGCGGCCACGTTCGTAATAAGCGGAAGCAGCAAAAGGATTGCAGCGGATGGCGTTGGAAGAAGCCATCAGAGCCTTTTGATAGTTGCCCTTATCGGAGTTTATCCGCGCCTGCTTGCAGCTGTCGGCACTGAGGGCGGCCAGCTGACTCAAAACCGACACCGAAAAAACCACAAACAGAGCGGCCCAACCAAGGGGCGCTATCAGGCCGGCACTTACGGGCCGGAGCTTGAGACTGGAGAGCGACAGGGCATCATCAGGACCGGGGGTAAGATCCAGCACACTGGCCTCGGCCCGGGCTCTGGCCACCAGCTCCAGCAATTCATCATAAGACTGGCTGCGCACAGGGGCAGTTTCTACTCTGGACACAACAGGAACAGTCCAGAAATCGACAACAGGGGCGGCAGCCTCAGGCACCGCATCTAGTACCACAGTCGAACCCTCTATAAAAGGATTGCTCGAAACCGCAGGCTCTTCAGCAACCTTATTAGACTCAAAATCGGAAGTGGACTCGCACGCCACCACCAGCCCCTGGGTGAGGCACTCGGCAGCGTAGTCATTGAGCTCATCGGCGGCGATGGGAGAGAAGCTACGTCCACTGTATAGAGAGTTTTTCTCTGGTAAAGATGCACTGTCCATCTGCGTCGACCTCTAAAGGCGGAAAAGAAATATGTTTGTTTTAGTAAAGGCAACTGGGCGGAAACCCGGGACCGGAAGCGGTCATTGCCGAGGGTGCTATAAGCATCTACACTATGCGTGAAATGTAGGTGAATTGACGGTGAAACCTAGGTGAAGCCGGCAACAAAGCCCACCGGCGCTGCGTGAAGCCAACATGAAGTGCAAAAATTTTTTGCCTGTTTTGGGACATTTTGCGCATATGTGTGAAAGGTGCGTGAAGTCTGTATTGACTTTCGATGCGGCTCTCAGTAACTTGGCGTAACTTACTAAATCGCCCATTCGGGGGTTGAACCATGAACACATATTTTGCCGGCAGCAGACGCGCCGGTTACCCAGGGAGATCTACTCAGAGGGGACAGGCAATGGCAGAATTGCCCATGGTCCTGCTTATACTATTTGTATTTCTGCTGGTGCCCCTGCTCATTTTTGTCAGTCTCGGGTATAGAAGCTCTATCCTATATTTTGCCGCCGACGCCGCCAATAAAAAAGCAGCCAAGGCTCCCACCTACACCGATGCCACCACTCGGGCGGCAAGTGCGCTTACAACAAATCTCACATCATTTACAGGAATAAGCGCGGCAACGCCGGTAATATCAGTACTGGAAAAACCGCTCAGCGGTGGCGCCCCGGTCATATACACAAGCAAACTTGCGCCCGGCAGCGTCGACACTTCAAAAAATATCTACTTCATAATGTCCAGAGTGGAAGCCGATCTCTCACCGCTAGTGCAATACAACGGCGGTCTATTTGGTATGTCGGTACCGGGTCTGACCGGCCCCTATCATCTGACCATAAACACAGAGTCCTACTCAGAAAATCCCAGCGGCCTGACAGAATAAATTGACTTTAGAAAAGGAATGAACCGGTGAAAGCAATGAAACACGGCTCTGTCTCAAGCCGCGCCCAACGCTCAAAACGAGGGGCGACAACGGTTGCCCTTATTTTAGTAGGCGCGTTTTTTGTCATACTGCCACTTGGCTTACTGGGCTTCGAATATGCCCGATACACTTTACTATGCTCGCAACTGCAGTCGGTAACCGATGCGGCGGCTCTCTCGGGAACGGCTGCCCTGGCCAGTTCTCCTTCCGGATACAGCTATACGGACCTGCACAATCTGGCTATGGATGTAGCGGTGCAAACTTTCAAACAAAATAGCGTACTGACCACTTCATTTGGCGGCGGCAATGTCGTGGTCAATAAAAACACAGGCCCCACCCTCGGTACACCGCCACTGAACACAGCCAATATCAACATCACGCTTCTGGACCAGACCGGCAAAGCAGTAGCGACCGACAGCAAAGATGCCGTCACCATGCAGATTCAAGCTATCTACTCCGACAAGCCGGTCTTTGCCTCGGGCATACTGCCTATAGGCAATATCGAAACTGCGTCGGCCATATCATTTGGCGGTCTGCCGCAGCTGGATCTGTTTTTATGCTTCGACGTATCGGGATCGATGGACGACCAGACACCGATTGTTCTGGTCAATCGTCAGTGGAATCCCGCCATCAATACAGTCGACTATAAAACGGTCGTCTCCGGCAAGAGCATCTACGACACCTTCAAACCGCAGCCCACAGGCACCGCCCTCAATGCCCTGCCACCACAAAATCTTTCCTACGGCGCCTACCCTTCCCCATCCAACAGCAATCCCTATATCTTTTCCGAATCAGCATTTCCCGCCGGCAATCTACTCAACGGTCTGCGCGGCAATCAATTTACCTACACCCCAGGCAGCATCCCCGGCCTACCACTGGCCACAAAATATCCACCGGGCACAATCGTCCCCGAGCAAGGCTGGCCACCCGGCAACTTCGACCCGACAAACCCCATCAACGCCAAAGGCAATGGCAAAGATCCCGCCGCATATGCAAACGGCTTCACCGATCTGGTCGTGCCCGTACCTAGTACCGGAGGCTATGACTTTAGTAATATAGCCACCTGTGTAGAGGCGAGTCGGGGCAATATGGAAAGCGACGCAATTTGTTTGCAAAGCCAGGGCGGCGCCAAAATCAATCCCATTTTGCCACCCCGTAAACCAGGTTATTACGCGACCTACTGGAGCCAGGTAGAAAAAATGGTCGATCCCATCGCGGCAGCGAGACTGGCCAGCGACAATTTCTTCTATACGATGAACATCTCCAGCAACGCCCACTTTGCCCTCAGCTCATTCTCCGACGCCGCCGGCACTGCGCCCACCTCCACCTGGGCCACCACTCACAACAATGCCGACCTGACATGGACTGCCAGCGGCACAAATAATTTCCCGGTGCCCCTGGTCGGACTGGACCAGACACTCTCCAACTATGACGACGTCACCAGGGCCGTCGACGGCAGCGGCGCCGTGCTGCCTCTGCGACCAACGGGCCGGACCAACATCGCTGACTCCCTGCACGCCGCCATCGCGCAGCTCACGGATAAGGCAAAAGCCAGACCGCAGGCCAAAAAAGCCATAATCCTCTTCACCGACGGCGTGCCCAATCTGCCGGTCGACACAGCCACAGCTCAAGCCCAGGCCTTCGCCGAAGCCTCGAGCGCTCACAGCAAGGGTATCCCTATCTACACGATTGGTCTGTCGCAAAACGCGGCCATCAAACCACTGGAAGACAACTTCCTGGGTGACAATAAAGGCGGTTCGGGCAAAGGTGTCGCCTATATCTCGGGCAACAACGCCATCTATGTCTCAGTGACCAAGTCGGCCGATTTGAACAAGGCCTTCCAGACAATCGCCCGCAGTCTGGTGGTGCTGCAATGAGAAACAGACGCAAAAACGGCAGCATCTCCATTGAAGTGGCCATCGCCGCCGTGCTCTTTGTCATTTTCGCCGCCCTGGCCTTTGACCTGCTCATTGTCACCAGCGGCTATTCGGTTGTTGATTCGGCGGCACGCGATGCCGCCCGGGCAGCTGCTTCTACCAGCTCGGCCGCCTCGGGCCTGCAAGCGGCTCAGCAAGCGGCTCTGTCGCACCGCACCGACGGATATTTCGTCAGCCAACCGACCGTGGCCAACACCGTCAACGACTTCATCTACTTCACCCCGCCCACCGGCGCCCCCTATGTATCGGTAACGACCCGCGCCAACGTGCGCCTGCCGGTACCGATAGCTTTCTTTGGCGCGCAGTTGCCCAATGGCCTCTATCCCTACGCTCGCACCTACACCTTCCCCATCCTCGGCGTGCCTTTCACGCCGGATCCGGGCAGTGGCGCCGCTCCAGCACCGGTGGTAGCACCTCCCGCTCCCGTGCCGGCACCGGTACCTGTCCCCGTTCCCGTTCCAGCTCCAGCGCCCGCTCCGGCACCAGCGCCTGCTCCAGCCCCGGCTCCAGCGCCAGCACCAAAACCGGCCCCGGCACCAGCGCCCAAACCAGCCCCGGCGCCAGCACCCAAACCAGCCCCGGCGCCAGCACCCAAACCGGCCCCGGCACCAGCACCCAAACCAGCTCCGGCACCGCCACCCGCTCCGGCTCCCAAGCCAGTGCCGCCTCCTCCTCCGGCTCCGCCGCCGCCACCACCGCCTCCGCCCCCTCCGCCGGCACCGCCGGAAGGTTAAGGAGTCGATGAAAGCCGAGACACGACGGAAGATAATGGGCGCCCTGGGCCCATCCGCGGCAGCAGCTTTTATCTGCGCCGTGTGCCTGGTCAGCATCCTCTATGTCAATTCGGCCAACGACAATCTTAAAGAGAACAATCGCTGGCAGACCCTGACACGCGAGGAAGGCGCCTACCCCGACATCAAGCAACACATGGCGGCCAAAAATCCGGCCCCGCTGACAGGCACGACCGGTCAGAGAGCGCGGGAGCTGGCCTCTATTTACCGGCAGGAGGGCAAGCAGGAGGAAGCGGCAGCAATTTATCGGCTGCTCTGGCTCTCGGCACCGCCGGGTTATTCTCGCGACTTTGCCGCCGACGCGCGCGATCTGGCCTCTCTCTACACCGACATGGGAGCTTTCTCCAGCGCCGTGGCGAGCTACCAGAAGATCCTGCAATACGACCAGAACTGGCTACCAGCGAACGATCCGCGCATTGCCTGTGATTTGAACAATCTGGGCCAGTGCTACTATACCGCCGGCTGTGCGGCAGCGGAGCCAGGTCTGCGGCGCAAATATTTGACCTGGGCAGGCGAGCAATTTGCCGCCGCCCAGAAACTGGCACCAAAAGACGCAAGCGCTTCCCGGGAAATAATCAAGTTGAACCGCGCTCTACTGGCACTCGATATGGAAAAATCAAAGTAGAGGAACCGTTTAGCTGTTCGGCGATCGAGGACCGCGATTTGTTCAAGCCCTGGACTGCCATCTTAGCTGTCGCCTCAACCTGGCTTTTGACCTGCGGCTGCCTTGGCGCAAAAACATTATACAAAATACTGCCACCACATGCGCAGCCGCGGCGGCCGTCACAGCAGCAGCTGAGCCTCTGTCGGCAAAAGGTCGCATATTACAGTACCCTCCTCAAGAGCACCCCCAAAGACGTCAAAGCCCTGACGGAAAGGGCCGCAGCCTATGTCACCCTGGGCGAATTACAACAAGCCGGCGCCGACTGCGAAAAGGCTCTGGCACTAAATCCAAAACTGCAGACAGCGGGAAAAGTGGCTTACGACCTGGTTGACGCCTACAACGCCTACATGCAAGAAGA
>JAFEAV010000074.1 GCA_018266215.1 Cyanobacteria bacterium SZAS LIN-3 | reverse complement strand
CCCCTGACCTTCTTATTTCTTCGACAATTCCAGATACACCCCTGAATCTTGAATCATCACCCGGTTGCCTTGTGAAGATATCTATACGGGGTCAAAAATTTCTGGACAGAGATTTCAAAGAATTTTCAAAAAAAACTTCAGCCGACTTTATCAATGATGATTTTGGCCGTCTGCTGTACATCTATATAGCTGGTTTCAACCATTTCCACATGCCCGCTGCTCAGGGTCATGGGCCAGGGGTCGGCAATTTTGTTTTCCACATGCTGGAGAAACTGCATGGTATCGCCGCCTTCGGCGCTGGACTGGGCACTGTCAAGCATGCGGCGGAAGCGCACAACCTTGCTGGCCTGCAGCCAGAAGACAAAAAGATCGACATGCTCCCCGGAGAGAGCGCCGGCCACCGCATTAAGCTCCTTCTGACTCCAGATCAGACCGTCACAGACGACGTTTTCAAAGCCTTCGTCCAGAAAATTACGAATCACATCCAGACAATTGCGCAGGCGCACACGCAGCAGCTTGTCATCCAGGGTCAGGGGTCTGATTTCGGTGAGCGAATCGGCCGAAACACAGGCACTGTTGGCAAAAGAGGTGTGCAAAATCCTGGCCACTGTGGTCTTACCACAGCCGCCGAAACCGGCTATCAGGATCACCTTTTGATTCGCCATCGAGAGATGGAATTCTCTCCGCCTTCTATCGCCATTTTTAGTATGGCACACAGCCCTTATACTGAGAGGGTGATTTCCGCAAACCCTCGTAAATAAATGACCGACAAGCTTCCCACCGACGAAAAATGGATGCGCATGGCGCTGCAGGAGGCCCTGCTCGGCGGGGGCGACCTGGGCAGCAAGGACGCCCCCGGCCTGACCGAGGCCGATGTGCCCATTGGTGCAGTCCTGGTTAACAACGGCGAGCTGATCGCCCGCAGCAAAAATCGCAAGGAAGAACTGCGCGACCCGACCGGTCACGCTGAAATACTGGTGATCCGCGAAGCGACCCGCAAGCTGGGCAGCTGGCGCCTGGACGGGATGGTCCTGTACACCACCCTGGAGCCGTGCCCGATGTGCGCCGAGGCGATTTTACAAAGTCGGGTAAGCAAGGTGGTCTTTGGCGCTTATGACCTGGTCTCGGGGGCGCTGGGCTCGGCATTTAACCTTTACGGCGCCAAGCGCATCTATCCCATACCTGAGGTCGTGGGCGGCGTGCTGGAAGAAGAATGCGCGCAGTTGCTCAAGGAATTTTTCCGCGACCTCAAGCAATCACCCGGCGAAGCCTGAAATCAGTAGGAGCGCCGCAGGCTCAAACTCAGTGCGCCCAGAGCATTGAGGGCAAGATAAGTGGTGAGGTAGCGGCTGTCAACGCCGCCGCCGCCGTAATCCGCATAGCCGTCATAACCTCTATAGCTGCCGCCGTAAGTCGGTCGACCCCAGCGGTTGCCCCATGGCATGCGCGGATCTCCGACAGTACTGTAGTTCCAAGGTGAGCTGGTGATGGGATAGGCATAGCGGCTGCCGGGCATGTTGAAGGTCTGCTGGTTGTTGTAAGGCACGCCCCCGGGCGTCCAGTAACCGGTCTCATCGCTCCAGATGCGCTGCCTGGGACGGAAGAAACTGCCGCTGGCATTGCCGGGCAAATAGTCTCCGGTCGGCCCCCGGTCGTAATAGGTGTAATCGCGGTAATCCCGGTAACCGCGGTAATCGCCATAATCAGAATAGGAATAATCCGGCTGATAAGTCTGGCGCGAGCGACTGCTGACGGTAGCGATATCAATAACGTCCCAGGAGCTGGAACCGTATTCATCCCGGCAGGGCACGGCAATACCGGCCACCAGCTGGTCGGTCGGGCAGCCGTAGCGATCGCGGCCATGGTGCACAATCAATTCCGCCCCGCCCGGTCGCTCATAGGCGCGGGTCGCGGCCAGAAGCTGCCGACCACTGTAACCATCAAGCTGGCACAGGTCTTCACGCAGGACGGCGGCGGCTCGTTCCACCTGGCCATTGTCTATTAAACACGCTACGTACTGAGCTTCTTGCCTGAGCTGCGGATCCATTGCAGAACTCCTCGGAAATGCAAACCATTTTTAAAGACTGTGGCTCGTCCTGGAAAGGACTGTAGCACCGCCTGAGGAGCCTGTCACTGGGAAAAATACGTGTGTCTATTAGGTCTGGAACACGGTCAGGAGGCGCCGCGCACTTCCTTAACCATAGAAATAATGGACCGCGGCCGGCGAAACTCAAGCGTGTGGCGTGAGCCCCGCACCAGGCCGGTGCCGAGCTGCGAGTCGCCGTTGTGGGCGTAACGCAGCAGACCGTAAGGGTCGCTGGGGATGATGGGCGAAGCCACGGCAGCGACCTCGGCGGTAAAAGTACCGACCTTGTCATGCATGGCATCCCAGAACAAACACTTCAGATTATTGCCCGTATCCGCCAGACGAAACTGGCCGGAAAGACTTCCCGTATCTGCGACTTTACTCTGGTTACTCATTTTCAGCTTCAGGCCTCCCTGGTTATATGGACTTAACAGCCAGGAGATATAAATTAGGGGCGGTTGGAAAATATTTTTAAATCGGCTCTCACGAAAATTTCACTGGCCGGGATCTCTAATGGACTATCATCCCTCGATGCCCCCTCGGCGATAATTTTCTGGCGGTACTTACTATGTCAACCAATAATTCCTCAGCAACACTGGCTTCCAGCGCGGCGGAGCCGGCCGCATCAACGGCGACTGAGACGGCGGAACGGGGCACAGCCTTAACAAATGACAGGGTGTCCCTGCAAGACCTGTACGCGGCCAGGACCAGACAGCTGGCGCAAACCTACTTCAACAGCGACTTCCGCTCACGCCTGCTGCAGGAATTAGAAAGCCGGGCCTGACTCTAGTCGTTTAAAACCAGGACAAGCAGCAGATATCGAATGCGCGGGACGCAATCGATATCTTAGGCATATATCACCAATAACCAGGAACCTCCTGCATTCCCTGGCGTCCTCGCATTGGGGAGATTGCCCGATTTAATCCATCAACCGCGTTGCCAAGCGATTTTTGACAACAATTGCGTGAATATTACTAATGTCCGGATAGCGCAGGGAGGAAACCTATGTTTACCAAGAGATACCAGAATGCAATGCTGGCGGCCAGTCTGACACTGGCTTTCGCTCAGATGCCCGCGGCCCATGCCGGCGGACTGACATCCATGGTGAAAGGGGTTTTTACCGCTACCGGTGATATGGTCAAAGGCGCCGCCCGGGTGACGGGCGACGTGGTAGTCGGCACAGCCAGAGCCGGAGGAGCGGCCGCCGCTGCCACAGGCAGAGCAGTCGGCACCACCGCCAGTGCTGTAGCCGGAGCCACCGGAGACGTTCTGGAAGGCTCAGCCAAAGCCGTGGGCAACACAACTACAGCCGCGGCCTCAGCCACCGGCGACCTGCTGGGTATGCATCACAAAGCGGCTCAGGCCAATACTTCCATCGCCTCCAGCCCGCCCCCCAAGCCGCAATCACAGCCGGCCAGAGCAGCGGAAGTGCCGCCCCCCGCGCCGGAAGCACAGCCGGTCGCTCCCCCTAAAGCTATACAAAAGACAGTCAGTCGACCGGCTCCTGCCCCGCTGCCCGCCCCCAAGTCGGCACAGCCGGAAGCGGCAGCCTACAGTCCTATGAGCGAGAGCGCCGACCCTCCGCCCCTGCATCAGCAACCCCTGCCCGAGACCGGCGAGAGCGCCGTAACCGAAAGTCCCAGCTGGAACGATCAGCAGCCGCGTACTTCAAGCTTTGCCGCTCAGTATGCTCTGAGAACCACTCCGCTGACCGTTGATTCGCATTAAATCAGCGACAGGCAGTGCCACTACCGGCAGTATCAATATTTAAGTAACTACTGAGCCTTGGGCTCGGCCGGTACTTTGACAGGGGCCAGCCCCTCGACAAAAGAGCCGGCATCAAGGTACTGCGGCTTGATCACAAAGGTGCCTTTCTTATTGATAAAGCCCCACTTGCCGCCATCCTGCACCGCGGCCCGACCTTCGCTGTAATCGCGGGCGCCGCTGAAGGGTGTGCCGAAAGCCAGATGACCTTTCTTGTCTATAAAGCCAAACTTTTTACCAAACTGGACACAGACGTAGTCATTACCATGAAAAACCTCGTCCGAGGCCGGCTTTGTCTTGACGTCGAATACAACCTTGTCACCGTCCATGACCTTGTAGGTATCACCCTCGCCATCGGCGGCATGCAGGGTGGACATGGGGGGCAACTCAGCCTTATCGTCAGGTTTCACAGGGGTCTGGGACTCCCCGGGCGGATCTGATTGCAAACGCAAGAGACGCTTCTCATTGCGCACAATCGCCCCATCAGCACTGAAATTGGAAGCGTCGTCGAACTGCGGCTGAATAATAAAATTGCCGGTCTTTTTATCTATGTAGCCCCACTTGCCGGCGTTTGGACCCGCCGCTTGCGGCTTGTTACAGCCGACCAGCACCAGTCCGGAAACAGCCGCGGCAAGAAAAAGACGCCAATTACTTTGCATCATAACCCCTATGCAGTGCACAAAGTCATCGAACAGGCGGTCATTATACAGCAATTCTAATACTGCGGAGTCTCAGTCGTGTCCACCGCCCCGGTACTGTGCACGTCTTCAAGATTGGTGTCCTGAAGGTAACGATCGGCATTCTTGTCCAGAGGCGAAAACTCGATCTTCTGCGGCAGCAAGGGATTGGCAAATTGCGCCCGCTGGATGTCCTGATGGGCCAGAACAGCCTGTCCCTGCTTGTTTTCAAGAAAGGCGCGCATAAGGTAAAAATTGCCCTGATTGGGATCGATATTGATGGCATGATTGACATCGGTCAGAGCCGCCCCATCGTTGCCCAGTTGCTGATAGGCCTTGGCTCGATGGTAGTAAAGCATGGCATTGTCATCATCTTGCTTGATGGCGGCGCCGTAGTCCTCGACCGCCTGTTTGGCATTTTGCAATTTGAAATAGGCCTGTCCACGCAACTTCAGAGCCCGGGCGTTGGTGGGATCTATCTGCAAAGCTTTGTTGAAATCATCCAGCGCTTCCTGGGGCCGCGACAAGCCACTATATGCAGTACCACGATTGATCAGCGCCACGGCATTGTTGGCGTCATAGCTCAGGGCAGTAGTCAGATCGGCGACGGCCGTGTCGGCCTTACCGGTGGCTACATATTCGGCGGCTCGCTTGATCAGGGCCTGCACATTCTTAGGGTCGGCACCGAGAGCCTTATCATAACTATCGATAGCGCGCTGGTGATCACCGGCGTTTTTATAGACATCGCCGGCCATGTTGAAGCCATAGGCATATTTGGGATCGAGGGAGACGGCTTTTTCAAAATCCGCCAGGGCCAGTTGTTTCTGCCCCAGTTTGGCGTAAACCGTGCCGCGCCAGCCGTAGCCGTCGGCATTATTGGGCTGACTTTTAATCATGTCGGTCAAATCTTTGAGGGCAAGTTGGTGACTGCCCATTTTTTCCAGAGCCTGTCCCCGTTTCAGATAGACAAGCGGATATTGGACCGGACTATCAATAGCCAGATCAAACTGCTGGACAGCGTTTATGTAGTCCCCAGCATCAAGGAGCTGACAGCCGCGTTCATAAGGATTGAGGTCAGCACTGGCTGGAGCGACGGTCAGGCCGGCGAGGACAATGGTCAAACCCGCAGCCAGTGGCAGAAGAAAAGAAATTCGCCCGCGGCCGGTAGCCCGCTCGCGCATGCCAGTAGTCATCAACATCCAGTGCCCTCCTGTGAACCAACCAGAATTATAAGGCAAGGATTTTTGGCGAGACAGGTATTACTTGTCAAATGGGCATCCAGCTTATATTGACCGGCTATTTCATGAGATGGTAGCATCATAGATAGGCGTAATTTTTTCGTTCCTGGAATGCAGACTGGGATATGTCCGTGGATGTAACAGCGTCGATAGACGGCAATGGCAACTTTCTTAGCGTCAGTCCTTCCTCCCTGTCCGCCTGGAAACTCACCCCAGATGAACTGAAGGGGTCGTCGATCTTCGAGATCCTTTTGGCAGAGGATGTGCTGATTGCCCAGCAATGTTTTCTTGCGGCTACTTTTATGCAAGAAGCGAAGAATTTCGAATGCCGGGTCGTCTGCCCCGACGCCTCGGTCAAAATGATGTACTGGACCGCCCAGTGGTCCGAAAAAGAAAATTCCATGCACCTGATCGCCAAGGACAGACCGCCCTCGGCCGGGCCTGGCGGCGCAGCCGTTGATATTGTCGAAACCCCACGGCTGAATAAGGACAAAATCCGCTCACTGCTTGAGTTTCTACCTATCGGTCTCCTGATGATCAATTCGGACGGCAAAATCGACTTTGCCAATACCGTTTTTGAACACATGATGGAAACTCGCCATCACGGCCTGGAAGATCGATTGATTCAGACGATTTTTCCTTTCACCACGATCATGGGCACCCTCGACCAGATGACCCTCAACCGCTACGTCGACGTGCGTTTCGAAATGCGCATCAATTCAGACAAAGGGCGGCAGATACCGGTGGAATTTTCCATGCAGGAACTGGACGTGGGCGGCACATTGATGTATCTGGGCATCGCCTCATCGATAGGTGAACGCCTGGAATTGCAGTCGATGAAAAAGCAATTTATCGAAGGCATCTCCAATCAAGTGCGCGCCCCGATTGTCGGCGTCATCGACCATTTGAAAGGCATGCTCGACGGCGGCTACGGCCGGCTATCCGAGCAATACCAGCGCGGCCTGGAAGCCGACGTCAGCGAGCTGACCGAGACCGTAGACGCCATCGACGCACTGCTCGAAGCGGACAAAATGGAGACCGGGCAATTCAAGATCAGACCGGAGCCAAACAACATCATGGTGCTGATCAAGCAGGTCGTACTCTCCTCCCTCACCCCCATCCGTGAAAAAGATCTGGTCGTGGAAATCAACGGCACCGATGCTCCCATCATGGCCGACGAATCGCGCATGTTCCAGGTAATTAAGACAATCTTGTCCAATGCGATCAGATTTTCACCCCCGGGCAGCAAAGTGCGCGTCGAGGTAATGGATAAGGACAACCGGGTGCGGGTGGAAATAATCGACCGTGGCTGCGGCATGTCCGAAGATCAAAAGAAATCGATTTTCGAACGCTTCCGCAAATCGGATAACGAATCCGGAGGCATCGGCAGCGGTAAGAGCCTGCTTATCGCCAAGCACATCCTGGAGAAGCACGGCGGCGTCCTCGGCGTCATCAGCCATCCCGGCACCGGCAGCAACTTCTGGTTTGAACTGCCCAAGATGAAAGAGCAATAGCCGCGGCTAGTTTCTGAAGAGACCGGCCTCGCCTTCCTCTATCGACTCGTAGGTAATGATCTTCACCCCGGGCAGAGCGCGCGCCAGCTCTCTCAAATGCTCCGGCGTCCAGTAACCACCCGGACCCTTCATAAATTTGAGCGTTTTTAAAGCGCGCAGGGACCTCATCTCCGCCGCCAGAGTCGGCCTGTAACTGAGCTCGGGCAGGTCCAGATAATGCAGCGACGGCATGCGACTGAAGTCTCTCAACTCAGACTGCGTGCCTGTCAGTTGTCCGACCATTACCCGCTCCAGTCCAGTGTTTGCCGCAATCAAGGCGGTATCCGCCGGATGATTCATGCAAACAAGCACGGCCAGAGAGCGCAAGCCTTTCGCCTGACTGATAGCCAGCATGCAATCATGACTGCCCAGGTGCATGACCAGCTCCTGCAATTTATTTTGCTTAAAGAGAGCGGTCAGAGGCGGGCCGTCAAAAACGCAGTCCAGTCGCAGCCTTTGCAGATGCGAAAATTTGGAAAGTGGAAAGAGACTGGCCCGACAATCATTTAAAGACCAGGTGACATTGCCGATTTGCAGACCGGTAACCGATTTGAATTTACCAAATTTGTCGGCCATGAGAGCAAAGACTATCTCTGGATGCTGTCGCAGGTCGAGCTCATCAAATGTGCCGTCGACAAGGGCATCCAGATATTTCGGCATACGCGTCATCTCGGGCAAAAGCACGAGACAGAGGGGAGAATCGACCGGCACATAAACATCTCCGGACAGACGCCGGGTCACTAACTTATGCCCTTCCTCATACCGCAGTTTCAGAGGAGAAATCATATCGCTGGGGAAACTCCAGCGCCGACACAGAATACCGCCGACATTCTCCACCCCGCGGCAAAAGGGCTTCTTGTCCCAGAATCGAACCACGGGTGGAGCTTCACTGGCAAACTCAAGCAGCGGCTGGGTGTCGCTGAATTGCATGTTTTCCTTCTCGATCTTCTCGTCGCCCGGCATACTTGGTCCGACCAGACCTTCGCTATTGGTCACATGAATGGTGGACAGCAACTGCTTCTTAGTGGTCTTAGTCAAATACCAGTAGAAAGTACCTCCTACCAGAATCAAAAACAACAAACCAAAAGAGAGCACCAACGGCAGTATCGCCCCCTGCGGCGACTCCGAGACCGCAAGTGCTTTCTCCGGCAAAACCTTTTTTGCTTTTGACAGAGGCCCGGACCGGCCGCCGACCACCGGTAAAACCTCCTTGCCCGCGGCTACCCGAGCCAGATCGGCCTTGACCTGGGTCATACTCTGATAGCGCTCTTCCGGTTTTTTGCGCAGTAAATTCGCCATCACGACTTCCATCGAGGCCGGAAATTTACCGGCTCCGACAATGCTCTCAAGGGTCGGCGGCTTCGATTCCAATTGACTGAAAATAATCGCCGCCGTCTTATTGCCCTCAAAAGGCGGCCTGCCGGTCAGACATTCAAACATGGCACAGCCCATGGAATAAACGTCCGAGCGCTGATCGATATTGTCGCCTTCGCATTGTTCCGGACTCATGTAATAGGGACTGCCGAAAACGTCTCCCACAGCCGTGAGGCTCTGCCTGGTGCGATCCTGTTTGGTCAGTTTGGCCAGGCCAAAATCCAGTACTTTGACCAGCAATTTGCCGTTTGCCGCCCGGGTCAACATCAAATTGGCCGGCTTCAGATCACGGTGCAAAATACCGCTGCGATGAGCACATTCAACGCCCTCGCAGACCTGGGTGAAAATTTCCAGGGTGGTAGCCAGAGAGAGCGTCCCCTTCTGACTCAGCACCTCAGACAGATTCTGCCCATCGACATAATCCATGGCATAAAAAGGCAGACAGTTATCGTGGATGCCCAGATCGGTGACCTTGACCAGATTGATGTGCTCCAGTTTGGCCACAGCTCTGGCTTCCTGCTGAAAACGCTTCCAGCCAATCTCGGTCACTTTATCCGGTGGTATCACTTTCAGTGCGCACTTTTTTGCCAGGGTTTCGTGGGTAGCCAGATAAACCTCACCCATGCCGCCCTGACCGACCATTTTGATGATTTTATAGACCCCGCCGATAAGCGCGCCCGGAGCCAGATCTATAACCGGAGCCCGGCCGCCGGTGGGACTGGAATCCCCCGGTGCTCGGCTGAAGATATCCTGGCGACTGCCCCGTTTCAGCTTCAAAAATTTAGCGCTCATGGCGCCTTCGTCAAACTTCTCGGGCGGGGGGCACTGGCAGCGCTTACCACTGAAAAAGAAGCTGCGTTTACCGCAACTCGGACATGGATTGCCACTGCTCTGAACCGTTTTCATAAAGCTCCAGACGAACCTTGGGCAACCCTACCTGCAGTTTAGCAATCTGTTCTTTGTTCCACTCGTTCCGGGCAGAAAATCTGAGTACCCTCAAATTACCTATACCCTCCAGATCAGCAACCAGATCAGGACGATAGCGTAAGTCCGGCAAATCCAGTCGTCTTAATTCAGGCATTTTAGCAAGAAAAGCCAACTGCTCGGAAGAGCCGGTCAAACCACCGAGCATCAGCCTCTGCAGCCCGCTAAAACGAGCGAGCAGAGCCAGGTCATCAACCGGCAGCGGCCAGCTGGCAACAGCCAGACTGCGCAGCACCGGAGACCCGGAAATAGCTTGCAGACAATCCCTCATCTGGGGCGAAGTAAAATTCAAGCGCAGCTCGTGCAAGGCCTGCAGTCGTCGCAATTTCAGCAAGGCGGAGCCCTCAAAGGGCGCTCCCAGCTCCAGACGCTCGAGATTTGGATATTGATTGATGACGGCGACGCTTTCCAGGCTATCAGTCATTGTCCAGTGGGGGTTGCCCAGAGTCAGACCGCTGATACTGGGACAGGCGGCCAATACAGGTGTAATCCGCTGCACTTCCCCCAGAGTCAGCCAGCGATAATCGACCTGCCGACAATTGGCCCCGACCAGCCCGTTAATCAGCTCAGGATCACGAATTAGAGGGAGACGCGGCCAGAGCGTAATCTGTTTAGTCGCCGGCAGCAAAATCTCACCATACAGACCAATGCGTTTGGCTTTGCCGCGCTGCATAAACTCCAGATAGACGGGCGGACTGGGACGGCCGTGATAACTCCAGAGCTGATAGTGCCTGCCCTCACGCTCAACCACTCCCTGATAAAAAGGTTTGTGATCCCATACGACACCGTCATCCGTGCCGATCTGGTTACCATTGATAACAAATGTCCGCTCATCCTCGACATCACCAGCCAGTTTTGTCAGGGGATCAGCCGACGTCTGCGAGCTCTGAGCCTCGGCCTCGACAGCCGCGGTTGGAGCAGCTACAGTTGGGGCTTCTGCAAGTGGGGCGGGCGCAATTGGAGCGGCTGCAATCGGGGCAGCCGCAGTTGGGGCAGCCGCAGTAACCGGCCTCTCCTGCCGGGTAAAGTAAGTGCCCAGAGCCACCACCGAAGAGACAAGAAACCCACCCAGCAAAAGAGCCAATAGCAGCCATTTGCCTGCCGCACCAGCTCCGGTACCAGAAGCGGCGGCCGCCCCGGATGTGCCCGAGGGACCGGGAGGATTTGCCGGGCGCCGCACCTGGCCCCGCATACCTGGCCGAACGCGCCCGGGAGCGCCCTCACTTTTAGCTCGTCCACCGGTTGTTCTGTCATCCGTTTTGCTGCCGGCCAGGATCAATTCCAGATCCCTTTTCAGATCAGCCAGTGATTGATAGCGCTCGTCTACATTTTTACGCAGCAGGCGGGCCATGATCCGCTCCATCTCAGGCGGGAAAGTGCCCGCACTGGTGACACTGTCGAGGGTTGGCGGGTTCACAGTCAGATGGCCCAGGAAGACGGCCGCAGACTCCTGAGCATTAAAAGGAGGACGACCGGTAAGAGACTCAAAAAGGGTACAGCCGATGGAATAAATATCGGTGCGATGATCGAGCGTTTCACCGCCGCACTGCTCCGGGCTCATGTATGAAGGGCTGCCAAAGATATCGCCCACAGCGGTTAGACTCTGCTTTTCGCGGTCGTGGCGCGTCAGCTTGGCCAGACCGAAGTCCAGAATCTTCACCTCCATTTTGCGTTTGGCGGTGCGGGTAAGCATGATGTTGGCAGGCTTCAGGTCGCGGTGCAATATGCCGGCACGATGAGCGCATTCCACTCCATCGCAAACCTGGATAAAGATCTCCAGAGCCTGCTCAAGAGGCATCGGACCGTGCTCAGCGAGCATCTCAGCCAGGTTGGCCCCCTCCAGATATTCCATCGCATAAAAGGGCAGACAATCTTCGTGAATGCCCAGATCGGTAACGCGCACAAGGTTGATATGATTGAGCTGGGCTACGGCCTTGGCCTCCAGCTGGAAGCGCAACCAGGCCACCTCGGTCAACTGATCCGGTGGTATCACTTTCAGTGCACAATTTTTGTTGAGCGTCATCTGTCTGGCGAGATAAACTTCGCCCATCCCACCGCGCCCGATCAATCTGATAATTTCGTACAGACCGCCGATAATTGCACCGGGAGCCAGATCAATAGTCAGGGTCGGATCGCCGTAACCGGCGTGGCCCTCACTGTCGACCGGGGCAAAAATCGTGCCCGTGCCGGACTTTTTCAACTGCGAAAACCTGGCCGTCATCTCACTGCCGGTGCGGGGCTTGTCCCCGGACATCGGCCAGTCCGTCTGATTTGAATAAAGCCTGCAACCACAATCAAGAACGCTCTGCCCACATTTAGGACAGATCTCTTTTATCGTGTCGCCGGCTCGTTTCTTCTCCACCTGCTCTTTGTACCCGCAGAGGCACTCATCCTCTCGATCGATGGATGGCAAGCACTTTCACGGGACTTTCACGACTTGCTTGCTAATCTCTAGCTCCCTTACCAAACAACTCGCCCAGATTCCACCGTACCGGTACAGGTCGGGCGAAGGCACCCCGACACCCCGAGGGCTTTTCTAAATGACTAGAGAAATCGGCAACGTCAATGAGGGCGAAACGCGTCATCACCCCGTCGGCACCGCAGGCACAGACAACCTGCACCAGTTCCGCATGGGCGGTGGCACCGACGCTACCCAGGCGCGTATATCTCCTCATATTGAAGGGCACATATCTATACCGCCGCTAAACTTTGGCGATCTGAGCCACAGAGGCGGCACCACCATGCCTGCGGGCGATGCCCGTCCCGCTGCGACTGGCGGCCAGCCGCGTGAGCACGAAGTCAAACATCAGGACAGTCTCTGGAAAATTGCCGAAAAATCGCTGGCCGGGGGAAGTGACCACAAGGCCTCGCCAGGCCAGATCTGGCATCAGGTGCAAAACATCGTCCAGGCCAACAAGCATGAACATCCAAACTTAGTCAAAAATCCGCACCTTCTGCAAGACGGCATGAAATTGCATATCCCCGACCCGCACAAGCCCACCGACAGGGCCGGCAACAGTGTAGGCCGGAGTGTGGACGACACCGGCACCGCGGCGGCAAGACACGGCGGCGAGCGCCCACCGGCACATGGTCAGCAGGAAGCACACCGACCAGGCCGCGCAGGCGGAGACGCGCCCCCCCCCAGATCAACGGACAAACCGGGTGCACCAACCGACAGACCACCAGAAAGACCGAGGGCCCAGGACAGTGGAGACCGTGCCAACGACGGTGGTGCCATAGAACGAGCCCTGAAAGAACTGGGTCACGGTCTGGCTAACATCGCCCGCGACGTGGCTCACAGTCTGGGCACCATCGGCGATTGCGCCAAGGGTCCCCGATTGACATTTAAGGAAGCGGGTCTGAAGCTGCCCCCGGCTGTAGCCACAGAACAGGGGCGCATGATCAGACACAGCGGTCTTTTTGATGAAGTCCCGGCACACCAGGTCCGTCCCGGCGACTACGGAGTGCGCGACTGGAACCACCATGTCGTCAGAGCGCACGGCGGCGTCAATAAGGGCGACTCCTTCATAGTTACCAATGTAGGCAAAAAAGGCGTCATTCACGGCGCCAATGACCACAACTTCGTAGTCCCTCCCGATGGCGGCCGCTATAAAAACCTCAAGTTTTACCGACCCAACGCCGAGTTTCTAAGACTCTACGGCAGCAACATGTAGAGATTGCAGCGACCGACAGGCTAAAATGAGCCGGTCCACCGACTGGTAAAATTCGTGCCTAATATTTCCAATCCGGCCCGCGACATACCAAACCTTTTCAAAGCCGACCTGCAAAAGGGCGAGAAAGTGCTCTGGAGTGGACAGCCTGTGCCGAGATGGTTTACGCCGGCAGACATAATTATGGTGCCCTTCAGTCTGCTCTGGGGCGGCTTCGCTTTCTTCTGGGAAGGCGGGGTACTGACTATGTATTTGAGCAATAGAAATCCCGCCCTGCTCTTCATGGTGTTCTGGGGCATTCCCTTCGTGCTTATGGGCTCCTACTTAATTTTCGGGCGTTTCTTGATCGAGCGCTGGCGGCAAAAAAATACGTTTTATGCAGTCACCAACCAGCGCCTGCTCATACTGCATACCTCGGGCCGTCGCTCACTGCAAACATTCTTCCTGGACAACCTGCCCTGCCTGGAAAAAACCTCCACCGGCGAGAAGACCGGCACGATATCCTTCAGCGACAGCGCCGGGGGCGGCATCATCACGGGCATGAATTACGCCTCAAACATGCGCCGGGCCGGACTGGAACCGCCGGGTTTTTGCAATATAAAAGACGTCGACAAAGTTTATGCCCTCATCGCCCAGGAGCGTGGCCGGCTCCAGCAACAGAAGAACGCGGATCGCGAATGAGAGTTGTTTATCAACTTAACAAGTCCTTGAATATCCCCGACGCCCTTGTTACTATCGAACGGTCGGTTAAGGAATCGGTCGTGTCCAACTTCAACACCAACAACTACGCATCTGCCTGGTGGCGCAACTCTCTGCACCCGGGTAAGCGTTTGCCTGGTTGGTGTTCTTAAATAATTGCACCGACCCGAGTAATAACCGCAGCTTACCCACAGTGGAGCTGCGGTTTTTTGTTATCTAGCCAAAACTATGAGTACAAACCATGACTGAGACAAAAGTTACCGACCGCGGGGCGCTCTCCCTGCGACACCCTCTGGACCGAGCCGTGGCGGTCTCCTTCAGCGCCGACCTGGGCACCCCGGTCGGACTGTTTGAAAAAATCGCCCGCAGTCAGAGCCATGCATTTCTATTCGAAAGCACCGAGGGAGACTCGCGTCTGGCGCGCTATTCCTTCCTATCCTGCGATCCCTGCCTCACTTTTTCATTTAAGGATGGCACAGGCACTCGCACCGACGCCGCCGGCCAGACGCAGGCGCCACTGACCGACCCGCTCGCCTATCTGGAGGACCTGCTCGAACAGTTCAGGGTCCTGGCAAAAGGCGCCATTGACAGAGCTTTAGACAACGGCTCCAGCGCCGACGGCCACAGCGAGCTGGCGAAATTTTTGCAAGAGCTGCCTTTCATCGGCGGCCTGGTCGGTTACATGGGCTACGGCGCCTGCCGCTACATGGCCGACATCAAACAACAAAAGCTCGACCCCACCGGCGTACCCGACGGCTATTATTGTCTCTATGATTCGGTGATAGTTTTCGATCACAAATACAGACGCATAATTGTTCTTTCTCTGCGCGGCGAAAATCACACCCGGGAATTGCTCGATCTGATGCTCACCGGGCCCAATCTGGAGCCGCTCAAGCTGGATCTGAAACAGTTGAGTTCAGAGGAAATTTTTGCTGATGTCAGTGCTTCGGTGACAAAAGACAATTTCAAAAAAGCGGTAGTCCAGGCCAAAGAATATTTGAGTGAGGGCCAGGCATTTCAGATTGTCGTATCGCAGCGCTTCAGCAAACCGGCTAAGGCACCGGCGATAAACATCTATCGCATGTTGCAGGCGACCAATCCCTCACCTTACGCCTACTATCTGAAATTTCCCGACTTTGTCTATCTGGGATCTTCACCCGAAACATTTGTCCAGTGTCAGGACCAGACACTCAAATTACGCGCCATCGCCGGCACGCGTAAACGCGGACTGACGGCCGAGCAGGACATAGCGCTGGGATTGGAATTGCAGGCCGACGAAAAAGAAATGGCCGAACACCGCATGCTGGTCGATCTTGGACGCAATGATCTGGGGCGCGTATCTGTGGCCGGATCGGTCAAAGTAGGCGAACTGGCCTGTCTCAGCCGCTATACGCACGTCATGCACCTGGAGACCGAAATTACCTCCAGACTGGCCGATGACCAGTCCGCCTTCAAGGCTTTCCAGAGTTGCTTCCCGGCCGGCACCGTATCCGGTGCACCAAAAGTACGGGCCATGCAACTGCTGGCCGGCCTTGAACCGGAAAGACGCGGCATCTACAGCGGTGCGGTTGGATATTTCGACCTGCGCGGCGGCATGGATGGAGCAATAGCCATCCGCTCTGCCCTGATAAAAGATGGCCTGGCCTACGCCAACGCAGGAGCCGGTATCGTTTACGATTCCGATGCCGAAGCCGAGTATGAGGAAACCAGGAATAAGGCCAAGGGTGTGCTGCAGGCCATTATGCTGGCCGACCAGATGGCGGGGGCAAAACAATGAGCAAAATCGTCATCATCGATAACTACGACAGCTTCACTTTCAATCTCTATCAAATGCTGCAACCGCTGGTAACGGAAAAAATCGCCGTCTTCAAAAACGACGAAATCACCTTCGACGAGCTTCTGGCCATGAAGGCCGACAAACTTGTGCTTTCGCCCGGACCGGGGCACCCTGGCAATAAAAGTGATTTTGGTTTATGCGAGGAAATAATCAAAAGGCAGCCTGACCTGAAGGCATCGATCCTGGGTGTTTGTCTGGCGCACCAGGGTATGGCCCATCATTTTGGCGGCACGGTCGAACGGGCGCCGCAGGTCGTACACGGCAAAAGCTCAAGGGTGAAAATCGAGCAAAGCACACCGCTCTTTGACGGCCTGCCCGAGATCTTCGAGGCCATGCGCTATCATTCGCTCATTGCTCTGGACAAAAATTTCCCGGCCGAGCTGAAAGTCACGGCCAGGGAAGTCGAGCACGGTTACATCATGGCACTGGAGCACAGGGAAAGACCAATCTATGGAGTGCAATTTCACCCGGAATCGATAGGCACCCCTCTGGGCGCCCGCATGCTGGAAAACTTCGTACAAAAATGCTGAACCGAGAAGAGCTTAAATCGCTGCTTGAAGGCGCTCTCAGCGCCGAAGAAAAGCTCGCCTACCTGGGCCGCCTGGCGGCCGAGGACACGCGCAACCAGCAGACATTTCACGACGTCACCCGGGCCGTGGCGGAATGTCTTGCCCCAGAAGCACGGGGGCTCTTCGGCGCCGGCGAGACAGCCAACTCCTACGTCGATTGCTGCGGCACGGGCGGCAGCGGCATCTCGCATTTCAATACATCAACCACAGTTGCCTTCGTCCTGGCCGCCGCCGGGCTAAAGACAGTAAAATTCGGCAACCGCGCCGCCTCCGGCCGCAGCGGCAGCTTCGATCTGCTCGACCACCTGGGCATAGGAGCAGCCCTGCCGCTCCCCGCACTGCCGCAAATCCTGGCCGACTGCGACCTGACATTTCTCTTTGCCCCGCAATTTTATCCGGCTCTGGCCGCCCTTGCGCCCCTGCGTAAAACTCTGGCCCGCCCAACTGTCCTCAACTATATCGGCCCCCTGCTTAATCCAGCGCAGCCCTCCTACCGCCTGATTGGCGTGCCGCGTCGCGACGCTCAAATACTTGTGGCCATGGCACTGCAAACCAATCCGCTACTCAAAAGGGCACTGGTCGTCAACGCCCACTCCGGGCTCGACGAACTGGACGGTCAATGCGCCAGCACTACAATCAGGATCGCCGCCGGGCGCGAAGTGCAATACGAAGTACTGGAAGCACAGGCCGACTGCGGCAGCGCGGGCAAACTGGAAGCGGCACTGACCGTGGAAGACAATGCCCGAATATTTGAGCAACTGCTCAGTGGAGAGCTGGGCAGGGACAACTACTATCATGCCCTGGTCACACTCAACGCCGGGGCGGCACTGCATACCGCCGGCCACAGTGAAAGCATCCAGGCGGGGAAAGAAGCCGCTGCCCGCCTACTGGCTGACGGCTCGGTCCAGGCTAAATTTAAGCAGTACAGAGAACTGCACGCAAAGTACCAGAAATTTGAAAGGTCGACGCCATGCCCTCAAAATTAGCTGAAATTGTGAGCAATAAAGAGCTGGAAGTGCAGGCCCGCCGAAACGGCAAAGTCGATGAGCTGCGCGCCGCGGCCTTCAAGACACCGGCCTCCGGAGCATTTCTGGCCGCCCTGCAAAAGCCCGGCACCAATTTAATTTGTGAACTCAAACCCAAGTCCCCCAGTGCCGGTGTCCTCAAAGCCGACTTCAAGCTGGATGCCATTTTGCCCCACTATATAGCCCGGGCTGAAGCCATCTCGGTCTTGACCGACGAAAAGTACTTTGGCGGCAGCCTCGCTCTGCTCAGCGAAGTGAGCAGCAAATGTACACTTCCGACACTGTGCAAAGATTTCATCATCGATCCCCTGCAAATCTATGAAGCGCGCCTGGCCGGAGCGCAGGCCGTCTTGTTGATAGTCAAAATATTGAGCGATGAGCTGATGCAAAAGCTCTACAGCGAAATAACCGATCTGGGCATGACCGCCGTCGTGGAGGTACAAAACGACGAGGAGTTGCGGCGCGCGCTCAAACTCAGCCCCCAACTGATTTTGATCAACAACCGCAATCTAGACACCTTCGAAATATCACTGGCGACGACCACCAATCTGGCGCCGCAAATCCCCGCCAATATCGTCACGATTTCGGCCAGCGGCATCTCCAACCGCGGGGAAATAGATTCACTCCTGCCGCTCTGTCACAATTTTTTGATCGGCTCCTCGCTGATGGCGGCAGACAATCTGACGGCCAAACTGGCAGAGTTGAAAGGTGAGCGCTGATGTTTGTCAAAATTTGCGGCATCACAAATAAAAGCGACGCCCTGCATGCGGTATCAGCAGGGGCCACGCACCTGGGCCTGATATTCGTCGACGGCAGCCCACGCTGCATCAAAGATCCGAGCCTGGCCCGCGAAATAGTGGAAGCAACCGGGGACGCGGCCACGGTAGTCGGTGTATTTCAAAATCAGAGTGTCGATCGAATTGCCGAGATCGCCGCACAAACAAACATCGGCGCCATACAATTGCACGGCGATGAAAGCCCGGACTTCTGCCTTGACGTACAGCGGAAGCTGGGCAAACCTGTCATCAAAGCCATCACCATTGCCGGCGGAGATATGGATACTCACGGATTGAGTAAAAGAGTGAGCGGTTATATCGGAGCAGTCAATTATCTGCTCTTTGACAGAGCCAAGGGCGACCGCAGCGAAAACTGGCTGGCACAGGCTATATCATCTTTGCAAAAGGTTGAGAAAAGTGAGGACACCGCTCTGCCGGCCTACTTTTTTGCCGGCGGCCTGAGCGATCAAAATGTGGCTGCGACTCTGCAGCAATTGCAGGCATGCGGAGCGGATGTAGCCTCGGGTGTGGAAAAAGCCCCCGGACAAAAAGACCCGCTGCTGGTGCAAAATTTCATCAGCGCAGTCAAAGGTTTAGAAAGTCGAACGAAAGAAAAAAACTGTGAGGAGCAAAAGCGATCATGATTTCCACCGGTAAGTTTGGCCCCTACGGGGGCGTCTATGTGCCGGAGACCCTGATGGGGCCTCTGGAGGAGCTGGAGAAAGCCTTTTTGCAGGCCATTAAATCGGAGTCGTTTTTGCATGAGTTTCACTATCTCATGGCCAATTATGCCGGTCGGCCAACGCCAATTTTTTACTGCAAAAATCTTTCGCAGGCCTGGGGGGCACAGATTTATCTCAAGCGCGAAGACCTCCTGCACGGCGGCGCCCACAAGACAAACAACGCCGTGGGGCAGGCACTGCTGGCTAAGGCCATGGGCAAAAAACGCATCATCGCCGAGACCGGCGCCGGACAACACGGTGTCGCCTGCGCCATGGCCGGTGCGCTGCTGGGGCTGAAAACCGAAATTTACATGGGCGCCATCGACATCGAACGCCAGAAGCAAAATGTCCACCGCATGCACCTCCTCGGTGCCACAGTGCACTCTGTGACAAGCGGCAGCCAGACTCTCAAAGACGCCATCAACGAAGCCCTGCGCGACTGGATCACAAACGTTGAAGACACCCACTATCTGCTGGGCACCGTGGCCGGGCCGCATCCATTTCCAACCATCGGCAAATATTTCCAGCGGGTGATTGGCGACGAGGCACGCGAGCAGTTCAGAAACAGTCAGGAAACACTGCCCGATTATGTCGTAGCCTGCGTCGGGGGCGGCTCAAACGCCATCGGCATCTTCACGGCCTTCATCGATGACGCTGAAGTATCGCTTGTCGGAGTTGAGCCGGCGGGCAAGGGCATCGATACCGCGCATCACGGAGCGGTGCTGGAGATGGGCGTGCCCGGCTGCATCCACGGCATGAAGAGCCGCGTCCTGCAAACCCCTGATGGTCAGATACTGGAAGCCCACAGCATTGCCGCCGGTCTCGACTATCCCTCGGTCGGACCTGAACACGCCTTTCTCAAAGACAGCGGCCGGGTCAACTATGTCTCGGCCACCGACCAGGAAGCCCTTGATGCATTTAGCGATCTCTGCCGCATGGAAGGCATCATCCCGGCACTGGAAAGCGCGCACGCCCTGGCCTACGCTAAGAAAATGAGCGGCGAATTACAACTGAAAGATACAACAAGCATCCTGATCAACCTCTCGGGACGAGGAGACAAGGATTTAGCCGAGGTTATGAAACATGAGCAATCGCTATAAGAAACGCTTTGAAGAATTGAAGCAAAACAATCTCAAGGCCTTCATGCCTTTCACAGTGCTTGGCTGGCCCGATCCGAAGACTTCGTTCGACATGATCAAGCAAATGATCGAAGCAGGGGCCTCGGCTCTTGAGCTGGGCTTTGCCTTCAGCGACCCGGTGGCCGACGGCCCGTCCATACAAAGAGCGGATTTTGAAACCCTGGCCTATGGCTTCACGGTAGCCCAGGGCCTGGACCTGATCAAAGATGTGCGCAACTACGACGGTGAAATACCAATCGGCGTCCTCATCTACTACAACCTCATTCTCGCCCACGGCCCCGAGGCGTTTTTCAAAGACGCGGCGGCGGCCGGAATCGACGGTGTTTTGATCGCCGACCTGCCGGTCGACAGCTCCGGAGAAGTGGAAGAACTGGCCGCCGCCAACGGCATCGATCTGATATTTCTCATCTCACCTGTGACCTCACCGGAGCGCATGGATCTGATTACAAAGAAAGCAGCAGGCTTCATTTATCTCTTATCCAGGCTGGGTGTAACCGGTACGCACGAGCGCTCACAGGATGGAGACCGGGCCCTGGCCAAAACCGTCGCCGCCATTAAAGAGCGCACCTCTCTGCCGGTGATGGCTGGTTTTGGCATATCCAATGCCACCAATGCCGGTGCCATGTATAAAATCGGCTGTGATGGTGTAATTACCGGCTCCAAGATCATCGAACTGGCAGCCAGAGCCGATGCCGAGACCAAACTGCAGGAATTTTATAAATCCATGCTGGCCGCCGTTTGAGAGTTAATAAACCCAGCCCGGGTTAGTTCTCCCAGCTAAAGGGCAGGACGTAAGTCTGGTCTGCCGTAAAGCAGATTTTGGCTATCCCACAATTCACTGGAGAATATGGTTGCAGTGGCAGACGGCACAACTTTAAATGCCGCGGATTCGACGGCCTCGGGCAAGGCCGAGGGAAAGCCCAGGTCCATACCTATGCCCAGGCGGGCCAGTCCGGCACCCAATCTCGATCCGGCTAACCCCCCGGCAAGACCGGCCCCTACTTCCAGCGCATCACCACCAAAAGCTCTAACGGCAGCCGAGGCTTTAGCTACCTCCGCAGCACTGTAGGCAGTGGGATCGGCGACGACTTCGGTATTGTGCACAATCTCATCCCAGTGTTTAACACCCTGGTAAGCCTCGTAACCAACGACAACAACGGAGGCCAGGGCGGCGCCGGCCAGGATTTCGGGAGTGGCCAGAGCCAGCGCTGTGCCTGCCAGCAAACCGGTACCAGCACGTACAGCCAGCTCCACGGGATGCTCGGTCAATTCATTGAGGGCCCCCTTCCCCAGTTCCTTTGTCACATTCCAGGCTTCCTGCAAAAATCCCGGATGAACGGCTTCAACGGGAGCGGCTTGCGGCTCCGGCAAATGATCGAGCCCCAGAGAAGGCAAGAGCGCAGCGGCAGAGGAGGAGCTGTTTTTCAATTGATCTATAGTAACGAAATCTTTGTTGAGCTCAGCGTTAGCAAATTTAAAATCCGCCCAGTGATGCTCAGAAAAATTCAACATCTTGCCGGCGGTGTTATCAGCCTGTTTTGATTCAGTAAATAGATCCATTGCAGTCGTAGCTCCAGAAAGAAAAATTAGTAAGCGGGATGAGGCAATTCGCCTTTGATGCAAGCATCCTAAGCAAACCGCCTGACATAAACCGGGCAAAGACCGGGCAAACTTTTGGCAGTTTGCCAGTAGAAACCTTAAATGCCTATGCTTTCATCCACCTGACGCGCCTTCTTCAGGTCGGCCTCGGCCTTCTCCTTCAAACCCATCTTTTTGTAGACCTCGGCCCGCCGCACCAGCAAATAACCAAGCAGGGGCGATATTTCGATAGCCTGGCTGAGATCGGCGATGGCCTCCTGATTTTTGCCCAATTTGGCATAAGACTCGCCGCGCCAGCGCAGGGCATCGGATCGCGTCTGTTGATCAGTCTTCGTTATCTGCTTCAAACCGGAGGTGATGCGGTCTACGGCCTCCTGGTAGCGAGCGCTATTGAAATAGATGCGGCCCAATTCAAAATAAGCCTGGGTGTGCCCGGGCTCAACGCGAATGGCCTGCTCATAATCGCGGATAGCGGCAGGATAATCACGATCAATCCCGGCCAGCCTGGCCCTGACGAAATAGCCGCCACCGGCAAAATGAGGTCGTTTGCTTTTAGTCAATTGATCGCATATATCCCTGCATGTTTTGAAGCCGCCAAAATGATTCATTTCCCAGGCGGCGTGCATCAACTCGCGATCATCAAGCTGCCCGGTTTTCCAGGCGGCGCGATAGTCAGCCTCGGCTTCGTCCAGCCTCTCATTAGTCTCATAGAGCTGGGCACGCAAAAATAAATATTGCCCATTGCTTCTGTCCTTTTTGACTGCTGTCTCGATAGCGCTCAAAGCCTGCGGCAAAAGACCAATCGAAGCCAGCCGCTGTACATTACGCTCGACAGCGTCGGGCTTCTCGGGCATGCACAGGCCGAGCCCATGCTTGAGCCGGTCCCGGGCCAGGCCGGCGGGGGCAACATAGACAATGCAAATGTGCACGGCCGCAAGGAGAAGACACCCTACCCGCGTCCGCAAGCGCCCGGTCTTATTACTTTTGCCCTGGACTGTGTTCATCGCTCCACATTAGCGCACCGAACTGTTCTTGAGCAACCATCTAAACCACTTTCGCAAAGTGGAAGCGCGCCTCAGCGAAGTCGAACGCGAAAGATTGGGACAGCTGTGTTTCATTATAATCTCGGCAATTTCGGCATCCGACACGGTCGTCAGATCAAATTGTCTGGTGCTGACCAGTTGCAAAGCCGCACGCAAACTGGGTCGACGCATCATCTGTCTGAAGATCGCCTTGGTCCTCTGGGTGCGCGCGGCAAGTGTCTGAAACTCTCGCCCGGCCTCGGTCAGAACAAAACTCTGCCCCACCTTCTCGACCAGACCCAGGTAGCGTCCGGCATCGGTGTAATAGTAAGACTGCCGCTCACCAAATTCAAAAAACTCAGCAATGGCACTCTTGGTATTGAGACCCAGATCAATGAGCTGAATGGTATCAATCACCTTGTCCATATCATTGGCCTGGGGAAATGGTATCTGGACAGGCTCACCGTCCTCCTCCACCGATTGCAAGGACTGCGCCAGATTGATAACGGCGACTTCGCTGTCATTGACTGTAAAAGCGCGATTGCTCACCACCTCAAGCTCACCATAAGTCATACCGACGGCAAATTCGGTCAATACATATTGACCGTTGGAATAGGTGAGAAATATCGGTCGAATCTTCTTCTTCGTCCGGGCCGACCATTGCAGATAAGGAAAAACCAGTTGCCGTATATGGAAGTCAGTGCGACGGCCAATCTTGGCCTCGAGCAGGACTATCTGATCGTCATTTTCATAGCCCGAGTCCACCTCTATTTGAACGTTCGATACCTCGATGCGATTTTCAAAATCGGGCAAAATCAAAGGGAAAGACCCGGATGAAAGTCGACCTCGAATGCTCAAGTACATGGTCTGACACTGGCAAAAATGTTGCAGCAATGAAGAAACATAGGCAAAATCTATGGCCTGGGACTCGCTAAAGGCACGATTGAGGGGGAAGGTATCAAATGAGGGCAGATCGATTTGCGAATCGAAGGCCTCGACCTGCACCTCATCCAGGAGCGATTTGAAGGGAAAGTAAGAACGATTTTCGCGGTCCTGGAACAAGACATATTGACCGTTTTGCACAGGCAAAATATTTAAGTCGTACTGTTCAAAAATCTGCGGCCGCTCGGCCAGGGTATCCAGCTTGGCCATCAGACGGGGTTCGCGACCGCCTTTATCGCGCAGTTCGTCGGCGGAAACATAGGCGAAACCATTCCACTTGATTTCGGCCAGTATCTCACTTCGATCAAAAAAGTTTGCCCAGGCAGTGTCATTTAACGTTGCCACGACTAAATGCCCCTGGTAGCCAGCACTTCCGCCGCCTTACTGCGATCCCCGGTGCAACTGATGCGACGAGGGGCGTCGAGCAAACGTGTTTTGAATCCCAACGATTTGTAGAGCTTCACCACCCGCGGTGTCGCCTGGTTTGACAGGACCACCGGTCCGGGATGTTTAGCCAACCAGTGAGCCAGTCTCACCTGATCGTCCCAACTAAAGCTTTCTTTAGCGTATTGGGTAAACTCCACATCGTACGGAGGATCTGCGTAAATGAAATCGTCTTTGCGCACTGCCACCTTTTCAAAATCGCCGATGGTAAATTGCCAGTCGGCGAAGATTGCTTTATAGGACTTGAACTCACTGACATAGAGCTCGTAATTGATCTTTTTGTAGCGTCCGAAGGGTACGTTAAATTCGCCCAGACTGTTGAAGCGGCACAGACCGTTGTAACCGGTGCGATTGAGATAATAAAAAAGCTCGGCAGCTTCTCTGTTTGTGGCCTTGCCGGCGGCAATCAGACGATTAAACTGCGTGCGGCACTGATAGTAAAACTCCTCATCATTTTGCATATCCAGTTTGCTGTTCAAACCACGTTTGAGCCAGTTATAAAAATTGATTGCATGAGGGTTGATATCGTTCAAAAGAGCGTCCGAGGGCAAAAGCCCCAGCGCCACCGCCAGACCACCGGAAAAAGGCTCAACCAGACGCCGCTCCTGGTGCTTGGCCCATATAGGCTGGAGATGCGGCACCAGCCAGCGCTTACCGCCCGCCCACTTGAGCGGCGGACGAATACCCAATCCCTCGCCCAGGTTCAGCCGTGATTTTTCGCGCAGGATAGCGGCCACTTGGACTCCCAAAACCATTTCAATTTGCCTGATTATATCAGGCTGGCGCAGCGCTTATATTAGCCCTCTGGCGTGATAGCATGGCAAAACAGCAACCGTTATCTGATACCGACTCAAACATCATGGAGGACTAAATGTCCCTGCGAAGATCTGCAAATTGCACCGCCTTCGGCCTTCTTGCTGCAATCGCAGCCCTGACTGTGAACAGCCAAATTGCGCAGGCGGACAACTCTCCGGTGATGAAAGCCTACAATCTCTACAACCAGAAACAATACGCGGCCTCTGCTGACGCCTATGAATCAATAATCCGCACAGCCACGCCCGAACCCCGCCTCTATTACTACGCCGCCCTGGCCAACCGGGGAGCGGGTCGAGCGGCCAGAGCCAGACAACTATTTGAGTACATCGGCAAAAACTTCTCCAGCACGCCCGAGGGAGCACTGTCTCAAACCGCACTGGGGCTGAGCCCTGCCGCACAGGCTACTGCAACCGGGGCAGCCAGCGCCCAGGCGCCAAACGCCGCCGCACCGGAAGCATCCGCCTCAACGGCGTCAAGTCGACCGGCCAGAAACCGGGTAAAGGGAGCAATTGCGTTCTCCACCGAGGAAATAGCCAAGGAAGGTGCCAACGCCATTGACCAATCCCGTTATCCGAACTGCTGGTTTGAGGCCTCAATGTCCGCCCTGGCACAACTTCCCCGCGGGCAACGATTGCTGGCCAACATGATCCACTATGGCGACGGCGATAAGTATGTAGTGCGCTTCCCCGGCGACGGCAAGGAATACATCGTATCCGAAGCCGATTGCGAAGCAGCCGGCATCACTAACCGAGCGCTCTGGGCCTCGCTTTTGGAATGCGCCCAGATACGCAAGTTTCCCAATAACCAGGGCGCCGGCGGTGCCTACGACGATCAGTCACGACTGGAAGTAGGCATGGGCTGCATCACCGGCAACAAAGCCGAGATCATGATGCTCAACGATCAAACCTCCCCCAGCGAATTATCATCATTCATCGGCGGCGCGGTCAGATCGGGCAATCCAATAATCGCAGGCACCAAGGGTGATTCACAAATCAGAGACTTGCCGGAACTGGTTTTTGGCGCACACGCCTACACCATCATCGGCATTGATCAATCAAGAAACATGGTCACGGTGCGGAATCCGCATGGAGCCGGCTCCAGGCAATTCCACTACGATGAAGATCCCAGTCACCTGAAATTTGAGCAAAAAGGCGATGGTATCTTCAAGATGAGCCTTGATCTATTCCCCAAATATTTTCACTCAATGGCCCGCTCTTTCATCTGAGCGCTAGTCCTTCTTAAACTTAGCTCCCAGCTTGGGCGCGCACGATTCCAGAAAGCTCATCATCTCAATTTTGGCATTGTTGAGCAAAACCGCTTCGTCGGTGTTGCCGCCAAGATCAGGATGGGCAGCGGCAGAAAGCATCTGTTTCTTCCAGGCCTGATTGACGAGCGCTGCAGTCAACTGACTGTCCATTGGAATACCCAAAATTTGACACGCATGACGAAGACTGCCGGGAATGCGTACACCGGCATCCTGACTGGGAAGGTCGGAATGACTGCGGTTGGAGCCGACAAACTTTTTCTCCGGCTGCTCAACCACTTTAGGCTGACTGCGCATCGTCCATTCGGCCAATCTGGTATCCAGGGGAATGGCCTCCTGATGCCGATTTTGTGAATGATAAAAAGCGGCCAGAATACTGAGCACAAGCACAACCTGATCGCTTTCGGGACCAAAGTCTTTGGTGGCCTGCCTGAGCGCTTCCTGATATTTGACTTCGGCTTCTACAAACTGATTAGTACCTGCCAGAGCCTGCGCCGCAGACAACGAGGTATAAAGAGCCGTGGGTGTATTCTTCGCTGCCATAGTTCAAGAGCATATCAAATTTTCATTTGTAAGTCCTGTCGGCACTGCCGCGCAATACTGCGGCCTTTTCGTCAATTTCCTGAGGCTTGACCGGAACGGCAGCACCGACGGGGGGAGTGCCGGTCGGATGCGGTTTAATCAGCTGCGGTACAGCGCGCGCGGCGGGAGTTGGGACAACCGCCGGAGCAGGCCTGGTGACCAGGGTATGCCGGGTGCCGGCATTGGGGTTGAAAGTAAAGATATGGCTGGAAATCGCCGCCTGCGCTCTGTTTGGACCGGTGTCCCGGGCGCTTACGCCGCCGGAGACAGTCAGCCCGGAGCCCGGGGTTGTCGAGGGAGGTTTGGGGATGGTTGCGGCCAGGGTCTTGGACAGCCCCTGGCCCTGGGCCTCGGCAAAGGGCACGACCTTGACGATATCGGCCGCCGCGCCCTGCTTCACCAGGTCATTATCCAGCTCCCGCAAATAGTGTTCCGGGGTGCCGACTTCAATGAAGACTATCGACAACAATTTCGGGTTTGACAAAATATTTGTCTCTTTAATAATGGCCTTTTTGACATTTTCCACATCGCTTGGTCGCCCATCCGAAATCACGCTGACAATCGCCGGGCGGCCGGAGTTAAGCTGACGCCGCACAAGCAAAAAGGCTTCCTCAAGAGCCGGAGCCATATAGGTCTCACCGCTCGGGATTGCAGAAGCGAAGACACTTTTCAGGTCCGAGGGAGAGCAGTTTTGCCGTGAATGAAAATTGGAATCAAAGGTGACGATGCTGATATTGCGCTGCAGAACACCGTTTTCCTGGCTGTACAGCTCGTTGATATGGTCTTTGCACCACTGCCAGCGACTGATATCGCCGGGACAATCCCTGGTGCCCATAGATGCGGAATTATCAACGACCATGGCGATGGAGTAGTTCACCAGAGCCTGGGCAGGACTGTTTTTGGATGCACCGCCCTTGAGCGCGCCATCACCGGCGGTGCCGGAGTCCAGCGTGCCGGCGGCAGCGGCCAGGCGCAGAACACAACTATATTTTTTGCCAGCCCGCATGACAATTAAATCGGCCCGCCCATCCTTCACCCGAGCGCTCAAAATACGATCATTCTTTTGCAGACCACCGCGCCACGCTACCGTATCTGGTGCGACATAGGTAACTTCGGTCGGATAACGGCTGCCGCTTTCGGCATACCCGAAGACATTGACGGCGGGCACCGGCGCGCCGACGGCCTCGACAACCGACCCTCGCAGCACCCTGGGAGCCGGAAGCGGCTCCAGGGTGGGCACAAGACTACGAAATATGATCTTCTCCGCCGCCGCCGGCTGACAACCAAGCGAAAAGCAGGCCAGTACGGCAATCAGCCCTGCTGAGAGCCCCCTTTTGCCGTCATACGTGCGGATCATACGCTTGACCAAGTCCTTATACCGGTTTAATCTTTCAATATACCCCCACAATCGAGCCACAGGGTCCACTAACACTATGACAGGCAACCATTTAAGACCGCAAATCACAGCTGGAGAGATATTACTGTCCGATTTTCTAGAGCCTCGAGGGCTGAGCCAATCGGAGTTTTCAAAGACCGTCGGCTGGCCGCAATCCAAGGTGCAAGATATTGTCAGCGGGCGCCGCGGCATATCGCCGGAAACAGCCCTGGTGTTGTCCTATGCCCTGGGCACAACCCCCGACTTCTGGCTCAAGGCCCAGAATCATCACTACACGTGCCAATAATCTCTCCCTGAGATTTCAACTATGACCCCCGAATTGCGCGACACAGTGCGCGCCGACAATTCCATGGACCGGGTCACCGCCGCACCGACGGCGACGGAAGCCTACGAGGCCCTGCAGGCCGAAGTCAGCAAAAATATGTCCGCGCCGGGCGACAACAGTCGCTACTGGCAAAATCTCAAATCTGTAGTCAATCCCCGCCTGGATGATCTGGCGCTTGGTTTCGCCAATGCCCGATTTGCCGACCTGGACCGCGACGGCGACGGCAAACTGCAACTGGCAGAAATCAGTCCCAGCCAGGGCAAAACCGAGCTGGAGAGGCTGATGCTGACCTCTCTAACCCGCCACTTCAACGACCTGAAACATCAGACGAGGACCGGTGCATTCTGGAATCTTTACCAGATGGACCCCAATGCCATTACCAGAGAAGACCTGAAAAGCGCCCTCACCTATGCCGACATCAGACAGAAGGCTTCCATAACCCCGCCGATATTACCCAACTGGAAACCAGGAACGGGCACCGCCGGCGACACCATCGACTCAAACGAGAGTGTACCTCCTTCGGTCAGGGAGTTATTGCAAGCCCGAGGCATCACAATAAAGTCAGTACCCGGCAGACTGGGCTCCGCCCTCAAGGATTATGCCGAGGAAGCGCCCATTGTCTCGGTGGCTTCAGCCATCTACAACGCCGGCTCAAAGGAAATCATCACCGAACGCTTCGAGAGCGCCCAGGAAGCGAAACAACACGAAATCGGCCACGCCATAGATGACGCCATGGCACCGGGCGAAAAGTATTTCAGCGACAGCAAAGAACTCAATACCGCCGTCGATCGGGACATGAGCTCAATCAGGGCGCTTTCGGCCGCAAAACAAATTGACTGGCTGCGCGAACTGCCCACCGTGCATGTCTTTATCCAGGGCCAGCTGAGCTCGGGTGAATTGAGGCCAAGCGGTCGGCGCGAATTATTTGCCGAACTGTATCAAAACAGGGATACCAAGTTGGTCAACCAGCTACGGGCATATTTCCCCCACACGGCCTCGGCTATTGACAGCAAGCTCGCCGCAGAGGGCCTTGAGCGCTTCAGCAAATAATCAAAAAATGGAACTTATCGCCAACAATCCGGTCTAACCCAAAAACCGGATATTTCGTTGTGCTGGCATTTTCCCAATGTCAAAGGATATTTCTATGAATCTGAATCACCTTATCAAAACTCTCACCCTGCTATTCTGCGCCCTGACTTTCTCCTTCGGCCAGCAGTATGCTTACGCTCAGACCACAGCCGAGATAGCCAGGGGTAACTGCAAATCCTGTGCTGAAACCTGTCAAAAGACCCTCGACTACTGCACAAAAAAGGGCGGTAAATACGCCGAGGCCAGTGTTACAAACGCTTTAAAAGATTGCATCAACGCTTGTAAATCGACCGATGATTTCCTCAATCGCGGCTCCGCCTATTTGCAGACAAAAGCGGCCGGTCTGGCCGTCGATGCCGCGACCAATTGCGCAAAATCCTGCGACAAATTCAATACCGACAATAAGATGCTGGCCTGCGCTAATGAATGCCGTAAGACCATAGGCAACTGCCAGAAGATTTCAAGCGGCGGCGGTGTAGCGAAGTAAGCGCCCGACTCCGCTTGCGACCTTGCAATCAGTCACTCAAGCCTCTACAATCGAGGTTTTTACTAAAGAGTGATACTTAAATTGCAGCCTCAAAATCTCAACAACTCTAAAGTCGCCGCGAGCAAATTGTGCACGGCGGCTTTGGCTTTTAGTCTCATGCTTTCGCAGTGCGGAGCGGCTCCGGCAGCAGCTTCCACCGCCGACCCTAAAGCAACTAAAGCGGCAGGCGCGAAGAAGAAAGCAGGCAAAGGAAAAGTGCAAACCGGCCCGGCGACGACTCCGAGCCAGGGCGTCTTGCTCGATTCGATGCGCAAAGAGTTGGACCGCTCGATGGCCAAACTCAAAAATGCCGGCGACGCACCGCTTTATTTCCTTTCCTACGCAGTTTATGACACTGAATCCCTGACTCTGCAATCCGATTACGGCGGCAGCTATAACCAGGAAACGAACGACCACAAAAGAAATCTGGATATCGACCTGCGCGTGGGCGACCCCAAAGTGGACAACACGCACAAGCTGCGCTCCGCCGGCTTCTCTTTCGATTTTTCAGATCTGCCGGGCGGCATCCAGCCTTTCCCCATAGAAGACGACGCTGCGGCCATACGCACCAGTCTCTGGCTGCGCACCGACGCGGCTTTTAAAGCGGCGCAAAACAAGTATCGCAAGGTCAAAACCAATAAAGACGTGAAAGTCGAAGAGGACGATACCTCCGATGACTTCTCCCTGGAGACGCCCAATCAAGAGAATGGCAAGTTCACTAATTTTTCGGTGGATAAAGCCGCCTGGGATGCGAGACTGAAACGCCTGTCCACCATCTTCAAAGAATTCCCTGAAGTGCAGGACAGCAATATCACCTTCACCGCCTCTCGCACCAAGCGTTATCTCGTCAACAGCGAAGGCACCAATATTCAAGACGAACAGCTGCAATATCGCATCATGTCCACCGCCACAACCACCGCCAGTGATGGCATGAAAATCTGGCTTTACGACGGCATCGAAGCGCTCTCTCCCGATGAATTGCCCAATGATGAAGCGCTGGAAAAAATGGTACGCAAACTGAGTCAGGATTTGACCACGCTCAAAACCGCGCCCAGAGCCGAACCATACGCCGGCCCCGCCATCTTGAAAAACAAGGCGTCGGGCGTATTCTTCCACGAAATCTTCGGCCATCGCATCGAAGGCCACAGACAAAAAGACGAATCGGAAGGCCGTACCTTCGCCAAAAAAGTCGGCAAACAGATCATGCCCGACTTCATCTCGGTCAGCGACGATCCGACCAGACAGCGCTTCGGCACCAAGCCTCTGAACGGCTACTACAAGTTTGACGATGAAGGCGTGGCGGCACAAAAAGTCTCTCTGGTCGACAAAGGCATATTGAAGGGCTTCCTCATGTCGCGCTCACCGGTCAAAGACTTCAATAAGTCCAACGGTCACGGACGCTGCTCCCCGGGCCACGAGCCGGTCGCCAGACAGGGCAACCTGATTGTGGACAGCTCCAAGCGCGTGCCCTACGAAAAATTGCGCGGCATGCTGATTGAAGAAGTGAAGAAACAGGGCAAGCCCTATGGTCTAGTTTTTGATGAGATCGCCGGCGGCTTCACCATGACCCAGACGTTTATGCCGCAGTCATTCAAACTGCTGCCCCTGAGAGTGTGGCGAGTCTACGCCGACGGCAGACCGGACGAGCTCTTGCGTGGCGTCGACCTGGTCGGCACCCCCCTGGCCTCGCTGGAGCGCATCATGTGCGCCGCCGAAGACGACGATACATTTAACGGCACCTGCGGAGCTGAATCCGGCTGGGTGCCGGTCTCAGCCACTTCTCCCAGCTTGCTGGTCGGCACAATCGAAGTCGAACTGCAATCCAAGGATCAGGATAAACCGCCGCTCTTACCGGCTCCGCTCTTCGATAAAGAAGACAAAAAAGAAAGCTCAGATAAACCGGCGGAGGCCAAGAAATGAAATTTTTGCTTCTCCCACTACTGACGTCCCTGACTGTCGGATTCGTCCCCTCGCCCGAGCAAGACGACGTTATCTTCAAAGCGCTGCGCGACGAAATGAACCGCTCCACCACGCGGCTGCATCTGGATCAATACAAAGGTCCTTACTTTGTCTCGTACACAGTGCGGCAAGCGGATGAGTTTGAAGTCACCGCATCCTTCGGCGCCATCGACAATACCAATAAAGACGTTTCCCGCACCCTGCGCGTCGACGTACGCGAGGGCGACTACAGCCTCGACAGCGCTCATGGCGGCGGCGGCGGTTCACTTTCTTTCCTGGGCGGCGGTGGCGGGGGCTCGGCCCTGGTAGTCGACGACAACTACGACGCCATCAGGCATGAGCTCTGGCTCAAGACCGACGCCGCTTACAAAAAAGCGATCGAAGATCTGGCGGCAAAAAAGGCAACGCTGCAAGAAAGCAACATCAAAGATCCGCCCGACAGCATGTCCAAAGAAAAGCCGGTCGTCGACATAAGTCCGGTAGCCAAACTGGATATCGACACGACCAAAGCCACGGACATGGTGCGCAGACTTTCAGCTGTATTCAAAGACTATCCCAAAGTACAAAAGTCCTTTGT
>JAFEAV010000073.1 GCA_018266215.1 Cyanobacteria bacterium SZAS LIN-3 | reverse complement strand
CGATGCTGGTCGGTCGGCGTCAATTCCTACTGCTGAATATTATTTAGACATGCCTTGAATACCCTTGGCAGGGGTGCCGATTTGGACCGGAAAAGGGTGCCGGTTTGAATCGGAATTGGGTGCCGGTTTGGTCCGGAAAACGCACTGGCGGCACACCCAAGACTTGATGCGGCATTTTTTGAGCGTCCTCGCTCGGGCTGTAAGAAAATAATTTCTGAGTGTCTAGGAGGTCGTTACTATGAAACAACGGATTTACCGCGATTAGCTGCGAACTTTGCTTTTCGAGACGCCGAGTGGTTTGCATGTCGTTCGCTAGAAAAACTTGTGAAGGAAATTCGTGGTTTATGCATGGCTATAAGTGAATCTTAATGGAGTTTATAGCTAATTCAGATCGGCAGATTCTCACCTGTGGTCCTTACAGCCTTCGGCCAGGTGTTCCAGTCGAATTAAAACGCACGCCAGGCCGGACTGCTTGAGAATTTGCATCAACTTCAGACCGATTTGTAAGTTAGCAACTTTGCGAATCTTCGCGCCTCTCGGCAGGCGTACTCTAAATCTGAGATTATCGGCCAGAGTATTTGACCACTTCATGTGTTCAGTCTCTATGGTCGCATTTCGGACTCATTCGCCTGTGCTCTAAGGCTCGCCGTACTTTGCTGAATCTGCGGTGAAAGTAACTATCATATTCGTTGCTGTGCAAGTCATAACTATTTCGCTTTCGGTATCGATATCTAGGTCTTCCCCTCGCAGGCCTTGCCACATGGCGATGTAGTGTAGAGTTCCGAATTTCTTCTTCACTTTGAGTTCCCTTGTCACGCCGCCTTTCCATGGGAGTACGACCAGTTCGCCATTGAGAGCTTGATTTGCTAAGGCCGGATCTGTGTCCTTCTCCCTGCGACCGACTTCCCACGCGTTGATTAGGCCATTATCGAAGTCGGTAAATTTCTCCGCAAAGGGCGCGCTTTGTTTGACAATCGGTTCATTGATAGAGCGAAATATTTTCATGATGGTATTACTCCGTCGGTATTCCGAGCATGTTCCAAAATACTCGGTCTGCAATGATTCTTGTTCCATAGTCACGTGCTTTCTTTGCTTTCCCTGACATCGAATCGGGATCTGCAATTACTAAAATGTCGGTTTTCTTCGTCACGCCGTCGACCGGCACCAGGCCGTTCTGCCTCGCAAGTTCTTGCGCCAGTTGTCTACTAATCGGGACTCCATTTATTGTACAAGTCATAGAACCGGTGAAGCAGACCGTTCTGTTTGTTAGTTGATTGACTGGGGTTTTGCTAGGGGCTGTGACTTCCTGGCTTCTCACTCGTTTGATTGCCTCATTTACGAAGTCTTTGTCAAATCCTAGGAGGCTCGCTACTGTTTCAATGTCTACCTGTTCTGTGTTGGAAATTTCGCCATCGGCAAGAGCCGTCTCGATGATGCCGTGCAAGTATTCGCGGTGGGCTGCTAATACTTCGTGGCGCGAAAAACCTCCTTCTAAAGCAACTTTCGTCAGTTCTTCGATCTCGCTTTCGTCGAGACGTCTGTCTTCTAGCGCTCTATCCAGTAAGCTGCAATAGGCGGCTATCTCTGCTCTGTCGGTCTCTGGTAGTCGCGGCAATAGCGTCGCCAAAAATGGATGCACTTCTGCTTCACTTCGCTCCCTTCTAGTCGCTGTTTTGCCTGAAATTGGCAATGACGGCCAAGTAGCCTCGTACGCGCCATCGTGAAATCCCTTCAAGCCCTTCAGATTGGTTATACCTTCTTCCTTTGCCAGCTCTCTATACTTCTGTAGCAGCAGTCGTGTGACTTCGGCGTCATAGATGGCGCTGTGTTCCTTCGGGTTATCAATCCCGAAGTGGGCGCAGCACTCCTTCAGTTTGCGGCTCTTTGGTCCATATGTGTAAGCCAGTCTCAAGGTGCAAAGACTCGTGGGCTGAGGAAGTGCTACGTCTAAACGTAAGAGTTCTTGGGCTAGCATGCCTAAATCAAACTGCACGTTATGTCCGACAACAACCCTGTCGCTGAGTCGATCTAGAATGTCTCCTGCAATCTCGGAAAATTCCGGAGCATTTCGAACATCTCCGGCGGAAATTTGATGTATTGCTGTTGCTCCTAAATCACGGTTAGGGTTGATCAGAGTTACGTATTGGTCTTCAACGTTGCCTTTATCGTCGCACTGAATGATGGCAATTTCGATTATTCTGTCTCGATTTCTGTGTACGCCCGTCGTCTCTGTGTCGAGGACCGCGAGTTTGTGGGTTGCGCCCTCATCGGCGTCCGCCAATTGCGGTCGTTTCGCCTGCGCGGATTGAACGAGAAAATTGAGCATGATTGATCCCTCTGAGAGGTTCCTAGCCATGGGTTCCCGAGTCTCATCCGAGACCTCTAGACGTGCAATTATACTGGATTGCGTCGTTCATCGAAGGCGGTAACCGGTTGGACATGTTGGTCCAAGCATTGGCCTCCGCAGGTTGTTAATCCTTTTTAGGGTGGAGCATACGTTGGCTCACTAATGTTAAACTTGCCGATTTTGTCTTTTACCTTTTTCTCCCGGTATCTCCGGCAACGGTGGGTCGCTAATGTTTCGAAGGCTGCTTTCGGTTGTGATTGCGCTAATTATGCTCTGTTGCCAGCCGCTAACTTGCTTTGGGCAGACTAAGTCTGTGTCGATTGATGAGGGAACGGTTGTTCGACTCAAGCTTGGAGAGGCGATTTCATCTAAACATTCTGCCGCGGGGCAAAAGATTTTCTTGACTGTCTTGGAAGATGTCCTGGCTAGAGATGGAAAGACTGTGTGCATCAAGGAAGGTGTTTCGGCCATTGGCTATCTGACGAATGTTGATGAAAAGGATGGCGCGAAAGGCGGGAAGCTTTGTTTGGAGATTTCTTCGGTTAAAGCTGTGGATGACACCAGGGTTCCCTTAAGAGGTATGAAAACCAAGTCTGGAAAGAATGGAGCCGGCGTGGGTTCATACGTGCTGGGCGGCGTGCTTTTTGGCCTGGTTGGTTTGGGCGTTGTTGCGCTTTTCAGCGGCGGGAGTCATGTAAAAATTCCAGCTGGAACAGTGGTATCTGCTTTCACTGATCGCGACGTGACCGTCTCGGTGGCGCCGGCTTCAGAGGCTCAGCCGATGAGTGCGACGACCGATGTCAGTTCAAAGGTCAGTTTAGGGGCTGAGTCAGCCTCAGCCGGGGTCTCGACCGCATCGCCGGCTGGCGCCGGCACATCGACTCCAACAAAGGCCGTGCCGACAGTTAGTGCTTCTGTGGAGGCACAATCAGCTGCTTCTGCGCCCGAGAAAAACCACGATTAATGACTCTCTTTCGCTTGACAGGGAACACAGTCGGGACCATACTGCTTTTGATGGGTTCAAGCCAGGATACCTGGTTTCAGTTGGACTGCGCGGGATTGTCTGTTCCTTGGGGATACTGATTCTGATCAGGTTCGTGATAGTGCGTCTCTCAGGCGGTTCTTCCGTCAAAGGAGGTTCTCCTATGAACAAACAAATCGTAAAAGATATGGGCATTTCGATACTTGAAACTCTTCAAGCCATTGGAACAAACATTTTTGCCACAGTCCTCCTGACTTGAGCCCATCGATACCTAAGGCCCGATGCTCGCCGGTTCCAGCGTCGGTGCAATTTTCTCCGCCTGCTTGAGATAGCTGCTTGCGTCGGCCGTCAGGCCCGCTTGTTTGAGCATATTCGCCAGCTCTAAAAGTGTGCGGCGCAGTTCGCCTTCAGTCACCCCTGATTTGTCGTGCTTGGCTATGTCGATCGCTTGCCGTAGATCCTTGATTTCTCTCAGCGGCTGTTTCTGGGCCTGATGTATTTTGCACATTTCATTTTGCAAGTAGAAACTCATCCGGCCATACTTGCCCTGCGCCCAGTCGGCGTATCTCAGTCCCTGTATGCACAGAGCTTCTGCCTCTCCGAACTCGCCTTTCTCTCTGTGCAAAATGGAAAGACTTTGAAGCACCATAGCCATGGCGAGCTGGCAGTCGGTACTGGTCGGCGATACGGACAACGTCGCTTCGGTTTCTTTGAGCAGTGGCTTGAGTAGCTCTTCTGCTCGTGCGGTCTGGTGCTGGAGGGATAGGACGCCGACTAGACGAATAGCGATTCGCGGTTTATAGGTGACTGCAGTCTGTCCTGCTGGTACCGCGCTCGTATAAAGCGAGCGGTAAATTTTCTCCGCATCGTCTAGTTTGCCGTTGGCCATGAGAGCATCTGCCCTAGCCAGTGGGGAATCCGCGTTAGCTATGAAGACTTTTTTCGAATTCTGAGTTAGCCTCTCTGGGTCTAAATACAAACATTGTCCGATGTTTCTGAGCTCTTCCATGTAGTAGTGGACCTTATCTGCTCGATTTAAGGTGTTGTTAATTTCGATCAGCTTGTCTATTGTGCTGATGGTGCGCTTGTCGTCCGCGGCCCAACTGCCGGTTTGCTCCAGAGCCTGCTGGTATAAATTTGCCGCTTCTTCGAGCGATTGATTGTGTAAAGCTTGCTTTGCCTTGTTTGAATAAGACTCAAACAATATTGCACTGCCCCCAGTCCGTTTTGGAACAGCAGTTGGTGCTATTTGTTTCACCGGCTCTGAAAAGGTCTCATCGACCCAGCCGTCTGCCTTCGGTAAGTCGTTCCTATTTAAGGATGTTTCACCATTACTGGCACCGGTCGGAGGGAGTGCGCAAGCTCCTACACCAGGGTAGGTCAGGGACAACATAAGAAAACTTGCCACAGCTATGCTTCTTTTCATTGCATAAGTCTAGCCATGCGCTTCGAAATACACAACCGACAATGACATATTATTCAGTTCTTTCGGCAAAACCATCGCGTCGCCATCAAGGAGCTGGGAGCAAATGTCTCCAACTTGCAGCTGGTTCCGCATCGTTTTTTTTCGCTTGGTTTGAATAAGGCTCACACAATCCTTCAGAACTTGCGAACTGTTCGGAGACTTTGCGAAACCCGCTAATTTTCAGTCATCGATTGTAGAATATGCCATGCAACGTCCCTGGAGGAACAATGAATCATTCAAAAGTGCTTGTTATGCTTGTGCTCACGGCTATAAGTTGCGTGATTGTCTGCGGAATCTCGACACCCAGTCAAGCGAAAGCGCCAGCTAAGCAAGCGAAAGCGGCAGCAGAGCCCGCAGTAAGCAAAGAGTTCTTGTCCTTCTGGGAAGAATTCAAAGCTGCGTTGCGGAAGAATGACAAGAACGCGTTGGCAGATATGACGAAATTGCCGTACTTGGATTTAATTCAGGATAAAAAACTGAATAGGGCTGAGTTTATAGCAAAGTCTGAGAAGATTTTCTCTGCTTCGACCCGCAAATGCTTAGTGCGCCAAAAGCCTGTCGCTGACAAAGATTCAGTCTTCGTGTTTTGTGATGATGACATTTATATATTTGCCAAAGATCAAGGCAAATACAAATTCACCGAAATCGGTGTAAACGACTAACTGACCGATACGGGAGTCAGAGACCGGCAATAAGACTTCGACCACGTCGACCAGCCAAATCTACCCCTGCCCGGTGATCCCCAACTTTGTGATCAGCCACTTTTTCACGCGCGGAAAGTTCTTGTACAAGTTATCCGTGTTCTCATTGCGGCCACCCATCATCGAACCAAACAATTCTGCGCAAGTTTCGCGTGGACCCCAATCATCGGGCTTCGTAAATTCTGCGACTTTAGCCTGGTCAATTGGTGCTATCGCTTTCTTGTCCGCATCGTACTCTTTGCGCAACTCCGGGTCTTTCGACAAAACCATCGCGTCGCCATCAAGCACCTGGAAGCACATGTCTCCAACTTGCAGCTGAATATATGCAGGCTGTCGCGCTTCTCCCAAATCTGTAGTGCCGCGTTTTTTCGGGCGTTCGTAAACGCACATGTCGACACCATATATGCGGCCCGGCTGCTCAGCTAAGGTCGGCAATGGAGATTTCTCCGCCTCCGGAAGATCTTTTACGCTTTCCGGCCATCTGTCTATCATGTTCGGCGAGACGATTACTCGCGCTCCGTTTTGATCGAGCTTTTTGCGCTGCTCCGGGGGTAGGGCGTTTATCGCGTTTTTCACAGCTTGAATGGTGGCCTCACTCACCGCCGGGTGGTTGAACCCTGGTGGATTTATCACGATACGGCTCATTAGCGTGCTCGTATCGGCGCCCGGTGTCGTGACAGGCGCAGGCACTGGATTTGGAGCAACGGCTGTCGTGGTCTGCGTTGCGCCGGACGTTGCCGGTATTGGTGTCGGGTCCAACCCTTTGTTTATCGCGTCACAGCCCGCAAGCGTGGCTCCGGCCAAACTAAGTGTTATGAAAGTCTGCCGAAGTTTGGTTGATTTCGCCATTTTTGTCCTTTGTACCTTTGCTCATATCCGATTTTTGCAAGCAGTCTTCCCCCGAAGGTTAGATTGGTGCCTATCAGTGCCGTAATGCCGCCCTTAATTCGGTGTGTTTGGGGGATGCGTTTCACTTTGCCATTATAAGGCAATTCGATAGGCCGCCTCTTGTAAGCTCTTGGCGGCTAGACGGAAGACCGTAACGGCGCTTCTTTCTTATCTATAGAGCATCCGCAATGGTTTTAAGCGCATCTGAGATAGTTTTGAGAGAGCTTGTTCCGGTCTCTTCCAGCGATGAGATCGCCCCGGCTTCATTCAGGACAACGTTTTGCGATGTAGCGCGCAAAAAATGTTTGCGAATAGGAATCACACCTAATGTGCCGGTCTGAGCCAATTGTGAGTAGCCCTCATACACGGTAATCGAATCGTTCTGAACGATTCCAAAATGCACTACTTCAGGACTTCTGACCACTATCCCGTTTATATATTGGTTGCCTAGTAGATCTGAGCTACAGGGGTTTACTATCGGCTTGTTTATCCAGAGCTTAAGACCGAGCATTGGAAATTCGCTGCTCAAGTCTCTCCAATAGTTGCAGTCTTTCCACCCGGGCGTAACCACTTGAGTGAACGAGGATTTTTCCAGGTCGACCAGGCGGTTCTTCGTGCTTTCAGTTCGAGCTGGTTCCACGGCAGCTATTGCATACTTAGCAGCCGCCTTGGCGATTTTTATCGATGATGCTACTACATCCGCAATAATTGGAGCCGTCTGGTCTTTTGCCTCTCCATTTGCGGAAGTTAAAATACCGTTGGCATTGACTTCGAGCTTGCAGTGTGTGACATCCGTAACGAGCCCTAGTAGGTTTCTGTAGTCTGCACGAAACGCTAAATTTTCGTCTGGCACCGGTGTAAGTTTAAATGCGGTGCTGTTGATTTTGTAACCAGTCAGCTCGTTCCCCGAATAGGAAACAGTAATATCTGCAATATGTTTCGGTAGGTAGAATACTGTATTGTTTGCCCATACTTTGCGGTTGAGCTTATCCAGAGGAAGTTCATTGGTCGGTTTATTTTGGTTCGGTGCGGCACTAAAAGTCAATTGGTCAGCTGGTTCTTGCTGCTTAAGAGCGTAGACTCTGAGACCCGAACGTCCGAATAAAGTATTTCCTTTGTGGTCTGTTTGATTTGAGCCGAGGCTGCTAGGAGCCACGGCAAGGGACAGGCCCAATGCGACTAATGAAGTTGATAATGTAAGGGTAGTCCAATGATTGCGTTTGCTGCTGAAACCTAGCATTCTCTTCGTCCTCCAAGACTCATGTCGAGCTTTTGAATGTTCCATTTAGTTGCAAGCTATCCAATCCGTCGGCAGTGAGCTGTCGGACCCAAATTAAAACAAAGGGGACACCACGAAAGCGCTCAGGGTAAATAATGAGTTGTAACTTCGCAATCACCCATTTGGGGGATGGCCGTAGAGCTACACATTTGAGGTTATCCAAAATGGCACGAACCGTCTTGCTAACAGTCCCTGCGAAGCGTTGGTTGGCTGCTGGCCATCTGTAATTGACAATATGTCAGGATATCACCGGCAGTCGGCGCCAATAGCCTGTTGTCCGCCGCCACTTCCGGCGAGCAGGGGTGTCCGGTCATCCCGCTGCGTCAGCAGCCGTAACCGTTTTCTGTACGCCTCAGATGAGTAGACAGCGCAGCTATATAAAATACCCAGGCCTCCGAAAGCGACTTCAAAGGGCTTGATGGTGTAAAAGTTACTACCAAAAAGGCAATCAGCTAAGGACAGATAGGCCTGGATGAAATCACCTTGGTAATGTGCCAGAAAGATTAGAAACACAGCCGTCGAGACCGCTACGCCAATAAAGGCGAAACGCGCAACATGTTTAACGACCGGATAGAGATAGCGCTTCATAAATCCATCCTAGCACCGGCATTTAGCCCGCGGTATCCCCGCTGGTCTGCTTGATTTACATTTGGGAACAGTCTTGAGTGAAGCCTGCGCTTCCCAATCACTTCTGCATCCGGTAGTTTTCAACCAGCCCGCCATCAGGCGTGAAATGCTGCACCGCATATGGTGACAGTAGTGGTTTCTTCGGACTGAGAATGTTGGAAAGATTAAACAACAAAATTACGGCCAGGGTGCCAAGGCCGGTTAGAAGGTAAATCATCGTATTGTCAAATTTACTCATAAGGGTCACCTGAACGCGAATTCTATTAGTATGAACGCCAATTGTGGAATTTTCGTGGCATGGAATTTCCCCGTCCCCATTGGAAGGTCGGGGGTGGAATGCGGTACCATATCGGAGCCCCATATCTTATTTAGACACCGTCTGCGCAGAAGGAGACACAAACATGAGGAAACAGGCACTGCTAGCCGCGACTCTGGCCGTGGCGTTTGGCACGGAGGCCTCTGCGCAGAATTTCAAGATGACAACGCCTTTCGCCCCCGGCGTCGCTGTTCCTGACAAGATTGAGTCCTCCCTCGGGACGTTGAAGCTGGACTATGGCTATCCGTCAGCCGATACCGTTGACAAGATTTACGACAACCTGGACCGTTCGCGGGCGCTGCAGGCCTATTTGCTGGCTCTCCCCATCGTCAACCAGGCCGGTATGCGCGATTCCCTCCGCAAGTTCGGACCCGATAATCAGACTGACGTAATCTGGGAAAATCTCGTCGATTCGCGGACCATCGAGCTGACCGCCAACGACAATACGATTTACAGCTTTATCTGGACCGATACCAGTAAGGGGCCCTTGGTGCTAGAGATTCCACCCAAGGTGCTGGGGTTGGTCAATGACTTCTGGTACAAGTGGGTGGCCGATGTCGGTATTACGGGAGCGGATAAGGGCGAAGGAGGCAAATACTTGATTTTGCCGCCAGGATTCAAGGGTGATATCCCGTCGGGCTACCACGTGGTGAGGCCCAGCACTTTCGGCAACTGGCTCGCATTTCGCTCCTTCCTCGTCGATGGCGCGACCGGACCGGCCGTTGAATCGGTCAAGAAAAATCTTCGGATTTACCCTCTCGCCGATGCGAAGAATCCATCGCCGATGAAATTCGTAAATGCTTCCGGTATTCCATCTAACTTTATTGCTCCTGCTGACTATTCGTTCTGGGGACTTTTGAATAAAGTCATCCAGGAAGAGCCGGCTGAGGGCTCTGATCCCACTACACTGGGCCTGTTTGCTTCGATCGGTATCGTTAAGGGCCAGCCTTTCGCCCCCGATGAGCGCATGAAGAAGATCCTCGATGATGCCGCCAAGATCGGTGCCGTGACTGCACGGGCCATTGCCTTCAAGATCCGTTCCAAGGAGGCTTATTTCTATCCCAACAGCGCCTGGCGACTGCCGTTTTTTGGTGGCTACAAGTTTGAGGTGGCACCAGGGGTGAGCAATCTGGATGGTGCAGCATTCTTTTACTACATCGCCACCGGCGTCACTCCTGCGATGGAGGAGAAGATGGTGGGCCGCGGTTCGCAGTATCCCTGGTCAGTGCAGGATGCGAAAGGCAACCCATTTGATGGCGGCAAAACCTACAAATTGCATCTGCCGCCAAATGTTCCAGTTAAGGATTTCTGGTCCGTTATCGTTTACGACAACCAGACGCGCTCGATGGTGCAGACCGACCAGAAGGCACCCAGTGTCAGCAGCCAGAACAAAGGCTTGAAGACCAATGCCGACGGCTCGGTTGATGTCTATTTCGGGCCGAAAGCGCCGGCGGGCATGGAGAACAACTGGGTGCAGACTATCCCCGGCAAAGGCTGGTTTATGATCCTTCGTCTGTACGGCCCAACGGAGCCGTGGTTTGACAAGACATGGCGGCCGGGAGAAATCGAGCTGCAATCTTGAAGCCAGGGGGGGGCCTTCGGTCGCCTATTTATCAATCTCTTTCAAAATGTTTTCAGCCACCTTATCCGAGCGGTAGCTTTTTGCCGAGAGTAGTGCAGACTTGTTGAGGTTGGTTTTGGCCTTTGCCATATCACCGTCTCTGAGGTGCTTCAGGCCGATGGCCAGATACATCTCCGATTCGTTTTCGCCACGCTCAATTTTTGCCAGTAGTTGCTCATCGGTTAGCTGTCCGCGCAGATAACTATTTAAATTATCCAGCCAATGCACATCTGTTGGTTTGGTAATCCCGTGGATTACTCTCTCTTTGATCGTGGCTTCATATGTGTTTGTCATCATCGGCTCGATCTCCGCCTGCCGGTGGAGCATTGTCAGCAAATGGTGGCACATGAGGTAGTCGCCGGCGCTGTAGGGGTTGACGGACTGTGTTCCGTTAACGACTGCCGGAGTAAGACAGGCCAGAGCTTCGCTAAATTGCCCCTTGCCCAGCAAAAGCTCGGCACGGACATTGCGAGCTCGCGTGATTGATCGGTCTAAAAATTCTTCAAACGTATCGCCAAACAAATAGTTGTCGTTGCAGACAAATTCACCGGATTTGAGCGTAATGGAGCAGTGGGGAATTCTGGTTACATCAAAACGGTCTGTGAGAATCTTTGTCTCCAGTTGAGCCGATTGAGCTTCGGTTGTCAGATCCACGCGCACGGGGATGAAGTTAGAATTTATTTTCTTCACCGTCTCCGGATTTCTAAAGGTCGTGCGTTCACGCTTTTTGCAAGGTGGGCACCAGTCAGCCGTAAATTCATAAAGCACCAGATCTTGTTTGCCCAACTGACCGCTGTCTTTTTCTCTTTTGAATTCCACCGGCGTGATCCAGGCAACTCCCTGCCCCGGCGCGGCTCTCATTTGTGTCTCTTTGGTATAGATGCGTACGCCAAACAGCAAGACTGCTACGACAAGAAACCAGAACGGTATCTTCAGGGCGCTGTTTTCGCCATAAGCCTGGGATATCGGATCCGCTTGTTTGGATTTCTCGGAGAGGTCAGTCTGCGCCATACGAAAACTCCCTGATTGAAAGAGCTGCACTTGCGAGGAGCAGGAAGAATGCGATATTTGAAGCAAAGACAGCCAGTTCGTAAGTGTCGAGGAACTGTGCTGAGATCAGTGCCGCAAAATTTATCGGCGTCGCGACAAAATCGCCAAACCATTCACTGATAAAAAGGCAAATGGATTTGAAGAGTTCCAGGAAGGTATTATCGGTTTTTTCGAAAGAAGTAAACATCCCGCCCATGCCGCTTGCGCCCATCAATATGAAGTACGTAAGACCGCCTATCACAGGATTGGCGCAATGAAGGAATACCATGAGAGCTGTGAATGTCGCCGCGTTGCATAGCAGCGTGACGTAATCGAAAATGCTGACCGAGTCAAGATACACACCAAAACAGCGAGCGGCAAACAGGCTGATGGAAAAGCCCGTAACAAAGACGATTGATGTGCCGATGAATCCGCCGCAAAACTTGCTCATGACGTAGCAGAAGCGGCTGATTGCGCGCGTGAAGAGCAGGGCCATGGAATCTGCCTCGGCAATAATCTTGCGACCGGCAAAGCCGTCGCTGATGAAAAAGTATGCGACCACCATGCAAATGAGCGGGCTGGCGAAATAGCCCCGCATGATATTTATTACTCCCTTGCTGTTGTCCGCAGTTATTGGACCGTGCGGAAAAACCATTGTCGTCAAAACTACCGACGTCGGAATGAGCATAAAAAGCGCAAGGGGAATGCAGTTGCGCCAGTTGGAGAATTTGACGTACAGTGTATATGCAAATACCGGTGGGCTGATCAGGGTGCGGTTGAGCAGATTCATTTGTTTTCGCCCCCGCGTAAGAATAGCTCGACGAGTTCGCGCTTTTCAAAGTTTGATTGATAGACCCGAAGGCCTGCTGCAGTGAGCCCCGCTATCAGATCGGCTGCCTGTTCTTTGCCCGGCACTGAGATTCTAGCGGTATTGCCCTCGGTATCAATGATTTGGCAGCCGTGCTTTCCGCAAATTGATCCAAGGATTTCGGCGCTGCTGCTTGCGCCCGTACCTGTACTTTCTACCCAGGCCAGTACTAGACTGGTGCGCACCTGTGAAAGCTCGCTCACTGTCGCGACTTCTTCGATTTTGCCTTTGCGGATAAAAGCGATGCGGTCGCAGACTTTTTCTACTTCATTTAAATGGTGGGAATTGAGCACGACGGTCATGCCCTCTTCCTTGCATTTGAGCAGCAGTTTTCTAATGAGGATGAACCCCAGCGGATCCATGCCCGATGTCGGCTCATCGAGGAAGAAAATTTTGGGTTTGCCAATCAAGGCCTGGGCAATGCCAATGCGCTGCAGCATGCCGCGAGAGAGCTCACGGATTTTTGTTTTCTTGCTGTCGACCTCAAGCTCTACCAGGTCCAGCAAGCGTTTGATTTCGCCGTCACGCTCGGAGGCGGGGAAGCCCGCCAGCCAGTGGTGGTAGGCGAGAAACTGTTTGATTGTCATCCAGCGGTTGTAGCTGGGACGCTCGGGTAAAACGCCGATCAGGGGCTTGATGTCAAGGTTGAAGGGGGATTTGTCTTCGATGGCTATGCGGCCGGAGGTTGGATGTGTGAGAGCCAGCATGCAGCTAAAAATAGTGGTTTTGCCGGCGCCGTTTGGTCCGATTAAACCAAAGGCTTCACCCTTTTCGATTTCAAATGTAGCGCCATCAACGGCTTTGACCTTGCCGCCACGATAAGTCTTGGTGAGATTTTGTACTGTGATGATCGGCATGCGCCGTTAGTGTAGCATGGGCGTGTTTTACGCTGATTTTATTCAGCGAGCATTATGGTTGCGCAATCATCTCCCTTTTCCGGAGCTCTAACCCCAATGCCGATCTCTGATATTGCAGATTCACCCAAGGTCAATCACGATCATCAAGATAATAGCCAGCCTCACCCATCTGAAAACAGCCTTTTCAATCGAACCTGGCAGATGATTGCAGATCATCCGGTGCTAACTGGAGCGGTTGTTGGCACCGCGGCTTTGATTGGTGCTCGCGCTGGTGTAGGGCGTCTGGCGACCGCCGGCGTCTCAGCTGCGGAAGAGGCCTTTTTTGGCAGGGCTACCGTAGCTGCAGCCAAGGACCCACTCATTGCCTTAGCCGATAGGCCCGCGAATATTTTCGATTTGCTTATGAAGAAAGAGCCCGAACTTTCCACGATTGCCGCTCACGTGGCCGGTAAGGGGGAACCCCTGTTTACAATGGCCGATACAACTATGTCTCTCAGCGATCCTCAAAAGTGGAAGCTTTTGATCGAGGCCGGTGGTCACGATTTTTACAATGCAGAGGTTCTGAGGCTGACTAATCGTTGGGGCACTCTAATGGAGGATAAAATGGCGCAAGGAGTAATTTTCGATAGGAATGCCATATCCTCGATTCCGCGATCACAGATGGATGATCTGCTGGTTTCGTACGGCACTGTCAAACACGCACTGCTTTGTAACTGGAAATACGCTGACAAGTTTAATTGGCTTGGATCTGGATTTTAGCCTGATTTCTGCTAAATTGGACCTATGCTGACAGTTCTATCCAGAGTCCTCCAAATCGCCGCAGCTACTCTGGTAGTAAGCATTTTCGTTGCCGGAACGGCCAGATCCATGCCTGCGGATAAGAAGTCTACGAAGATCACCGCGATAAAAAAAGACGTCAATGATCCTGCCTTTCAGGATCAGTTGCTGTCAGTCGCTTCGCAATACAAAAGCTATGGAAAAGTAGATGACGTTGCGCATTGGGCGCCGACTCTGTGTGCGGTTCCGCCACCGCCCAGGGCGCGGTTGAGCGCCAGTAAGGACGTCTCGACCCACGGCCAGAAGGTCTATTTCCTTTACGCCAGAGACCCCGGGCAATATTTCAGAGATGAGGCTCCCAAGCCCGGCCAGGTTGTTGTAAAAGAATCCTGGGCCCCAGCTTCCGATAGTACCGGCAAAGCCGGTACAGAACCAGCTGCTTCGGATAAACCTCTGGGGCTCTTTGTGATGATGAAGCTTGATCCGAAGACCCCAAGTACAGACAATGGATGGGTTTACGGAACTATCAGTGCCGACGGTAAAAGCGTCACTTCCGCCGGGCGCGTACAATCCTGCATGGGCTGCCATGCTTCTGCTTCTAACGACAGGTTGTTCGGCCTCGTGAAGTAATTCACTCTGCTTGTGTAAAATACTGACTACTCGCCATTATTCATGTCTGCTTTGGCTATCAGTTCTTTGCCGAACGATATCGTGTTCAAGCGCTTTTTTCGCGTTTTTTTCTGCTTCGGCTCGGTCTACGAAGTTGATATCACCCAGCATTATGGCCAGACCGACAGTTGAAATGAAGCAGCCGAGGCCAAGGATGATCGCCCAGCGCACAAGCTGGTAGACCGGATGGCGAACTGGAAGGCTGAAAGCGCGGCGTGTCATGAAGTTATGGTACCATCGGCTCGTACTCCTGATGCTATGATTTCGCAATGACAAAAACCACCCCAAAAGCCAACTGGTACGAAGACTTCTTTTCGGGAGCTGCGCTGGAGCTATGGCGCCGGGCGATTCCCCAGGATACGACTGATCAGGAGATTGGGTTTTTAGTGGAAACGCTGGCTGCGCCCGCCGGCGGGAATATTCTCGACTTGCCTTGCGGCAACGGTAGACTCAGTCTTCCCCTCGCTCTCGCCGGCTACAAAGTCACGGGTGTGGATTTTTCGGCGGAATTTATCGAAGAAGCAAAACAGGCCGTCGTCGATCACAAGGCCAAGCCCTCTTACTTAAGAGAAGACGTGCGCAAATTTACTTCAACGAAGAAATTCGACGGCGCTTTTTGTATGGGCAACAGTTTCGGATATTTTGATCGTGCCGGCACTGTCGAGTTTTTCCACGCAGTGAGCAAGTGTCTAAAAAAGGGCGCCAGGTTTGTGATCGATTCGGCGATGGCCGCCGAATGCTTCCTGGTAAATGGTGGCGAGCGTGAATGGGTGCAGCTCGGCGATATGTTTATGCTCATCGAAAATAAATACGATTGCCGCCACAGCTGCGTCGAGACTGACTATACGTTTATCCAGAACGGTAAGGAAGAAAAACGGCATGCCGTTCACTGGATATACACCGCCGGCGAGATCGGCCATATGCTGTCGCAAGCCAATTTTGTCGTGAGCGACATGTACAGCTCGACGGAATTTGACGAGTTTACTCTCGGCTCCGACCGCTTACTGCTGGTGGCGGAGAAGGTTTGACCTGCTACTGGTGGTGTTCTTTTCGTTCCATCGCGACCTGGCCAGTAGGCATGCCGTTTCTGCTGTTGACCAGCATTGCTTGATATTTGATTTCCAGTGCCAAATCAGCGCCGTCATTTTGATCCAGACGCCTCGGCCCGGAGCGCTGACTTATTGACAGGGTTTTTGTGCCGCCAACGTCAGAAGCTCCAACAATCGTCAGCCCTGGCAGCTTCGGTTGAATGTCCTTGTTGAGCTCAGCCATGTACTGGCGAAATTCCGTCGGCGTGTGCGTCCGCCGTTCGGCGGCAATCTCATCAATCGCTCTCTCCAGGCCGTTTGGCTTGTGTGAGTTTATGTCTTCAAACATGTGTCGCGCGGTTTGCTGGGCTTCTGCGGCAATGTGGGCGTCGGCTCTTGAACTCATAAACACTCCAATCGTTTGATAGGGGTGATATTAAGTAGAGAAAGTACCCGGCGGGTACCAGGCGTTCTGGCCCCCCGGCTGCGGAAAATACTAAGTGACACGGCTCTTGCTGATTGACGCGGGCGGCTGGTTGGGCCATGATGGATGCTGACCCTATCTGTCTTGAACCCCTTTCCCCGGGGCATTTTTGCTTGGATTCGTCATTTAATCTTTTGCCTGAGCGCACCCTCGACTCCCAGCCTCGCTGGAGGATGTCTGAGTTTGTCAGGCCTCTGCCTGTGGCGCTTAACCTGCTTCCGCAGAGTGACCGGTCGGCATTAATTGCTGATGCCACAGACCAGACTCTGCCGCCGACTCGAACGCCGCTGGACGAGGCGCGGGAGCACCTGAAGACGCTGGCTGACACTATGGTCGCTTCCAAAATGATGAAGGGTAAAGACCGAGATCGCCTCAACTCGGACATGGCGGCTTTTGAGAGCCGTGCCACACAGGCGGGTTTGACCGCCGATGAGATTAAGGGCACATACGAAAACACCAGTCGGCTGATGGAATATACCGGTCAGGGGCCAATCGACCAGGCTAATCGCGTGAAAATTGCTGAGCAGGCCCTGCACCATGCCGCCAATCCCGGTCAGATCGACCAGGGGCGACACGATACTTGCAATGTTTCAACGGTTGAGGTGCGCAACTTTAGTTGTAATCCTGCCGCGGCGATTAAGTTGATTGCCGATGTTGCCACTACCGGTAGTTTCGTTGCATCCGATGGTACTGCCATATCCATCGACGCCAGAAGTCTCAAAACCGACAGTGAATCATCGCGCAATCCCACAGCTGATGGTGAACGCAGCTATGCCAGTCAGATATTTCAAATAACGGCTGCCAATGTATTCTGGCAGCGCCGCCTGACAGATCCGGCCGGTAACGTTGCCACCAAAGGCAGTTTGCGTTTTATCCAGGATCCGTCTAAGCGCAGTAGCTTTAGCGGTGATACCGGCGAACGATTGATGGACTACGCCAGCAATCCTCCAAAGGAGTTGGCGGAAAACCCGGCTCTCAGCGCGTCTGCACTCAAGGAAATTGCTAATCAAATTTCCGGTAAGAGCGACAATGGATTTGTGATTGAAAATAAAATCCATGGCGGCGCCAATACGGTGCATGTCGGTTCGGAGATAGATCTGAAGGATGCGTTGCTGGCTATCAAACAAGCTGGTAATTTCCCAGCCATCATCAGGGTGCATACGGGCAATCAGCCGTTTCTTGGTGACCAGGGCGGAGGCCTCTCCCGCAGCAAGGGCGTCTGGCATGTGGTGTCGGTTACCGCCTACGACGAGCAGACCGGGCGTGTCTGGATAGACAATCAGTGGGGCCGCAGTTCAGACCACAAAATGAAAGTCAGCGATCTTTATGATGCCACGCTTGAGCCGAAGGGCAATAGCTGGCTGATGATGCACGAATCGACAATGCCGTCATTGCATGTACCAGGTCCCAGGGCGCGAGCGTCGACGCTGCTGCCGGATGATGCGATGTGGTTGCATTAGACCAGCGGATTAATCACATATACTGCTTGCAATCAGACCATGCACAGACAGTAAGCGACTTTGTTTTTCATAGTTGCGTGGTTGCCCTGCTGCGCTCTCTGAGCCAGGCTTCTATCGTACAACCTGTCGAAAATATGGCGAAGAGAGATATCGGCACCTTAACACCTTCCCAGCCGTAGCTGTAAAGAAAGCGGAGAAATTTGTAGGGCGAACTTATTGGATCTTGGCCGATGGCTATTGACCCTCCACTAAGCGCAATTAAGCAAATTACGGATAGCACCAAGCTGGCAAGCGAGAACCGAGCGGCATGCTTAATGATTGGGTAAAGTCTTCTTTTCATCATTTCTGCAGGTTTACAGCTACCTGAAGCCTTTTGTGACTGTGTTTTCCCTTCCCGTCTTTGCAAACGCCGCATGTGCCGCCCATCTTGGCGCAGCGCTTGCAGTATTCGCAGGTGTGACAGGCGTGGCATGGATTAGCCCCAACGCATGTACTGGCCATGGCTGGTGAGACGCAGGTTACCAAAAGAGTCGACAACGCGACTATCGAATACTTGATCACTTGGCTGACCTCGATTGATGTATTAATCTTCTACCCAGATCTTGGCCGGGTAAGTGTCGTCCGGGTAACATAAAAAAAAAAGGGAGCTCGCCGGTCTTGAATAGATTGTTTGGTATTCGTGCTACTGCCCTGGTTGGGCTTTTATTGCTCTGCGGTCTGTACTGCTCTCCCGTTGGCGCTGTTCAGAAATACGGTGTTGTGACTGAGTCCGGGCGCTGGATTATTGAGCCTAAGTATCAGTGTCTTAATTACCTGGGCGACGGTCTATACTTTGCGACCGAGTTTGAACACGGAAGCACTCGGTTCCCGCGCGTGGGCGGTGCTCAACTGCTTGACTCCAGCGGCAAGCCGTTTCCGATACCCTTGCCACAGGCATGTCAGTTACATGATTCTTTGACCGGCCGGCAAAATCCGGTTCAAAAGCGCTCGGAATTAATGCTCGTCATTTCCAACGGCACGAAGGAAGGGATTTGTGACATTGATGGACGCTCAATAGTGCCACCGATCTACGACAAAATGTTGACCTACAGCGAGGGGTGTTTTACTGCTGAGGATTCTGAGAGGCGCGCTACTGTTTTTATTGACGGAAACGGCAAGGTTCTTGCTTCAATTTCTAAGCGTGATTTTGAGTTTTCTGGCAGAAGCTTTCATGAAGGCGTGATTCTCGGTGAGTCTACCGTGGCGCATTACGACGGCCAACCCGGGTGCGTGACTCGGCTCTGTCGGTTCTTTCGCCCGGATGGAAGTCATCTGCAGTTGCCCCCACTTTACTGCGCTGATTGTTTCTCTGATGGGTATGCTGTTGTAGGTTTTCCAGATTCGGCTTTCAAACCCAAATATTTCGGATTTATCAACAAAAATGGTGAGCTTTTGGGTGGTAAGAAATTTGCTAGCTGTCAGTCTTTTGTTTCTGGTAAAGCTGTTGTGGGCCTTGCCACCAAATCCGACGGCGTTGTTCGCTATGGTGTGATTGACACTTCGGGTAATTTTGTCGTAAAGCCCATCTATATTGAAACATCGAGCCTTGCCTCGAGTGCTTCCGTCCATATGATGCCGCTGTCTACGCAGTCTCCCTATAGGAAAACTAATCGTATCAGTCCCGACATGTGGCTGGCTGTATTTGAATCTAAGAAATTTGAGCCTGACGACTGGAAAATGAATCTTGATCGTCCCGGCGAGTTCGAAAAACTCCTGGAACAGGAGCGACTCATTGGTATGTCCCGGACCCGATTATTCGCACTTCTGGGCGAACCAGACTCCGCCGGTCCCGGGTGGCTGGAATATAGCATGGTTGGAAGTGCTCTCTGTGCAGACTCTTTGCAGGTTTATTTCTTCCGGTGCACCGACGATAAGATCAGTGGTTGGAAATTGAGGAGTGTTATGAGTGATCGGGCACAAGAACTGACGAAGAGTCAGGATTTCTATACCGATGACATGGTAATTCGAAATGGCCATTATGAGCGGCGCGACGAGCAGAAAGCACTTTGAAGTTTTCAGGTATTAGTCTTTTGATCCTTCTGGTCGGTCATTCAGTGAGCGCCCAGGCAGGCTTCGCCCAGACAATCAGTCCTTCCACCAGGACCCGTACTCTTCCTGCTCCACAAGACAATTACTTCCAACAAGTCACAAAGGGTCATCCCTATAGGTGGTTCGATCGTGACATGGCCGTCAAGGTGTTGATCAAATCAGGCACCGGTGTGCCCGATTTTAAGCCGCGCTTCGAGGAGATTTTGCGAGAGGCCTTTGCGGAGTGGGAATCTTACTCCGGGTCAAAAATCAAGTTTAGCTATGTTACCGAGGGGCCCGCTGATATTACCTGTCAATTCGTTGACAACATACCAAAGGAAGCCCCTTCAGTGGCAGGACTGACAAGCTATCAAACCAGTGCGTACCACATGGATTCTGCCATCATATCGCTTAAGACCAGCTGCAAAATAACACCGCTCACCGATGAGAAGATGCGTGCGGTATGCCTGCACGAAATTGGTCATGCTCTGGGGCTGGTGAACCACAGTCTGGATCCTCACGATGTAATGTATCCATATTTGTCTGTGCAGACTGATCTTACAGTAAGAGACATCAAAACTATGCATATGCTTTACGACTTTAAGCCGCCGGATTCGATTTTGCAGCTGGCTCGGAAACCGCATACGGACCCGAATTATCCGTTCGGCCACATCGCTTTATCTCGAGACGAATACGATACATATACAAGGTCAGTGGTTTCTAAATTACTGAAACACTTTTCTCCTTTTTCCAAAGGTCCGTGGCTTGAATGCAATGTGCGCTGTTTTGTCGATTCCACTGGAAATATTTTCAATTATAGAATCTTTGAAGGCTCGACCAACGATGCCTTTGATCAAGCAGTCATGGCGTCTCTCTTGTCCGCTTTACCGCTTCCCTCGCCGCCGGCAAAGCTACGCGAAAATAAGTGGTCGCGAACTCCGATTGCGCTAAAGTTTCGCTCTGATGGCTGGGTGATTCCGTACGTTGAGCCCGATCCCAATCAATCAGACTGGCTGCAAATTAGCGAAGCACCATCGTCAGACGAGATGATGAAAGACCTTGATCGTGACAAGAGCGCGGCACCTAAAGTTAGCGATCCAAGCCTGGAGCCGTGGATTATTCTGGTCACTCAAAAAGCGCGGGAAGCATGGCATGTGGAAGGCAGTGGCAAAACTGAAGTTATAGTCGGAATCGCAAAGGATGGTCGCATCGCGCACCTCGTGATCCGACAATCCAGTGGTGACGAGACGTTTGATGCTTCTGTGCTGAAAGCTTGTACGGCGGCTGAGCCTTATCCGCCCCCACCTAATTCATCCCATGATACGACCGAAGTGAATATGCTTTTTGAGCATTAGGGCGTCCGGTCGATGTGCAAATTTCGAATCATCAGGTGATCTATCTCATATGGCCATGATTCAAGTGCCCATATTCCAGCCCTGATTGGTATCACATTAGTCGATTGGTAGTCCTTTTTTCCGTGGACATTCATTGAGCAGATGTAGGATAAATCGTTTTTGTAGTTATTTTTGATTTTTAGCAAAGTCATTTTCCTTTGACCATCAAGTTCCATGGAAATGTCAATCGACTGTACTGATTTCTCCGCACTTGAGTTTGGTGTTACGGGCTGTGTCATGCGGCGCAGGTGCTCAATCCTGCCTTCTACAACGTCAAACTCGAAAGAGGCCGTCTGTCCTGGCGAGAGCACGAGCACGCCTTGTTCAATTTGCTTGTCGGTCGGCAGTAATGATACCAACTTGTCTTGTGCCGGGTGATATCCGTGAGCGGCGGCACGTTGATACCACGTTAATGCCTCTGCCATATCGTCGCCCTCATACATTTCTCCCACTTGATACTGTGCCGCCACCGAGCCCTGTTGTGCAGATGCTAAAAACCATTTCAGAGCCTCTTTATCATTCTTCTCTACGCCTCGCCCGTCCCTGTACTTGAGGCCGAGATTTATCTGAGCTGCTGGGTCGCCCTGCTCAGCTGCTTTCCTGCACCATTTTGCCGACTCCGCATCGTCCTTTTTTACACCGCGCCCCGCCGAATACATAACCGATAAATTGTTTTGGGCCTTCATGTGCCCCTGTTCCGCAGCCTTACTTAGCCATGTGACTGCTTCGGTTTCGCTCTGCGTTACGCCTTCCCCTTTTACGTAAGCCATTCCCAAATTATTCTGTGCTTTTGCATTTCCCTGTTCGGCAGCCTTTCTGTACCATGACGCTGCCTCTGTCGCATCTCCTGAGAGAGCACACAGGTCTCCAAATAAGTTTTGAGCGGCTGCCTTGCCCTCGCCTACATACGGCAACAGGAGTTGACGAGATTTCGTCAGGTCGCCACTCATCATCGCCACTCGCGCCTGCTCAAGAACGGCGGCTTCATCGTCTGCGCCTAGCGCGCTGTGATTGAGAGAGAGTGATAGGAGGCAAAGTGCCACGAGCATGTTTCGGATCTGCACGACTGTTACTCCTTTTGTGGAGAGGGTAAAACGGTTTAGCGCCCTTAGCGCGCATGCAGGTAGCGCTCGTACTCCTGCTGCAAGAGTTTAGCGTCATCCGTCCGGCTCAGCTTTTGCAAGATTTCGATAGCATAACGATAGCATTCACCCAGATCATTGCTCTTATAGCCCGTAAATGCCCAGCGTCTATAAATCTCAAGTCCTTTGTTATAGTAGCTCAGCGCTTCATTGTTCCGTGACAGCAGTCGATAGCAATCACCAATGTGTTTGAGATTGTCTGCTTTCCAGCATTGCAGTTTGGTTGCTTCGTTGTTCAAATCTCTCAAAGTGCTGCCGCTGGCACCCTTTGCGATTTCTTTGCTGATTGCTTCCAGCCTGTCGTCATACACTCCGATGGCGCCCTTCTGTAAGATAATGCAATGGTTATAGTCGCCGCGTATAAATGCGGAGTATGCCTCTCCTACATCGACACCATAGGCGTCACGCTCGAGATTTCCCGACGCAGGAGTTGTCTGGTTTGGCGCAGGCGGATTGCTTTGCAAAAGAAATAGTGCCATCAGTCCGGCTGTGCTAATAGCTACGGCTGCAGCACCCATTATCACAAAAGCTTTTATGTGTTTGCTGCTTGCGGCACCACCAAGGGCGGTGCGTTTCAGGTGTTTGCCGGCCAGCAGTAAGTCAATGTCGGCTTTTAGGGCAGCTGCATTCTGGTAGCGCTTGTTCGGATCTTTTTGCAGGCAGCGGTTGATTATAAACTCAAGGTCCGGCGGCAGTGTCTTGCCGAGGACAGCCGAAGCACTGGGTATTGGTGAGTTGAGATGCATCATTATAGTGTGCATGGCAGTGTCACCGGCATACGGTGGCTTGCCTGTGATGCACTCAAAGAGCACACAGCCCAGCGAATAAATATCCGCGCGACGGTCGACTTTGCTGGAGAGACTCTGCTCCGGTGCGATGCAGTAGGGACTGCCGAAGACTTCTCCGGTGCTCGTTAGACCCTGGGTCTTGCCGTCTTCACCTGTTATCCTGGCGATGCCGAAGTCGAGCAATTTGGGGATTTCTCTACCGGCTGCACTTCTGGTGACAATGATGTTGCTCGGTTTGATGTCGCGATGCACCAGGCCGATGGCGTGTGCGTGTTCAAGGCCGTCGCAGACTCCACGCATGATGCTCAAGACCGATTTGTATTCCATCGGCCCACCCTTGACCATGGTGTCAAGAGTCTTGCCCTCGGCGTACTCCATGATCATAAATGGGGAGCCTTCAGCGGTCACCCCGTAATCTTTGAGAGCGATGACATTTTCTTGTTGCAGTTGGCTTACTGCTTTTGACTCGTTGACGAAACGCTTCTGTGCGTTTTCCTTGGTTTCATTTTTGCCCTCAAGTAAATCCGTATTGATTACTTTGACGGCAACATAGGTTCCCAGTTGACTGTGCCGGGCTTTGTAGACGGTTCCCATACCACCGTGTCCAATTTCCTCAATTATTTCGTATTGAGGAGGCAGCCCTGTGGGCGCCGGGACGTGCACGTTACCGGACTCGGGGGAGTCCTTGATTTCGATCCGGCTTTCTTCCTTTAAATAGTCATCCACGGTGGCGCGCCTTCAGGCCTAGTTCTGACTTTAGCCTTTCGATTCTAGCGGCTGCAAGGGCTGAATAAGTGACCCATTGATAAACGGCCAGATTAATTTTACAAGATTACTCTGGGCTGGCCACTATCTCGGCGATATTGACAGGCGATATCTATTTTGATATATATCTAAATAGATGCCTGTCTAATTAGATGAGTGTCGAAGTTGACCGTTCAGCGGGTGCTTTGTATGTCCAGCTCGGAATTAAACGAAATGCTTACCTTTTTCAAGGCCCTCTCGGATGAGAGTCGCTTGAAGATAGTCGGTGCGCTTTCCTCCGGGGAGCAAAGCGTTGACGCTCTGGCCGGACTGCTTGGATTACGGGCGCCTACGGTTTCCCATCATCTGGCTAAGCTGAAGGAAATTTCTCTTGTGAGCATGCGCAGCGAGGGGAACACGCACTTTTATAAGCTCAATATCCAGGCCTTGCATAATTTATCGAAGCAACTTCTGGCACCGGAGGCGATGGCCAGTATCGGTAGTGTTGTCTCCGCCGATGCCTGGGACCGCAAAGTGCTGCGCGATTTTCTTGTTGGGGAAACTCTCAAGGAGATTCCCGCCAGTCGCAAAAAACGTGTTGTTATTCTGCACTGGTTGGCCGGGCACTTCGAGCCTGGTAAGCGCTACGCAGAAAAACAAGTGAACACTATTATCGGCAAGCATCACTCCGATTTCACAACCCTGCGGCGAGAGCTTATCGGTGCCCGCCTGCTCAATCGCGAAAATGGTGTTTACTGGCGCCCCATCTAGGGGCGCCTCATCATCCTTTTAGTCTCTGCCGGATTGCTGGCACATTATCGCCCGGCCGGACCGTCTTGGCTGTGACGTAGTTCTGCCGGATGTGACATGGATGTGGCCGCCTCATGAGAGACGGCCACAAACGCTTGAAATTGTTGACGGTTTATTTGCCGTAAGCCGTGAGCACGCCCCGCGTCTTCTGATGATAGCTCGTGCCACCTCGCAGTTGCATTATGATGGCAGCGGTTTTCAGCATGCTTCCGGATAGATGCCGGGCATTGGCATGTTTCGAAGATACCAGATAGGCCAGCGGTCTGACCGATGCTATGGCCGAAGGGATGGAAAATTCTCCGGTGAACAGCTGCGTGCCGTTTTCGAGTGTATGGTTCCGCACTTCTCCGTAGCCGATGAATTCAGCCGGGTTTACTTCCTCAAAAGAGTGCACCGATGGTGGTGCCAGCAAAACATGTTTGCCGGGCTTGAGGCTAAGTTTGGTTGAGCCGGAGCTTACAATTACAGCATCTTGCCTGGTGTCGTGCAGGTCGTATACGGCCAGGCCCTGTGGCAGTGACATGACCAGTACCATGGCGTTGGGTGCGATGTCGATCTGGCCGCAGGGGGTTTTGACCACTGTTTGTACCGTCGGTGCCAGGACCAGGTTGCCGGTGCGTAAATTGATCTCACTTGAGTGGCCGTTGATCGATTTGTCAAAGTCGGCTCCGGTTGCAGTGCCTGGGCTGAGTCCCAGTTCCATTTCACTGCTCAGTGCCGCCTCGATTGCCCCGCTGTTTCCGCCGAAGTGGCTATCGCAATCAACTATTCCTTCTGCATCCTGCGATACCCTTCCATATAAGGGAGTGGCAGACAGGCCAATCGGAGAACTGGCCAGAATCATCGCCGGAGCGCTCAGCGTTGTAGCAATCTGGCTTGTCGCCACTAAAGGCTGGGGCAAGGTGACCGATCCGAAGACCGGACTAGAAGTCAATTGCAGTGTATTCTGCATCGAGCTTGACTGGGTTGGCTGCAGCGAAGTTACTGGCGCAACTATTGCTGCTGCGGCAGTCGGCGCCGGTGGATCTGCAATTATGCTTACTCCTCCATTGACGCTACCGACCTGTATGGCCGTGGCTGGTTGTGTGCCGGTACTGAAGATCAGATTTGTATTCTTTCCTGTAAATACATTCGGTGTCGTACCAATAGAGTTGATACCATTTTTGCCGAAAAATACAGTGCCCGTAACCGTGCTGTTGCCCGGAGTCGGACCTGCTACTTTTGCCGGGCTGGCACTGCCGATAGCGACAATGACTGTACCCTGTCCGGCTTTGGCTGCCAGACTGCTGACCTTGGCACCATCGTTAAATACAATCTTGCCTGCTTTGGCATCTGAATTGTTCAGTGTGATGCCACCGTTGGCCGTGGTCACGTTGGCGGTGTTGGACAGGGTCAAAGTGCCGGTTTTTTCCGTCACTTTGAGCAATCCGACCGCCGCTGAGATATTGCCCACTAAAGTGGTGCTGGCCGAGGTGTTGAGGGTTAGCGTGCCGCCGGAGGCCAGACTTGTGATACTCACAGGCAATGTGCTTGTGTCCGTGATAGAGACTGATTTGCCTCCGGTACTGGCACTTAACGACGCGGTATTTACCTTCAGGCTGCCGATAACGCCTGTTGTTGCGTTAAGCGCTACGGAGTTGGCCGTGATCAGTTGTGTGGCCGTGATGCTGCCTGCGCCGCCGGCTGTTAGTGTAACTGCCGTTGTGCTCGCACCGCCCAGGAGTCCGCCGACCGATATGGCGCCGCCGCTTTTCATCGCCACAGTCGAGGCAGTCACAAGTTTTGCCGAATCTTTTATCGCCCCGACCGAATTGAGTGTAAAAGTTGAGGTGGTCGAAGCTGATTTTAGAGTCAGTGTGCCGGTACCTGAGTTGTCTAGATTGACTACAGCTGCTCCCGTATTGGCGGTTAGAGTAGCGGCGTTTACGCGCAGTGGTGCTGGCCCGACTGCAGCGATAGTGCCGCTGGTCGAGGTCAGGTTGATGGTGCCACCTGTGATGCGGTCCGTTCCTGCCGGCGTCGATTGTTCGATTTTACCTGTGCCGTTGGCATTCAGTGTCAGGACGCTGGTTTTGCCACCGGTGATATCTGAGCCAATCTCGATTTTGCCGTTATTTGTTGTGGTCAACGTCAGGCCCGAGGATACGGTCAGCGCCCCGGTAGTGATGATGTCGGCGGCTGAAGTTACGGAGAACTTCTTACCGCTGGATGCGCTAAGCTGCACTGAGTTGTTGGATTTCAGTGAGACTGTGCCGCCCGAGTTTGCCGACAGGATAGTGGAATCGACGTCGAGCGTTCCGATTGCACCGCTTGTACTGGTGAGGTTGATCGAGACGGCTTTGAGTGTGCCGAGCTTGTCGACCATTGCGCCCGAGGCTGTTTTAAGGTTTATGCTCTGGGTGGTGGCGTCGCCGAGGCCGCCGTTTATAGTCAGGGCTCCCGCTTTGCCTGTGGTCAGGACGATATTTTTGAAAGCCGTCGGGATGGTATTGAGTGTGATACCGCCTCCCAGGTTAACAACTGAGATGTCGCCGTTACCAGATGAGCCGGATACATTCAGTCCTCCCAGCACGCCGTTGGTTTTTGCCTTCGCCGCGTCAATGTTGAAGACTGAAGCGCTGTTGCTTTGCAGAGCTATTGTGCCGCCGACGTCATTTGTACCGGCAGCACTCAAGGGACCAGTCACATACAGGTTGCCTGTCGCTGCTTTTCCTGCCGTCAGGGATAGATTTCCACCAGCACCGTTGGCTAGAGGACCGAAGGTCAAAAATATGGGATTTACTGTGAGATTTCCGCCTGAGGTTACGGATACATTGCCGCCGGCTCCGGAAGTTGAGCCGCCCCTGGCCGAAATCTCAATGTTGCCCTTGGCATTGCCTATGGTGACTCCCTTTGTCCCGGTCACGTTCACCGTGACCGAGCCGCCGTCTCCTTTACCAGTGGCGTCGGCATTGATTATGAGGGGGGTGGTGGCTATGCTGGACCAGGTCAGAGTGGGGGCCTTGATAAACACGGTGCCGCCCGCACCGGCACCGTCTGTGTCCATATTTATGGTTGCCGGCAGAGTTATTACGCCGTTTACCGAGGTCAGTGTCAGGCCGTGGGAGAAACTTCCTGTGCCATAAACAATATTGCCGATGGTGGTGATTGAGTTTGTCTGTCCGGCCTTCAGATTTCCGGCATTGACATTGCCGACGGTGCCCAATGTTGGTCCGATCAGGAAGATATTTCCGCTCTGGTCTGCTTTTCCGCTAGCTGCGGTGATATCGCCGACTAATATAGATTGTTTAGTCGAGCTGGCGCCTGTTGCCGTCAAGGTGACATCGCCATTGCCGGTGGTGCCGGTCGTTAAGATTGTGGCGTTGTCCAGGATTACTCCGCTGCCCGCGGTTTTGCCCGCGTTAGCCGATATCGTCACGCTACCGCCGACTCCGGCCGTGCTGCTTGCGTCGATAGCTACCACCGGGCCGCCGTTGAAGAGTACACTTCCCCCGTTAGTCGAAGGGGCAGAGCCGACGGCTACACCGCTGGCTTGAAGAGTGAAGTTTTCTCCGGCCTGGATGTCGATGGAGCCACCGTTTCCAGTGGTTGAGTTTGTGGCCAGTATCACAGGCCCTGCCGCCCCGGTTGCAACGATATTGCCGCCTGCTATGGCTACCAGGCTTGCTCCGCCGGTTGAGGGGAATGGTTTGCCATTGGTGAGCCAACCGCCAAGATCAAGGTTGCCGCCACTGGCGAGGGAGAGTTGGCTGCCGGCCGTTGCTGCTCCTGTGCCGCCGAAGGACAAGTTGCCCAGGTTATTGCTGATCGACAGGATGCCGGTGGCGCTCAGTGTTTGTCCTGAGGCTACGCTAAAGACGATACCGCCTGCCAGATTGTCGGTCAAGATTGCGTTTTTTGCGCTGCTGGATGTCGGTATATTGATTGTGGCGCTGCTGTCGTTGGCATAGAGTGTGCCGCTACCCAGACCAAAAGTGAGGCTCGCTGCTTTAAGATTGAGGAATTGACTTGATTGTCCGACATCACCTCCGGCGGTGGTCAAACTGACCAGCGGCGAAGTAATCAGGCCGGCCGCGTCCGTTTGTGTGATCGTGCCTGTTCCGCTGGCCGTGAGCACTACTTTGGCGGTGCCGCCAATGGCCGCGCCTGCACCCAGGATGATTGAACCTGCCGTGCCGTTAGTCATGGTGACACTGTAAGTGCTGCCCGTGCCTGTGCCGAGCGTGGCTGATGTGCCGGTATCACTGATATAGATACTGCCGTTGGCCGAATTCAACGTCAGCTGACTGGCGTCGGTGACGATTGGCTGGCCGGAGCTGCCGATGTCGCCGTTCTCGGTCTGCATTTGCAAACTCGTGGGGGCAGATATTGATTTACCGGCGGTCTGCGTGATGTTGCCCGGTCCGGCTGCTTCCATCTGCACTGTGTCGGTGCCGACGACATTGCCGCCTAGAGTAACGAAGCCGGTCACCGGTGATTTTGCCGTGAGCGTGATGTTGGCTCCAACAATGTCAGAGCCGGTCGAGAAACTGCCACCGGTGGCTATAATGTCCGCAGTATTGGCGATACCCAGCACAAGTGCTGCACCGCTTTTTCCGTCAAATTCCGGATGGTTCACGGGGTCACCGCCGCCACCGCCCGCTCCAGGGTTACCCAACGTGCCGCCGGTGCCTGGTGTTGCTCCGCCACCTGCACCGCCTTTGTTGGCCACTCCGTTGTTACCTGCTACGGAGCCTCCGGTTGCTATTCCACCCTGACCCACGCCCAGGCCGCCGCCACCGCTGCCGCCGTAGCCTGCGGTGTCTGTTACGAGCCCTCCTGCAGCTCCGCCGCCACCCCCACCAAAGGCGCCGCCACCGCCGCCGCCGCCGCTGGCTGATGCATTGCCGCCACCACCACCGCCGCCGCCGGCGCCGTATGAAGCGCCGCCGCCGCCACCGCCACCAGCAAGACCGGCGACGCTGGCCGTCGAGCTACCTCCAGCTCCACCGGCACTGCCGTCTGCTGCCCAGAGTCCGCCACTGACTGCCACTGCTCCTGCTGCCGAGAGAGTTATACCTCCACCGCCGGTGCCGCCGCCGCCGCCTACACCGCCAACTCGGGTCGCGCTGGTACCGGAACCGCCACCACCGCCGCCGCCACCACCAGATATATTGATGTCACCGGTTACCGTGAGTGCACCGTTTGTGGAGGCGACTGCAACTGTGTTGCCGTTTCCTGCGTCTCCGCCATTGCCGCCGTTGCCGCCGCCGCCGCCGTTATCGTGACCACCGGCTCCGCCACCACCACCACCGCCGCCAAATGCGTAGAGGTTTTTAGTGCTGATATCTGAGCCGGCGTTGATAGTGATGCTTCCGGCCGACCCTCCGTTGCCGCCGTCGAGGCCGTCCGTATCTGCAGCGCCACCGACTCCGGATTTGCCGTTAGCCCCGGCTGCATTGATGGTGCCCAGCGATACCCCGGCTTTGGCCGAGAGGACCGGGACGCCCTTAGCTGTCTGGAATGTTATGGCGTTGGCGCTCGATACCGAGCCGTCGATGCCGTATGAAATGGTCTTTGTGTCCGTGGTCGTGGGCTGTGCTGTGTAGACTGCAACGTTACCGGAGATTGCACCGCCTGTGGTGACAATGTCGCCTGCTTTGATTGTAGTTGTATTTGCTGCGGGATTGGCTCCGGCAAAAATTGACACGCTGCCGCCGTTGCCGGTTGCGCTGGCGGCCGTGATTGATGAGCCTATGGTGGCGGGGAATATTATCTGGCCACCGGTTGTGCCGCTAGCAAAAGCTGCCAGGGTGACGTTGCCGCCGTTGATCTGGTTGAAGCCGCCAGTAGCAAGGTTGGAGGATGTATCGATGATCGGGCCAACGTGTGTGCTGCCGCTCAGGTCGATATTGCCGCCCTTGCCGGTGGTGAAGTCAACCACAGCCGCCTGCGTACCATTGAGTACGGTCATGCCCGAGGTATTTGTCGAGCCGCTGTTGTCGCCGCCCGTGCCTGTTCCGGTTGTTGTGACGCCGGCTCCAGCTATGAGGGTCACGTCTGTATTAGGTACCGCTGCCCCACCGACAGAGTTGGCTGTGCTTATGAATGCGTTACCGCTGGCGGTGATATTGCCGGCGGCTATGACGGTCAGATCTTCGCTTGCTGTGAGGGCACCGTCGATGACTACGTCGCCGCCCACGTTGACATATGTGGGGTCACCTTTGATGCAGTTTGAGCCCAGGTGCAGGGTGGCGGTATCAGCGAGGAAGTGCGCTGCTTCGCCCACCTCGTTGAGATTGCCGGTCACTTGACCGACGCTGCCTGTAATGCTGCCGCTTCCGGCATTGAGATTTAGATTTTGCGAGAGATAATCGCCGCCCGAGAGATTGATGTTGGTGGAAGCGCCGCTGTCCTCAGTACCAACATTGATGTTGCCGCGAAAGGCCTGGAATGTGCCACCACTTCCATTAATATTGATGGCGGAGGCGGTACTGCCGCCCGCCAGTAAGACGTTGATGTTGCCTGTGCTGGCGGCAATCAATCCGGCGTTTGTCAGATTGCCCGAGGCGGTTGAGAGATTGACGTTATGCACTGCCTGCATAATCGGGGAAGCCCCGCCGACTGTGGCAGCCGCGTTTGTGATCGTGCCGCCGGCGGACAAAGTCAAACTGCCGCCGCTGGAAATCAAACCGGCGTTTGAGATGTTGTTAACGGCTGAGAGTATCAAGCTGACGTTTGATAATGAGCCGTGATATGCCGCATCGACTGATGCCTGTGACTGGGTCGAGATGATGCCGCCGGCTTCGTTGATGATGTCTTTGGCAAAAATGGTGCCGACCAGGGAATGGCTGTTGTTAGAGACTCCATATATGGATCCGTAATTGAGGATGTCTCCGCCAAAGGTCAATGATTTTGTGTTGGCAATATTGTCAATTGCCACGACACCGGCGGGGACTACGAGTTCGCTAACTTTGGAAGAAGCAACCGCATTGAGGCTGAAAGCTCCGCCGCTGGCCACACCGGTGTTGTTAACGACCAGTGTTTGTGTGCCACCACCGAGCACCTGGCGAATCGCCACATATTCGGCCGCCGTTACCTGAGAACCTGGGTGAAAAGTTTGTGTGGTGCCACCAACGGTTATAGAGACGCTATCTACTGCTTTGAACAAACTAGCGCCCAGTGTGACGTTCGCCGAACTGGATGAAAGATCGAGGCTGACTGATTGCAGGGCGAGGTTGGTAGCTGTCTGCAAGGTAAAGACATTGACATGGTTTAAGTTGTGGACAGCGTGTAAATTGAGCGTGTTGACCAGACCGCTGTGAAAGACATTGTGAGCATTTGTGCTGCTTGTGTGCACGACTGTGGTAGCACCAGCAGTCGTGTGATTTGAGAGCCCCTGGTTAAATGCGGAGTGATTAAATGCATGCACTGTATTCTGGTGCAATACCATCGGTCCGAATGTGCCCGGGTGATTCGGCATCGTCGGCAGTCCGCTCGCTAACGCAGGATTTGCCGATAGAAAGAGGGTCATGCTCAGAAAGGATTTGACATTACGTGAGACATTATGACCTGATATTTTCGTCGCTGTATTCTGCATAGCTGTGACCCCACCAATATTTACTCGCCGTAGAATATAGACTCGCGCCTGACGCGCGAAGTCTGGTACATTCGTGCACTTCGAGTTATAACAGGGCCATAGAGTACCTGCGTCATTCCAAAGGATGAAGCGGGGTATCAATATTTATTGATGCAGTTCGTTCTCAATAAACGTCCAGGGCGCAGAGATGGTGATATGTACTATCTTTTACCGCCGGTGACATAGCAGGGTATCGATTCATCATCGTTCCCCAGGCGTTCTGCAGCAGGCTCGATGCTTCTCTGCCTGCCGGGGCGCTTAAGGCACTGGCAGCGGTTCCCCCGGCCTGACGCGTTTTTACGGCAGTGCCAAAGTAAGAAATTTGTTTGTCGATGGCGCTCACAACCGTATTGCGAAATGATGTCAGTCCGTCTGGTACTGGCTCTGCAAGCAGCTTCTGCCTGGCAACTACGGTGTCTCGGTAGTACTGTGAATACGCCTGGCTGTAATTCTGACCGTCTTGATTGATGGTATCGATGATTACTAATTTTGCCTGCAGGCATTTTAAAATCATCGCGTAGATATGATTGATGTATTTTTTGTCGGCGTCTGGAATGCCGCTCAGGTCTTTTGGCAGGGCCGTCAGTGCGCAGGGATACTGATGACCCGATGGTGGGGTGATGCTGTTCGGGTACCAGTCGGCGGAAGTTTGTCCAAAGGCCGGTGTGGTCGCCAGCACAAAGAGTGCCGCCAGATATGATTTTTGCATCTTTTTCCTCTGGGTAAGTGGCTTGGCCCTTTTCATATATTAGAACGTCTTCCGGCAATTGGGCTAACCAAAGATCAGGGAAAATCCAGGTATCGTCCGCCGTGGTCCGTGGTACCGTGGTTTCATGTGCCGGCAAGTTTGGAGAGACTCAATGCTTCAGAACAGGCGAGCGTTTGTGGCAGCACTGGCATGTCTGACTTTTTTATCGCTGGACCGTGCGGTCGTATTTGCACAGAACAGCAATCCACTGGATCAATTGTGGCCGCATCTCAACGGCATTTATGCACAGTCCAATCTTCTAAATACCACCGATGCGTCCGAGGCTGAGGCGATGCTGAAAAGCGCCGGTGAGCGTGCTGCCACTCAATATGGTGCCGATAGCCCTGAGGTATTGCAAACTACTCTTGAACTGTGTCGGCTTTATAAAATGCAGTGTCGCTTTGGTGAGCTTGGTGTGCAACTGGGTAAAGCCGCGAGTATTTACAGCAAATTACCTGCTGCCGGGAAGAGTTTCTTTTGCAGTCAACTAATTGATTTCACTCGCGATCTTGTGCAGCAAAACAGATCGCGTGAGTCGCGGCTTCTCACTTCGGCGCTGGTGGATTCGCTTTCTTCTGACCAGAACAGCTCTCTCGGTCAAGAAACAATTGCTCGATTTGCCAATCTTGCCTTAACTCTTAAAAGCCGAAAGGACTATGCTGGGGCCGAGCCAATCTATCGCGCCGTTATTTCCGCCTACGAGCGGGGGCAGCCGCCAAATGCCCTGGCGCTCTCCGATGCCC
>JAFEAV010000072.1 GCA_018266215.1 Cyanobacteria bacterium SZAS LIN-3 | reverse complement strand
CTCCGGCGTGCCCACCTACGGTAAGTTCCTGGCCATTGTGGCGATGGGCATTTTCCTCACCACGCAGGTCAATCAAATGATTGCCCGCAACTTCTATCGCAATAAGGTTTCCTTCCTGCGTTCCTTTGTAGAAACGTTCCTGGTCACCGCATACATTTATATGCACTGGGTGCCGGTCATTGTTTTCTCAATTAGCAAGATCTTGTTCGGCAAGCAGGTCTCAACCTGGCACCGCACAGAGCACACAGGGGTGGCTTTCCGCGCCTGAGCCTCGAGCGATTTAAGAGAGCGATTGTCGGTCAATAAAATTTTCTGAGCCACTAGAAGTAGTGGCTCTATTTTTTTGCGTCCGCCAGTCGATTTTGAAGCCTGAGGACGACCGAAAAAGTTTTTGTTTGACGATGGGCCACCAGGGAAAGTGCCCGAGGGATCTAAAGAGACGACAGATAATAAAAGCTCCCCTTGGAATCGTATGTGGTGCCATTCAATGTTCGGAAAACCGCTAAGCACTTGATTATTGGCATATTTAACAAGGGGTAAATAGGGGCTCATCATTGATATACCGCTTGATAAGCCGGTTTCTTCCAACAAACTTTTTACAAGAGTATTTATAGCCCGAGATACTGACTATTGCGGTCTTTGCCTGGACGTGCCCCAAATTTCAGAGGCATTAAATATGGACCTTCCGGAATATTTCAGTAAAATGGTCAGTGGTTCTGAGCCGTGTTGGTTCAGGAATGGGTCGAATCATTCTAGAAATGATTTCCTCAAATACGATTGCTAAGAGATGGAGATTTGCATGCTGAAAAAAATAGCGTCCTCTTTCATACTAGCCTCGGCTCTGGTTGGCACAATGGTCGCTCCTTCGTATGCGGATGACGACACATTTAAGACAGTTTGCCTGTTTCCCGTCAGAGTTGTTGGCTCGACTGTAGGTACAGTAGTTGGTATGCCCCTGGGAGCCGTCAGAGATGGCAACCGTGGCGCTATCAAATCCACACAATGGTTGGCTGAAAAGGTCTCCAAACAAGATGGTCCTTACGCCTGGTGGCCAGGTGTGTTCGCTGCTCCGTTTGGTATCGTCGGCGGTAGCGCCTACGGTCTTTTTGATGGTGGCTGGCACGGTATGAAGACCGGTTTCGAAAAACCGTTCAGTAAAGATGCTTTCACCTTCAAAGAAGATTAGTTAGTAACTAGGAAAGATTTGAAGTCGATCAAGTGAGAGACGAAAAAAATAAGTAGTGTTGGAATCGAAGGGGATGGTTCCGTTGGAACCATCCTCCAAGTCCAGGTGGAAGGTATATGAAAAACAAAGCTTTAGCATTGATTGCAGCAGGGGTTATGAGCCTCGGCGCTGTATTGCCCTCGATGGCAGCTGATGGTCCTCTGGGAAGCGTCGCAAGCTTCTTCGGTTCCCTCACAGCCACAATAGTAGATACTCCGGAAGGAATCATCGTTGATTCTCTCTGGCGTTGTCCTCACCGCACCCAGCGTTATCTGGCTGAAAAGTTCGGCGATGAAAAAGGCTTCGGCCAGAACGTCGCTGGCTTCGTAATCGGCTGGCCCGTTGGTATGGTCTGGGGCGTTCCCTACGGCGCAGTTAACGGCATGGTCCACGGTTACAAAACCGGTTGGGAAAAGCCCTTCAGCACTGAGTCTTATCTCGTAACTGAAGAGAAGTAAGAATAAGTAAGGTACTGCCCGGCATCCGAGCCAAGTGATGTCGGGCACACTACATTAGAAACGGTGGGAAAAATGACAAATAAAATACTAGGTCAAGTCCTGTTGTCGGCAGCTCTCCTTGTCTCGGCTGTTGCTCCGGCGATGGCCCTGGACTACGAAGCTAAGCCCGTCAATTGGGTACTTCAAGCGCCCTTCCGCACGGTTGGCGCGGTTAGTGGTGGTGTTTTCAGTGGTGTCGTAAGCGGCCCCATTCACCACAGCTACCATGGTTTCCTCAAGGGTGAAAACCATGTCGCCGGTAAGTTCGGCGATGAAAAAGGTTGGGGCCAACGCGTTGCAGCGGTTCCGATCGGTGGAGCAACAGGTTTAGTAGTTGGCGGCGCCTACGGCGTTCACAAGGGCTTCTGGCACGGTTGGAAAAAGGGCTGGGAACATCCTTTCAGCCGTTGGTCTTTCATAACCATGGAAGAGAAGTAAGAGTTTGACTTCGGGTATTTCCCAGTAAGAAGATGGTGAGGATAATGCAAAAGAAATTTCTATCAGGCTTGCTGGCTGCCGCTGGACTCGTTGCGAGTTTCGCTGCTCCTAGCATGGCCTATCCTGAGCGTCCGGAATCGGCTCGGGTAGTCTACGAAATGTGGTATTTCCCGGTGAGACTCGTCTCAATGGCTGTTACCACTGCTTGGGACGTTCCTACCGCTGCTTTCTCTGATGGCATCAAAGGTGCTATCGGCGGAACCAAAATGGTTGCTCGCAACCTCGGTAAGGAAGATGGCGTTTATGAAATGGTCGCCGGCGGCATCGTCGGTGGTCCTGTCGGTCTGGTTGGCGGCGGCACCTATGGTCTTCTCCATGGCGCCGGCTATGGCATCAAGCACGGATTTATCGGCTACCCCAGCCCTCACTCCGGCAGCCACAGCATGATTTTCCAGGGCAAGGGTTTCGTTGTTCCTTACGACGACAACTACTAAACCCGGTATCCTGCTGATCTAAAAGTGGATAAATGTAGTGCATTTTTCCACCGTGACCTAGATAAACAAAACTTGGCTTAGGACATGCACCTGGCCCCTTAAGTGGGGCGGGTGTTTGTCTATTGTCATTTAGAGGCGATAATTGTTAGAGTTACGCGCAAAAAATAGCCTGAAACCCCTTACGAATGGGTATGTCTTGCTAGACTAGTCATATGGGAGCTCGATGCTTTTCTCTGCGCAAGGCGTTGCGCGGCGACAGTGCGTGTAAGTTGCACGATGCTGCATGGGGGTACTGTCTAGATTTTTCTAGAAATTTTGTCTGAGTAGCAATGGAAATAACCGGTAGACGTCAAGGACAACCAAAACGAATAGGTGAGCTGCTGGTGGCGGCAAATGTCATCCGCCAGGAAGTGCTGCTGGAGGCTTTGAAAGTCTCCAAAAATTCGCAGACACCGCTTGGTCGTGTGCTTATGAGTATCGGCGAGCTTTCCGAGCGCGACTTGGACGCCGCCATTACTGTCCAGGCTCTGATCCGCGAAGGCGCCATCACCAACGAATTTGGTGTCAAAGCCATAAATGTCTGCGTCAAGGCTAAAATCCCGCTGGATGACGCTTTCCACCGTCTGGGCTGGACTCCGCCCGAGGTCATAGGCGAGCATAATGCCGGTGAGCTGGGCGAGTTGCTTGTCGCCTCCGGACTGGTTGATCGTTCCATCCTTGAGCAGGCCATCTGGCAGAGTAAAGAAAATAATTTGCCCCTGGGCCGCTGTCTGGTCCTCAACCGGGCCCTCACCTCCACTCTTTTGCAGTCGGCTCTTACGGCGCAGGTGCTTATCCGCGACGGCAAAATTTCGCTGGAGCAGGCCGTCAACAGTCTGAAAAATGTCTCTAAAAAACAGACCAGTCTGGAGCAATCGCTATTCGATACAGGGGCCTTCCGCCCGGTCGGTCGCGACAATATCAAATTTGGTGATCTGCTCACCCAGGCCGGGATTGTCACCGAGGGTGACAAGATTTCGGCCATTGAAATCGGTCTGGCCGAAAATCAAAAAATCGGCGAGGTCCTGGTGCAGTCAGGCATGATTCCAGCAGCTGTGGTGGATGAAAGTCTGCGTCTGCAGGAAATGGTTAACGACGGGCAGATAAGTGGCCTGCAGGCCGCAGATATCCTGCGTCAGGCCCATTCCCGAGGCCTGACCATCGACGACATTATGCAGGAGCGTTCATCGCGCCAGGAAGAAGTGGAGAAGGTCAACACCGTGCTGGAGCTGCTGATGCAGTCGGGCGTTTTGACCGGCGACGATTTCAATCGTGCGCAAAACCTTGGCCGCCAGCTCAACGTCTCCATTGCCGAAGTGATTTTGACAAAAGAAATGGTCAGCAAGAAGCTCATCCAGGCCGCTCTCCAGGGCCAGGGACTGGTGGTCGAGGGCATGCTCAAGCAGAGTCAGTGCGCCACCGCGCTCAAGATGTGCAAGAGCACCGGCGCTGAGTTTCATGAAGTTTTGAAGGACCTGCCGCCCGAGGTGCCCACAGCGAGCACCGCGCCGGCGGTGGACGAGGCGGGGGATCGCGGCAAAAAAGGCGGCGGCTTCCTCGGCAATCTCTGGTCAAAAGTAAACAAAAAAGACTGACATGCCCACGATGGGAAGGCGATGACTGCGACATTTTCTCCGGAGCAACTGCACTCTGTCCTGGCCCAGTCTGAGCCCAGTACCAAGCTCGCAGGTGCTTTGAGCGGCCCTCCTCTTACGGTCTGCACCGACTCGCGCCAGGCTTGCGATAAGACTGTTTATCTGGCGTTCAAGGGCGAGCGTTTCGACGGGCATTCCTTTGTCGCCGCCGCCATCGATGCCGGAGCACCGGGGGCCATCATCAACCAGTCGGCGGAGGCTTCGGTGCTGGAGTCTCTGGGCGACCGTCAGTGCTTTTTGCTGATTGTGCCGGATACGCTGCGGGCCTATCAAAATCTGGCCACGTCCTACAGGCTGCGGGTCAATCCAACTGTTGTCGCCGTCACCGGTTCTTCGGGCAAGACCACGACCAAAGAAATGTGCGCCGCTGTTTTTTCGGGGCGGCGATTTTTTAAGTCGGCCCAGAATGAAAATAACGAAATCGGTGTGCCCAAGACGATTCTGGCCATGCCCGAGGACACCCAGATACTGATTCTGGAGATGGGCATGCGCGGCCTGGGGCAGATTGCTGAGCTGGCCGCTTGCGGCAGACCCGATATCGGCATCATTACTTGTGTCGGTGTGGCGCACATCGAGTTGCTCGGCTCGCGTGAAAATATTGCCCGGGCAAAGTGCGAATTGCTTGAGCATCTAAATCCCGCCAATCCCGGTAGCGAGGCTATACTCGGGCAAGCCGAGGCCCTGCTGGTGGAGCGCGCCGCCGCTGTCTTTACTGGTAAGACCCATATTTTTCCCGCTGATACTTTTAAGATAGTCTCCGCCGACGCCCAGAGCGAAACTTTTGTTTTTGGTCCGGAGCATTCTCAGAATCAATACACCGTTTATGCCCACGGTACATTTCTGTTGCAAGATGCCTGGTGCGCCGTACAGGCCGGTCTCAGCGCCGGTTTGAGCCCGGCCGAGGTGGCGGCTGGTCTTTCTACCTGGCGGGCGGTGGAAGGTCGCGGCAATGCCGTTGGTACCAGATCCGGTGCGCTGCTGGTGGACGAGTCGTATAACAGCAATCCTGATTCTGTGCGTTGTGCGGTTGAGGCTATATGCAGTGGTGAAGCCTTTCCCCAGCCCTCAAAAATTGTCGTCCTGGGTGAGATGCTCGAGCTTGGGGATTTTAGTGATCGCCTGCATGAGGAGCTCGGGCAATGGCTCAAGGATAAGCCGATCAGCATGTTGATGACGGTGGGCAGTCAGGCCGGTCTTATCGCTTCAGGGGCCAGTGGTGCGGCTTTTGAGATACTGCCTCTCAAGGACAGAGAAGAGGCTCAGGCGAAACTGCGGCAGTTGATGCAAAAAGATTGCTGCGTCATGGTTAAAGGATCCCACGGTACAAAATTGTATGAACTGGTCGGAGCGCTACTAGAATGACTGCAAAACTATTGACCGCTGAACAATTAAACGAATTTGAGCGCGACGGCTTTGTGGTCGTGCGGCAGATGTACGATGCCGCTGCCATTACCAGATTGTCCGCCGCCATTGATCAACTGGTGGAGCGCACCCAGGAAACGGGCAAGCAAATGTCTTACTTCGAAGACAGCCTGCTGGAGCCGGGCAAGCGTATTTTGTCCCGCATTGAAAAATTTGTCGAATATCAGGATGACCTGAGAAATCTTGTCTACGAAGAAAAAATGATCGGCCGGGTTTCTGAACTTCTCGGTGAAAAGGCCATTCTGTTCAAGGAAAAAATCAATTTTAAAATGGCCGGTGGTGGCGGTTTTGAGGCCCATCAGGACATCCAGCCCGGTTGGGATGACTACTGCCAGTATTTTATTTCGGTGCTGGTGACCATCGATGACAGCAATGCCCAGAACGGCTGTCTGGAATTATCACCGGGTCATCACAAACGCGGTCTCATCGGCGAGCACTGGAAGCCCCTGACCGGCGAACAGCTGGCGGGCATTGAATTTACCAAATACGAAATGGCCCCCGGTGACGTGGCATTTTTTGATTGTTTTGTGCCTCACCGCTCGGCGCCCAATCTCACAAATAAGCAGAGACGCAATCTCTACCTCACCTTCAACAAAGCCTCCGAAGGCGATCATCGACTGCAATATTACGCCGACAAGCGGGTCAGCTATCCGCCGGACCTCGAGCGCGAGCCGGGCAAAGAATACAGCTTCAGGGTTTAGTTTTGGCCGGCGACAAGCCCGAGCGCACAAGCCGGGCCGGCCCCCTGGAGCTCCTGCATCCATTTTTGATGGCCGCCCTGCCGGTTCTGCTGCTGCTCGACTTTGTGCGTGATCAGGTGCTGCCCGAGGAAGTAATCCCTTCGCTTGTTTTTGTCGAAGTGCTCGCCCTGGTTCTCTGTCTCATTGCTCAGCGCATCTTCGGCAATCTTTTTAAGGCCACTATTGCCGCCACCATGCTGATTGTTTTTACTTTCAGTTTCCGCCTCTGGGAGGCTGTACTGGGGCTATTTTTTCATCACATCGATGGGCTCCTGCTGGTTCTGCTTTTTTCCGGTCTGGAGGGTTTGCTGGTTTTTGCCTTTCTACAGGGCAAGTGGCGAAATTTCAAAGGTGAGCCTCTGACTATCGACTACCGGCGCGTTTGCATTGCTCTGACGATTGTCTCGGCGCTACTTTTGCTGGTGAACGGTGGCCGGCTGTTTGTCTATGAGCAGGAGCAGGGCGCTCTTGTGGAGAAATTCAAATCGGCCATGGCCAGGGATTTTGCCTCGGTGAAGCTGGATAGTTCTAGGGGCTGTCCGGACATTTACTATTTTGTTCTGGACGGTTACGCACCACCAGCTACGATGGTGGATCTTTTGTCGCTCAGTGGGCTGACTCTGGGCAAACTGAGTGATAGTTTAAGCGCCAACGGTTTTTACATCGCCGAGCGCGCTGCTGCAAACTATGATCGCACCGAGTTTTCACTGGCATCATCGCTCAATATGCAGTATCTCGATGGTCTGGTGCGGGACGGCAAGGGTCCGCCGCCCTGCGTTTTTATGCGTCTGGCGCAGGACAGCCAGGTGCTCAGACTCTTGCATTCGCTCGGTTACAAATTTGTCCTGCTTTCTTCCGGAGCCTTCGGTACGGACAGTATGTCGCAGGCCGACAAAATCATGAGACACAATTACGTCAATCATTTCAGTCGCGCCCTGGCCTATCTGACGCCCTGGTCCAGGCTTGAACAGTACAGCCCCCTTCTGGCCATTGCCATGGGTCAGACGCGCCTGGCCCCCGGTAAATTGCTGCAGCAGCTGGAAGAGGAAGAACGACGTTCTGAAAGGCTGGGCAAGCGTGTGCCCAAGTTTGTTTTGATCCACACCGATCTGCCCCATACGCCCTATTTGTTCAGCGAATTTGGCGGTCGACAGCGTCTGTCACCGGATTTGATACCGGACTGGAATCCGCCCGAAGCGTACTGGAAGCAGTGGTATTTTACCCAGACACAGGTTGCTGAGTGGGTCAACACCGTATATACGGCGAGCCGGGGCGAGGCCGTTATAATAGTGCAGTCGGATCATGGGCCGGGGATGAGAGACTCCACGACGAGTAAACAGGACTGGTTTAACGAGCGCATGCGCATATTCAACGCCTACTATTTGCCCGGTAAGAAAGCGGGGCTCTATCCTGCCATTACTCCTGTCAACAGTTTCCGTCTGGTCCTCAACCAGTATTTTGACGCTCGTCTGCCGCTGCTCAAGGACGCCTCCTATTGTCCGGCCGATCCGGCCAATCCTTTTGACTGGCAGGACGTGACCAGGGATCTGCATTTTCCAGAAACGGGAGCTACCAGGTGAAGCGCATTTTTGTCGACATGTCGGTCTGTCTGCTGCATCAAGGCCATGTCAGACTTTTGCAGCAAGCTAAAGAACTGGGCGGTCATGTCGTGGTTATTCTCACGAGCGATGAAGAAGTGCTCAAATACAAGGGCTATCCCCCCGAGCTTTCTTTTGCCGAGCGCAAGGAAGTCTTGCTTGGTCTCAAGTATGTCGATGAAGTAATCGAAGGGCCCTGGCTGATTGAAGATGATTTTCTGGTCAAACATGGCGCTGACTGTCTGGTGCACTCCGGCCCCAATTTCAATAATGTCAGCAAGGTAGAGCTTGTCTCCCTGGAGCGCACCGAGGGGGTTTCCTCCGAAGAGATGCGCCAGCGCGCGGTGAGTTCGATAGTGATCGGGCGCAATTCTAAGAAGTGTCTGCTTACGCCCGGGCCGACCAATCTGCATCCGCAAAATCTGCTCGATATAGAGCCTGTATTTTCGCGCTCCGACAGTCACTATCAGGAAGTCACCCGCCGCGTCCTGGACGCCATTTGCGCCCTGGCCGGACAGGACAGCATAGTGGCAGTACCCGGCTCGGCGACAACAGCGATTGAGGTGGCGACCAGCAATTTCCTCACCGGTCGAGTGCTTGTAGTCGTCTCCGGTTATTACAGCCGGCGCATGCTCTCTATGATCGAGGCCAAACAGGACTGGTTGGGCCTGGCTCCGGTTGCTTCAATGACCTATGAGGAGTACATGGCCGCCGCCGCCGCGGGCAGCCTCAAGGATAAATTTGACTGGGTGGTCTGCGCCTATACTGAAACAGCCGACGCCTTCGCCCTGGACATGGAGGCCTTTGCCGCCGCAGCCCGGGCCGCCGGGGCGCGCCTGATGGTTGATGCCACAGGCTCCATCAATCTGGAAGACCATCATGAGCTGGCCGACGTCAATATGTTCAGCTCCTGCAAGGGCCTGGGCGGGCTTACCGGTGCCGGCTTCATCACTTACAACCGCGCCCTTCTGGGCTCGCTCAATAAGACCAGGCAGCCCTTTATACTGGACCTGGCGACCTATATTGAGAAAAAGACCACCTCGCCTGCCCACACAATCCTTTCAATGGACACGATCTCGCATACCTTTGCCCAGCAAAGAGAAAGGATACGGCGCTCAAAGCAAGAATTTATGCGACTCTTCGGCGATGTCTTGTTTCGTCAGACAAATCAGCCTCTGCTTTGCACCAAGGTAAAAAATGCGCACATTGAGCTTCCGGACTGGATGATCGGCTATGAGCCCCGGTCAATCGAGGCCGATTGCCAGGTGGTCTGCCATCTTTTTGATCAATTCCCCTCCAACCGTGAGCCCGGGGAGGTCTACGGACACCTGCGGCGCCGTGCTGTTGAAAAATCGTAATACTTGAAGTGCCGGGCCTGTAATCAGGGCTTGTCGCCGCTTGCTCCCGCGCCATCTTGGGACTCGGCTTTGGTCTCGCCGCTAACCGGGGGCGCGGCCTCGGTGGGCGCTCCGTCGGCGGTTTTGGGCTTGCGCACCCGGCCGATGCGTATCCAGGAGGTGCGCATAGACAGCCAGACGGCGGCACCAAAGCCCAGGAGCATCTGCACCATGTAGGTGCCCGTGCCCAGGTCGAAATAGCCATAGGCCGGGGCGGGCATAAGGAAGTAGTAAATTGCAAACAGAATCAGGCAATTGGATAATAAAAGCGAAATTCGGTCGGTCATCCTGTATTTCATCCTGTTTTTCATCATCGAATCTTCATAGGTTGTATTCTTACCTGCCAGGGGCTCTATACCCAGTAGACCGGCCATTACTATCTATCTGTTAACGAGGAAACATGCCCAAAAAAGTCTACGTAGCCATGGCCGCCGATTTGATCCACCCCGGTCATCTTAACGTTATTAAGCATGCCCAGGCTCTCGGTGAGGTTACCGTTGGAATTTTATCCGACAAAGCTGTTTCCGCCTTTCACCGCCTGCCCTTTTTGACCTTTGAGCAGCGCAAATTGATCGTTGAGAATATCAAAGGAGTGGACAAGGTTATCCGGCAGGAAACCCTTGATTACACCGAAAATTTACTCGCTCTCAAGCCCGATTATGTAGTCCATGGCGACGACTGGAAAGAAGGCCCCCAGCGCGAAACGCGCGACCGGGTGATCGAAGTGCTGAAGCAGTGGCAGGGTGAGCTGGTCGAGGTGCCATACACCAGGAGCATTTCCTCCCTCACTTTAAACGAACAACTCAAGGCCATCGGCACCACCCCCGGCAACCGCATGGAGCGCTTCCGCCGCCTGCTCACAGCTAAGTGCCCGGTGAAACTTATGGAAGCGCACAATGGTCTGACAGCGCATATCATTGAAAATCTTTCGGTCGATACTGATCATGCTCATCTTGAATTTGACGGCATCTGGCTCAGCAGTCTGACTGACTCAGCGGCCAAGGGCAAGCCCGACATCGAGTATGTGGACAAGACTTCGCGTCTGGCAACCATCAACGACATTTTGGAAAGCACAACCAAGCCCATAGTTTTTGATGGTGACAGCGGTGGTCTGACCGAACATTTTGTCTTCACCGTAAAGTCCCTTGAGCGGCTTGGGGTCTCGGCCGTTGTGATCGAGGATAAGGTGGGATTGAAGCGCAATTCACTCCTCGATGACGGTCCGGTGGAAGCGGTTCAGGATGATATTCCCAGCTTTTGCTACAAGATTTCGCAGGGTAAGAAAAAGCAAATCACCAAAGAGTTTATGATCATCGCCAGGGTTGAAAGTCTGGTTTTGAACAAGCCCATGGACGATGCTTTTACCAGAGCTGAAGCCTATCTCGGCGCCGGTGCCGACGGCATTATGATCCACAGTAAAAGTAAGGACGGCGAGGAGATTCTGGAATTTTGCCGACGCTTCCGGGCGGCCGGACACGCGCAACCACTGGTGGTGGTACCCAGCACATACAATGCCGTGCCGGATCATGAGCTGGTGAAAGCGGGTGCCACCATTATCATCTATGCCAATCATATGTTGCGCAGCGCCTATCCCTCAATGATGGCGGCTGCTCGCGGTATCCTGCTCGATGGCTGCAGCAAAAATGTGGAAAAAGATTTGATGCCGGTAAGCGAGCTTGTAAATCTCTTCCCGGGCGGTTGAAATTGATTAAGCCAGAGGCATTTTTAGACGAATTGAAAGCTGCCGGTGTGGAATTTTATGCCGGTGTACCGGATTCACTTTTGAAAGAATTCCTGGTGCTCTTGCAGGCTGAAGTGGCTCCGGAGCTCCATCATATAACGGTTTCAGAAGGTGCGGCTGTGGCTATGGCCGGCGGATATCATCTGGCGACCGGTAAAATTCCACTTGTCTATATGCAAAATTCGGGCCTGGGCAACGCCGTCAATCCGCTCATGTCTTTGAGTCACTGTCAGGTTTATGGCCTGCCTCTTTTACTTTTGATCGGTCATCGAGGTGCTCCCAATGTCAAAGACGAGCCCCAGCATACCGCTATGGGATCGGCTACCCTGGCTATTCTCGACAATCTGGCCGTGCCCTATCAGTTGCTTGGACCGGAGCAAAATGATCTCAAAGCTTTTGTCGCCAGAGCCGTTGAGAGAGTTAAAACGATCAGTTCGCCCCTGGCTATAGTGGTGGCATCTGGCACTTTTGAAAAAGCGGATCAAAAGAGCGAAAAAAGAGAAGTTGAATACAACCGCACAAGGATGAGTGTCCTGGCCGCTTTGCTCTCCAGGCTCAAAGGCGATGAACCGATTGTGGCCTCGACCGGATTCAACGGTCGTGAACTTTACGAAGCGAGACTGGCTTCGGGGAAAAGCAGCCGCGGCGACTTTTTAAACGTTGGCGCCATGGGACATGCCCTGCCTATCGCCGCCGGCATAGCCCTGGGAAAAGCCGATCAGAGCGTCATTTGTGTCGACGGTGACGGAGCGCTCTTGATGCACCTGGGCAATCTTATAACAGTGGGAAAAAGTGCCGCTGCTGTGAGACATCTTCTCATCAATAATGGTGCCCACGAATCGGTCGGGGGTCAGCCCACGGGCGGAGCCGAGCTTGACTTTGCCGCAATGGCTGCCCTGGCCGGTTACAACTATGCCATGAGCGCGGGTCCGGCCGACGACCTGGACAATGTTCTGGATGAATTTCTCCTTGCTCCCACTCCGGCATTTCTGGAAGTGCGCGTTGATCTGGGCGTAAAAGAAAATCTGGCCCGACCTTCTTCGGACTTCCAGGGCAGCAAACGAGAGTTCATGCGCTTTCTATCAGGGCAATAAATTTGCTATTTGGCGCAGCGTTTCAGCAGGCCGAAGGTTTCGGTCTGTAATTGGGTCGGTATGCCGTCGGGACCGAGGGTGAAATAGACGTCTTCCGGCAGTGAGATACGGCCCGGTGGCCAGGCCAGCTGGAAGTTGTCGTAACCAATGTGGGTAAGTGAGCCCGATATCTTTGCCGGTCCCGCCTGCCAGCGCAGATCCTTACCGTCGACATAAACTTTCAGTCTGCCGTAGAGTTGATTTTCATACTCGCCGCAGTAATTAGCCAGGGCGACAGTGGGTGGATTCGTCTCTTTTGGAGCCGGTTGCGGCGTAAACATTTTGATGATTTTCTGGTTGACCTCGGAAATTTGACCTTGCAGATCAACTCCCGCCGGTGCCACCATTTTGTCCAGTACATAAGCGCGAATGGCCTCAGGCAGGACGTTCAGATTTTGATTGCTGAGCACAACCACGCCGATTTTTTTGTCGGGCACGAGTACTACCACTGAACGCATTCCAGCCCGGGCGCCGCCCTTCTCCAGGATAGTATGGCCTTTGTAGTAGTAGACGCCCCAGCCCAGGCCGAAACTGAGTCCACAGTTGTCGTCAATCGGGGGCATCTCGGCGAAGGACGGCTCGTCTACCATAGCCGGGGTGTGCATCTCCTTGATGCTTTCAGCTGAGATGATTTGCCTGCCGTCAATCTTGCCGCTATTGAGCTGCAATTGCACAAAGCGAGCCATGTCGTTGGCGGTGCTGTTGATTTCTCCAGCCGGTCCGAAAGTATCGCTGGCGTCCCAGGGGATGACCTTCGCTCCGCCGCCCGGGATGGGCATATGAGCGTCGGCCACATTTTCTTTTGAATGATCTTGAGCCGTGACACCCGAGCGTTTCATGGCTAAGGGTTCAAAGATTTCTTTTTTGATCAAATTTTCGTAGCTGTCGCCGCCCAGTCTGGCAGCCAGTTCCCCTGCAACCACAAGTCCGGGATTGGAGTAATTGGCTTTTTCTCTGAAGCTACAGGCAGGTTCTATATAACGAAATCTCCGCATGCTCTCTTCCCGGCTGAAGCCCAGGGCTTCCAGGCTATCGCCGGTGAATGCCGGCAGGCCGGTGCGATGAGCGAGCAGATCCTTGGGCGTGCTGTTGCGGGTGGCATAGCCGTCTTTCAAGACGAATTCGGGCAGCGAATCGATCACTTTGTCGTTCCAACCAATCTTGTGGCGGTCGACCATAATAGCCATCAGGGCTGCTGTAAATGGCTTGGTGCATGAGGCCAGCATAAAGAGTGTATCGGCGTCCACCGCCCCGGGTTTGGCAACGCTGCGCACGCCGTAACCCCTGGTGAAGACCTTATCGCCTTCGACAATGGCGACTGAGGCACCCGGCACGTTGTACTCCTTCATCGAACGATTGACGAAGTCGTCAAAATCCGCTGGCACATCGGCGAAAGCCTCAGGCGCATTCCCTGCCAGCAAGGCGAGGGCAAGTGCCAGACGGCATAATTTGGCGTTCATTGAAGATTTCCTTTCAACAGGGTGGGCAGGACCGGTCAGGTCAGGCGACCGCCGTACGCTCCCTGCAATCTTCCCATATCAATGAGTTTTTTGTATTTGCGCGCGTATTCTTCGGGATCTCTCAGCTTTGCTGTGGTCGTGAATTTCTCCTGGAAATCCATGACCATTTTTTCCAGCTGGGCAGACGGTATGTCCGAGAGATGGATTTTACTCCTGGTTGTATCTATACGACGGGCGTCTTCTTTAGTAATCAAGCCTTTGTCCAGGGATTGATGATAGAGCTCGGAGCCGGGAATGGCGGCCGCTATAAACGTTGAAATGCTTGTTAGAGGCAGGTGGTTGAGCACGAATTCGAACCCTTCTTCTATGTCCTCGACAGTTTCGCCGGGCATGCCCACCACCAGGGTGCCATGGGTGAAGATGCCATACTCTTTGGCCTTGGCTATGAGGCCTGGAATGCTGTTGAGGTTCACCGGCTTGTGGTGCAAGTTTTTGAGAGTTTTAGCATTGGCGCTGTCCAGAGACAGGGTGATTTGATAAAGTCCGGATCTGGCCATCAGGTCCAGGAGCTCGGGGGTGAGCGTGTTGACCATGGTGCCGTTTGGGGTGCACCACTTCAAGTTGGCCTCTTTTAAGGCGGTGAAAAATTCGACCGAATGCTCCCGATTGAGTGTCAAATTGTCGTCTGCAAACTGGATTTCATCAATGTTATAGCGCTCTTTGAGCTGATTGATTTCGGCCATGACATTTTCAACGGAACGGTGTCTGTATTTTTTGTACATGTTGGAGCTGGCGCAAAAGGAGCAGCCGATCGGGCAGCCCCTGGAGGTCAGAATCTGCGCCACTCTATTGCCTTGCGGCACCGGTGAAAACGGCACATTTATTTGCAGATACTTTTCCATCGGCAGAAGGTGATAGGCGGGAAACGCCAGGCTGTCCAGGTCTTCGATGGTGGCGCGCTGATAGTTGCAGAAAAATTCACCTTCGACGAAGCCCACCAGACCGTCGGCGTTTTTATCAACTTTGCCCGACTGCAGCAGTTTGACAAAGGCGGGGAAGCGCTCTTCGCCCTCGCCGCGAATGACAAAATCTACGGTTCTCTGGCTGCCGTTAAGGCTTTGATCGAGCTCGAAGATCTCCTTCGGATAAATGGTCGGATGCAGTCCGCCGGCGACGACTATGGCTCTGGGCAGGACCTTTTTGATCACCCGGGTGACATTGAAGAGATTGTGCAAATCGGTGGAGAAAAGTACTGAAATGCCCACAACATCGGGCGCAGGCATGCTCTTGAGGCGCTCCTCCAGCATCTCCATAGTCAGGCCGTATGTCATCAAATTGCCCGAATATTCTTCACAACTGTAGCCCTCGACCATGCAATCGAGCATGGCCACATCCATGCCTTTTGCCTCCAGGGCGGCTCCGATGTAGCTCAGACCCAGAGGCGGAATACAACGTTTTTGCATGTCTCGCGGGATAGTTATCGGCGGCGAGATTAAAAGAGTGCGCAGGGGGCGCTCATAAGGCTCACAAAAGGTGCGTAAATCCGGCTCATAAACCTTCGGAATGATTCCGAGACTGGTTTCTTCCTTGTTGGCCAGGTAATCGCGCAGTTCGTTGTTGCCCAACTCTTCGTTGAGCCTTTTGCCAAAAAACTGATTATCCATCGGATTTTACCGCCCCTAGTAAATTGCTTTGCCTGTCACTTGAATAATGTGCCACGGATAGCCAGGTTCGTAACGGGGGCTTAAGATGTTAGAAGTCCGAGAATGTAGTTGCCGCCGACCTCTGCGGCCTTTTGCCAGTTGCCGATAAGTTCGTCCCTCAATGCCGGGATGGTCCGGCCGAAGCTCTCGCGGTCCCCGAAACTTGCTTTCAGTGTGCTCTCCAGTTGATCCAGCTCGGTCAACTCCAGCTGTGCTCCCAGTTTGGAGCGGTATGAGTTCTCCACCGGTTCCAGGCCCAGTTTGGTCCATTCAGGGTTGTCGACCCGGGCCGGCGTGTTGATGAAAACAACGGGTCGTTCCGTGCCCAGCACATAGTCCATCGAGATGGTCGAATGATCTGTGACCAGAATGTCGGCCTGATGCAGGCACTGCATGGAGCCGAGCTCAAGCTTTGTTCGGACATTACTGGTCCGGGCGCAGGCCTTTTCCACCTTTGCCATACGGTCCGGGAAGCGCTTTACATACTCCGGATGCGGTCTTAACCACACCTCAAAGGGACACCTGCCGAAGCGATCGATCATTTCGTCCGGGCAAACATCCAGCATCGATGTGCGGCTGGCCGCATCCCAGGTCGGGGCGACAAGGCAGACCGGGCGCTCTCTGGCAACGGCGTTTTGTCTGGCAAACTCTTGATGCTCGCGCCATATGCGCTCGGTGAGCGGATAGCCGATCACGGGAAGTTGCTTGGCCGGCAGTTTGTACAGTTCTTCGGCCTTGCGCACTTCGTCGACCTGGTATTGCTGAATCATCAGCAGTGAATCATAGTGATCAAAGGCACCCAGTCTGTATCCTTGATGAGTGCTGGCGATGCCGCGGAAGGCATGTACATGGTGCACCGGGGATGGTGCGCGCTTAATCGGGCCGTTATTGATGTCCGGATTGGCCAGCACCAGGACCTGGCTGTCCAGGCGGGAAAAAGCTGTGTTGAGCAGATTTTTGATGTAAAAAGATTTGATGCGCGGACGTTTATCCGAGAGGATAGGGTCCTGCCTGTGGGATGAAATGTAGCAGATGTCGTAATCCCAGTGAGCGAGCAGATAGTCAATATAGTCTTCATAGTAGCGATATTGAATTTCGCTCTCACCGTAAAAAACCAGACGCCGTACCTTTTTCTCCAGTGCCATCAAGCGTTCGAGCTCGGAAAACTCGAAGGCGGTGTCTTTGGCCTGGCCGATGATATTAGCGAACATGTTTTACTGTTTTCAGTCTTTGATGATGAAGCAGGGGCGTGAGGCGAAGGGGAATTTTTGAATGATTACATTTTTGTCGGCGAAAAAGTCGTCCACGCCTTTTGTGTCGCCGTGCAGGCTGTTGCCTGCTTGATCTTCGCCGGCGTAGTTGTCGAGCAAGACCACGCCTCCGGGCATGACCCTGTCCCAGAAGTGCTCGAGTACACATTTAGTGGGCTCGACAAAATCAATGTCGACATTGAGCAGCGATACTTTCAGTCCCGGGTGTTCTTTCACATATTTCGGCACTGTCTCAAGAACATCGCCGGCAATCAGCTCGTAATTTTTGATGTCCTGTTTTTTCAGCACGGTGTCCAGCTGTTCGACAGAGATGGAGCTGGCTCCGGCTGTGCTTATCCAGTGATCGCGGTAGCCTTTGTCTTCACTGTACTGGGTGTCCGGATAGTCGTCGGAAAAGACATCGAAGGCAATCAATTTGCTGGAAAAATAATTGCCCATCAGTTCACGCAGCAGGGCGAAACGGACAAATGAAGTGCCTTTGAACACGCCGCATTCGATGATTGCCCCGGGTACTTCCTGCACCATCTTATAGGCTTCATAGTGGGCCACCAACTTTGCCAGACGCTCGACTTTCAGTGTGAGATGGAAGTTTGTCTCATAGTCGTAGGCGCTTTGCGTTGCAAAGTCGGGCATCTTTATCATCGCGGGGTCTCTTTCAAAGTGGTAATGGCCTACATCTTAACCAATTGCCGGGCATTTTGTCCTCTAGCGGCGGTCATAGATTACTATTGTACGAATCTAATTTTCATATTGCGGAGGAAGCCAAGACGTGTCAGTTCTTTCAGATTTCATTGACTTGAAAATGCAGAAACAGTTCGGCAATCCGACAGCCGTTGTACAAGCCATCGTACCTGCCGACGACGTTTCCAAAACCATCCTGGAACACATGAGATGGCGCTTTCAGTTCATCAGTCTCACACCGCTTGCCGTTGGTCCCCACGGCGGCCGTATCTTGATGTTGTTTCAATACATGGGTCCTGCCGCGCCGGGCAAGTAGGCTAAAAGAGAGTCAATTGAAAACGCCCCCGGCATCTCTGCTGGGGGCGCTTCTTTTGCATCTACTTGATTTTCTCTAGCTCTGGAAACTAGGAGAAATTGGCGATGATGGCATCGGCAAACTCAGAGGTTTTGAGTTTGGTTGCGCCGGGCATCAAACGCTCCAGGTCATAGGTGACTTTCTTCTGCTGGATGGTCTTGGATACGGATTCCTCGATCATCTTAGCGGCTTCGGTCCAGCCCATGTAATCAAGCATCATCACGGCCGACAGGATTACCGAGCCGGGATTGATGACATCTTTGTCGGCATACTTGGGAGCAGTGCCGTGGGTGGCTTCGAAGATGGCGCAGCTGTCGCCGATATTGGCTCCGGGAGCCAGGCCAAGGCCGCCAACCTGGGCAGCGCAGGCATCGGAGAGATAGTCGCCGTTGAGGTTGGTTGTGGCCAGGACTTGATATTCATCAGGTCTGGTCAGAACTTGCTGGAACATGGAATCGGCAATTCTGTCGTTGAGGAGAATCTTGCCGGCGGGCAATTTGCCGTCATGATCAGCCCAGAGCTTTTCTTCGCTGATGACTTTGTCGGCAAACTCAGTAGCGGCCAGTTCGTAGCCCCAGTCTCTGAAAGCGCCTTCGGTGAACTTCTGGATGTTGCCTTTGTGAACCATGGTCACGGTCTTTTTGCCGTGGGCGATGGCGTATTCGATGGCTCTGCGGACCAGGCGCTGCGAACCGGTCTTGGAGATCGGTTTGATGCCGATACCGGAGTCATGACGTATCTTTTTGCCCATCGATTCAAGGATTTCGATCAGCTTTTTGGCTTCGTCAGTTCCTGCCTGGAATTCGATACCTGAGTATACGTCTTCAGTATTTTCGCGATAGATGACAACGTCGAGCTTTTCCGGTGCCACTACGGGTGAAGGCACGCCCTTGAAGTAGCGAACGGGACGAACGCAGCAGTACAGATCAAAGATCTGACGCAGGGCTACGTTGAGGCTTCTGATGCCGCCGCCGACCGGGGTGGTGAGGGGGCCTTTGATGCCGACGCCGAACTCTTTGAGAGCGGCGATGGTGTCTTCGGGAAGCCACTCGTTAAACTGATCTTTCGCTTTTTCGCCGGCGAATACTTCAAACCAGGCGATTTCTCTTTTGCCGTCATAGGCTTTCTTTACAGCGGCGTCGATGACGCGAACGCTGGCCTTCCAGATGTCGCGGCCAGTGCCGTCGCCTTCGATGAAAGGAATAATCGGCTTGTTGGGCACTACCGGTTTGCCGTCGGCAAAGGTAATCTTCTCGCCCTGCGGCACTTTTAAGCCGTTGTAAGTCTTATCAATCACTTGTCCCATAGTTTGTTTCACCTTATTACTGCCAGAGAGGGTCGCAAAACGGAATGCCACCTTGGCGCTATAACCTTGGCTGACAAGCTTAACAAAGGGTTGGCGCCTGCCCCCGAATTGATCAGCAAATACTAAGAGATCTGCGACATGTCAGGAGGAAAAACTGCCGAGAGGCCCCAATACAGGCCAAAGAGCGTATAATCAGGGATGCTTTCCAGCGGCTGGTCAGAGGTCTGGACAAGTATTTAGTCGGTTGAGGACAGTAACTTGAATCTCGCAACATGCATCAAACGCGCCATGGCTGTCTGGCCTGAGCGTGAGGCAGCTGTCGACGGGCAGAAGCGCTATACCTATAAAGAGCTTGGCGCCAGGATAGCTGCGCTGACCCAGGCTCTCAATGGTCTCGGCTTGACTAAGGGCTCGGTGGTGGCCTGTGTCGCGCCCAATTGTGTCGAATATCTCGAGCTTTATTTCGCCACGGCCCTGCTGGGCGTGGTCCTGGCTCCGGTCAATTACCGCCTGTCGGCGGCGGAAGTGCGGGAGATTCTCCTTCATTGTGATGCTGAACTTCTGGTCAGTCATACCGATTTTGCTGCGCTTACGACAGAAGCCGTCCAGGCCCTGCCGAGCTTGAAGATGGTTACATGGTTGGGATCGGGGATATTGCCCCGGACCGGCGACGTCAAAGGCTTTCACTACGAACAATTTGTCATGCGCCACTGGGGCCACGAGCTGATAGACACCGGCGCCGGCGGCAGTGATCTGGCGCAGCTCTATTACACCAGCGGTACCACCGGCGAAGCAAAAGGCGTGATGCTCTCCCACGATAATGTGGCCACACACGCTCTGGGCGCCGTTGCCGAGCTGCAGTTCAGCGACGGCGATGTCTGGGCGCACATAGCTCCGATGTTTCACCTGGTTGACGCCTGGGCCATATTTTCCCTGACCTGGGTGGGCGGCAAGCATGTCTTCCTTCCCTATTTTAAAGTTGATGAAGTCTTGCCCTTGCTCGAGGCCGAGGCCGTAACAGCAACGGCTCTGGTGCCTACCATGGTCAACCAGCTGGTCAAGTCACAAAAAGCCTGGGACTACAGTTACAAGCGCCTCAAGGCGATCATGACCGCCGGCTCGCCTATCGCTCCAGAGCTGGTCCGCCAGGTGGAGGAGATTTTTGGCTGTACGTATATACAGTTTTACGGCATGACCGAAACCAGTCCCATCCTTACGATCAGTCTGCCTAAGTGGGAGCATCTCAGTCTCCCGAAAGAGAAGCGGCAGGAAATTCGCAGCAAGACCGGCCGACCGTTTATTTGTGTTGACCTGCGTGTAGTCCGGCCCGACGGCACAGATGTCGAACACGACGGTGTGGAAGTGGGAGAAATTATTGCGCACGGTCCGACCATTACCGCCGGTTACTGGAAAAATCGCGAAGCGACGGCGGCCGCCATCAAAGACGGCTGGATCTACACAGGGGATCTGGCTGTGATGGACAGCGACGGCTACGTCAATATCGTCGACCGCAAGAAAGATATGATTATTTCAGGCGGCGAAAACGTGTACAGCACTGAAGTTGAGTATGTACTGCAGGAGCATCCTGCGGTATTTGAATGCGCCGTATTCGGCATACCGGACGACCGCTGGGGCGAAATCGTAAAGGCCACTCTGGTGCTGCGGCCGGGCATGACTCTGACTTCGACCGAGGTGATTACCTTCGTCAAGGAACGACTTGCCCACTACAAAGCTCCGCGCGAAGTAGAGATTGTGGAAGAGATGCCCAAGACCGGCAGCGGCAAAATTTTGAAGAAAGTTTTGCGCGACAAGCATTGGGACAGTCGGGTCAAACGCGTCAATTAGACGTATAGTCGCACCATATACAGTGATGCTTTCCAAGCGAATTTTTGCACCAGTTTTAACGTGCAAGGGCCGTTTTTGCGCATTTTTTAGGCGTCGACCCTTGGCTTGGTCAATTATTTCCCGTATAGTTTACAGTGAGTAGTAGGTGCCCCTTGTGACGAAAAACTTAGACTGGGACTGCGGGTGATGGCTATGTTAAGGTCGGGAGCAAAAGGTGTTTCAGGCATTGTGATAACAGGCCTGACTGCGGGAGTTATTTGCAGTCTGATCGGTGCTGGCGATGTCCTGCCGACGACGAGCGCGCTGGCTCAGGCGCCGAAGGCTGCTGTTACGACGATTGAGTCCACTGATGAAGCAAGGCATATCAAAAAGGCGCGGGCTCTTGCCGATGAGGGCCGCTTCGATGATGCAGGCAAGGAATTGCGTTTCGTCCTCGACGCCAATCCGAAAAACGTAGAAGCTAATTATTTCCTGGGCTATGTGCTTGGACGGCAGGGAAACTACGTGGCTTCGATCAGCCGTGAGAAGAACGCCATTGAGCTCGATCCTAAAAATGCCGCCGCTTATGCGGTGCTCGGTCTGTCGCTGGGCAGCGTCCGGCAATACACTGAAGCGGCGCAGGCCCTGCAGGAATCACTCAGGCTTGATCCGACAGTTGCTCGCAGTTATGTCAATCTGGCCGCCATTCGTGAGAAGCAGGGTGATTTCAAATCAGCCTGCAGTCTGTATCGCCGAGCAATTTCCATCAGTCCTGATTATGCCAGAGCTTATCTCGGTCTGGCCGAAGCCCTGGGCAAACAGGGCGACAAGCTGGGGAAAGTAGAGGCCTGTAAATCGGCCGTAAAATACGCTCCCAAGAGCGCCATGGCCCACGCCAAGCTGGGTATTGCACTATCTGAAGCCGGTGACATCGGCGGATCAGTGCGCGAGGGATTTACTGCTAACGCCCTGAAAATTCAGGAGTCCTGGGACGAATTTCTCGGCACCTTCCTGGCCGCATGGGGCCTCGTTTTTCTTGGTTTCTCTCTTATCTTTGCGGTGGTCTTTGCCGGCTCGAGATTCAAACCTCAGGAAGGCGAAAAAGTACTGCGTTCGTTTTTCCTTACCTTCTATAAGGATCAGCCGGGTCGCTTTGTTGTGACAGATTCCAGGCTGGTCTTCGTGCCCGAAATCTTTTCATCAATGTTTGGCGCAACCCGCGTGAGCATTCAGCGCGCTCAAATAGAATCGATCCAATATCTCAGTACCATGGGTGGTGGCACTGTTTCGATTCTAACCAGGGATAAGAGTGTTCATCAATTTCGTATGCCGATTCTTGTGCTTGATCCGCTGAGGAGTCTGCTCGTCAGCCAGGCTCTTGCGGCAGGTGTCGAAGCCGTTGCCGATTCGGAAGCTCAAACGCCGGCCCAGTCCAAATCAGAATCGGAATCGGAGCTGGAGGCCGATGCCGAGGGTGGATCGCCGGCTCCTGCGCCAGTAGTCCCTGAAATCCCAGCCGAACTGGAAATTACAGAAGTTGACTCGGAAAATGATTTTTCGGAGAAGATTGACGGCGAAAAACCTGAGGACGGGGAAAATAAGAAGTAGGTAATTGCTTCACGTCATCCTCTCAGGTCGCTTATGAGTGTCATTAAAAACGTCCTTGGTACAAATCTAGAGCCCTGTTGCTCATCTCCGGCTACGGGCTTCTACCGCGACGGCTACTGCAGCACCGGTCCCGAAGACCTTGGTCTGCATACTGTTTGTGCAATCGTCTCCAGAGAGTTTCTGCAATTTTCCAGGGAAGCAGGCAATGATCTGTCCACACCTAATCCCGCCTATGGATTCCCCGGTCTCAAACCGGGCGATAAGTGGTGTCTCTGCGCCAGTCGCTGGCAGGAGGCCTTCGAGGCGGGCAAGGCACCCTCGGTGGTTCTCAGTGCGACGCACGAAGCTTCCCTCAAATACTGTTCCATTGAGGATTTAAAAGCTTTCGCCGTTGACAAGACCGAGTCCAAGTAAGCAAGTAGGGGCGAAAGCATGCTGTCAGTTGATTGCCAACGTATCAAATTGAGTGGTCCTCGCTCCTCGGTGCGCATCGACACCAGTCCCAGTCCGCTGCCTATTGAAGTGATCGTCACAGCCAAGTTGCCCCCCGGCGCCGGCAAGTGGTTTGTCGACAATGCCCTGGCGCAGCAGGAAAAGCATCCCGAATACATAGATGAATATAACGAGCCCAGTGCTTTAATAGGTAGGACGACCTTCGAGCACAGCGATCCGACCGCCGTTTATACGTTTGGCGTCGACAAACGGGACCTGGTCTTCCACCGGCACCAGGGGCATCGCATCATCACCGGTATAACCGGCGGCAAAGGTTGCCTTCTTAAGTTCAGCCTCTGTACACCCGAAGACGCTAGGGAGAACCCCCGCAAGTTCCTTGAGAATCTGTACATCGTCACCATTCCGGGCGACCGGCAGTTTGTCCTGAGATTTTCGGGCACTGTCTACCACCAATTTTGCCCGGCCGATAAAGGCGAGAATGCGTTTTTCGCTGTTTCTACCCATACCAATGAGGCCTGGGGTCTGACCGGCGAGGTATTGCAGACAGTGCTGGCAAACAACGGCACTATCGCTCTTTTGACCGAACCTGCTCCCCCCGAAGCGCTTGAATTAGCGGCAGATCAGGAGTCTTTGAAGCAAGCCGTGTACATTGACCTTGATATCGAATAAATGCTGCTGACCTCGCTGTCAGAAATGCAAAAAGGTGAATAGATGAACGGCTATGTTTTTGGCCTGGTGGTCGTCTTCGCAACCACTCTCATTTCAGTGGTTGGCATGCTTGTGGTGCGCAAAAGAGTCAGCCTGGAGACTCTGGCCACATACCATGAAGTGGCAGGCTATATGCTGTCGGTTGTGGGGACCCTTTATGCGGTGCTGCTCGGTTTTGTTATTGTCGATGCCATGGAGCACATGCAGGATGTGCGTGGACTTGTTTCTATGGAAGCCAGTGGTCTGGCCAATATCTATCTCTGCGCGCAGGGGCTGCCGGATGCCAAAAGAAATACTATTCGGGCGCTGTGCGTGCAGTATGCGCACGAAGTTATTGATGATGAGTGGGTGACTTTGCGCGAAGGGAAGTATTCGCAAAAGACCTTCCGCACTGTATTTCGTCTGTGGAAAGAAATTACGACCTATGTGCCCGCCGGCGAAGGTGAACAGAATATACATCAGCAGCTCGTTTCCGAGATCTGTTCAATGACCCAGAATCATCGTACGCGAGTGATAAGTTCGATCAAGGGCGTGGCGCCTGTAATGTGGTTCGTTCTCATAACCGGTGGCATCTTCACCGTCATCTTCACTTATTTCTTTGGCGTTGCCGACATCAAGATACAGTCGCTAATGACGGTCCTGGTGGCCATTACGCTATCTCTGAACGTCTACCTGGTTTATGTCTTTGGTAATCCGATGTCGACGGATCTGGGCATCAGGCCGGGGCCTTTCCAACTGGATCTGCTGATTTTCTCAAGTTTTGATGGCGGAGAAATGCCGACAGCCAAACCAATGAATAATTGATTTTCGTATGTAACAAGGTCGGGATTTTTGGACATTGAAAAGTTCGGATTGTAAACCGTAAGCATTTTGGATCTGTTGAATGTATTACTGCTCGACTTGTCAATTATACAACTCGTTGAATTGCTAAATGGTGCACTCGTCGTATTGTCGACCCGTTGACCAGTCTTAAATAGTAGCCTGTCAAGCAAATGGGTGCTGGAAGGTGCTTCTCTGACTTGATACTCAAAGTGTGGAAGATTTTTGGGCAAAAATCTTCCACACTGATTAAAGTCTTCCAGAAATCCCCTCGCATCCTTATAAAGGAAAGCTGGGCAAGCATTTTAATCTTTTGCTGGATTTTCTGGCGGGCAGTTGCCGGCAGGTCGTCCGCTGTCCAGAGAGTCCGGAATACCATCCCAGGGTTGGGTCTGGAAGGTCTGGAAGATTTTTGCGCAAAAATCTTCCAGACTTACCGGATCTGATTTGAAAGGGTGGTTTTGAAGATAACTGTCCGATCTTTTAACTGTTCGTATTGTCGACGATTGGAAGACAAGAATACGACGATCTATTTAATCCGGTTCAAATTCCCGACCCCAAAATCCAAAGATGCTCTTCGAAGAATCTTCTATTTAATAGGTCTCCTTTCTGTCTTTTTTCGAAGCCCTTTTTGCCGCCCGGCATGGATCCGATAATGTATATTATGTTTCATCGCTCGACGGTGTGGCTCGAAAGCTCAGCCCTGTCTGGGTTTCAGCCCCGGCAATTTTCCTGCCCTTTTAAGGCATTTTCGCGAATTGGGGAGGGTGATACTACCCCTGGAGACTGTTTTAAAATCGGCTACGGGTTCGGTTGCCAGGGGTGAGGGCGGTACAATGTGGTTTGAGGTGATCAAATTGTTCGTTCGTTCCCGAGTTCAAATTGCAAATCTATTTATTGCGATCGTTTTTTCGGTTTCACCGGCGGTGGCTAAACAGAATTTTGACCAGCGCTACGCTGAGGCGGAGAAACTCCGCCTTGCCAACGATTATGCCGGTGCTCTGAACCGTTATACGGCCCTCTGTAAGGTGCGTCCTGCCGACAGTCGCATGCATGCCAACAAGGGATGGGTCCTGGTGCAGATGGGCAACCTGAAGGAAGGCAAGGAAGAGATAGACAAGGCGATGATGCTCAACGATGAGGACCCTTACGCCCACCAGGCTATGGCTGTCTATTACATGCGCATGGGCGACAAGAAGAACGCTCGTCTTGAGTACATCAGGACTATCGCCCTGGACCCCAAGCGTAACTGTCACTGTGGTGGCATTCAGAAATATCTCGGCATAACCGAGCATGATGAAAAGAAAGCCTTAAAGGAAGCAGCTCTTCATGGGCGTCTTCCTAAGCCAGTCAAAAGACCATAAATTTATGAGGCACTGCCGGCAGTGTCGGACTCGTCGCCGAAAATTGCCTCTGTAATCTCTTTTGACAACCAGTTGCGACGGTTGAGCACTGTTATAAATGATTCGCCGGTCAAGCGTGTTTCCAGCAGACCAATTACCGCCAGCTCTTCCGTAATCAGGTTCAGAGCTAGAAGACGAAGCGCTTGAGGGTCTTTAACTTCCTCATCGCCGACAATCAAATCCTGCCCTATCAGCAAACCGTCCAGCTCTTGCTGCGATATAAAATGCAGATCCTGCAGTATTTCACCGAGCTGTTTGTCACTTTTCGCCTGAGCTTCTACGGCCTCCTGGAGCTGCTCCAGGCTAATCATATGAGTGGCCAGGCAGAGCTGACCCAGTCTTAATCTGGCGGACAGGCCCTCTCCGGAGTCTTCTCGATCCGGCATGCTGCTACCGCCGATGATGGCATTGTAAGCCTGCTGGCAGACATTCAGCGCCGTAGCTGCCTGCTCGGCTGACTTACCATCAGACTCAAAACGTGAGGGAGCAAGTCTTGCCGAAAGGTTTTTGAAGGCCTTATTTAGTTTATTGTTATCAGTGTCTTTGGCCAGGCCGAGGACCAGGAATGGATCTTTCATCACTTACCCAATTAACTCTGCTTCAAAGAATACATTACCTAAATTAGATAGTGTTTGTCGCCGGGCCAGGTTGGTAAATTGAAAGACCCTGGAGAGCTACGTGCCGTTCGGGCGTGTAGATATTTAGTTGTCGTATTGTCGACAATCGCTATTATCGACGAGTGGACAATAGTTGTGTTCGAACGTTGGTATTATTTACCAGTCGACGAGTTGACGAGATAAACCGTTGACCAGTGACAAATTCAGTCAGTCCTACCGATAACTGTTCGGATCTTCAAATGGTAAACAAGTAAGACTTACAACCAGTGATCAATCGAAATTTTGTAATTGTCGACATCTGAGAGAGAAGTAAAACCACATGACTAGCGGAACAGCAATAAAGAGAACGGGCAAGAGTTCTTTCGACCTGCAATATTTGCTGGGTGAGTGGCGGGAGATGTTCAATCGCAAGACGATCTTGAGCGACTGTCTCGCCGGTCTGACTGTGGCGATGGTAGCCCTTCCTCTCAACCTCGCTCTGGCGGTCGCCGCCGGGGTTGAACCTTCAGTTGGTATCGTCAGCGGTATCGTCGCCGGCATTGTCACCGCCCTTTTTGGCGGCCAGCGATACGCCGTCAGTGGCCCTGCTGCCGCCATGGCCGTTGTTTTGATTGAAATCGCGCATTCTTACGGAATGCCAGGCATCTGGTTTGTGGCTATTGTGGCTGGACTGCTCCAGATCATCACCGGCTTTTTGCGGCTCGGTCGCGTTATTTCGTATCTACCTCTGCCTGTCATAGTGGGCTTTTCCAATGCTATCGGCATTCTCCTCATCTTCAACACCCTCGATGAACTGCTGGGCGTCACCGGCAAACCCCTGGCCCATCCCTCGGTGGGCGGACATGCTGTGCTCACTCATCCCTTTGTGCCTGAATTCTTCAGGGACGTTTTCAACCTTTTTGAAGCCGTTTTCGTCAAAAATCTAGTCAACCCCTACACCCTGGGAGTAGGCGTAGCGACCATTGTACTGGCCGTTGTAGCCCAACGCATCAGCAAAAAAGTGCCTGGGATCTTGATTGCCGTTGTTCTCACTCCCATAGTGGTGCATCTGGCCCATATTCCCGTGCAGTGCATTTTCAATGTGGCGCCTATTCCCAGTTTGAATCTCATTCCTCACGCTGTTGTACTGCCTGCCGGCATCGACAAGTGGGAGCAATTACAGGCTCTGATGATCTACAGTCTGACCGTATTTTTCCTTGGCTCAATTGAATCTCTGCTGTCGGCTTCAGTGGCCGATGGTATGACCATGAGCAAAAAGCACCGACCTGATCAGGAGCTGATCGGACAGGGTTTGGCCAATATCATTGTTCCATTCTTCAGCGGTATCCCGGTTACAGGGGTTATCACCCGCACCGCTGTTAATATCAATGCCGGGGCCAAAACAAGGCTTGCGGCTATAGTTCAATCCATCGCCCTGTGCGTTCTGGTTTTCACTGCTGCGCCGCTGGTGGAAAAGATTCCCCTGGCCACTTTGGCCGGCATTCTTGTTTTGACCGGATGCCGTATTGTTGAATGGGATTACACCAAGCAGATCTTCAAGAGTTCAAAAACCGAAGGCTGGGTTCTGGTTGCCACCATGGTCGCTTCAGTCAGCGTTGACCTTACGGCCGGGGTTCTCACTGGGCTGCTCCTCACCTGCGTGCTTTTCGTGCGTCAGATGAGCCGAGTGGCGTTGATTTCGGAAGAAAGTGATGGAGAGGACCTGGTCGGTATTCCCAGTTGCAATTATGTTCGTACCTATCTTGTTGACGGTCCCCTGTTCTTTGGCGCCGCGCAGAAGTTTGCCGAAAACATCGTCCTGACTCAAGATTTAAAAGTTGTGATTTTGAACATGCGCTCGGTCAGCGCTATAGACCTGACTGGTGTCGACGCGCTGATCACCATTAAGAGTCAATTGCGACGCAACGGTATTCGGCTCGTGATCGCCGAGCTTGGCGGTCAGGCTCTTGAGCTGCTCAAGAACAGCAAGGGGCTCGATGCCATCGGCAGCAACAATTATTTTGCCGACTATCAGGACGCACTGCTCGACGTAAACGAAAAGCTGCTTACTTCGGTCTGCGTCGGCTGCTCCGTGGGGCTTGGCAATCTCGGCGGCAGCAGTCTGGAAGCGGCGGCGGCCAAGGCCAATGCCCCCAGGGACTGTAAGCTGCGCACGGCCTTGATGATGGACAACAGTCGCATCGCCAAGACAATCAAATCGCGCATGGACAAGAGTCAGCGCACCAGAACCGGCCAGTTTGATGCTATCGGCAGTGACCTGTCACGCCTGCACAAAGTCGCCTGCGAAGAGGATATTCCGACATATCTAAGAGATACACCCATCGCTACTATGATCAAATGCCAGAACATGGGGCAAATAGACAACGCTCCGCCCGATGCTCCGCAGATGGTTATCGGTATGTGCATTGACTATCGCAAATCGCTGCACCTGCCCCAGAATTGCGCCTACGTCATCCGTCGTACCGGCGCCAATATGGCCGGTTCCGAATTTTCTGTCGCACTGGCACTTTCCACAGGCATTGAGTACATGGCCCTGGTTGCTCACAATCATTGCGTCATGTCCAATCCCCAGGAGAAGCGCGAGGCCTTCGTGGCCAGCCTGCGAGACCGCCATGGCTGGACTCATGAGCAGGCTCTAAGCTTCTTTGACCAGCATGCCCAGAGCCGCGAAATTGATGACGCCATAGACTTCTCCATCAAGGAAGCGCGCCGTTTGAGCACACTTTTCCGTGGTCTTAAAGTTGTTCCGTTACTTTTTATGCTTGAGGACAACTGCCTGTACCTGGTCAAGGAGTGGCTCTCGGCCGATGAACAGGTGGTCAGAGAACTGCAGAAAGTAGATTAAGCCGGTTTAGTACTTCTTTTTGCCCGCTTGAGATCGTCTATACTCAGCCTGTGATTATGAGGTTTGGTTATGGCTAATCGCAACTGGCGCTGGGGCACTCTGGTAGTGGTGCTGGCAGCTGTTTTGTTCGGTCTTTCATATTTTGGTCGGGTGAGGGAGCCTCTCCTCGAGCTTGTCGCGCCGGCGAAGATGCTTCCTGGTGCCAAGTTTGGCTTCCCGGGCGACACCGCCTTCGGCGAAAGGGTCGTGAAAAATTCGCCCTTCGCTTTAATCCTGCACCATTCCGAATATTCAAACGCCAACGCCAATGCCCTCGAAGCTGTGCGCAGTTGGGCGGCAAGCGAGTTTCACCAGGACCCGCGATTTCTCCATCCGGTGATTTTGCCCAAGCCTGTCGCCAGTTCAACCTTTCTCAATGCCACCGCATATAACGTCCTGGCCGTGCCGTACTATGTCTCAGCGCAAGCTATCGGCGGCTTTCTCTCCAGCCGTATAGATTCTTTCAGCACTTCTCCGGCCTTCCAATCATTTGCCGCCGATTACTATGATCTGCTGGGCAAAGACGGAGAGGCTGCGGTGCTTCTCGCCCGCTATCAGAGCGAAAGAGCCAAGGCGGCGATCAATCCGTTCTTGTCGTTGCTGTACTTCATTCTGGCCTTCGCTTTTTCTCCAGTTGTCACCAGACCGTTCAGAAAAATCGCTCTGGCCTGGCGCGCTCCGTTTGGTCCGGAAGGGGCAAATGCAGCTGCCGCGTTCAGCTATTTCCTTACCTGTTTATCGACGTTCTACTTTTCTCAGGCTGTTCTTGTTGAGAGCAGCGCCGCTCAGTCTATTCTTGCTGGTATCACCTGCGGTGCGCTCGCCCTGTACGCTCTCTTGCCCGTGCAGATTATTGTTGACGAGAAAGAAGTCCTCACGCTGCGTCACACAATGAGTAATCGTCGCCTGCTGGTTTTTTCCTGGGTGGTTTTGACCCTATTTTGTGTTCAGTTTTTGACCTGGCTCAAGCAGGGTGTCCTGACCGATCCCGATCCGCTGACACTTCTAATTTGCGGCTTTTGCGGCGATTTTCTGCATGAGCCGATGGCCGTCAAGCACTTCTTGGCCACCGCCATCGGTCTTGCCTGGTCCGTTTCCTTTGCATTTATGTTACGAACCCTGGCCCGCCGTGGCAGCGAAAGCACAAAAGAGATACAAAAGAAGCTGGCGGCCCTCAACTTGCCTGGTGTCGGTAGTGTAAAATAGGCCCCGCTTGGCCTGTGCCTTTGTGTCGGAACTGGTATACGAGACGCACTTAAAATGCGTTGCCCGTAAGGGATTGAGGGTTCGAATCCCTCCAAAGGCAATCTTTTTTTGCTAGGGCGATTCCATTATCTTGCCCAGCTCGTTGATTTGCTTCTTGTCCTGGTCACTGTAGAAGACTTCATGCGAGGATTTCAGCCGTTTCAAGCCGCCTGGCGGGTTGAAAATCTCTGATCCCATTGTTTGACGTTTGATCTCCTGGGTGCTCAGCATGGGGTTTTGTAGTTCGGTCGAGCCGGTGAATTTGAGAGGCACGCCCTCGATATCAGGCAGCGACAGAAACTGCCTGATCAGCAGTGAAACCTGGGGAGCCGTATCTATCGAAGTTGCCGAGATAAGGGTATAGAAGCATTCTTTGCCGCCCATTCGCTCCTGGGTCATCATAAGCATTCTTGGCGGTGCGCCGTTCCACTGCTTCACCAGCGCCGACAAACCGTTGTAGTTGGTTTTGCGGGGCGGACAGTTGGTCGGCGGCTGATCCCATTCGTAAGATGATTCCAGGCCGGCAAAGCCTATCTTGCTCCAGCGCGAATAGGGCACCAGTGCATCGGTTTTGTCTATGCGACTGTAACAAGTAGCGTCCCAGCTCGGCGCTCGGCAAGCCACACCCCAGCTATAGTCTCGTCCTTTGATCTGCACCGCTTGCTTGCCGATGAAAACCTCAATGCGCTTGAGTGAGCCGTGTCTCTGCTTTAACACCCAGACGTTTTCTGTGGAGTTTGCCGGCGGGCCTGCACTACAGAAGGTGGCAGTCGGTCCCAAGAGCAAGCCGAAGGCCGTTGCCAGAGCCGCCGGGAGTCGTTCCCATTTTGTCATCGCAATAATGCCTGACCTATTGCTTAATCGACGCCAACTCTTTGATCGCTACTTTGTTTTCCAGTACGCCCAGGCCTTCCGCTTCCATGCGCACAACATCGCCGTCTTTGAGCCAGGGATACTTGGCGGGGCTGATTTCAGCACCGGTGACAGGATCGACTTTGGCCATAAATTCCGCGATGCAGCCATTACCAACGGTGCCGGAACCAAACAGGTAACCCGGTTGAATAGCTATGTTTTCACCGCCGAGAAAAGTGAAGATGCGGGGGAAACTCCAGGCTCCTCTGGCTCCGGTGGCCGGATGCGTATGATAGAGAGTCTCGTAGTTCGTTTCCGAGCGTACTTCGCCGTTGACCGTAAGTTTCATGGCCATGGAGAGGACTCCGTTTTCATCCATTTTAAATTCGGAGGCTTTGACGAGCTTGGGGCCGATGCTCTTGCCGGCGATAAATTTAGAATTGGCTGGACCAAGGCCTTCCATGTCTTTTTTCTGAATATCACGCGCTGACCAGTCGTTGAGAATAGTCAGATAGCAATGTTCTTTGAAGTAGGCCAGGGCTTCTTCCATATTAGTGAGAAGGGCGTGCTTTGTGGCCAGACAGCCGATTTCAAATTCATAATCAGGAGCCTTGGTGCAGGCTGGAATAGTGACGGTATCGCCGGGGCCGAACATCTTGTCGGCCGGCAGATCGATTATGTAATAAGCGGCATGGTCATACCAGAAGGGTGAAACCGCTGCGCCGCGTTTGTCGCGAATCTGGCGCACATGGGTCTCAAAGCCCAGAAAGTCAAGAAGCACCTTGGGTTCAGGTACCGTCTGGCCAAAAAGCTCGACTGTACTGGCAGAATTCTTGTAAAGCATGCTCACGCCCCTCTAGATCACCGCTATTGATATGCAGGCATTTTCGCATTCATTGAGGGAAAGGCCTGAAATCTCAACTTTGCCCTTATAAATGATGTCAAGGAACTGGAGCTGTACCGGATCTGCTTAAATGGCAGTCTGCTCTGAGGGTGATTTATGGCGACGACACATAGCGAAGCGTTTGAAAAATTAGTTGCGGCAATTAAGCCAAACATTACTGAGGTCAGCATCGATCAGGTGCTGCAATTTCAGAAAGACAAACGCGATTTTGTTTTTATCGACGTCAGAGAAGATCATGAGTGGGTCGAAGGTCGCGCAGCCGGATCGATGCACTTGGGACGTGGAATTATCGAAAGAGACATAGAAAAAGTGGTGCCGCAAAAGGACAAAGAAATTGTTCTTTATTGTGGCGGCGGTTACAGATCAGCTCTCAGTGCCGACAATTTGCAAAAGATGGGATACACAAAGGTGCTCTCAATGGCCGGTGGCATCAGAGCCTGGCGAGAGCGTAACTTGCCTGAGGATAAAGGCTAGTGGATAGCGTACAGGTCATGCTTTATGAAATGGAGCGTTTGAAAACCACTGACCCCAATGGTTTCTGGTTGATGATCATCTCCGTCAGTCTTCTTGCTTTTTTAGCACTCACCATCTTTGGTGGCTTCATATTTTATCTCTACAAAGATGCCGGCAAGAGAAAGGCCGACTGATAATAGTCGCTAATGCGCCTGATAATCACGTGAAAGTGGTCAATTTTGGCCATTTTTGCTTGTCAAGAGTTGCCCAAATGAGTGATACCACCCATAATGTCACTGTCATTCTTTACTAACGAGAAGGTCAATTTCATGGCAGAGCCGCAACGCAACGAAATCGATTTAACTTTCCAGGGACTGGGCAGCGATCCACTCGCACTCGAAGGACTGGAGCAGCTTTTAGAGTTTGGTCACGTTGACCTGGTCGAAAATGCCGTCGCTCAGCCTGAGCTGGGTGAAGCCGTAGTCACCGAGGGTAGTGGCCCGGTAAGCTCTGAAATTAAGTTGATTCTGGACTTGCTCGGACAGATAGAATCAATCAACGAGCTGGTTCTGGAGACCGGATACAAGCTCCACAAAGCGCATGATCGCATGGTTGATCTTGAGTATCAGCTCAAGCAGCAGGAAAAGATGGCTCAGAGAATCACTGAGCTGGAAGCTGAAGTCTCTCGTATGACCGAGATGGAAACCTGGCTTGATGCCGTCATTACCGAAAATGATAGGCTCAAGAGACCGCTCTGGAAAAAAGTTTTTGGTATCAAAACCAAGTAAGTTTCAAGTTTTACCTCTGTTGTTTTTGGTTGGTGTTGTTGGGAGCGGTTAGGCATTTTGCCTGGCCGCTCTTTATTGTGTGCCGGGCATGTTCAACGACTGGAGGTGAAAGTCCTTACACAACTC
>JAFEAV010000071.1 GCA_018266215.1 Cyanobacteria bacterium SZAS LIN-3 | reverse complement strand
ACTGAATGCCGGCTTGACAGTGGCGATGGCGTCTTTGTGATTTTTGATTTCGTTGCGCGTTTGCTTTTGCACCACATCCAGCATCCAGATCGCCCACGAGGCTTCGTTGGCAGTGGCACCCTGGGCTACACCTTTGAACACTTTGAAGGCGTTGTGGTTGTAGCGATAGCCGGCCCTGGTATGGCAAGTTCCGAAGGCTATCTGGGGGCCGCCGCGCGCTGCATAAGAGACGAAGCTTTCGATCATTTCACGCTTCTGTGTCTTTCTGTCCTGGTCCATATATGCGGAGCGGTCACTGAGCAACTTGCCGATTGTTTCGTCGGTTTCACCGCGGCTTTGCAGAGCGGCGGTGCGATTGCTTGTCATCGACTCTCTAAATTGTTTGGTGTCGGAGACAAGTTTGACTGTGGTTTGACACTGCACTTCTCCCAGTTCTTTTGAGAGTCTTTCCTGGGCGATTTTGCCGGTTATCGCCGCACCGCCGTGGATGAGTACGGGGGCTGCGGTTAGCGTAGCACCGGATACAAGGAAACCGATACCGCCTCCGCCGACTTGCTTGATATTTGTGTGTCTGATACCTTGAATCACGCTCAGGGCACCGGGGAATGCACCGGTAGCGCAGACTGCCAGTGTGCCGATGGTGGTAATATCTCTGGCCGAGTGGCGCTTGCGAGAGTCGAGGTAGAGTCTGCTGAATTCAAGAATGGTCAGATCGCGGAAGTCTTTCAAAACTGTTTCTTCGGCTGCCAGATACTGTTTTTCACCGGCATCGAGATCGGCTATTTGTGAGACGGCATTGGCCCTGTCCGCCAGTAATTTGTCCAACTGCTCTTTCAGTGTCACTACGCGTTGACGCATTGTTTTGGCATCAAAGTGCTTCCGTTTACCCTGATAATCCGAAACCAGGTCTCCCATGCCCTCGGCGGCGTACATGGCACCAAGCATTGAGTAGGCGACGAGCACGGTGATTACACCGGCTTCCAGTCTTCCGCGATTGGCAAGTCCGGCGCCGGGACTTTTTTGGTAGCGCCAGAATTGACTCATCAAGGTGATGTCACCGGCGTTGGCTACGGCACCGGCGGCGAAGTCATAGAATTTCATGCGCCGCTGTTTGTTTTTATCTCTTGATGTATAGTGCGTGCGGAAATCACTGTTGAGTTTTAAAAGTTCTATTTCCTTGCTTGAGATTTGCTTATCGATTTGTTCGATGGCCTCAAATTTGTTTACATCGTAAGATGCTGAACCGGCCATGGCTAAATCTATTTGAGCCATGGACGGAAGCGCGCACTGCCATGACATTGCGCTTGCCAGTAAGAGACAGGATATTCTCCTGAGGTTGGTAAGTTTTGACATATTGTTGATACCAGATGCCGGAATGCCGCTGCTCGACGAAGATTGAGAGCGGGTTTAGTATGGGCCGGGTGGTATTTTCAGGTATCGCTCTAAAGACTGATGGCTGGCTGGTGCCATAGGTGGTGCCGGTCCCATATGGCGTTCTTGAAAACAATCTCTGAAAGTTTCTGCTGTTCAAAAAATGGGTCTCCCCAAAAACGCTATATTGGCAACTGCCTTAAGTTATACTTTTTGCACTACCTGTAAGTATCGAGGGCTCCAATGAAACTTCTGCTCGCCATAGATGGTTCCTACAATTCGGATCTGGCCATGGATTCGGTACTGGCCTCAGCCTGGCCCGAAGGTACGTCGATTCATGTGATTTCAGTGGCTGAACCGGTCAACAAGCACCTTGACCTGGTGGCCCTTGGCATCGGCAAGATGGCTGAGTCTGCTCAGAAGTCTCTGGAAGAAGATTTGCAGACCTTACTAACCGAAACAGCGGCCAAGATGGGCGAGAAGTTTGGCGCTGCCAATGTCACTTCGGAGCTGCTTGCCGGTAATCCTGTTGTACAGATTCTAAAAACCGCCAAAAACTCCGGCGCCGACTTGATGGTCGTCGGTAGCCACGGTACCGGCGCTGCTTCCGGACCTGATTTCGGTAAGGTTGCACTGGCCCTGGCCTCCAAAGCACCCTGTTCCGTCAAAATTGTCTCTGAGTTGAGCGTGCCCACCCTTGAGAAATACGGTGAGAAGGCTGTTGCCAACAGATTCCTCATCGCCATCAATGAGTCGGATAATTCCCGCGCCGTATTGAATTTGATTAGCGCCAGACCCTGGCCAGCAGACAGCAGCTTCCAGGTGCTCTCGATTGTGCCGGAGCTCAAGCGCGCCGAGCGCTCGCGCTTTTTCAAGGCCACTGCCATTGCCGAGACCGAAGAGAAAGTGCAGGGTGCCCAGAGAGCTTCAGCCGAAGCTCTGGTCAAGGACGCAACCAATAAACTGAAAGAATGTTTCCCTCAGGGCAAAGTTACGGGTCACGTGCTGGTCGGCAGTCCGCGCAGCTTGATTTTGCAGGTCGCTCAGGATTGGCCCGCCGACGTGATCATCATGGGTGCCCATGACCATACCGACAGTATGTTCGGCAACATGGCGGGCAGCACGGCTAATGCTGTTGTTGTTCATGCCACGTGTTCTGTGCTGGTAGTCAGACCCAAAGGCTAAACTTGTCAAATTCAGTCTCTCCGCTTCTCACTGAAGTTGATGTACTGCCTCATCCTCATTCGATTCTCACTCTGGAATTTGATGAGGTATCCGACATTGTCTTTCACCTGGGCCGCATCTGGTTTATGTGGTACGTCCGACCCAGCGCCTCGGATTTCAGTACGCACTCAAGTAAGCTCTCAGGCAAGCACTCAGGTAAACTGCCGGGCAAGCTAGGTCTGGCCAGCTGTGAAATTGACGAGCAGGGGAAACTCGGGGCTTTGCGCAAGTGGCCGCTGCCGCTTCCTCCAACCTGTATACCGACCGAAAGCACCGCTCAAAGTCCTGAATTTCAAATTGCCACCATTGCCGGCAGTGATCTGGTCGTACTGATCACACTCAAGCACCAGAGTAAGACTTATTGGGGCGGAGCCGACAGCGCCGTCTTCAGCTTCTCTCCGCATATAGAGCGCTGGAATCTGGGTGCCTACGGCAAGGTAACCAAAAAATTTCGTTTTCACCCGATCGAAAAACCTCAGGATATAAGTCTTGATATTTTTTCGTCTGCCACCATATCAGATACCATTATGCTCTACACGCTCGATGAGCAAGTTTGCGGGCACTTTGATACGACCGAGTATCATTCGGACGATTGGCACAGAACACCGGAACAGCTGGCGTTTCTCAACAGCATCTTAGAGCAGAAGATGGAAATGCTGGAACCTAACGCCGCAGCATTTATCTTTCTCAATAATGGTGTTCCCTTCGACCAGCAGATAAGCGAGCCGGCGGGCGGCAAAACAATTTTTTTGCCGGGCTTTGAACGACGGGTTGTCTTGCTATACAACTACGAGCCTGTTATTGCCCAAAGCGATTCTATTCTCTCGCAATCAGGGTCGGTAAAATACAAATTTAAGTGGCCCGGTCTGGCGATAGAGCGGGATCAAGACTTCGATATTGCTTTTGCTGTCAGCCATAATATGGGAGCGGCGTGGCACACAGCGCTCATAAACATGAGGCTGCCGATTGCCCTGCTGAGAGATTCGTCCATCATTCATGTCTGTCAGAAAGACATGTTTGGATGTGTCTACGGCTTTTGTAAGTCGGCTTTGTGAGGGGCTGCCAGGGGGCTTAAAACCGGATTGTCGTCGACATAGGCTTCTTCCCTTACCGGCTCACCTTCCTGCAGCTCATCGTTGGGGCTGACGGCCACATGGTCGCCGGCGTTGAGGCCGACTCGCACTTCCACGGCGTCCCCGAAGTCACGACCGATGGTCACAGGCTTGTAGCTCACCTTGCCGTCTTTGATGACGACGACAAACTGTCCGTTCGGTCGAGTTACGATTGTCGTGCCCGGTACTTTGATCCAGTTGCCGTCACGCGCTCCGGTTAGTTTTATTTCGGCGTACATGCCCGGCAAGAGCACCCGGTCCGGATTGTCTACCTGTATTTCGGTCTGTCGTGTTCTTGTATTGGGGTCGAGTCCGCCGCTGGCGTTGGTCACTTTGCCGACAAACTTGCGCTCGGGGAATTCCGGCACCACAACGTCGGCAAGCACTCCATTGTGCATGTAGCGTGCGATGCGCTGGGGGACGCTGACATAGATACGCAGGCGGTCGATGCGGGCCAGTTGGAAAAGCTCCAGATTCGACGATTGGCTGCCCTGAGTAATGAGGGCGCCCGGGTCGACTTTTCTCTCGGTTATTACGCCTTCAAAGGGTGCGGTAACTTTTTGAAATCCTTGCTCGGCAACTAGTTTTCGCACTTCGGCTTCTTTGGCCAATATTTCCGCTCTGGCTTCGGCTATTTTTGATTTCGTTGCCACCACTTTGGCCATGGCGGCTTTGACGTCGGCTTCATTGACTTTTACCTGGGCATTGGTTGTATCAAGGCTGCGGACTTTTTCGTCACGACTTTGCTGGCTGACTGCACCGCGCGCGCAGAGATTTTGCCAGCGGGAGGCGGTGATACTGGCATAGTCGTAATTTGTTTTGGCCTTGATTACATCGGCCTCTTTTGCCACTTCTTCGGCAATTGCTTCCTTGTTGTCGGCGATTGAAGTATCAAGAGTAGCTCTGGCTCGCATCAGATCAGCCCTGGCCTGGGCCAGTTGTTCATCGATGGTGGGCGTGTCGATTACGGCCAGCAATTGACCGTTTCTAACGTGGTCGCCGATATCGACCAGGCGGCTTTTGAGATAACCGTCCACCCGGGCATAAATAGTGGTGTATTGAATGGCGCCGATATTGGCCGGAAGAATAATTGATTCCGTTTCTTTGGCCGGATCGGCCACTATTGTGTGGACAATGGGCGTAGCTCCGGTAGTTTCGGCATGCATTTTGTCCAGCTCTTTTTTACGCTCCAGCCGGGGCACCAGCCCTACAACAAGCAAGACGACGATAATTACCGCCACTGCGATAATCAATATGAGCAGTCTGCCCATTGCCCGGTTGTTGCGCAGTTTGAAATTATTCATCGCTCTGTCCATCAGTTATAGTCTCGGATTTCTTTTTGTCGTTTTTTCTCAGCAAGCTGAACATCAGCGGCACAAAAAAGAGTGTGGAAAATGTCGCCACTGTCAGGCCGCCTATGACGGCGCGCCCGATGGGAGCATTTTGTGAGCCTCCCTGACCGGCCCCGATAGCCATTGGTATCATGCCGATGATCATTGCCGTAGCCGTCATGATAACCGGGCGAAATCTCTGGTAACCGGCATTGAGGGCACTGTTATAGGCATCCTTGCCTTCCTCTGCCTGCTCGTTGGCAAAAGTCACCATCAATATACTGTTGGCCGAGGCTACGCCGACGGTCATGATGGTGCCCATCAGAGCCGGGATGGAAAATGTTGTCTGGGTAACGAAGAGACTCCAGAGAATGCCCGTGAAGGCGCCTGGAATAGCCATGAGAATAATGAGCGGGTCCTTCCATGACTGGAAATTGACGACAAGCAAGAGATAGACCAGCACCAGGGCGAAGATCAGTCCGAAGAGCAGGCCGGCAAAGGCCGAGCGCATGCTCTGTGTCTGTCCGCCCATGAAGAGGAAGCTGCCGTGCGGCAGTTGACTCTGGTATTTGTCCATGATTTTTTTGATGTCACCGGATACGCCACCAAGGTCCCTTTCCTGGCAGGCGGCGTAGATGTCGAAGACCGGCTGGGCGTTGAGATGATTGACCACGGCCGGCGTACCGGCACGATCATAGGTGGAGACATTGGTGAGCATGGGCGGTTGTGCAAAAGGATTCTTCTCCGTCGACCGGGCCGTAGTAGGCGAAGTCAGCGCCGTCACCCGCATGTCGTCGATGGATGAGATTTTGTACTGGGGCGTCTGCGCAGCCAGGTTGTAATTGACGCCGTTTTGATTGTTGAGCCAGAAATTGGGGGCGGTCTGGAAGCTTGAACTGAGAGAAATCAAAAAGCTGTTGGAAATATCGCGCTGGGTCAAACCCATTTCATTGGCCCGGGTGCGGTCGACCGAAAAGATAAACTGGGGGGCATCCACCACCTGGTGCAAGCAGACGTCAACCGCCCCGCGCACTTTGGTCACTTCTCTTTTGATGGCCTGGGCGATCTCCAGATTTTTGGCGATATCGAGGCCGGTGATGCGGATGTCTATTGGGGCGGGCAGTCCGGCGTTGAGGATCTGGGTGACGATGTCGGCCGGCTGGAAGTAATAAATGACCTGGGGGAAATCGTGGGTGAGCAGGGCGCGGATTTGTTTCTGGTAGTAGCCGGTGGCGTGCTTGCGATCTTCTTTTAGCGTGACCAGAATCTCACCGTCGGCCTCGCTTATCGTCTGACTGTCGGAAAAAGCATAGTTGACACCGCTCACCGGCATGCCGATATTGTCGGTGATGATTTCCACTTCTTCGCGTGGTATCAAATTGGCGATGGCCTTTTCTATGCGCTTATAGAGGCGTTCGGTTTCTTCCACCCTTGTGCCCGGTCTGGCGTTGACATGCAGGCGCAGCTGGCCGGCATCGATGGCCGGGAAGAAGTCTTCGCCGATGAGCGGTAGCAGGCAGAGTGAGGCTGCGTAAAAAACAAGAAAGGCACCACCCGAGAGCAAGGGAAATTTGAGGGCCTGCTCCAGGGTGTGGCGATAAATTTCACGCAGATACTCAAAGCCGCCGTCGATTATTTTGTGCAACATACTGCAAAAAGCCATGAAAGCGTTTTGCTTTTTCGGCTCTTTTTCTTCCTGGTTTTCTTCCTTGCGTTCGTCCTCTGCTTTCGCTACGTGGTGCTCGGCGCCGAGCAGGGCCTTGCTCATTAAGGGCACGATTGTGCGCGATAAACCGTAGGAGGCCAGCATAGCGAAAATGACGGCCATGCCCAGGGGGACAAAGAGTGACCGGGAGGGTTCGGTGAGGAAGACCAGGGGCACGAAAACTATACATATAGACAGGGTTGATACCAGAGCCGGCAGCGCCACCTGTCTTGCCCCGTCCAGGATGGCCGTGACTATATCCTTACCCATGGCCATATTGCGATGGACGTTCTCCACCTCGACTGTGGCGTCGTCCACGAGCATACCCACCGCCAGAGCCAGACCACCCAGGGTCATACTGTTAATCGTCTGACCGGTGACGTGCAGGGCGATGACCGAGCACAGCATCGCCAGCGGTATCGAGGTGGCGACAATGAGAGTGCTGCGCCAGCTGCCCAGAAGCGCCAGCATCATCAGCGCCGTCAGGGCACCGGCGGTGATGGCTTCGCGGATAACGTCGGCCACGCACTCTCTGACAAAGATAGACTGGTCGGTGAGGATGGAAATTTCGCAGGCCGGCGGCACAATTGCCTTCAGCCTGGGCATGGCGTCTTTTATGCGTTGCACCACGGCCAGGGTGGAGGCATCGCCGTTTTTCAATATATTGAAGAGTACCGCGCGCCGACCGTCCTGATTGACTATGTTCAGTTGCGGTTGATAACCGTCGTGCACATTGGCCACGTCTTTGACAAATACGGTCGTGTTTTTTATGGACTTGATCGGTATGTTGTTGAGCTCTTCGATTTTGACCGGTACGTTATTGAGGGTCATGATGTATTCGTAGGGACCCATCTTGGCCGTACCGCTGGGGGCGATGATGCTCTGGGTGTTGATGGCGCTGACCACGTCATTGGCCGAGACACCGCAGGCGATCATGGCCTGGGGATTGAGATCCACCATCACCTGGCGGTACTTGCCGCCGTAAGGGAAGGGAATGGTGGCACCCTGAATGGTGGCGAGCTGGTTGCGAACGAAATTGTTGGCTATGTCAAAAAGTTGTGCTTCGTTTAAGGTCTTACTGTTGATGCCCAGTTGCAAAACCGGCACGTCGGTGGCGCTGGATACGGTGACAAAGGGCGGAGTTATGCCGGGCGGCAGGTAGTCGAGCAGGGCATTGCCCATAGCCGTCACCATGGCTACGGCTTCGCCTATATCACTGCCCTGGTGCAGGTAGATCTTGATGATGCTCATGCCCGAGAGCGATGTCGACTCGATATGATCGATGCCGTTAACGGTCGAAGTCAGCCAGCGCTCGGTCACGGTGGTGACCAGATTTTCCACGTTGTAGGGCGACATGCCCGTATAGGTCCAGACGCAGGAGACAATGGGGATATTGATATTGGGAAAAATATCCACGGCCATCTGCTTGATGGACATGACGCCAAAAAGGGCGATGCTCAGCGCCATCACTATAAATGTATGGGGGCGGTTGAGCGCCAGTTCAACAATCCACACTAGGCCCTCACCTCGTCCGCGGTTGGCTTGCTTTTGCGGCCGCGCACCAGACTAAACATCAGGGGTACAAAAATAAGTGTGGATAGGGTTGCCACCATCAGTCCGCCAATTACAGCCCGGCCAATCGGCGCGTTTTGTGAGCCGCCTTCGCCGCCGCCAATGGCCATGGGAATCATACCGATAATCATGGCGGTGGCTGTCATGATAACAGGTCTAAAGCGCTCTCCACCAGCGTTAAGCGCTGATTTCTTGGCATCCTCTCCCGACTCCAGTTCACCCCGGGCGAAGTTGACCATGAGGATGCTGTTGGCCGAGGCCACGCCGATGGTCATGATTGTGCCCATCAATGCTGGGATGCTGAAGGTCGTCTGGGTAATAAAGAGACTCCATAAAATGCCGGACAGCGCCCCGGGAATGGCCATGAGAATAATCAGCGGATCGGTCCAGGACTGGAAATTTACGACCAGCAGTAAATAGACAAGGATGAGGGCAAAAATCAGGCCGAGCAGCAGGGCGACGAAGGCTTTGAGCATACTCAGGGCCTGTCCCCCTAAAAATATAAAAACTCCCCGCGGCAAATGACTGTCTTTCAGGGTTTTGATCAATTTGACTATTTCGCGCGCCACCCCTCCCAGGTCCCGGTCCTGGCAGTCGGCGTATATATCGAAGACCGGCTGTACATTGAGGTGGCTGACCACCGCCGGTGTCGCTTTCCTTTCATATGTGGCCAGATTCATCAACAGCTGCGGGGCGTAGGTCTTCCCTTCTTCAGCCGTCTGGTCGCCGCTCTTTTCCTCCATCGCTTCTTCGGCTGTTTGCACCTGCTGCTTGGGCGTGATGTTCATCATGTTCAAATCGCCTGTGCCGGAGAGGCTTCGCTGCGGTGCCTGCGTGGCGAGATTGTAATTGATGCCGCTGTTGCGATTGAGCCAGAAATTTGGATTAGTCTGGAAGGATGAGCCCAGTGAAATCAGAAAAGAATTAGAGACGTCTTCCTGCGTGATGCCAAGCTCCTTAGCCTTGATCCGGTCAACCGTCCATTCCAGGTGCGGGGCGGTGGTTACCTGATGCAGGGAGACATCGCAGGCGCCTGGTATTTTTTCGATCTGACTTTTGAGCTTTGAGGCTATCTGGAAAATCTGTTTGTTGTAGCCCAGGACGCGCACATCAATTGGCGCAGGCAGACCGGCATTGAGGATCTGCGTGACAATGTCGCCGGGTTGGAAATAAAAACTGAGGTCGGGAAATTCACGGCGCATCAGACTGCGCACTTCTTTCTGGTACCAGACCGTTGGATGGTGCCGCTTGTCCTGCAGTGAGACGAGTATCTCACCATCGGCCGAGCTCATTGTCTGACTGTCGCTGTAGGCAAAATTTATGCCGCTTACAGGCAGGCCGATATTATCCGATATGCCCTCCAGATCGCCTTCCCGGTCCACGAGGGTGGAAATGGCTTTTTCTACCCGTTTGAAGACACGTTCAGTCTCTTCCAGTCGCGTACCGGGATGGGCACAGACATGCAGGCGCAGCTGGCCGCCGTCGATGATGGGGAAATAATCCTCACCAATGAAGGGCAAGAGGGCGAGCGAACAGGCGTAGAAACCGAGAAATGTGCCCATGGTCAGACGGGGATGGTCGAGCGCCAGAGCCAGTATGCCGTGGTAACGAGTGCGCAAATATTCAAAACGGCTGTCGATGGCGCGGTGTATATTGATGAAAAAAGCCAGCACCGGGTTTGGTGGCACTTCGCTGTCCGCGTTCTCGTGTTTATTGCCCTCGGCCCCCAGGAGGGTCTTGGACATGAGCGGCACCACGGTGCGTGAAAGGCCATAAGATGCCAGCATGGCAAAAGTAACGGCCATGCCAAGCGGTACAAAAAGGGACCTGGAAGGCTCGGTCAAAAAAAGCAGGGGCACAAAGACGATACAGATTGAAAGAGTGGAAACCAGCGCCGGCAGCGCCACTTGCTGGGCGCCATCGAGAATGGCTGTAATGATGTCCTTGCCCATGGCCATATTGCGGTGGACATTTTCTACTTCCACCGTGGCGTCGTCGACAAGCATGCCCACGGCCAGGGCCAGACCGCCCAGAGTCATACTGTTTATGGTCTGACCGCAGATATTGAGGCCGATTATGGATGAGAGAATGGCCAGGGGGATGGATGTCGCCACAATCAGAGTGCTGCGCCAACTGCCCAGAAGCGCCAGCATCATCAGGGCGGTAAGGACGCCGGCGGTCAGTGCCTCTTTTACAACTTCGCTGACGCAATCACGCACAAAGGCGGACTGGTCCGTAACTATATCGATCTTGCAGGCGGGAGGGACTATCGCCCGCAGCCTTGGCAGTATCTCCTTGACTCTCTGTACTACCGACAGGGTCGAGGCATCGCCGGTCTTGAGTATATTGAAGAGCACGCCGCGCTTGCCGTTGAGATTGACTATGTTGAGCTGGGGCTGATTGCCGTCGTGGACGAAGGCCACGTCGCGGACAAAAATCACCGCGCCGTTTTCGGTCTTAACGGGAATGGCATTGAGTTTGTCGATTGTCTGCGCCATGTTGTTGAGGACCAGGACATATTCATATTCGCCGAATTTGGCCGTGCCGTCCGGGGCGATGACATTCTGGTTTTTGATCGCTTCCATGACGTCATAGGCTGACAGTCCGGTGGCACGCAGGGCTTGTTGATCGATATCGACCATAACCTGACGATATTTGCCGCCATAGGGGAAGGGCGTGATTGCGCCCTGCACTGTGGCAAGCTGGCTCCTGATGACATTGTTGGCAATGTCGAAGAGTTCGGCTTCGCCCAGGGTTTTGCTGGTGATACCAAGTTGCATCACCGGTACATCGGTGGCACTGGACTGGGTGACAAATGGAGGACTTATGCCGCGGGGCAATTGCCGGATGACGGCGGCGCCGACCGATGTCACCATGGCTACCGATTCACCTATGGGGGTGCCCTTCTGCAGATATATTTTTATAATGCTCATGCCGGAGAGAGAATTCGACTCCATCCGATCGATGCCGTTAATGGTGCTCGTCAGCGCGCGTTCGGTCGGCGTGGTCACCAGATAAGCCATGTAATAGGGAGAAAGGCCGGCATAGGTCCAGACGCAGCTGACGACCGGCGAGTCAATGACCGGAAAAATATCGATCGCCATTTTGGCGATTGAGAGCACGCCAAAAATGACGATGGCGATGGACAGGACTACGAAGGTGTGGCCTTTGCGCAAAGCCAGCTGAACGATCCACATCGGGGCCTCGCAAATTTTTAAATAGTTTACCATTGCCAACTGGCATGATTAGTTTGTAGGCTTAGCTTTGTACTATCAGGACAAATGCCTTGGTCCGCACTCGTCTCTTGAAATCCAGGCCGATATGTCGCGCCTTGTTGGTTCTGCCCCTTGTTCTGGGTTGGACCGGAGATTTTGCCTGCGCTCAGGGCGAAAGTAAGAACGGTACAAGACCGGCTCTGCCCTATCCTCTCTCCCCTCTGTCGGAGCCGCTGCCGCCGTCCACGCCCACCACTTCTCCTCTGAGCCGGCCGCTCAGTCCTTCCACCGGCTTGAATGATCGCAGCACCATGCCCGTTACCCCCGAAGCTATGCCGCGACTGCGCGGCCTTGGTCCCGATGATAAAGAGGCCCGGGCCAGGCTTGAGGACATCGCCGAAGAAGCCACCAAAAGTAGTGGCAGCATCTTTGTCGATCAGGATAATGTTTTTGTCAAACCGCCGATGCTGAGTGCGTTGATTACACTCAACAAAAATCTCTCACCGCTGCAGCTCGATGCCTATAAGGACAGTAGCATTTCATTGCGTGATGTCCTTACCAGTGCACTGACAAACAACCTGCCCATAAAGATCTCGGCGGCCACGTCGCAGGTCAGCCGCTATCAGTACTACAATGCCCTGACTAGTTTCCTGCCCAGTATTACCAATGGTGTGGCCATGCAGGGATTGCGCGGCAACTACGTTTCCCCCGCCGGTCTTTATATACCGATTCGCAATCCATACTTCACCTCCCTCAACAGTTTTACACAGCCCCTCTTTGAAGGCGGCGCCATTTTATTTACGGCCCGGCAGCAAAAGCACACTTTCAGCGCCTCACGCTATGCTTTTAAAGGCACTGTCAATGACATTTTGCAGGACTCGGCCTCGCACTACTACAATCTGGTGCGCGAGGACGTGCTCTTGCAGATTCGAGTCAAAGCCGTGGAAGTTTCCAAAGCGCTGGTGCAGGTCAATCAGGATTTATTTGATAACGGAGTCAATACCGAACTCGATGTTTTGCAGGCAAAATATCAACTCTCCGCCGACAGGCAGAAGCTGATTAAACAGCAGATCTCCAGGCGCGAAGCCGCTGTGCGACTGGCGACTGTTTTAAATCAGGACCAGGGAATCGACCTGGAAATAAAAGACAGACTTGTATCAAAAAAGCGTCTTGTCGACGCTTCGCTCAAGCCCAACGATTTGCTCAAGATTGCCATTGATAAAAGACCGGAACTGAAAAAATACGAAGAACTGCGTCTGGCCGCCAAGGACGCTGTGAAAGTAGCTCGGGCTGCCTTTTTTCCCCAGATCACCATGAACGGCAGCATCATCGGCACCGGTTCTCACGCCACCAGTATTTCCAATCAAACCAGCAACACCACCCCGGTTGGCTCTAACGGCAGTCTCGCCATAGGCAGCATCACCGGCGCCTCCGGCCTGCCCATCGCCTCCGGCAATAGCTCCGGTGCCCGCTTTACCACTCGCTCTCTTTATTCGATCGGCGTTGATGTTAACTGGAGCCTGGGGGGACTGGGCACCACCCAGCTGACAAATCTGGAAGCCAGTCGCTGGCAAGCCCGCAAAGTACAGCTGGAATTCAATACCGAGCTTAATCGCATCTGCGAGCAGGTGAGGGACGCTTATTTGAACAGTCTGGCGGCGGAAAATTTGATTATTGAGACCACCGATGCCGTCAAGTATGCCACCGAAGGTTTGCGCCTGGCGGATGTGCGCTTCCAGGAGGGAGTGGGCACCTATCTCGATGTAATCAATGCCCAGCACACCTACACCGACGCTTTGATCGACAAGGCCAACGCCATCATAGACTTCAACAGTTCACAGACGAAACTGTTGCACGCTATCGGCTGCCTTACCGTCGATACCTGCACCGCAGCTCAACCGCTCAAGCACGAGATCTAAATCAAGTCCGACCTAGCGAACGCGATTGACTATTTCCAGATAGACAAAGCTGAAGACTATGCCGAGCAAAAATGTGCCGAGCAAGATATGCCATACCAGGGCGGCCTGGCGCTCGTTGAGCGTGCGCATGATGCCGATGCGTCCCAATATATAGTAGAACAGCGAAGCCAGACAGATAATGGAAATGGCCATGCGGGCCCAGCCGGCGCACAGTACCGCCGCCATCAGACCGACGCTGGTACAGGGCACCAGAAAAGCCGATAATTTATCGGACGCCCTGAGTTTGCCGCCCTGGGCATCGACCGACTTTTTAATATGCTTGGCGGCTTCGCTTACGTTGGCGCCAAAGCCCAGACGTTCTACCTTGATTGCGCCGTCCGCGCTGCCGCCGTTAGAACCACTTTCGGCGCTGCCGGTGGCTGTCGGCGCGCTCTCATTTTCCGATAATTTGGTTTCATCTTCGCTCATAGGCACTATTTACCCCGGGGGGTAACAGGCCTAACGGCTAAAAATCATGCTTCGCTGGAGGGGCAGATTGATGCTACCGGGCAGCGAGTGCAGGCCGGTTTGCGTGCAAAACAGCAGCGTCTGCCGTGCCAGATCAGGGTGATTGAAAGTTTTGTCCAGTCAAATTTTTTTGCGGGAAACAGTTTTTGCAAATCCAGCTCTATTTTGTAGGGGTCGCTGTTTTTTGTATAACCGAGGCGCTTGGTGAGCCGCTGTACGTGGGTGTCCACTGTCCAGCCGGGAATATTATGAGCCACGCCCAGTACGACATTGGCTGTTTTGCGTCCGACACCCGGCAGCAAAATCAGCTCTTCCAGGGTAGTCGGCACCTCACCACCATATTTAGTGACAAGAGCCTGGGCACAGGCCTGGATGTTTTTGGCCTTGGCGTTGAAGTAGCCGGTGGGCCTGATAATTTCTTTGATTCTTTCAATATCGGCGGCGGCCAGATCGTGGGCCGTGGGAAACTCTTTGTAGAGTTTGGCCGTCACTTTATTGACCTGTTGATCGGTGCACTGGGCCGAGAGTATGACCGCAGTCAGGAGCTGGTAGTCGCTGGCGAAGGTCAGCTCGCAATCGGCGTCGGGGTAAGTTTCGATCAGCCTGGCCACACCTTCGGCCGCCACTGCTGCGCTGACCAGTTTTGGCTTGGCTACCGGCTTTTTCTTCGGTGCAGGCATCTGTTTCTTCTCCACCTGTACTATTTCTTTTCTACCTGCACAACCATGGCTCCGCCTTCCGTCGAGTGCACGGCGTAGAGATCCACTTGATCAAATTTGGTGGCACAGACAAGACTTGTGTCGGCCGCCTCGCGACGTCGAAACTCGCTCATCAGCTCACGTGCGTGTTCGGCGCTTTCGGCTACGGCATAGATAGTCGGTCCGCTGCCGGTCATGTGACTGGCCAGGGCACCACTGGCTATAAATCTGGTCTTGATCTCTTTCAGTTGCTTGTAGTGCGGGAAGACCACCTGTTCAAAGTCATTGCCGAATACACGCAAAGCTTCCTTCAAATTGTGCTTCTGCAGATTGGCGATGGCATAGTCGCAGGGCAGCGCATCGATGCCGCGGTCTTTGACTTTTTCCTCCAGCGACATCAATTCCCTGGCCGCCGCTTTTTCATCCCAGGCCTGATAGACCCAGGGTGTTGCCAGGCTCAGATGCCGGGCCTTGGCCAGGACAAAATGCAGGGTATCATCGCCGCCGATCTCGTCTTCGCTTATTTCTTCGTTGACGGCACCACCGCCCTCGTCTATTGCCGTCAGTTGATCGCCGCGGCCCAGGCCCAGCAAGCGTCCCCCTTTCAAACAAAAGGGTACATCGGCACCGAGTTTTGCAGCCAGGGCGGTCAGTTCCTGGCCGTCCAGCGGTCCGCCAAAATATTGATTCAGTGCCACCAGTGTGGCCGCCGCATTGCCGGAGCCCCCGGCGAGGCCGGCTCCTATCGGTACATTTTTCAGAACAGCAACGTCCACTTTGAGCACCCGTGGCCGCTCGATACTGCTGAGGAAAAGTCTCAGAGCCCGGGCAATGAGATTGCCTTCGCCCAGGGGAAACTGGCCGTCCGGCGAACCGGGCTGCGCCGCGAGAGCGTTGCTTCCTTTTTGCAGGCTGATTGTAAGAGAAGGTTCGCGGGCAGGCTTGATGTCAAAAGTGAGCTCATCAAACAAACTCACGCTTTGCATCAGGGTGCGCACTTCATGGTAGCCGTCAGGCAACAATCCCAGCACTTCAAATGTCAGATTGACTTTGGCGGGAGAGTTTACTGTGATTGTTGTGCAGTCGGTCATATTGAAAGACTTTTATGCATGGCCAGAGCTTGCGAAATTTTAGCAAATTGCGGCAGGCTGAGATTTTCGGCGCGGGCCGATGGCGATATGCCAAGCTCGGCAAATAGGGCGATGATTTCAGCTTCACTCAATTTTGTGAAACTCAGATTGTTTTTCAACATTTTGCGCCGTTCCTTAAAACCGGCCACAATCACCCGGCGCAAAAAGGCCGGGTCTTCAACCTGGACCGGCGGCTTGTGCAGTCTGGTCATTTCGATGACCGCTGATTGCACTTCCGGCTTGGGGATAAATTCTTCGTTGCCGACCTTAAAAAGTATTCGGCTCTGGGCGCAGTACTGCGCCAGAAGCGTCAGCTGACCGTAATCCTTGATGCCCGGAGGAGCACAGATGCGCCTGGCCAGCTCGATTTGCACGGTCATTGTCAGGCTTGTGATTTTGGACTGCCAGGGGGAGGGTTCGCCTATTTCGCCAAAGACATGGGCGATGATGGGAGTGGTAATTTGATAGGGCACATTGCCTACAACCTTGATGCTGTCCGCTTTTATCTGGTTGATGTCAAACTCCAGAAAGTCTCCGTGGATGACCGTGAGATTGGGATAGTTGAGGGCATTTAAGGGCTCGAGCAATTCGCGATCCAGCTCTACTGCATAAACGCGCGCGCCGGTCTCGCACAGGCGCTCTGTCAAAAAGCCAAGGCCCGGGCCTATCTCCAGCACCGTGTCGGCGCTGGAGAGGTTGAGAGTGTCGACGATGCGATCAAGTGTGCCGGGCTCGACTAAAAAATTCTGGCCCAGTTTCTTTTTTGTGCGTACAGTGATAGCCCTTTGGAAGAGCGATTCTCTTGTGTGATTGAGCACTTGAATAAACTTCCGCTAGTGACTGGTTTCCATCGACTTATTGCCGCCACCCAGTGTCTGCGACTGTACTTCCTGCGAATCTTTTTTCTTGCCTTCTTTGCGAATCAGGCGCAGTTTGATGATCCGGTGTCTGTCCGATTCTTCGATACGCAAAATGAAGTCGTCCGTTTCAATTTGATCGCCGGGGCTGGGTTCGCGGCCGAGCTGACCAAAAACGTGACCGCCGATGGTATTAAACTCGTCGTCTTCAATATCCATGGCCAGGCGCTCGTTGAAATCATACAGAGTGAGCTTGGCGTCGAGAATAATTGAGCCGTCTTCCTGCGGCATGACAAATTCTTCCACCAGTTCGTGCTCGTCGGCGATGTCTCCAACCAGCTCTTCCAGCAGATCCTCGAGGGTGACTATGCCCTGGGTGCCGCCGTACTCGTCCATGATCACGGCCATGTGAGTTTTGCTGATTTTGAATTCGGTCAGCAGGTCCTTGAGATTTTTGTTCTGGGGCACAATCAAAATGCCGCGGTAGAGCTCTCGCACCTGGGAGTTTTCTTTGTGCTCCACGAGCGCACGCAGACCGTCTCTGATGTGCACGACACCAAAAATATTGTCGATGTCTTCTTCGTAAACCGGCAGTCTTGAATGTCCGTGTTTGAGAGCGAGATTGACGAATTCTTTGACTGTGCAGGTGGCCGGCACGCAGACCATATCTATGCGCGGGGTCATAACTTCGCTGGCGATTGTGTCTGAAAAATCAAAAACGCTGTGCAACATCTCTTCTTCTTCAGGCTCCAGAACGCCTTCATCGTGTGAGGCCGAAACCAGCGCCTTCAGCTCTTCTTCAGTGTGCGCCGATTCAACCGATGAGACGTCTTTGACGCCCATTAGACGCAATAAGAAGGATGTGGTGCCTTTAAGAACAGTGAGGAAAGGCGAGGTAATCACGCACCAGAAGTGCATGGGCAGAATCACCCAGATCAAAACTTTTTCGGCGCGCGAATATGTCAGCATCTTGGGCAGCAATTCGCCGCCTATGGTCTGGATAAAAGCAGTGAAGGCAAAAGCAAAAATGTATGAGCTCAGTGCCATCGTTTTGATAATCTGCTCGGGCACCGCCAGTTGTCCGCCGATATTGCGGCACCAGGCGGCCATATCTTCGGCCAGAGCTGCTTCACCGGCGGCACCCAATAAGAGGGTGGCGATGGTGATGCCCAGCTGACAGGCGGAGATGAAGCGTTCGGGATCGTCAAGGTGTGGAATGGCACGCTTGGCAAAAAGGTTGCCGCGTTCGGCCATCTGATCGATGCGTGTGCGACGCACCCGGGCGAGCGCCATTTCAGCCGCCACAAAGAAGGCATTAACTAAGATCAGCAGTGGTATCCAGGCTATGCTCAAAAAAAATCAGACGGCGCAGCGCGCGTCCGTCTCCTCTTTTACCTGGAAATTGCCAATTAATTCGTGGCCGGGCCACTGGGGAGGTTCGTCGGAATTCTCGATCGAGATGCTACTTTGAGGATCGTCCATTGGTTGCTTTCGCTGAAGTATTAAGGTACGGAGTGCGAGGGCACCGGGGAATTAAAACGATCCTACCATAACTGATCTTAGGCGGTAGTCAATAGGCGTGGGCCACAATACATGGGGCTTTCCACTAAGGTTATCAAGGATTTATTGTGCGAGCCGATTTGGCCACCCCCTGTGTGGCATAATTGGCGGCTGTGGCTCGAAGCCCCGGTATTTGGCGCAATCCTCCAGGCAACCAGCATTTATGAGATTTAATAAAACGATTTTTGTAGTTTTGCTTGCTGCTTCGCTGGCCCAGACAGCTTTTGCTCAGTGTGCGACAGCGGCTGATAATGCCTCGCATGATGAAAACAGAAACGAGGGGCGCAAGTTGAGCATGACCGTGCCGGGCCTTGGCACAGCTCATATAACAGTCACACCGGCCATGGCCAAACCTATTTTTTCAGCCGGCAAGAATCTGCCGCCCGGTCGCGAGGTCAAGCTCGGCAAGCCGACCGCCGATGCCAGAGCTTATAAAAAGGACCTCTCCATTGAGGCCAACGGCAGCAATATAACCGTGCGGGTGCCGGCCTCGGTTGATGACGCTATCGCCGATGTACAGGTCGTCTCCAGACAGATGAGCAAATATGCCAGCAAGGGCGTGACCGGCGTCAGCCGTTTTGTAGACCTGATGGTCCTCTATTTCAGACAGCTGACCGGGCACACGACAATCACCCCCGCCGGCTATCCCTATGTGGACAAGGCTTCCTTTATTCCCGCCCCGCCCACGACCGTGGCATCAGGACACAAGCTCTATTACACCGGCGAAGGACGTCTCAAAAGCGTCGTCACCCGCTAGAGCATTACAGCTATTGAGCTTTCAGCTTTTTGATTGTTCCGGCCAGGCCTGACCAATCATTCTGACTGCGATTATCTCTGCCAGAAATGCGGCAAAGGGCTCGAGGGCGAAAAAGGGCTGGAAGCGCGTCAGGATAGGCAGCAGTATGGCACCGAAATAAAGGGTGTTGCCGGCAAGCCAGGCCAGTAAAAGGCTTTGCGGTTGAGCGGCGATACGCTTCAGCACTTTGCGCCAGGCAAAGCCGGCCAGCATGCGCTCTTCTTCGGCAAATTTGGCCATGAGTACAGCCAGAAAGAAGTTGAAGCCGACGAGCAGGCTGTACACCACCAGAAAAGTGCCGATGGCCCAGGGCAGATAGTTGGGATTGGCCAGCTGGTTCAAGCTGGTATTGCTGGCGACAAGCAAACTGATGGCCATGACCGACATTGTGAAAAAGCCGAAGCCCAGGCAGATTGCCTCCCAGCTCAGACCCAGGACAAGCAAATCAATGACGCCGCTCCAGTCGGGCAACTTTTCCAGGTCGCCTTTGATCGATGCTCGCAGGACTGCCAGCAGATAGCCGAATGTGAGGCCGACCATGGCAAAGGAGACAGGCAAAAAGATGGGATTGACGATAGGCAGCGTGCTGGCGCCAAGATTGATCAGGCCGCCCATCATTACTTTCAGCGGCCAGTCTCGGTCTTTGAATATGCCCTTGAGCGCGGCATCAAGATCTGGTGTAGCTGAGCTCATTTAAGGCCTTCAAATTGCTGAGGTTTTCTACCGCCTGGCGATCGGTCATATTGAATGTCACCGGTGTAACCGAGATATAGCCCAGTTTTACCGCATGCACGTCCGAGGCCTCGGCCTCGCCTTCTTCAATGGCGTGGCCGGAGAGCCAGTAGTAGTCACGACCGTAAGGATCGCTGCGTTTTTCAAAATGGTCGTTGTAAAGTCTGATGCCAAGCTCGGTCGCGCGTACACCCAGGACCTTGCCTTCGGCCGCCTGGGCCGGGATGTTGACATTGATCAAACCGCGCGCCACCCGGGGAAATTCCATAAATATGTCGAGGAAATTATGGATAAACTCGGCTCCGACCTTGAAAACAGCCGTTTCCGCCTTGACTGCGCTGACGGCGATGGCGGGGAAATTCATCGAAGCGCCTTCCATGGCCGCCGCCACCGTACCTGAATAGAGTACGTCGGCCCCCAGGTTGGGTCCGGCATTGATGCCGGAGATGACCAGGTCGGGTGGGCTTTCAAGAAGCTGCGAGATGGCCAGTTTGACGCAGTCTGAGGGGGTGCCGGTGGTGGACCAGGCGCCTTTTATATTGGCGTCGAGCTCGATGGGCTGCACCCTTAGCGGCTTATGCAGGGTGAGTGAATGGCCGGTGGCGCTGCGTTGGCGGTCGGGGGCAACGACATAGACCTCGTGTTTGGGATTTTCCGCCAGTCTCTTGGCCAGGGTATTGAGGCCGGGAGCGAAGATGCCGTCGTCGTTTGAAAGTAAAATGCGCACCAAAAATACCTGCTGTTGCCTGAAGAACGCCATTGAGGCCCCGGCAACTATTTCCCTCGGGCCCCCCGGCAATTATAGTGGGCAAATGCTGCTATCCTATTAGGTCGGCGGGTCTTTTGTCGGCCCTGGCCTGAGCATTTTTTAAGATGCCGGCAAGGTCGGCTCTTTGACTATGCCGCTTGCCCGCCTGGCACTACTTTCTGGATTAACTGAACATGTTGGATTCTGTATTTGAACGCTCGAGTGATGCTCTTCTTCAGGTGCTGCAGCTGTCGCTGGATGAGTGCATCACTTTTGAGCACACATATATCTGCACCGATCATATGCTGCCGGCTCTTGCCTCTGAATATGGTGGTGTCGCCAGTGATGCTCTCGCCACTATGAAAGTGGACGAAGAAAGCGTGCGCAAAGAGCTGGAGAATCAGGTTAAGGGCAAGACTGAATCCGAATTACCCTTCTCCGGTCGCCCCGACCTTTCGGCCGGCATGCCGTCGGTGACACTGCCGGTGACATCAATGGTCGGCGGTCAATCCCAGGGCAGTATTGCCGACAGCCGCAAGGCTTACGGCATGTCGGATCTGATGGTCCAGGCCCTGCACCGTGCCTATGAATATTCACTATTTTTCGGCTTGCAATATATCAACCCCGAGCATTTGCTCCTGGGCATCATGGACGCAAGTGAATCCACCGCCGTCAAAATCATCGAAGAGCTGGGTGGCAACGTCGACTTTTTGCGACGTCAGATTTTGCATCTCATGTCCAAGACCCTCAACAACGAAGATATTCCCGGACTCAAATCGGCGGTAGTGGGCGGTTTGCGTGAACTCATCGACAAGCATTACCGCGCTGTTTCCACACTGCAAACACTCTCGGTCAGAAGCCGTCATTCGCTCTCCAATCTGCCTCCTCGCTCAGAAATAGTGCACATGGTTTGTGTCGGCTATTTCCCCGACTTCATTCTCAATCAAATGGCCTTCCGCCGCTATCTGCTGGAAGAGACTCTGGCCCAGCTTTATCTGCGGGTCGGCGGACTGGATAAGGAACTCAACGCCACGATTATTTCTTCGGCCGCGCAGAGTCTGCGCGCTGAAGTGAAGAGCACAATCGAGTTTATGCTCTCCAGTGAGTATCGACTCTTCAACCAGATGCTTGATGACGCTGAGCATGATTTGATCGGCTCGGTTGTGGAAGATCTGTGGTGGGCTCAGGGCGAAGAGATTGCCTTGAATGCGCTCTTTACCGAGGCTCTCGATGACTACGGCCGCAATAATATGATCAACTTGCAGGAGCGCCGTCTGGAAATTACCCAGCGTCTCTCCAAGCTGCGCACCAGGCTGGATGAAACTATCCGTCACTGTTTCGTCAAGCGGTCCGTTTCAGCTTAAAAGCTCGGTTCTATTTCAAGACAAAAGGACAGCGCTGGCAAAAGGCCTTTGCCAGGTAGACCGGCTGCCCGTCTATGTCCAGACCTTCCTGCACACGACATCGCAGGGTGTCGCCGCACTGGGGGCATTCCAGTTCGCGCACGCCGCTGAGAATGGAATCGCGCAGGTCAGCCAGCATCGCCTCATACCTGGGCTGGTCGTCGCTTGGTTCCAGTCTGGGTCTGGCTTCCACGTCCTGCAATAGGGAAGCGTCGATCTTCAGAGCCAGGGCCAGAAGCTGGCGGTCCGAAGATGAGAGCCAGGTTTCCATGCCGGTTTCGATGTCCTGCAGCCGGGCTACGCTAAAATGACTGTCACGCGCCAGGGCCTTGACCGTCATGCCTCGCCACTCGCGTATGATCGTCAATCGACGCGCCAGAGTGTCGCCCAGGTCCATGTCCTTGGGCAGGGCGTTGGTTATTATATTTGTATTTTTATCCAAAATGCTGCAGTCTCTGTCTTAATAATTTAGTCTAGTCGTGGCCTGATAGATCTCATTTAGTATAGCGCTGACGCTGCGAAATCTTGTTTGTCGAGGACCTTTAAAATGCTTGATTTTGTGAAGCTCGGTCTGCTCGTCTCTCAACTCAACGCCGATAGCCTCAAGGGCGCGCAGGACAATAAATCTTCGCTCGGTGAGGCGCTGTCCACCTTTGTGCGCGAATGTCAGGACATTGAGGCCTTTGAATTTAAGCTGCTAAAAAATGCACCCTGGATCTTGTGGCCCACAGCCAGGCCGCTCGAGTCCCTGGATACAATGGCCGCACTGACTCCGCTGGAAACGCTCGTGACACCATGGACGGTGCTGGGCGTTGATGGTTCGCAGATCATGCCCAGCCATCATGAGGTGCATAATTGCTACCTGCTCAATTGCGGATTGACACGTATTTCCTATGGTCTGGACCTGCCCCCGCTGCTCACCTCCGAGCCGCGTCTCTATGCCAGACCCGAGGACCTTTATCCGCTCGTGGATCGCCGGCGCGTATACATCGATGAGTTGTTTGTTTCGCTCGAGCGATCCATTTTTGAGCTGGAAATATTGACCGAGCGCGCTCTGGCGGCTAAGGCCGAAATCAGCGCCCGGTCGCCTGGTGCCGCGGTCGACATCCTGGCCATGTACGACGGCTCGCTCATTCCCTGGTCGGTGGAGAAGATGAACGGCTCCTACCCCGAAACTTATCTGCAGCGCTTTGAGGCTTGTCTTACCAGTCTCAATGCCGCCGATATAGCGCTTGTCGGCTACGTCTCTAAGAGTCGGGCCGCTGATTTTATCAATTGCTTGCGCAGCGCACTTTGCCCTTATGATGTCAGCCACTGTCGTGAGCATTGTGGGCATTTGAACGAAGAGGATTTTCCCTGCTCGACCATCTGGCCGCTCAGTGACCGGGCTCTCTATGCCTCTGTCCTGGAGGTTGGTCAGCGTTCCATGGCCATGACCAGCGGGGCTTCCGTGGTGAAGTCCATGTCCGAGGATAACGCCATATCATTTTGCTATTTAAAGAGTGAGGCCGAGGTCGCCAGGCTGGAATTTCCCAGCTGGTTGTTTAAAAAAGAGGCACTTTTTGATTTTGCTCTCAGGGCAACATTGACCCAGGTGATGAAGGGGCAGGGCTATCCCGTGGCTCTGGCCGAGGCGCACCATCTGGCTGTGATCAAAGGGCCTGAGCGAGAAAAGTTTTTTGATCTCTTAGGCCGGCAGATGGTCGACCTCGGTATAGACAGGGTGCAGCCCAGTCCCAAGGAAAGTCGCAAGCGCACCGGATTCGTTTAGGTCCTAATTATTTACTTTTTGCTTGTATTAGAAAATGCTTACTGGCTTTGTCTTTCCGGCCGTTTAACTGTGAGAGCGATTTTAGTCAACTTAATGTCAGATTTGCGTATAAGTACCATTTTGCTGTAGTCGATCGTCCATTATTGTCTTTGGCAGGTGAATCGTTGGCGGCTCTGGTATCTCCGGCTGGTGGATACGATTATGGTGGGGTAGAGATATTGATTTCCAATATGTTTCTCATGGCGTTTGGATTGCAAGGCAGACTGATGCGCAACCAACAACTTATGTCCGTGGTGACCGACAAATCGTTTGACTGGGATGACATCAATAAGACCAAGAAAAAGCTTGTGAATATGCGCTTCAAGCGCGCCGCTGAAAATCACGAAGCGGCTCCTCTGGATCTCGAGGCCTTTCGCGCCCGGGTGAGCAATGACCGACCCAAGAGCGATGGCCGCTGTTTGCGCGATCGCCATAAATCGGCAATGAAGCACTGGTTCAAAAAAGAAGATGCCGGCGACGAAGAATTGATCGCCCAGCGTCTCGCTCAGTCCTCTTCTTCGCGTTTACCGACGATTGAGCCCCTGCCCTCGAGCGAGGACAGTTTCCTGGCTTTTACCTGCGACGATGAAGTGCTTTTCGATCCGCCGGTGCGCGAGCGCTGGAAGGAATTTGTCGACGAGAAGACTGCCGTGGTGCGGGTTGCCCGCGCCGGTGAACAATCCTACAGCTTCGCCGGTGAAGCGCTTTTTTCCGCGGATGTCTCCGCCTCTATCTGATTAAGCAGAGTTATAATAAGCGCCTGGCCCTGAGCCGCCGCTTGGCAGGCGTTTTCTTGTGGCCGTGTCCCTTTTTGACTGGGTGGACCACTTGGAAATTGGCAGATCGGGCCTGATAGAAGGCACTAAGGTAAAACCGACACTTAAAACCGGGCGGACGATCCTGCATCTGCCCGAGCCGGAAGAAGCCGAGTATGTCCTCACCTATTTCCGCAAGAATCGCGAGCATCTGGCCAATGCCGGACCGGCCTGGCCGCCCGACTTTTTGACCGTGGCCCACTGGCAAAAACAGCTTGAGACCAATTTGCAGGAGTTTCAAGACGACCAGTCGCTCAGGCTATTTCTCTTTGATCGCTCTAATCCTGAGACTGTTCTGGGGGCGGCCAATCTCTCCAATACCGTGCGCAACGCCGCGCATTTCTGCCATCTCGGCTATCACATCGACCGCGATTTTCAGGGCAAGGGCATCATGAAAGAAGCCCTGCAGTCGGTCATTACCTATGGCTTTACCGCCATGAATCTGCACCGCATTATGGCTAACTACCAGCCGGAAAACAGCCGCAGCGGCGGCCTTTTGCGTTCACTGGGATTCAATGTCGAAGGCTATGCCCGCGATTATCTCTTTATTGACGGCAAATGGCGGGATCATGTGCTTACATCCATCATCAATCCCAACTGGAGCAATCGCTCCTGAGGGCCTTTGACCTTCTGTGAAGTAGGCCATTAACTTAGACTGAAACATGTCGCCAGGCCTGCTTTTGCCTGCTACTATGACCTTGACCCTAAGTCGAGGTGACCATGTCAGCCGTTATCGAAAAAGCCGTTTCTTCGGATCATCCCCTGGGAGACATCGCCGAAAAGGTCTACAACGGCACGCGCATCAGCCGTGAAGACGCTATTCGTCTTTATCAGTCCGACGATCTTCCCGCTATCGGCGCCCTGGGCGAGTTTGCCCGTCGTCGCAAAGCCGGACCCGGTAAAGAGAAATACGTTTACTATATCCACAACATGCACCTCAACCCGACCAACTTTTGTGTTGAGACCTGCCGATTCTGTTCCTATGCCAATCCCTCCGAGCGTTCCAAGGCCTATACCTGGACCGTGGATAAGGTCATAGAGGAAGCGCGCAAGGGATCGGATCTGGGCATCAATGAAATCCACATGGTGGGTGGCCTCAACCCTGCCTGTAACCTCGCTTATTATGAGGAAATACTAAGGACGATGCGCGCCAAGTTGCCGCATATCCACATGAAGGCTTTTACGGCTGTTGAAATTGAATACCTGGCCAATCTGGAAGGTATGACCTACGAGGAAGTGCTCAAGTGTCTGATCGAAGCCGGGCTTGGCTCCATGCCTGGTGGCGGTGCTGAGATATTTGACGAAGAAGTGCGCGAGAGAATGGCCGTTAAGAAGACCCCCGCGCCCATCTACCTGGAAATCCACGGCATAGCTCACAAGCTCGGTCTCAAGACCAATGCCACCATGCTCACCGGCATCAGTGAGACTCGTGAAAACAAGGTCGATCACATGCTGCTCCTGCGCGAACAGCAGGATAAGACCGGTGGCTTCCAGTGCTTCATCCCGCTCAAGTGCTATTACGAAGGTACCAACATTCAATCGGAAGTGGTTGAGCCCAGCGCCAGCGAACTGCTCAAAGACGTAGCCATATCGCGCATCTTGATGGACAATTTCCCCCATATCAAAGCTTACTGGATCCAACTTGGTGTGGAGCTGGCTCAACTGGCCCTGTCATTTGGAGCCGACGATATGGACGGCACCATCGGCGAAGAGAAGATTACCCACGCCGCCGGTGCTAAGAGTCCGCTGCAATTGGCCAAAGATAAAATGGAACAACTGATCACATCGGCCGGCTATCAAGCCGTCGAGCGTGACACCATATACAATATCAGGCAGGTTTCGGCCGTCACTCCCGTGGAGTTGCATGAGCCTATCAGCACCCGCCTGGCATCAATATCCTAAAAAACTATCTGCCCGATTTTAGTGCCTCTTTGCACTAACAATTGAAACTTGGCGTTTGGTTTTGCCGCAAATATCTGATTGATCTGGTCGGTGGATTCAACCACCACTCCGTCGACCGCTTTAATCAGGTCTCCTTTAAGCAGGCCACACTGTGCCGCCCGGGAGCCGATGCCGATTGTGGTGATTTCCACACCTTCGCGATTGTGGCGCAGCATCAAACCATATGATGTCGCCAGTGGTGTCATCTTGCCGCCGCCGGAAGAATTGTTGCCACCGCCGGCACCACCGTTATTGCCGGCGTTGACGAAGCTTATCACCGTCTTGCCTGGATTCTGCCAGCCGCCCTCGGCGGCCTGGCGTTCGGCTTGTTGATGCTTGAGATTGCTCTGTAATTTTTCGCAGGCTTCCTTAAACCTGGGCTCCTCCGGCTTGAGCTTGTGCGCGTCCTGGAAATATTCCAGAGCCTGCACCGGATTTTTCAGGGCCAGGTAGATGGTGCCAATATTGTATTTCACCAGAGCTTGCTTGGGCGCTTTCTGGTCGAGCTCTTTGTATAGTCCCAGCGCCGATTGAAATTCGCCCAGGCTGTAGGCTTCGGAGGCTTGCTGCGCCAGGGCCTTGAGTTCGGCCTTGACCGGATCATTTTCCACCAGCGCTTTCTTTTGCACTATGGCGACCGCTTCTTTATAGTCTCGTTTGTCCGGATTTAATTCTGCGGCGCGCTGATAACTTTTCAGGGCATCGCTGTAACGCCTTTGCGCTTCGTAGATGACACCGATGCTGAAATGAGCTTCGGCATTGTCCGGTGCCAGGCGCACTACCTGTTGAAATTTATCCATGGCTTCGGGGCCGCGCTGCGCTTTGTAGAGCGAAACCGCCTCCCCAAGCAGTTGGGTCACTTCCTCTTCCTTGGCCGCTATTGCCCTTTGCCGCATTTGCTCGCGGGCGTCCTCCTGTCGCATGCGCAGTTCTTCAGCCGAGGGCTGACTGGGCGCGGCCGAGGCGGTTGGTCTGGCACCTGCGCCGCGGGGGGCGGTCTTGGGCTTTTCCACCGGCTTGGCTATTTCGATAATTTTGCTCATGCGTTCGTGCAGGCCCCCACTGGAGCCCTCGCCAAACATGCGCTTTTCTATCCGCTCCACCCTGGTGCCGGGTGCGTCGTCGTCATAGGTCCTGACAAATAATTTTTCTTCGACCAGTTTGAGCTTATTGAGCTCATCGGCATTCAGCTCACCTTCCGCCCTTGCCGGCAGGCTTGAAACAATACTGACAAGGGCCAGGGAAAGGGCTAGTTGTCGGAATTTGTTTGGGCTGGAATCTTTTTTAAGCATGACCGCGATTATTTTGAACTTTTTGAACGGAATTACTGTACTTAATGCTAGCACCCACTTAGTGTTAAGATGAGCCTCCTATGCATTTAATTGAAGACCCACAGGACACGTTTGGCGACAACGAGCTTAAGTACTGGCTCGCCCTCTCTCAGTGTACAACCGGATACAACTTGTGGAATTTTTACGAGAAGTTCAATTCTCTAAAACCCTTTTGGTTGGCCAGCCGAGACGAGTTGATTACCATGGGCCAGGCCGAGAAGTTGGGTCTCGATTGGCTGACGATGCACTTGATAGACAAATTGCTGAAAAAGAGGGCCACTGTCGATCCCGATCTTTTGCTCGCGGCATTGAAGGAAACAAAGGCCACGGCCTACGCTATGGCGCATCCCTTTTATCCCGCCATGCTCCGGCATTGCAACGATCCGCCCGCTGTTCTCTATCATATCGGCGGTCTCTCTCTGTCGCAGCTTGAGCCCTCCATCGGGGTAGTCGGTACGCGTCATCCGTCCATGTACGGTCAGAAACACGCCAAAGCTTTCGCCAAGGACTTAGCCAGTGCCGGGATGACCATTGTCAGTGGTATGGCTGTGGGTGTAGATTCGCTTGCCCACTGGGGTGCCATCGAAGCTGGTGGCAGGACGATTGCTGTGGTCGCCGGTGGACCTGACCATTGTTACCCTTCCAGTAATCGCCCGCTCTACAAAAAATTGACCGAGTCGGAGCAGGGCTGCGTCATTTCGGAGTTTTTCCCGGGTATCAAGCCCGACCAGTGGCACTTTCCTGCACGCAATCGCATTATTGCCGGCATGACCAAGGGCCTGCTCGTTATTGAGGCGGGCGAAAAGTCCGGTTCGCTCATTACCAGCAGCCAGGCTTTCGACTATGGTCGCAGTGTCTTTGCCATTCCCAACAAGATTGAAAGCCCTCAGTCCATCGGTACTCACAAGCTGATAACTGAAACCAAGGCTAAATTGGTGACTAATGTCCAGACTATCCTTACCGACCTGAATATTGCCGGACATTCCAGGGCGAAAGAGTCACCGCGCGCTATTGAACTTTTTGGCCGGGAACGGGAGGTCTTTGACCTGATTGGCGACGAGCCGGTTCACTTCGACCAGCTGGCCGATACGACGGGTATGAATGTAGGGGAGCTGTCAAGCACGCTCACTATCCTTGAGCTGGCCGGGGTTGTGGAACGGCTGGCCGGTGATGCTTACATAAAGGCTTGAGCCCCTGTTTGCAAAGATTACAGCCATGATCTGATCAATGCCTCTTAAATACTATATTTAGAGGTCAAGATGATAATTTAACCTCTTCAAAAGTTCCGTAAAGCTCCTCAGGTGGTGGATCATTGCTTACTATGGGTAAGTACTAATGACGGACCCCATAAAGACCTTACCAAGATGAAGCTTTGCCTGCGCTGCAATAACTATTTTTCGGATGACAAACAAACTTGTCCGAACGATGGCTTGGCTTTGGAAGTTGTCGGTAAGGACCCTCTGATAGGCGCTCTGATTAACAATCGCTATGCCGTTGAATCAGTCGTGGGCAAGGGTGCCAGCGGTATCGTCTACAAAGCCACCCGTCTGCGCATGGGTTCTTCGGTGGCTATAAAAGTCGTGCACAGCTATCTTGGAGCCGACCCTAAGAGTCTGGAGAAGTTCACCAGGGAGGTAAGCGCCCTGGAGAATCTGCGTCATCCCAATATTGTCAGTCTCTGGGAGTCCGGCGTTACCGACGACGGTCAGCCCTATCTGGTCATGGACTATCTCGAGGGTACAGCCCTTTCCTCGCTCCTGGCCAACCAGCCCAGGGGATTGCATCCCAGTCGGGTGCTCGATATTACCAAGCAAGTCTGCGGCGCTTTGAAAGAAGCCCATTCCCAGGGCTTTGTGCATCGCGACATCAAGCCGGAAAACATCGTTCTGGACAATACCAGCTCCCTGGACTTCGTCAAAATCTGCGATTTCGGTATTGCCTATACCGCTTTTGAAAACCGACTGAACACTATGTCCCGTCCCACGACCGTGGCCGGATCGCCGGCTTACATGAGTCCGGAGCAGTGTCGCGGGTTGCCGCTTGACCACCGCACCGACGTTTACTCTATGGGCCTGGTTGTTTTTGAGATGTTTACCGGCAAAAAGCCTTTTGTCGCCACCACATCCAAGGAATACATGGTCAAGACAGTCAACGAGAAGCTGCCCAAGATGGCTGAGCTGAGACCTGACCTGAACATTCCCGAGATGGTCGAACACATAGTGAGCAAGGCCCTTATGAAAAATCCCAGGGAGCGTTTCGACAATATCGTTGATTTCAGCAATAACTTGACCGCGGCCTGTGAGGCTTCCGGTTTTGCAACGGTTAAGGGATTGAATCAAAATGATGACGACAGGTTGCAAAATCCTTCAACAAGGGTAAGTGAGCGTTTGAGGGGGCAGTCGTAGTATTTATCGGCTGTTTGAATGTTTGGGAGGCATTCATGCTTAATATGTTCGAAAGAGGAAGAATAGTTTGAAGGATGAGCTGCCAGATTTAACGCCTTACCTCAATAAAAAAGGTGGCAATAGTCAGGGCCGAGGTGAAGAACCGGCGGGCAAGACGGACATTTCGCAGAAGCTTTCGGCTCTTGTGAAAAAGCCGGGCACAAGCACCGGCACCCACACCTCCGTGGCCGCCGCCGCTGATGCTGCGCAGGCTCATGCGGATCAGGCCAGTGTGGCTGATAAATCTACGACGGGGGATATGGAGCAGCCCGGTTCCAACGGTGCCGGTCAGGCCCAGTCCGTTTCGTCGTGGGACGATGCCGCCGATGAATCTCCCATAGGTATCGTCCTTCCCCCTGCACCTGCCCCTGCTCCGGCCCCTGCGCCCACGCCCGTCGAGGACAGCAGCGCTCGATGGGGAGCGATTGCCCGTTCCGGCAATCCGGAACTTTTCTCCACCAGTACTGAGTCACAAAATGCACCCTCCCCGGCACCGGCTGAAGCACCGCCGGCGGTGGCGGAGGGCTACCCGGGTTCTTCTTCCTCGCCCTCTCGCGAAATGGCAAGACCTGGTCCGGCCGTGCCTTTAGGGCAGGATAAACTGAAAGGCCCCCAGGCCAAGCCGATGAGTACGCTCTCTTCCAGCAGCGCACCGCCACTTTTGAAACAGCCGCCTAAAACTCCAGGACGGCCCGCTCAACCGTACAGTTATAAGCCGGTTATCGAGCCCGGTCGGGAAGCCATGGCGCCCAAGGCGCCCAGCTCCGCCCCTGTCAATCGCGCGCCCCAGCCTGTTGCTACGCCCAAACCGGCTCAGCCTGTGCCGCCCTCCTCTTCTGTGCAGTCCGGTCCTGTCCAATCAGCTCCGGTACCTTCCGCTCCGGCTCCCTCAGCCCCGGCTCCATCAAATGCTTCGCCGCCCAGTCAGGCTGGCTCTTCGGCGCCACCCGGCCCGGCATCTTCCTCTTCTTCGTATTCTTCTTCTCCTTCTTCGTCCTCCTCACCTTACTCCTCCGCACCTGCCAGTCCCCCTTCCGCCCCCGCTCCTGTTTCCAGGCCCCGGGTGGAAACCGACGCCGAAAAACTTGCCCGTGCCTTTATGGAAGAGGCAAAGGCATTGCAGAATGCAGCTCCGGCAGATTCTCAGGCTCCGACTGATAATGACTTCGGCTACGATGATGCTCCCTCCTTCGCCCCTGCTCCCGCCTCCGCCCCTGCTCCTGCTGCTGCCGCACCGGAACCGGAACTTTCCCTCAAGGATTATCTGGACGCCAATATCCCGGCCGCCAGAACCGAAGTGCCGGCCGAGCCGGAAGTAGCTAAGGCTGTTCCTGTGGTCGAGCCAGAGCCCGAAGCGCCGGCGGCACCATCCAGGAGTTCAGCCGATGCCGGACCCAGATCTTCTCTTTCCAGCTTGTTTGATTCGGGTGTTCTCAACAGTCGCTACGAAGTGGAACCCCCCAAGAAGGCCCTCGGTTTCGGCAATTTGCTGGCCGGTTCCGGACCGTCGGAAGAAGAGAACAAACATACGACTTTTTCCGATTTGATGGTTCCTACCGGTGAGCATGACGCGCTCTTTGCTCCGGATCGTCGTGACGCCGAGCAGTCCGCCTTTGATGAAGTGCAGGAGCAGGTCGACAGCTCGTCCATGCGAGTTTCGGATAAGGCTGAACCGCCGGCATTTTCCTCTCTGTTCAGCAATGAAATCGTCACCTCAGGCACTGATTTTTCCTCTCCTGGCCGCGAGTCCATTTCCGACTGGTCTGCCGAAGCCGCCGTGGCCGAAAGTCAGTCGCAGGACTCGGACTTGCTCGAACCAGCCTCCAGTGAAGCGGAAGCCGAAACCCCCGTCGTCAGTCCCAAATCCCTGGCCATCAGCAAATTGATTGAGGCCGTCAATCAGTCTGAGACCATCGAATCGAGCGATGTCACCGAATCCGATACCGTCTTAAGATTTGAAGAACCTGTCCCGCCGGTCAGTGAGCCGCAGCCGCCGGCCGCAGAACAAATTACCCCGGATCTGGGCGGGCTTTCTCCCTCCGCTATGGAGGCTCTGGCCGCGTTTGTGCCCAAGGCCGGCGAAGAGCAGCATGAAACCAAAGGCCTTTTGGCCAAGCTCAAAGCCAAAGATGCCGCTGCTAAAGCGGCTATGAAAGCCGATGGAGCCAAGGCTGAAGGCGGCAAAAAAGAAGAAGCTAAGAAAGAAGAGCCTAAAAAGGATGACGGTGATCAGCTGTCTTCGATCCTCAGTCAGATCGACAGCGCTGATGTACAATCCCAGCCCACACCGGCAGCTTCCTCCTCCCTGGCCTCGTTGCTTGGCGGAGCCAAGGCTGACGAAAAAGTAGAGACCGCTTCTCCTGAGCCGGCCGCTGCCGCCAAGCCGGAAGTCAAAGCGCAGCCGAAACCAGCAGCTGAACCAGCTGACGACGAGGATTCGGGCAACAGTCTCGGTGACGCCATCTCGGACGCTCTGGACAAACTACTTGGTGAGGCTGGTGAAGCTGACAATGCCACCAGTGTCTCTGGTTTGTTTTCCGCCGATGATACCGCTCCCGGTGCCGGCGACTCCGCCGTGCCCGACACTGCCGCTCACAGCAGTGGAGACTTCGCCAGTATGTCGTCCGGTTTGAGCAAGCTGCTCGATGATGATCCGGACAGATTCAACAGACCAATTAATGCCACCATGCAGGATGCCGAAGAAGTGCTGGAAGCAGCCATCACTTCCGCCGCCGAGGTTGAACCGGTCAAACCTGAGCCGGCCGCTCCGGAATCTCATCCCCTTACTTTGACTAATTCAAAAGTAGATGCGCTCTCTCGATTGCTGGAAGTCGCCAGTAAAGCTCCGGAAAAATCAGCCGAGGAAAAAGCCAGAGCGGCGGCCGAAGCTGCTGCCGGTGGCAGGTCCTCCAGACAGCAGGTAGAGTCTATGGATGCGCCCGATTCCGGCAATCAACCGAAGAAGGAAGCGTTCACTTCGCCCTTCGGCGGAAGCGCAGGCACCTCTCCGTTTGGCACCCCCATCAATCCCTATGCCGATGGTCAGCCTGGTTCTTCGTCCGGATCGGGCATGCCCGGAATGGGCGGCCCGGCAACCTCCGGTTCACCCTTCGGGACCGCGGTAAACAGCTCCAATTCCGGAGTCTCGATGACTCATACCCCGGCCGGCAGTTTCAGTCCGACGGGACAGAGTGCTGGAACGACAGGATTCACAGGCACCGGCTCCATGACCGATATGCCTAAAGCTTCCGGTATCGCCAGTGATGCTGTCAGCGCTCGCATCGCCGCCTTGAACCGCAAATTAGAAGAACAAACCAAGGCTCCAGGCTCTTCCGGTACGGTCAACGCCATGCCACCTAATCCGCAGCAAAACCTGGCACCGCAGCCGGATTTCCAGGCGCCGCCGCCGATGCAGGCTCCGCCGCCTTCGGAATTCACCCCCAATCCGATAGTGGACGACTCGCCGCAGACGCGTGCCGAGCTGGTCAATCGTATCCTTGGCTCAGCCAAGATTTCGCAGACGTCTTTGCCTGATTTGCCCAGCCGCAGCGCTCAGGAGTTGCCGATGGATCAGGCCCTGGCGCAGGTTGCTGCTCAGAAGGGGCAGAAATCTCCGCCCAAATCAAAAGCCAGAGCGCGTGGCCATCGCAGTGGTCCCGATCCGCGTACGATATTGTTGGTGGTGGCTGTCCTTGTCATCGCCGGATTGGGCGGCTATGTTGCCTTGCAAAATGGAGTCTTCAAAGGCTTTGATTTCGCCAAAATCAAACCAACCGAGTCCAAAGCGACAGTCGAACAACTTATTAAGAGTGGCGATCTGGATAAAGCCGTTGAAGTGCTCGAAGCGAAAAAGGAATCCGGCAAATTTACTGCGTCTGAAAGTGAAAAATTGAACGGGCTCTATTATCAGTTGGCTGATAAAGCCAGCGATGATGATCCGGCGGAGGCGGTGAAACTGTTGGAGAAAATCCCAAGTAAGAGTAAGAAATACAAGGACGCTCAGAAGCTTCTGCGTAAGCTAAAGAAAAAGGTTAGGAAGAATTGACAATGAAGCTCTGTCTTCACTGCAACACCCACTTCCAAGGCGATTTTGAGCAATGTCCAGATGACGGCTCAAAGCTCGTAGTCGTTCCGGAAGACCCGGTTATCGGGAAAGTTCTGGGCGATAAATATCGCGTGCTCTGCCCTGTAGGCAAAGGCTCGATGGGTGTCGTCTATAAGGCGATTCAGGAATCTACCGGCCGGGAAATGGCGGTCAAACTTTTGCACCACTTCCTCGGCACCAACTCCGACTCGGTCAAGCGATTCCACCGTGAGGCGCGCGCCGTCAGCCGCCTCAGCCATCCAAATATTATCCGCCTCTATGACTTTGGTGTCATGGACGAAGGCCAACCTTATATCGTCAC
>JAFEAV010000070.1 GCA_018266215.1 Cyanobacteria bacterium SZAS LIN-3 | reverse complement strand
CTTTTAGAAGTTCGGGGTGAGCGACATCGTTGACCAGCGCTCTTTCCGGAGCTTCCCGGAGCGCTGCTCCTGCATATGAGCGTGTCGCACCGACAGCCAGTCTTTCGCCTGTGTTCATGCCCGTCTGAAGCATGGCTCCGGCTTCTCTTTCGGCCATGGGCAGCAGGCCGCGGCCGCGGGTGAGGAAAAGCACTGCAGCGCCGGCTATAGCGGCTCCTATAGCGGTGGATGTAACCACTGATTCAACCGGATGTTCTTTGATTGTGTTTACCGCACCCTTGCTATAAGCATCGCTAAACATTTTGAAGGCTGCATTTAAGTTTTCGTCGGTGGTGGTTATTGACTCTGTCTGTTCCAGGTTTGGCATTTCTTGTTCCTCGTGAGGGGGGTGCAATTACTTTCTTGCAGCCCGCGTGGAATCAGAGTGAAAATTCGGCCATCACCCGCCTGAAGTTTGCGTGTTTTTCCCATGCCCGGGAATCTTCGGTTATAGATAAGATCAGCGCTGGGCCGCCTGGGTGTCCAGTATCGCTTCCGCTTTGGCCTCGTAGGCGTTGGCCTCATTAGTGCGCTTGAGCATGTTGAGCACGCGCGCGTACTGTCTATATGTGGTGCCAAGCAGCGGATCTTTTGCGTCTTTTGTAGATTCGCGTAGTGTAATGAGCTCGCTCATATTGCTCTGGGCGCGGCTGTAATTGCCGCTTTTGATGTACATCTGGCTGAGTGTGTCGAGGGCCAGATCGAGCATATGGAAGCCGGCTGATTCGTTCACTGCCGCCTTTGATTTTATGTGGTTGATGAGCTTGGTCAGCAGTTCTTCCGCGTCGTTTACCTGGCCGGCGTTGGCCATGGCTTTGGCCTGTTCGATGATGATCAGACGTGCTTCGTCGTCTTCACTTGTCTCCGCACTTACCGGTGCAGGCTCGGGGGGAGCCTCAGCCATAGCTGGTTCTGCCGGTTGGGCGGGTGGCGTCGGTTGCGTCGCGGCTTGTGTAGTTGGTTGAGTTGCTGGTTGAACAGGTGTTTGAACAGGTGTTTGAACAGGTGTTTGTGTCGCCGCTGCTGTTGGTGGCGGAGTCATTGCCACTGCCGGTTTCGCTGCTTCTTGCTTTGCTGCTTCTTGCTTTGCTGCTTCTTGCTTTGCTGTTTCCTGCTTTGCTGTTTCCTGTCTTGCACTTTCCTGTCGCGCTTCGGCTTTCAGCTCCATTTCGTCTTCCCGGGCCAGGGCCGACAGCACCTTGCGCAGAGTGGCGCGGACGGCGGCGCTGTTTTTCAGCTTCTCGGCTTCGGTTGCTTCAACAAATGCACTGCGTGCGTCTCCGGCGGCAAGATTTTCCTGGGCCATTTGCAGGCGATCGTTTGCTTCTTTGGGGTTTTTGCCTATTTCTCGGATCATCGCATCCAGATTGCGGCGGCTGGCTCCTTGACTGGGGTCCAGATAGAGTGCCAGGCGAAATTGTTTGGCTGCTTCGGCCGGGGTGTGCTTGGCCAGCTCCAGGCCCCAGTTGTTGTAAGCGATAGTCAAATTGTCGCGGGCATGCGCGTAGTTGGGCGCGTCGTCCATGAGCTCGTGCAGAGTCTTGATCGCTTCTTCAAATTGTCCGGCATTTATTTGTTTGACGGCGGCATTATTCAAGCGCGCCAGGTGTCCGTGGCTGTGATGCCGGTGGTGTGGAGCCGCAACCGGTGCGGGAGTTTCCTCTTCTTTCTCGCCGGGTTTTTCATCGTCGCGTTCTTTCTCGCGCTCCATTCTTGTGGCGATGCCGTTGGCGTCCACATCCAGTCGAGCGCTTATCTGCGGTTGGCCGAGACCGCCGACTTTGCCTTTAAGAGAAGGATTGAGTGTCACCGCCGTGTGATAGTCGGTGTAGGAGCCGACATAATCACCGGTGGCCATACGCGCCCAGCCGCGATCTATATAAGCCTCGGCTTTTTGCGGCTGCAGTTCAATCACTTTGTTCAAATCATCGAGGGCACCACGGCTGTCATTCAGGCGCTTGCGGATAGCAGCACGCTCCATCAAACAGGCGACATTAGTGGGAGCCAGTTGCAGAGCCACATCCAGATCCAGTATTGCCCCTTTTGTGTCGCCAATCTGGCGCTTCAGTTTGGCTCGTTGCAGATAACCCTGGACTTTATCCGGTCCCAGTTGAATCACCCTCGACCACACCTGTATGGCGCCGAGATAATTGCCGCCACTGACCATGGTGGCAGCCTGTTTGGCCGGTTGGATTTGAGCCTGTGGTCGCGCCACCCGGGTCGGCCTGCGCACAAGCACTCCCTGCGGAGAAACACCCAGCTGCGTGGCGGGTGCCGCCGCATTTGCTGGTGCTGTGCTTTCGGCTTTGGGCGGAGCATCGGTTTGCGCCAGCGCCAGAGGGCTGAAAGTCAGTGCCAGAGTGCAACTCAGCGCCAGCCTTATGGCGGGCACACTTGCCCATCGGGTGTTTGCGGTAGTTCTAAAGTTCAACACCCCTCACCTTTGCGTTATGGGCAGTTGCAAAACCGAGGACCATTCCATTATCGAGCCATCGTAAACTCGCACCACCTGATCGGTGTAAATTTCGTGCAAAAATGCCAGCGCCGTCGCCCGCACGCCGACCTCACAGTAGGCGACGATTTTCTTCGCTTTCTTGACCACCGGCGGCAGCATATCCAGATATTTGTTTTTGGGTTGGAAATTATGCAGGTCTTTGTAGAGGGCGTCAAAAGGCAGATTGATGGCCCCCGGAATGTGGCCCAGGCGCGGCTGATAGTCCATGCTGTGGCCGTAAAATTCCGCCTGGCTGCGAGTGTCCACGACGACAAGATCCGGGTCGCTGCCGTAGATTGTGGACAGCTCCTCCAGCTGAATGCGCCGGTGTTCCTGCAGCGCCATGACAAATTTGCCCGGCTCGCGCACCGGCGATGAGCCGCCGAGAGTGCCGCCGGTAGCCTGCCAGCCGTCGATGCCGCCGTCCAATATCGCCACTTCCTCCACGCCCAGATAAGAGAGCATCCAGGCTATGCGTGCGTCTCGGCCCTTCGAGTGCTTGCCTTCGGCGTAGACGATTATCAGGTCACCGCTGGAGATGCCCCTGATTGAGAGCTTCTGGTCCAGTGAGTTTTTGTAGGGCTCCTGCAATTTGCCCCAGTAACCGGGTTGCAGCAAAATGTCCCGGGCCGGCGCCTCGGGCTTTTCGCAATAGTCCTCCCAGTCGAGCTGGATAGCGCTCGGTAGGTGACCTTTGATAAATTCGGCATTGGGCCGCGCATCCACCAGCGTAAACTTGCGCCCGGCGGCGGCCAGGGCGAGCAGTTCGTAAGGTTTTATCAGCGATATCGGCCGAGACATGCTCTGATTGTTCAATAGCCGGAGGCAAAAAACAAGCGGCGGCGCGGCCTTATGACAACCCGGGGCTGATTAAAATGAGGTCAGGCTTGCGGCTCGGGGCTTTTATGGTCGAGAAATCGCTCAAGGTCGCCAGGTTTGGGCATCGGGCAGGCGTCGAGGCGGCCGAAAATGCGGTAACGATTGGAGGCGACAATGTCGTATCCCAGGTTAAGGATGGGCAGCGGGATGAAGCGCAGGTATTTGAGGAAATGTATCGGACCCTCGAGCTTGCCGAAGATGGCCACCGCCGCCTCGGCTTTGGCCTTGAGCGTGACCGTGCCCGTGCCGTAGCCGGAGACCAGATAGATACTTTTGAGCAGCGCCGGGTCTTTGCCCATGGATTTGAGGATGGAGGCGGCAAGGTCGCCCTGCAGCGAGGCAAACTGGAAATGCTGCCGCGGGTCGCGGTCGACGACGATTTTGATGAAACGGTTGCAGAGGCCGCAGACGCCGTCGTAGAGAATGATTTCAGTAGTAGTGTCGGTGCCCATAGCTACAGTATAAGTCGGTTTGGTAGTCGGAGCCTGAAATGTTATCCTGTAGCCATGCAGTTATCAAAAATTTTGCTTGTTGACGACGATGAGAATATCCGCACGATTGCGCTCCTTTCGCTGGAGGACGATTATCAGGTGGAGATTGCCACCTCCGGGCTGATGGCTCTGGAGATGGCGACAAAAAACAAGCCTGACTTGATCCTTCTCGATGTGATGATGCCCGGCCTCGATGGCAAGGCGACTTTCGAAAAGCTTCAGGAAATGCCCGACCTTGCTAAAATACCGGTAGTGTTTATGACGGCTAAGGTGCAGACCCACGAGATTGATTTCTATATCAAACTGGGTGCCGCCGGGGTCATCACTAAGCCCTTTGATCCCATGACTCTGGCTTCGGACGTGCAAAACATATGGGCAGCATCGGCTGGATAGAAGAGTTTATAAAGTATCTGCCTAAGGGAAAGACCCTCATCACTTTCCTGGCAACGCTGACTGTCGTGTGCACTATTTCGATTTTGTGTTACCGCCTCACTGTTGAAGTGATTGAGGCCGGCGAATGGGTTACGCACAGTCACAGGGTGCTCAATGAGATCCACGAAACCGCGGGTTCGGTGCGCGAAATCGAAGGTGCGCAGCGCGGCTTTGTCATCACCGGCATGGATGAATTTTTGAAGTCCTATGACTCGGCTATTCGCAAGGCGCGCCTGCATTTGGACAAGTTGCATGAGAGCATGTTTGACAATCCGGCTCAGCAGAAGCGTTTGCCTCTCTTGAACGAATATATGGAAGAGCGCATCAAGCTTGCGCAGGTGGCTGTTGACGCGCGCAAACAGGGCAATCTCGACGGGGCGCAGGAAGACATCCGCTCCGGTCGCGGCCGTGAAGTGTCGCGCAAGATTGAGCGCTTGCTTGATGCCATGGAAGACGATGAAAACGCCACCCTGCGCGATCGCTATGATACCCTGACCCAGAGTACCGAGGTGACCATCACTTCGCTTGGTGTGCTGGGCGTGCTGGCAACAGCGCTTTTGTGTCTGTCTTTTTACAGCACCAATCTTTATATTATTGAGCGCCGCAGATCCGAGGAAGAAACCCGTCGTTACGCCGATGAGCTCGAGGCGGCGAAACTGAGACTGGATGCCATTCTTGCCAGTATGGCCGAAGGCCTCTATCAGATCGACAATGAAGGTCGCATCGTATTTTTAAACCCCGCCGGTGAGCAGATACTCGGTTACACAGCCGAGGAGTTGATGGGCAAAAACGTCCACAGCCTGATCCACAGCCCCGCCAGTGAGAGTGAAATCGCTATTCAGAACAGTAACATTGACGCCGGTGAGGCGGGCAATGGTCATCCCCCGGGCGTCAGCAAAGCAGCCAAGGCCATCACCGCCGCCATGCCACGGGTGGGCCAGGACAAAAAGGGTGTGGAAATTGTTGCCAGTGAAGGACTCACCGCCGGCAGTTTCATCACCGGTGCGCACCAGGCAATTGTGCTCAACCGCGAATGTCGTCTTTTGGATGTAATCAAAGAAGGCCTGCGCTACGAATCGACTGATGATCATTTCATCCGCAAGGACGGAAACGTTGTGCCCGTGCACTTTGTCAGCTCCCCTCTGGAGCGCGACGGCAAGGTGACCGGAGCCGTTCTCACCTTTCGCGACGTCACCCAGCGCAAGGAAGCCGAGCGCCGGGTGAGTGAATTTTATTCCACAGTTTCGCATGAGCTGCGCTCGCCGCTTACCTCCATCCGTGGTGCCCTGGGCCTGATGGAAGGCGGCAAGGCCGGTGAGTTTTCGCCCAAGGCGGCCAGGTTAATCAAGATCGCCCGGGAAGAATGCGACCGGCTCATTCGCCTGATCAATGACATTCTCGACATCCGCAAAATTGAGGCTGGTAAGCTCTTACTTTTTCTTAAAGAGGAGAATGTCGCTGAAATAGTCAAAGCCACCGTCAATGGTATCAAGGCCATGGCCGATGAAGCGCATGTGACTCTCGTGGTTGACCCTATTGATCCGGCTATGATCCTGCTCTGCGACCGGGATAGAATCGTGCAGGTGCTGACCAATTTGATTGGCAATGCCATTAAATTTTCGCCCTCCGGTGGTACCGTCAAGGTGGTGGCGCAAACTCTGGAGCATGAGGGCGGCCGCTATGTGCGCCTGTCGGTTAGCGACCAGGGACCGGGCATCGCCGAAGCGGAAAAGGACAAGCTGTTTCATTTATTCCAGCAGCTCGACAGCTCCGACAGCCGTCCAAAGGGCGGTACAGGGCTTGGTCTGGCCATCAGTAAGGCACTTGTCGAGCAGCATGGTGGCGCCATTGGTGTGGATTCTTCTGTCGGTCAGGGCAGCACTTTCTGGTTTGAGCTTGGTGGAGCGAATATGAAAAAGGATTTGAAAGAAGCGATTGCCAAATTGTCCAAACGGTTTGCCTCCGAGCTGCCCGAGCGCATCGACCAGATCGCCGGCTGCATCGAGCGAGTGGAGAAGGCACCGGAGGCGGCATCCACCGCCGCCGAATTGAAGGACGCGCGCGACAATGTGCACCAGTTGGCGGGCACCGCCGGCTCCTACGGTCTGGCCGAGGTCGGTAACATCATGGTCAGCATCGAGAAGAAGCTGGAGGCGCTGATGGAGGCCGTTGATCCCCGGGTAATCAGCGAGCTTAAATCGGACCTGGATCAGACCCGCAGTTTAATCGCGACTTTAGATTGAGAGCAAGAAAAGGCGATAACATATCATTGTTAGCTGGAAGCTTGGCAAGAGGTTTGAATGGCTAAGATACTCGTAGCCGAAGACGACAGAAATGTTTCCGACCTGGTCAAGGTCACGCTGGAACATGAACGTTACCTGGTCGAGGTCTGCAAGGACGGCCTGAGCGCGCTGACTCAGTTGCGGATATATCCATATGACGTGGTGATTCTGGACTGGGTCCTGCCCGATATGACCGGGGTGGAAATCTGCCGCGAATACCGCGCCCATGGGGGCACCGCCGCGGTATTGATGCTCACGGCCAAGGGCAGCGTCGACAATAAGGCCGAGGGCCTGGACGCCGGCTGCGATGATTATCTTGTCAAACCGGTGCATCCGACCGAGCTGACAGCCAGGGTGCGCGCCCTTCTGCGCCGCCCCAAGACAATGCTTGCCAAGGTGATTAGTGTCGGCCCGCTGGAATTAAACGTGCTCACCCGCGAGGTCAAGATGACCGGCGAGCGCATTCATTTGACGCCAAAAGAGTATGCCATTCTCGAGCTCTTGATGAAGCATCCCAATCAGAGTTTCACTATGGAAGCGATTCTCGACCGGCTCTGGGGAGCCGACGACAGCGCCTCCATCGATGCCGTGCGCACGCATATGAAGACGCTGCGCAAAAAGCTCGACGACCACTCCGAAGGTGGTGCCGGTAAAGAGTCTGTGATCAAGACCAAGCGCGGTCTGGGCTATTCGATTATGAGCGACGACGCTTAGAGCTCACGTTATCGATTTAGCGACTGAAAAGTGACAACCGGTGAGCCGGTTTGTTTGGATGAAGTCACCGCTTGCTTGCCGGCGGCCAGAAGCATGCCTAAATCCTGGCAGTCTTCGGGGATGCCGGCCACGCCAAAGGCCAGAGCCAGAGCGGAGCTGTCCAGCTCGCCGCCGAGATTTTTGTCCCACAGTACTTCGGTGATGCGACGGGCGACAAAGTTTGCCGCCTGCACCCGGGTGAAGGGCAGGAAGAGCATGAAGCTGTTGCCTTCGAAATGTGCCAGACAATCGACATTGCGCTTGACCGTGTCGATGCGTTTGGCGGCCTCGCGCACCGCGCCAGGAGAGAGCGATTCGATGCCCTGCGGTGTGCGCTTGCACATCTCAAATATGAGCACCGAGAATGGTGCCGCGGTGTATTCGTAGCGGAAAAATTCCTGCTCCAGATAATTCAATATAACTGGATAAGCAAGCAGACCTGTATCGGCCCGGTATAGGCCCTGCATTGCCGCTTGCACACTGGCTCTTTCCACACCGGTCGATTCTATCGGTGGTGCCTTCGCCGCCTGTGGTGCCACCGCCGCGACGGTGACCAGATCGCATACGACCAGATTGTAAACGCAGGGTACCCACTCTGATTTGGAGAGTGGCATCTTGCGCAGGATTTCAAACAAGTTGCTCTGCGAGTCCAGGGCTTGATAAAAAAGCTTCTGTTTCTGCAAATCGGTTTGAGCACCACGGGAGATGCGCTGTTCAAATTCCGGTTCGGATATCGTGGCGTGTTTGCGGATCAAAAAACTGTCCATCGTCACGCCGGTCTGGTTCAAAAAGCGATACTGATCAACGAGCGGAGCCGACTCCATCAAGATATTGTCCAGACGCTTGAGCACCGTCCGGTCGCTCGTCTTTTGATCGGCGAAGAGCTTAAATTTGCCCTGCTCCCAGGTGAGCATCTCCAGCACGGCCGCTTCGCCCTTGCAGTCGTCGGAGGTGGCGTGCACCGGATTGCCGTCTTCAACGTAGATTTCGATGATGGACTCGTTGTGGATGATTTCCAGCAGACCATTCATTTTGCCCATGGACATTGTCTGCAAAAGATTTGTCGCTTTGATGCGCTGCAGGTCGCCCTGCATAGTGGCTGTGCGTGTCGGTGCCTTTTCCACTTCGGCGAAGCCGCGGTTGGGCTCGGTCGGTGCAACGGGGGCGGGAGCGGGGGCGCTGCCAAAAGATTGTTCGGCCACGGGGGCGGCAAGACCTCCCATGGGTGCCATCATCGGCTGGAAACCACCGGCCATCGGGGCCAGGCCACCTATTGGCGCCATGCCGACCATGGGTTGGATCGGCTGGAAGCCGCCCATGTCAGGGGCTGCTGCTGCTGCTGCGGGCATGCCGGTCTGTTCAACCGGGCCTGTGCCTTCGCTGGCGGATTCTTCTTTCTTACTGGTCGAGCCCAGGCGGTCGGAGGCGGAAACGTCGGCTTCGGTGCCCAGGCATTCGCGCTGGCAGAGGATGGAAATCAAGCCCATGTCGCGGGTCTGGTGGCGCCAGCGCAACTGGCGATCCCCGGCGTCGCCGCGGTAGAAGGAAAAGGTCGGTTCGTCGGCGTCTTTCATCCAGGTACAGGCCAGAACGCAGTCCACGCCTACCATATCGCCGGTTTGTTCGGCCGATTGCCAGGGCAGCTCAGCCACCCTGCCGCGCATCTTCTGCGCCGAGCCAACGCAGCGGCCGACGTCTTCAGCCGTAGGCAGTTCAAAGATTTTGGGCAAACGGATCGCCGGAATGGCTTTTGGTTTGTACATGAGTACTTGGCCTTATTAATACCTTTTGAAAATACCGCTGAAAATATTTTGCCTTGTTGCCTATCGACTCAAACGCCCCGGCAGAGGGTAATCATAAACTTAAAGTTGGTCTGGATTTGGTCTTAATCTGTCCGATAAATGCGCTATTTTACTTCGATTTAGGGGTATTTAGAGGATTAAATGGTAACTGTTGCGCCAACAGGCCCCCTGGCGGCCTGCAAAGAAGGGGACTCCGGGATTTATGTCTGAAGAAAATTTAGATGAAAAAGGCACGGCCGTCCAGTGTGTGGCGGTTGATTCAGTCAGTGCCGAATCGGCAAATGCCGCCCCAGTCCCGCGTGACGCCCGGAATTCCATGGCCATGAGTATTGTGGCCGGTGGCATGGAGTTTAAACTGGACACTGTTGTCGACCCCAGCAGCGAGGCTGTGCAACTTAATGCCAAGCTCGAGCTGGCCCTCACCCTGCTCTCCCTCAGTGAAAATCGCCTGGCGGAAGCCATGAGGCAGATAGGTCAGTTGCAGGAGCGTTTGATGCAGATGCAGACGCAAAAGCAAATGGAAAGGCCGGCATGACAGGGGAACATCTCTCAGCCTTTATGTTCATAAACTTTGAGCAGGCGCTCGGCTTCGGTCACTGTGCCTGGGGTTTTGAAGTGGCACCGGGGGAATATTTTTACGGTTCGACGGATCATCTTTTGCGGCGGCCCATGTGGGATTTGATTGCCCTGGCTCGTTATTCGTCTGTGCCCGCCGGTGGCGATATTGATTACTGGTGCGGCCATGGCTCGCGCTCAGACATGCTCGCCGAGATGTCCCGGGGTGGCAACCGCATCTGGTATCACCGTTATAAAGAGCTTCAGGTCCCGGCCGAATCTGCCCGGCCGGAGCAGGCGCGAATTTTCGCCGAGAGTTTGCAGCATAAAGGCTGGCGACTCTGGGACAATAACTGTGTTCACCAGACGCACCGGGTCCTGAGTACTTTTGGAGCGGGAGCGCATCTGAGCGAAATAAAAATGGGGCGGCCCTGGCAGGTACCCCCGCCCGTGCGATTTTTTGAAAAAGCGCGCGGTGAAGCCTGTGACCTGAAAGCAAAAATCTCAGTGAGGAGTTGTCTGTAAATGTCGAAGATCTTGCTGGTCGAGGACGATGAAAACCTGGCCTACCTGCTCAAGATGCAGCTGGAGCAGGCCAAGTACATGGTCGACCATGTGGCTGCCGGCCTGATTGCCATTAGTCAGCTGAAAATCGCCGAATACGACCTGCTCATCCTGGACTGGATGTTGCCGGACATCTCAGGCGTTGACGTCTGCCGTCAATATCGCGGCTCCGGTGGACGCACACCTATTTTGATGCTCACCGCCCGCGGTGCGGTGGAAGACAAGGCCTCCGGCCTGAACGCCGGTGCCGACGATTATCTGGTCAAGCCCTTTCATCCAGTCGAGCTCAACGCCAGGGTGCAGGCCCTGCTGAGACGACCGACCAGCTATGCCGGTAAGACTCTGTCGGTGCGCGATATCGAGCTCGATTCCGAGGGCAGCCGGGTGTTCAAGGCCGGCCAGGAGATTGATCTCACCTCCAAAGAGTTTGCGCTGCTTGAGCTTCTCATGCGTTATCCCAATCAGAGTTTCACCCTGGAGTCAATTTTGAGCCGGGTCTGGCAGAGCGACAGTGCCGCTTCCGTCGACACGGTGCGCACGCATATGAAAACCCTGCGGCGCAAACTGGGAGACAGTGAGGAGAATGGCATTATCCGCACCAAGCGCGGTGCCGGTTATCGAATAGTCGATAACTAAACTGAAGCAATCGTGTAACCATGAAATTATCGCTCACCACAAAAACCACCGCGATTATCACGATAGTCGCCTGTGTGCTTTTTTACGTGGGCTCCACCACCCTCAGCCTTTCGCTTGAACGACTGGAAAATAGCCAGCTTGCCTCCAAGCAATTTCAGCTGGTGCAATTGCTGGACTCTGTCGTACTGGAGTTGAACCGCGCCGAAGAGCGCGAGCACGAGTATTTATTGACTCAGGGCCGGGACAATCTTGACCGCTACGCCGTCTGTTTTAATCATATCAATGAGTATTTGACGCAGTTGCGTCGCCTGCTTTCCGACAATACGCGCTATCAGATGCTCCTGGATGAACTCGATGAGTCTATCAGCTTCCGCAAGAGTTGCGCTGAGGAGGTTTTAAAACAGCGTGATTCCAGCGGCATGGAAGCGGCTCTTGAACGCTCGCGCAAGTTTGACGAGGGCCGCCTGACACAGCACGTAGAATGGCTGGCTAAGGACGTATCGCGCACCATCAACAAGGAGATGACCGACCGCTTCAATGAGCTGGAACGAGCTTCGGTCTGGCTCATGGTCGGGATTACGGTGTTGCTCTGTTCGGCTCTGCTTGTGATGGTGGTATTGATATTCGGCGTGAACAGATTTGTGCAGGAGCGCTACTCCTCTGAGAAGACCCTGCGCGAAGCCCAGCAAGCCCTGTCCGAACGCGAAGCGCGCATGCGCGCCCTGGTCGACACCGCCCCCGACGGCATCATTACTATCCGCAGCAGCGGCAAAATTGAATCGGCCAATGCCGTTTTTGGCGAGATGATGGGCTGTGAGCTGACCAATATCATCGAGCGCGATATTCAAAATTTTATCCCCGGCTTTTTGCTCGATGGTCTGGACGTCGGAGGCGACAAGCGCCCGGGCAAGGCCTGGACCAAATCTACCGGAGCCGTGCGTGAGCTCATTGCCGTGCGCAGCGACGGGGAGAAATTCCCGGTTGAAGTTTCGGTCAGTATTGTCAATCTCGGCAAATACAATGTTTTTAGCGGTATCGTCCGCGATATCACCGAGCGCAAGGAAGTCGAGGACAAAGTCAAAGACTTTTATTCAATGGTATCGCATGAATTGCGCACACCGCTCGCTTCCATCCGTACGGCCCTGGGCATCATGGAAAACAACGCCGGGGAAGTGGATCCCAAAGCCACCCTGCCGGTGGTCAAAATTGCAGCCAGTGAAGCCGACCGCTTGATGCGCCTTATCAACGATATCCTCGACATGCGCAAGGTCGAATCGGGCAAACTGGATCTGCTTATGGATGTGATCGACGCCGGTTCACTCGTCTCGCGCGCCGTTGACGGCGTTAAGGGACTGGCCATGGAAGCCAATTTGACTATTGAAACCAAAATTGAGCCCGGGCTCGATCTCTACTGTGACGAAGACCGCACCCTGCAAGTCCTGACCAACTTCCTGGCCAATGCCATCAAGTTTTCCCCCGCCGGTGACACTATCCTGGTCGAGTGTCGCAGCATGGGCCAGAATTGTCGCTTTAACGTCACCGATCATGGCCCCGGCGTGCCCAAGGCGCAGGTGCATAAGCTCTTCGGTCGCTTCGAGCAATTGCGTTCGACCGATGGCAAGCAGAAGCCCGGCTCCGGATTGGGCCTGGCCATCGCCAAGGCTATTGTCGAACAGCACGGCGGCCAAATTGGTGTGGAACAGCCGGACAGCGGCGGCTCGACCTTCTGGTTTTCCCTGCCCCTGGCCCAGGATGACGACGAAGACGAAGAGCCCGGCAGGCCGCAGGTGGCTCCGGCAGAGGAGCCTGGCGATAATGGTACCGCGCATGCAGTAGCCGAAGCCGATTCAAACGGTGCTGCGGCGAAGAATCTTTCCCCGATCGCCAGTACTTCTCCGAGTGAGGAAAAGGCCGTCAAGTCACACAGGGGCAAGAAGAATAAAAAGGGCAGGCACTGACCTGTTCTAATTCTGCAGGAATTTTTTCAGGCCTTCGGGGTCATCGGTGATGATGCAGTCGACATGCAAGTCGCGTGCTTTCTTCCAGTCTTCGATCTTGTTGACCGTCCATGTGTTTACTTCCAGGCCGTGATCGTGGGCCGCTTTCATTGAGTCTTCGCGCACGCAGTCAAAATCTGGGTTCCAGGCTTTTGCTCCGACTTTGTCGGCGTAGCCGGCCAGGTCATAGATGACCGAATCTCCAAGCAGAGCCAGTTTGTATTTCTTGGTCTTCTTAGCGATGCTGTGGATGACCTGGTGATCGAAGGAGCTGATGACGATGCGATCCGGATAAGGATAGGCGTCCAGCATCTTGATCAGATCGTCGTCTATGCCTTCGTAGATTGTGGGACAGTTTTTGATTTCCACATTGATGGTCAGCTTGCCGTTCACCATGTCCAGCACTTCTTTGAGCAGGGGCAATTTTTCGCCGGCAAATTTTTTGTCGTACCAGGTGCCGGCGTCGAGAGCGGAGAGTTCGCTCCAGGTCATATCCTTAACGGCACCGGTACCATTGGTGGTGCGGTTGACCGTGTCGTCGTGGATGACCACGAGTTCGCCGGATTTGCATTTGTGGATGTCGAGCTCGATGCCGTCTACGCCCAGTTCAACGCTCTTTCTAAAGGCGCTCATGGTGTTTTCCGGCGCCCACTTGCGGCCGCCGCGGTGGGCAAAATTGAGTGGGGTTTTGACTTCCGATTTAGTCGACTGCACTGCCGCCTCCATTCTTCCAATCGTCGATACCAGCGGCAGGGCACAAGCCATAGCCGTAAGGAGAGCCACCCGAGCGGTCCTCTTGAACATTGTCAGTGAATTCATCTGTCCTCGCAATTACCACCAGCGGCCGAGACTGCTGCCGCCATATCCGCCCAAGCCGTTGATATTGATGCCGCCCATGGGATAGCCGCCATAGCCGCCGTAGCCCCCCATCGGATAACCGCCGTAACCGTAGCCGCCGTAACCGCCCATGGGATAGCCGCCATAGCCGTAGCCGCCGTATCCGCCGCCGTACATCATGCCGCTGCCGACGGCACCGGCTGCCAGTCCGGCCGCCGCGCCCAGGGCCTTGGCCAGGCCTTTGAGCAGAGGGTGACCTTTGTTCGGTTCGCTGCCGTTTTGATTGGTGCTGTTGCTGCCGTACGACTCATTGTTGGCGGCACTGTTTGTAAATGGTGTTATCTGGCCGTAGTTGCTCGGTTGGCTGCTCGGCACCTGGCTGGTCGTGTATTGACCGTTGCTGGTGTAAGAGTTGGCGGCGGGCTGACCGGGATAGGTGTGATCGGTGTTGGCATAGCCGGTCTGGGCGCCGTAGGTCGAGCCTGCGGTGCCGCCGTAACCCGCTCCGCTGTAACCCATTTGGGAGCCGTAGCTTCCGCTGGCCGCCGAAGAGCCGCTGTTATAGGGATTGTTCTGGGTGTAGCTGCCGTACTGGCCGGGGGCGTTGTTCATCGCCGCCTGTTGCTGCGCGTACGACTGCGGCGCCGGTTGGCCCTGATCCCCGGCCGATGCCGTCGGACGGCGGCCTTGCTTCTGGCTTATCTGTACTGCGTTGGCCAGTGTTTCCAGCTGGTCTTTGATGGAAGAATGAGTGTCGGGCGGATCGTTGGGGAAAACAATTCCCTCCAGGGTCTGCAATCTTTCGATGATCGGCTTGTCCGGATAAGACTGGCCTATTACCTGGCTTTCCAGCTGGGTGAGGGCGCGGTCGTATTTTTGATTGAGGGCCGGTGAGAGGCTCTTTTGCCAGTACTGTTCAAGGGCGTCGGTGCGAGAGCTCATATCGTCGCTGGTGCTGGGGCGGCCAAAGGCTTTCTTTTCCAGTTGCCCCAGACGTTTTTCCAGGGCCGTTGTTTTGTAAGTCTGGCCCAGCAAAAGCTCTTCCAGGGCGTCGACCCGGGGATAACTCGCTCCCGGTACGGCGGCGGATGAGGCGGTACCGGCGGTGGTCGGGCTACTGCCGGAAGTCCCCTGCCCGGCCGATGACTGGCCCGATGAGGAGGCGGTCGAGCTGGATGAATCAGACGACGAACCCGAGGAAGAATCCGACGGAATGTCGTTTGTGGCTACGATTTTCTGTATTTCGGCCAGACGACTCTGGGGATCGCCGCTCTTGGTCTCACCAAAGATGAGCTTTTCCAGTCTGCCGATGCGGTCGTCATCGCTGTCTGAGGGGTAGGTATGCTCAAAAAATTTCTTTTCCAACTTGACCAGAGCTTGATTGTTGGCAGAGGCAGCGGCCTGTGCCAGGACGGGAACGGTGCTGCCGGCCACGCTCAACGAAATGGTGAGGCAGATCAGTATCTGCGCGATAAAAACCTTGAGTGGCTGGGCAAGAGCTTCAGTCATGAGCCTTTTCGATTATTCGACCTATCTACCATCAGATTATAACGTATATATTGTCGGGCTTTTTGCCCCGTCTTGCCGGTGATTTGCCACCATGTGGAGAGGCTCCGGGTGGTATTAACATTGTTTTAGATTGCTCGCAGGAGCAGTGTCCGGCGGGTATTAGTTTGTTATAAGAGAGAAGCGTCGAGACTGTTTTGAAGGTCAATATGTCAGAAACCTGGGAAGAACTCACAGCCAAGGCTGATCAGGCCGCCGAGAAAGGCGATTTTGTCGCAGCCCAGGCCGGTCGCCGAGCCGCTCTTGCCCTGGCCGAAAATTTTGAGCATCGTGATCCCCGTCTGGTGGTGTCTCTTCACAAGCTGGCTGAGTCGGACCACAGACTGGGTCAGGATGACGAGGCGGAGAAATTGCTCAATCGCGCTATCGAAGTGACCGCCGCCACCTATGGTCCCTATCACCAGAAGATGGCCGAAAGCTCCAACCATTTAGCCAGTCTCTACTATGAAAAGGCTCGCTATGCCGAGGCCGAGACGCTCTGTCGCAAGATCCTCAGTATTTACGAGAAGACTCTCGGTCGCAAGCACATGGAAGTGGGCAAGGTGGCGCACAACCTGGCCATGATTTTGCAGGAGCTCAACAAGAACGAAGAAGCGGAAAAGTATTACTGCACGGCCCTCGATATCTTCAAAGAGAAGGCCGGACCTTTTGACTCCGACCTGATTTCCTTGATGGAAAATTACGCCAATCTGCTGCGCACCAACGGACGCCACGAAGAAGCCGACCATATCCAGGCCTGCGCTCTCGGCCGCGTTTCAGTGTCACTGCGTGCCGTGGGCAACAATAAGAACAGTCAGTAGCTCATTTCGCTTCTGCACCACATGTGGTGCGCGCCCTATTCTGAGGGTGTTTCCTTGAGCATCTGATCGATGTTCAGTTTTTTCTTGATAAAGGCCATGGTTAAGGGGAAATAGGTTCTGATGTCTTCGGCATTGCGGTCTCCGCTACCGAGAGCCACAGCGGTGATTTCGCCGCAACTCTCCTGTTGACCGGCAATTGACTTTTGCATGTAGTATGCCAGGCGCCCGGCGGCTTCCGGCGGGATGCGCGCGATGTCCAGATAGTAGGCGTGGCGGTAGTCGTCTTTCATGCTGTAGTCGCCCAGGCAGTCATCCAGGGCGTGTCCTATTTCGTGATAAAAAGTCTGGGTTATTTTTGATATTGCAATCGGCGCCTCCACTTCGTCATTGCCTTCATCGACGACGCGTTCGCAGATTACCACTGTGGGCGTGTCAAACAGGCCCGGGCAGCGCTTGAGCGAATGGCCGTCGTAGCCGCGACCTTCCTGGTAGGCCATGGCCGGGTATTTATCAATGAGAGTCGTGGTGATGCAAAATTTGATGCCGCCTTTAATGAGGATGTCCTTCACCCCTTTAGGCAGTTTTTTCAGATCTTCTTGAATGGCACTGATTGTCAGTTTCGATACTTCGGGGTGACCCACCACCGGTCGTGTTATTTCGATGCGCTCAAGCAGATTGCCCGAAATCGCACCGCTGGAAGCACTGTCCGCCGCGCCGCTTTTTGACTGCGTTGCTGCCGGCGTTGCCGAGGTCGCCGGCTCCAGGCGTGCCAGATACTGGGCTGCCACTCCAGCTTCGGCGCTGCCCCGGTAGTTGTCCCGGGCATAGCGGTAGTAACTGATGGCCTGTTTCAGGTGTCCGAGGGCATACTGACAGTGCGCCATATAAAGGTAAGCCGAGGCGCCGGCACGTTCCTGCTGAATCGCCTGCCAGAAAGCCGAGCTGGCCTCGTCGTATTTTTTTGCCTGGTAGAGCTGATAGCCCCGGTTGAGCAAAGGGGGAGTGGCCGGGGGTGCACTTGTTGCCGCGGGGACGCCCAGCAGAGTGATCGCCAAAAAGCAGCAAACAATCCGGTCTTTCAATGTCTCACTCTATATTTAGTTTCTTTCTGATGGCGAGCATGGACTGTGGGAAATATGCCCGCAGGGCTGAGGCATTAACACCGCCGTGACCGAGTACATTGGCTGTAATTTCGGCGCACGATTCTTGTTGTCCGGCCAGAGATTTCTGGGTGTAATAGGAGACGCTGCCGGCACCATCGGCGGGGATGCGCGCCACATCAAGATAGTAGGGATGGCGATAGTCTTCGCTGGCGCTGAAATTGCCCAGGCAGGAGTCGAGGGCGTGACCTATCTCGTGGTGGAAAGTATTGGCGATGCTGCTTACCGGAAGCGGGGCCTCGACGTCGTTGCTGGCTTCGTCCACCAGGCGCTCGCAGATTATAACGGTGTTACCTTTGAACATGCCGGGACAGCGCTTGTAGGTATAGCCGTCGTAGCCGCGACCTTCCTGATAGCCCAGGGCCGGGTCCTTATCGATAAGAGTCGGAGTTATGCAAAATTTTATGCCGTTGGTCTGGAGCAGACTCTGTATTTGCGGCGGCAAGGAGCGCACAAATTCCTTGACCGAGTCGATTGTGGTGGTCGAAACCTCGGGATGGCCGGCGGTCGGCCGGACAATCTCAAAGCGGTCCAGAAGCGTCGTACCCTGGGCGCCCATACCGGAGAGCGAAACATGGGCCAGCATCCGTGTCTGCTTGCGGGCAATGGGTTCCAGCTGGGCCACATACAGGGCTGCGCTCTTTGCCTCTGGTAGGGCACGATAATTTTGGGTGATGAATTGATAGTAATGTAGAGCCTGGCTCAGGTGGCCGAGCATGTACTCGCAATGGGCCATATACAGGTAGCCGCCGGCTCCCGCGCCTTCATTCTGGATGGCCAGGCCGTAGAGCCTGGAGGCTTCGGCGTAACGCTTAGCTCTGTACATCTGCCTTGCCTGGGGCAGATAGGAAGTCGGCGCGTGACGTTGTCCCTCGGCGAGCACCGCCGAAGCGGCGGAAAGCGCTAATATAGAGGCCACAAATACGGCCGCGGCTGCCTGTTTTAACCGACTATGCAAATACATACGTCTCCAGACAGCTAGGGGCTATAAACGAAGCGGTTTGCCCCGGCCCCCCATAATAACAAAAGAAGCCCAGATGGCAAGCACGTATAAATACGATACGGAGTTTCTGTAATGATCGATACACAGGCCCGGGCTACGGATATAGCAATAGAGAGCGGATTTCTTCGTGCCTATTTTGTCTATGACGTAGCCACTCAAATTGATCTACTCAAATTGAGCGCTTCCAGTACAAAGGGCTATCAGCCGGACCAGATAAAATTCAGCACTTTCACCGCGCCTTCATACTTGCAGTTTGCGGTGGCACCCCTGGTGGCAGAGTTGCCGCCGGTGGATGTGGACGGCAGGAGTGCTTCCATACGTCTCAAGATCTTTGACTACGGTACTATTGCCATCAGATTTTCGGTGCCTTTCTCGGGCAGCTGGTACGATTTTGCCAATCTTTCGCGCGACCTGCGCACCTCCAAAAATCTGGTCAATGAAGCGGAGCAGATTTTGCAAAATGTGCTCAAGGAAGTGGAGCATGTTTTCACCAAACCGCACGACGCTCTGGTTGAAGATTATTTCGTCGCCGAGGTAAATAAATTTGCCCAGGCGATCAATGCCAGCACCCTGGTGCAGGAGCATAAGGGCTCCCTGGCCTCGCTGGTGGCCGGTGAAGTGACGCCGCTTTCGCCCGGTGAGCAGGACGAAGCCATGCGCATAAAATTTAGCTACTTTGATAATGAGCTTGTGATCGTCACCTGGGACCTGGCCTTCATTTATGATTCGGTGGAGGGCGCCGATATTACCGAGAGCATTCTTGAATTTGCCAATACGCAGCTGGTCGAGCTGCGGCTCTATGACAGTTTGCTCGATAAGCATCTGGACGAAATATACAGATGGAAGGACGATAATCGCCGGCGTGCGCACTGGCTGTCGGGCAAGGGCATAGCCGAGCGCCAGGCGGAGAAATTGCGTTCGCTGCTGGTTGATGTACAGGAGCTATCCGACCGCGCGGAAAATGCCCTGAAGATGATAGGCGACGCTTACTACGCGCGTCTTTACCGCGGTGTGGCCACCCGTTTTGCCCTGGCCGACTGGCAGAAACAAATTGAGAGCAAACTGGACAGCGTGGGCCAGGTCTATCGCTTCGCCACCGACCAGGCGCAGCATGCCCGCAGTGAATTTCTGGAGCTAATCGTTATCGCCCTCATTGCTATTGAGATACTGGTTGGACTCTTTGGTTTGCACCACTGATCGGAAGAAGTTTCTTCAGAGTCAATCAGAATTGTTGTCTACTTAGCAGTCAACTCTTGGATGCGATTATCAAATTCGCCCCGGCCTTCGTTATATAAAACGTTGCCGCTGCCGTCCAGATACACAAGTCTGGGATATGAGTGTATGCCGTATTTTTCTTTGAGCCCGACGTCTTGCTCAGCGTCCACCCTCTGGAAGTCCATCGAGCCGCGATATTTGTTGGCCACTTCGTCAAAGTGCGGGGCAAATTCATGGCAGTAATGACACCAGCTCGTCTCGAACATCAATACTTTGCAGCGGCCAAGTTTTTTGGGTTGGCTGGAGGCCACCGCCTGTGGTGCACTGAAATCGGTTGGCCTGGCAGCGGGGCCGGTGGAGCCCGAGCCTGTTCCGGAAGCGTGTGCCGCTCCGCCGGCCGGTATGGCGGCGAGGGCGCTGCCGGCATAACTCTTGAGAGTGGGATTGGCGGCGTTTTGTGCTACCCATTCAAATTGTCTTCTTGCCTGGCCGCTCTGCTTCAGCGCCATCAGGCAGAGACCCAGATAATAGTGGGTGGAAGAGTCATAGGGTGAGGCCTTGGCTGCCGCTTCCAGCACCGGCAGGGCCTGGCCGTACTTGCCCTCATTGTATAGCGCCACACCCTGGGCGTAGGATGAGGGAGCCGCCAGGGCCGTATTGGTCAGTACCGGACTGGCCAGGGACAGGGCCGCAGCGGCCGCAGTCAGTAATTTCTTATAGCCGCTCTTCATAGGTTACCTCACTACTTATTTGTACCCACTTCAGGGGCTGGCTTTAACAACCGTCCAGGCGGCATTTTCCAGAAGCTTCATTTGCGCATTGGTGGACGAGTCCAGCACCTCGGTCTTGTGGGTGACCGGATTGGTATATTCCAGGCGGATTGTCGCACCGCCCTGGCTCGGCTCTTTGTAGAGTTTGCTGTAAATTGTGCAGGCCATGAGATAGGTGCCCAGGAGCGAGGGATGATGATAGTCGGGACCAAATATGGCAATGGTCGGGTGATATTTTGTCACGTAGCGCCAGACCGAGCCCACCGGTATGACCGGCTCGCCCAGGGCGGTGGCCACTCTTATCACTTCCTGGTGCATGCGGCTGTGCGCGTCATCGGTGTTTGATTCGTCGTAGCACTCAAATTGTATCGGTGTCGCCCCCATTTTGCGCGCTTCGCGATCAAAAAACGGCGCGTATTGTTCGTAGGGTTTGTGATTGGCTATCTGATTCGCTGTTGATTCCTGGATGATGACGTAGTTCCAGCGCTCCCGCCGGATTTCTTTGAGGGCGGTGCCGTCTTCGTAGTGGTCTTTGAGCGAATAGCCACCCTGTGCCACCATCTCGATCAAATAATTTTCGCGTGGTCTTTTGGACGAAGCCACCATGTGAAAAATGTGTGGGGTATTGTAGGTGAAAAGAATGCTCTGGCCGATGAAGAGTATTTTGGTTGTCGGTGTGCCCTCACCTGAGGTCTCGATTTTGGTGAAGGCCGGCGCCGGTTTCTGTCCCTGGGCCAGGGCCGGGATGTTTATTGTCAGCGACAAGACAAAGCTGCAGGCGACAAGAAGAGCTGAGCTTTTCTTTTTGATCATTGCAGGTCCTGCCCCGTTTTATTTTTGGGGAAGAGTTTTTCAAAAGTCATCTCCAGGTCGGCTTCGCCCGGCACCTGTGCCACTATCTCGCCGGCCTTGATGATTTTGTGGTGGCGGCGCTGGTACAGGGGCAGGCAGGCGTAGTTTGACTTGATGTGGAAATAGTCGCGGGCGAAATTGTAATGCTCCGAGCTCGGTCCAATCCTTATCACCTGCACGTCCTGGGTGCCGTATTTATTGGAGTTGTTCAGCTTCTGCACAAGCGGGTCGACGCTGGGGCCGCTGTTTGAGTTTGTGATTTCAAAAATTGTCGGACGCTCCTTGGCCAGGCTGAGCATGAAGCAGGGCACGTCATATTCATCGGTGTCTTCCGGATTGGCGGCCAGCACACGCTTGTATGTGGAGACATGTATCTGGGCGAGACCGTCCTCGTGAAACTTTGAAACCGGCGTGTATTTAAGCAGGGCTGTTTTGCTCTTTTTCGCGTCACCGGCGGGGCTGTAAACCACTTTTACCGTCTGCCCCAGCGGGCCTGTGAGTTCGGCCTGTATGCGCTCGATACCGATATATCTGGTGTCGGCGCCGTTTACTTTATTGATGACGTCCCCGGCTTTGAGCCCGGCTCTGGCCGCCGGTCCCTCAGCAAAGACCTGTGTCACTTCAGCGTATCCTGATTTGCCCGGGGCAAAGCCCAGTCCGACAATGCCTTCATTGGCCGGCAGTTGCTGGCAGAAGCGCTTCATCACCAGTCTGTGGGCCATACCGGCGCGGGCGTGGAGTTTTTGATCGTCCTCGCCTTTTTGCTGTGCCACCGCATGTGATACCTGGACCCGGATGGAATTATGCACCAGATTTCTGGCGATGGTATTGAGCGCACCTTGATCCGGCAGGGCGGTTAGCACATCGCTTCTTTTGACCGTTACCAGCCAGGGCTGATAGACGGGGATGAGGGCATATTTGCCGGAGATGGCCAGATATTTTGTCAGCGCGGCATAGGTGGGATCGTCTTCGGTGATACGCACCACCCGACACTGTCCGAGGATATAGGCGCCGTCGCTGTGCTTCTTGAGCAGGTCTTCGACACCGGAGTCGGTGCTCTTGCTTGTAAATTCAAAAAGAGTGGGACGGTTGTGCTCCAGGTTGACCATTGAGAAAGGCAGGTCAATCAGATGATCCGATAGTTGCTCGCCGGAGCGTTTGGATAGACTGGTTTGCCAGCGGGCTATTTCATATTTTTGCAAACTGGGATCTTTAAAGGACTCGACTTTTACCCGCACTATATCGCAGTCGCGCTCGCTGCCTTTGCTGCCGTCGCCGCTGCGCACTTTCAACTGCACCTTTGTGCCGGCCTGGCCAGTGAGCATGGGCTGCAGGTGCAGATAACCAATGTAGCGCGCGTCCTGTCCGTCTATGGCCAGTATTTCATCGCCTGCCTTGAGACCGGCTCTGGCGGCCGGGCTGTCCTTGTAGATGTCCGAGACAACCGGATAACCATTTTTGCCTGTGGTGTAGTTCAATCCGACTATGCCCGACTCGTCTTCCAGCGGTGCAAAGGAGAGATTCTCCTCCGCCCGCGGTTTTTTCTTCTCGGGGGCTGCCAGGGCCGGCCCGCTGAGAGTGATCGCAATCGACAATGCTGTCAGAGTTACCAGAAGCTTTTTCAAAGTGACGTCCCCGTTTTACTCTTAATTGTCATACTTTTGCCGCATGCCCGGCGCCTATTCTTCCGTTGCCCTGGCTATGGCCAGACCAGCCTGGACAAGACCCGGCACACCGCCTTCGTAAACAAGAAATCTATCTTCCCAGGTCGGGTCAAATTTGTCCTTGTAAGCTTTCAATCCTTTGTATGAAAAGAAACGATTGAGGTGGGCAAAAATCTTTTGCATGGCTTTTTCTTCCAGGGAGGCGTCCGGGTCTTCGCCCACCCCTGAGAGGGCCGCCAGGCCCAGGCTGAACTGTTTGAAGCCCTCATCCTTCAAAAAGAAGAGCAGCTTGGCAAAGAGGAAATCCATGGTGCCGTTGGGCGAGTTTTCCACATGGCGCATCATGTCAATAGTGACTTCGCCCGGGCAGTACGAGCGTATTTCATTGACGAAGGCCAGGGCCCGGCCGTCCTTATCACGCATGACGAAGATGTTGTCCTTCTGCAATTCTGCCCGGTCAAATTTGCCCAGACTGAAGCCGCGCTCGCGTCTGCCCGGCAGGGTCAGCCACTGGCGCGAGACTTCCTCCACTTCATCGAGCAGCGCCTCGCTGTGGGGCGGGACCTGTCTTGTCAGCGTGTAGCCATCCTTGTCAAATTTTTTGACCACGCTTTTGAAAGTTTTCTTGGCAACAGTTTTGCTCGTAAACTGCTCCAGGTCGACGATTCCGTCCTCACCGACGCGCACCGATTTGTATCCCAGACCATGGTAGATGTCAAGGAAATCCGGGGTAGTCTGGAGGAAGGCTACCTTCCAGCCGTTGTTGTGACAGTAGACCGTAAAGTCCTGCACCAGTTCCTTCAGCTTTTCCCGGGCGCCTACGGCGTCACCAAGGACGATGGCAACCTCGGCCCTGACTTTGTAAGCGACAAAGGCATCATTTGTCTGGTTGAAAAAATGGGATTTATCCGGCAGCAGTTTGAAAAGATCCAGCGCCGCCCGGCCTTCTTTTTCCAGAATGGCAGCGGCCAGGTCCCGCTCTTTTGGCTGGGTGACGAGGATGTATCGTATCGGGCGGAAGGCGCTGACGACAATTGTGATACCGGCGAGGATGCCGTAGAGCCGCAGCGATTCGATAAACCAGGTGCCGAATCTTGTGTGGGCATGCAGGTCTGGATTGCCTGTCAGAGTCAGTTCGCGTACGGTGCGCACGAGAGATTCATACCATTCGAAGTTGACGCCGAAGTCCTTCATATCCAGCAGGAAAAATCCGACAACTCCGTAGGCCAGCACCGCACCCAGTGACAGCGCTATCAGCTTGACGGCTTTGATCACTGTTTCTTTTTCACTCTTAACCGTGAAATAAGAGCGACTGAAGAGTAAAACGATCACGCCGATAAGCGGCGGCAAGCAGGAATAGCTGGGCAGGTCGGCGGCCAGCTGGTGGTCTTGCAGAAAGCGGATGTGTTCACTGCCGATGCGCGCCAGTTGCAAAAGCAGCGATAAAAGCGACAGTCCGAGCGCCACTTGCCAGGCGCGCGTCTTGCGACTGAGGAGGTTGAAACTCAAAAATATGAGCATGTAGCCGAAGGCCACGGTCAAAGATTTACTCAAATGATAGAGCTGATAGCTGGCTACCATGCTGAACAATTTTGGATGGGCCGAAAGGCGCACCAGAAGCGGTTGCACTGTGCCGGCCAGGCCGCTCAGAAGTGTCGCCCCTGCGGTCAACCAGATTGGCCAATTGGATTTGGAAAGTGTTTGGCTCATATCCTTTGTTTAGTGGGCGACCCCTCAGGCGTTCAGGTCCTTGAGCACTTCGGCGGCGGACTTATAACGGTTGCCGACGTCCAGCCTGGTTGCCTTTTCAATTACCCTGGCCAGCACCGCATCGGGTTTCTCCTGGTATTCGGAGAGTCTGAGCATTGTGATTGGTTCCGGCTCGATGCCGGTGGCCAGGTAAAAGAGTGTGGCGCCCATAGAGTATAGATCGCTTTGCACGGTAGGCTTGCCGCGAAATTGCTCGGGCGCGATGTAATGTGGTTTGCCCACGACCGAGCCGGTCACGTTGGATGTAAAAGTCTGGGCTACTGAAAAGTCGATCAGTTTCAAATAACCGTCTTCATCCAGTATCAGATTATCCGGGGTGAAATCGCGGTGCACCACCGGAGGTGTCTGCCCGTGCAGGTAGACTAGTATGTCGCACATCTGGCGCGCCAGTCGCAGAATTTCCGCCGCCGGCAGAGCGCCCTGGCTCCCCACCAGGTCCTTGAGATTCTGCCCGGTCAGATGTTCCAGCACCAGATAGGCACGGTGGTCTTCGAGAAACAGTTCTTTCAATTTTACTATTTGCGGATGGTTGAGTTTAGTCAGAAGTGTGGCCTCATCCTGGAAGCGCACGGCAGCCGCCTTGCGCACATTGGTGTCGGGGAAGACCGGCAGGACAAATTCTTTCAGGACAACGTCGGCACCACCGCTCACCGTCGCCGCCAGATAGACCGTGCCCTGACCGCCCACACCGAGCTTGCTCAGGACCTCGTATTTTTGATTGTTGACCCGGGCTCCCACCTCCAGTGGCGTGAGGCGGTCGCGCTTGGGCGGCGCCGACAGTTCGGCCAGCCAGAGCTCGGTGTAACTCTGTCTGTCTCTTGGAGGGGTAAAAACTTCCAGTGCTTCGTCGTCGACAAAGTGACTGAATTGCCCTTTGATGATGTTGATGAAAGCTTCGCGGTCGCCGGGATTGATGATGTCGCCGATGCGCATTCTGAAGGGCTTGTCCGAGTCCTGATAGAATTCAAAACAATAGTCGCGATTTGATCTGGTGTTGGGCGGTCGGATGATTTTGAGATCGGTAATCTCCTGCCACAGCACGCGTTTGGTTTGTTTCAGCTGGGTGTAATTTTTGTCTTTGTGAAAAACGCGGCCGAAGATCATGCCGCTTTTGCTCAGGGCAATGACGTTTGGCTGGCGCAGCAAATGTATCACTGTGCCGGCGATACCGCAGCCGACCACTATAAAAACAGGTGTGGCCATCAGGCGCAGGGAGGCGAGCCAGACGGCAATGGTGCTGGCGCTGTTGGAGGTGAGGAAGTCGCGGAAGAGGCGCAGGTAGACGACCACCAGCGAAAGCATCGGGGTGAGCAAATTGGTGAAATGCAGAAAATAGAGGATCAGTGGTGTGGCCGCCAGACATATGGCCGAGCGGGTGAGCAGCGGTTTGGCCCAGAGCTGGAAATCGGCGTTAGGCAGGTAGACGATCGTGCTGTCGTTGCGCACTTCGAAGAGTTGCGGATTGGGGGCGCCGTTATTGTTGGCGTAACTGACCTGGTTACTGCTTAACACGGCTGCCCTCCTTCAGTTCCTGCAGGAGAGCGAGGACCGCCCGGGCACTCTGGGGGCGGTCTTCCTTTTCCATCTGGGTGCAGGCGGCGGCGATTTTGTCGAAGGCGGCCGAGATGGCCGGGACTTTTTCTCGGGGATGGGACACACTCAACGGTTCTGGATCTTCTCCGGTGGTGAGGAAATAGAGACAACAACCGAGGGCGTAAATGTCGCTCACCGGCGTGGCCTTGCCCCGCAGTTGCTCCGGTGCGATATAGGCCTGCTTGCCGATCATGGTACCGGTGGCGGTGCCGAGGAAAAAATTGGCCGCGCCAAAATCTATCACTACTATTGAGCCGTTCGATTTGAGCACGAGATTGTCGGGGGTGAAATCGCGGTGGATGATTGGCTCTGGTTGCTCATGCAGGTAGACCAGCATCTGGGCCATGGCCAGAGCCCAGACAAGCACCTGTTCTTCTTTTTGTGGTCCTTCCTCACGCACTAATTGACGCAGGTCTTGACCGGGGATGTATTCCAGGACCAGATAGTGGCGTCCTTTGTCGACAAAGTGATCGTAGACGCGGACGATTTGTTCGTGGGAGAGAGCCGTGAGCATCTTCGCTTCGCGGTCCAGCATTTGATGTGACTTTTCCACCATCTCGGCGTTTTCGTTTTGCGGTACCACCGCTTCTTTAAGCACAATGCGACTCTGGTCGTGTTTGCGTGCCAGATAGATGGCGCTCAGTCCACCGAAGGCCAGCTGTCGCTCGATGGTGTAGGTGTCGTCGAGGACTTTTTCCCCCGGCTCCAGGGGGATAAAATTAGTCGCGCCGAAGCGCCGCGCCAGTTCGTCCTGCCAGAGGTCGGTATATTGTATGCCACCGCCGGTGCCACTGCTTTTTTTGCCCAGCGCCGGTTTTTCATCGCCCAGCATCTGTGCCCGGGCCTCCAGCAGGGCATTGAAATTGTCGGCGCCGTCGGCCCAGACATCGAGGGCCATAATCAGCTCGTTCAGCTGTTTTTGCGGGATCAAGTTGAGGTCAAGGGTGACCTTTTGCCGGCCTCTGAAGTGCAAAATCAAATTGTTTGAGTGGCCGTGAGGGATAAACTGCGTGCTCTCCAGCTCCGACCATTTCTTGCGCACCCTGAACCATGGGCCCGGACAGACCAGGAAGGGAAAGGCTATGCCGTTGCGGGTCAGGAAGATGATCTGGTCGGAGGTGAAAAAGAGGACGACCCCCGAAAGCCCCGCTATGACAAGATTGAGGCACATCAGCATCAGGGCGCGGTCGGCCTGCAGCCCGTGGTTGCCGATATTGATGGCCAGCACGATGCTGGTCCAGCAAAAGATGAAAACGAGCAGGGGAAAGCACACCGAACTGACCCAGAAGAGGGTCGAGACATTGCCGTCGCGGTATTTGATTGTTAGCTCTGCTTCGGCCAAGCTACTTCCTCGCACAAGCGTTATACCGCCCGACTGTATATATTGAAACAGTCGAGTGCAGGTTTTAGCTGGCGCAAAGATCAGTGTTTAGACTGTTTTTCTTGCCCGGACAGTTAATTTAAGGATCGCCGCCTGGGGTCCAGGGGAGCGGATTGAGTATGTCGCCTTCGACATTTTCCCTGCCCTGCATAGCCGGCATCTGGGTGCTGGCCGCTGCGTATGAAGGCTGACCCATGCTCTGACCAGGGGCCATTCCAGCCGGTGCAGTCAGACCCTGGGCTCCGGGGAATCCTTGCATGCCCGCCGGCGAACCCTGAGGCATACCCTGAGGCATTCCTTGCGGCATCCCCTGACCCATCGGATGCATGCCCTGCGCGCCCATACCCAGGGGATTTGCCCCGTTGGGTGCCATTGCCAGGCCTTTTTCGGAGAGTTCTTTCTGATAGTCCTGATCCAGCTCGCCCTTGATCTTCAGCTCCTGCTTTTTGCGCCGGTCCTGAGAGGCGATGCGGTCTTTGGGCGGATTAGGATTGTTATGCTTTTTGTTCATGCCCCTGCGGGCGAGCATTTGCGAGCCCATGGAGAGCGCGCCCAGGCCAACGATGCCGCCCAGCATGCACATGCCGATGGTCGTGCCCGCGCCAGTGCCCCGGGGAGAGCCGCGCCAGGCACTGTAGCCGTATTGCGGTCCGGTCGTATGCGGCGTAATGCCCGACCATGGATAGGCCGTATAGCCGCGGGTATTGGGAAACATGCGATAGTCGCCCCAGTAATTGGCCTGTTGCGCCATTACCGGCGAGGCAAACAGGAGCAGCTGGCCGAGGGCCAGCACTGAGCACATCAAACGTAAAGATCGAGCCACAGCCATAATTTTGTCCTTTAGACCCCTGATTGAGCGGATGAACATATGCTAGGCCGCTCGCCGCCGTTGCGAAATGGTGAAATTCCCATTTAGCCTGGTATTTGTCTCATTTATTGGGGTTTGTCCCGGCTTAAACGTTGAAGCGGAAGTGGACAACGTCGCCGTCGTCCATGACGTAGTCCTTGCCTTCAAGACGCATGACGCCCTTTTCTTTGGCGACCTTTTCGGAGCCGGAGCGCACATAGTCGTCGTAGCCGATGACTTCGGCTTTGATGAAGCCGCGTTCGAAGTCGGTGTGGATGATGCCGGCGCACTTGGGGGCGGTGAAACCGCTCTCAAATGGCCAGGCGCGCACTTCTTTTTCGCCGGCGGTGAAATAGGTCTTCAGTCCGAGAAGGTCGAAGGCGGCGCGGATCAGGGTGTTGACCCCCGAGTCCTTGACGCCCAGAGTCTCGAGATAACTGGCTGCTTCGGCGGGATCGAGGGCGGAGAGCTCGGCTTCAATCTGAGCGGAGATGATCACCACCGGGCGTTTTTCCTCGGCGGCCTTGGCCTTGAGCGCCTGCACATATTTGTTTTTGTCGGGATCGGCCAGCTCGTCTTCTTTGACGTTGGCGGCGTAGAGCATCGGTTTGGTGGAGAGCAGTTGCAGCTCGGGCACGATCTCGCGCTCTTCATCGGTGAGGACATCGAGGTCGACCGCTTCCACTTCGTTGATGAAGGGCAGGATTTTTTCAAAAACCGAGAGCTCGAGCATGGCGCGTTTGTCGCCGTGCTTTTTCTGCTTCTGCAGGCGTTCCATGCGCTTGGTCAGGGAGGCCTGATCGGCCATGGCCAGCTCGATGTGGATGGTGTCGACGTCGCGCAGCGGGTCGATCAGACCGTCTACGTGGGTGATGTTTTCATCGTCGAAACAGCGCACGACGTGTACGATGGCGTCGACTTCGCGGATGTGTGAGAGAAACTGGTTCCCAAGACCCTCGCCCTTGCTGGCGCCGCGCACCAGGCCGGCGATGTCGACAAATTCAAAGGCGGCCGGGAGTACCTGCTGGGGCTTAACAAGATCGCGCAGGACTTCCAGTCGGCGGTCCGGAACCTTGACTATGCCTACGTTTGGTTCGATTGTGCAGAAGGGGTAATTGGCACTTTCTGCCTGGTAGGAGGCTGTCAGAGCGTTGAAAAGAGTTGACTTGCCGACGTTGGGAAGTCCGACGATACCTGCCTTGAGCACAATTGCCTCCAGAGAAAAACCGGCAACACGAGTGGTTGCGGTAGGCCTGACATTATATAGAACTTGACGAAGCTATCATGAGATAGAAGCAATGCTAGACTTTGAATATGAATTACCGCTCCGCTTTTCAGGTTTACTAATTTAAAAATGTCAGTCTGGGATGAACGAGATATACCTAGTAAACGTCCGCAGGGCCAGAGTCCTCGGGCGACCGGTGAATTCCAGGCGATGGGACGTGTGACCGGCACCGCCCCTATCGTCAAGCGCCCGGACGGCACTACATACTTGCCTGCCGGGTCAGTTTACAACGATAAATACGCGACGATTCAGGTGCTGGGCGAAGGCGGTATCAGCATCGTCTACAAAGCGCGTCACTCGGTGATGAAGAACATCGTCGCCATTAAGCTTTTGAACGGTACCTATCCCACAAATTCTCCGACCATTCTGCGCTTCCAGCGCGAAATGCAGGCGGTCAGTCGCCTCAGTCATCCCTGCTTTGTGCGCGTCTATGAGTATGGCATCTCGCGGGAAGGACAGCCATTTATCGTCCTTGATTATCTGGAAGGCACCTCCCTGGCCAAGCTCCTGGCGCAGTACGGACCTATGCCGGTTGCCAAGGCACTGCCCGTCTTTATCCAGGTGGCCGAGGCCCTGGCCGTCGCCCACGCTGCCGGGGTCAATCATCATGACCTCAAGCCCACCAATATCTTTTTGACCGAGCCCGATACCGATTCGCCCAAGGTCAAGATTTTTGACTTTGGTTTGGCCGAGACTTTCGACAGTATCGAAAACGATCCCGATGCCCTCACCCCCAGTCGCGTCCCCTGGCGCTCGCCTTTCTACATGAGCCCCGAGCAGTGTCAGGGCAGAAATCTGGATGATCGCTCGGATGTCTATGGTCTGGGCTGTTTGATGTACAAGGCGCTGACTAATATGCCGCCGGTCAAGGGTGAAAATTTTGCCCAGACGATGCAGATGCAGGAGCAGCAGATGCCGGTCACCTTTGAGGAGCTGGCGCCCGATGATGACGATCTGGCCTGGATCGAGCCGGTGGTCTTTAAGTGTCTCGCCAAGGATCCCGGCAATCGCTATCAGACCATGGCTCAACTGGCCCGTGCTCTCAAAGAAGTACGCGACCGGCGCACCGCCCGGAGTGCCCCGGGTCCGATGCCGCCCGATCTGGGCGCTCTGGAAGCCGAGCGAAAAGCAGCGCTCTTGCGCAAAGGACTGATCATCGGTGGAGCGGCGGCGGTGGTGCTGGCCATTGGCGGCGGCATCTTTTATGTGAAGAGCAATTCCATCGAGCTCAAAGCAATCGGCCCCACGTCCCAGGCTTGTTTCGAGCTGGATAAGGGTCATTACGGCGAGGCCAAAAAGCGTTTTGCCGAGCTGTTGGCCGGCGCTAAAAACAGTAAGAGTGATGACGGCACCTGGCTCTATCTCAGTGATGAAGCGGTGCTCAATCACATCCTCGCCGATAAGCAGGCCGAGGGCACCGACGAGCAGGCTCTGACGGATCTCGCCACCGCGCGTGGTGAGCATCTCAACGCCGATACGGGTGCCATGCACGAGATAGACACTGCTCTGGCCTCGGACAAAACCGGGGAGGATCTGGATGCGGCGCTGGCGAAGCCGGTCGCCAGTCTGATAAGTCAGGCCCAGGAGCTTTCCTGGAACCAGAAGTACGCCCAGGCTCGCGAAATCATGTCGCCCCTGCCGGGTAAGCTGGAGGAAAAATTAGGCGGCACATCGCCTCTGGTGATTGATGTAAAAGTGCAGTACGCCATGATGCTCCTGCAAAAGATTATCAATCCCCTGGCACCGCTCACCCTGGCCCAGAAGCAGGATCTTGTCAGTGAACCGAAAGCGCTTCTGGAAGAGCCTTTGAGCGAAGGTCAGGACACCGAGCTCTGGCTGGCGCGCAGCAATTATGCCCTGGCCCAGGCTCTCAGCGGCGAAGTCGATGAAGCTAAAAAGCTGCGGGAAGAAATACTATCGGCTCGCACCTCAGGCACCATATCCGGTGACAAAGCCGCCTATATCGAGACCCGTCTGGCTGATGTGGCCCTGGCTCTGGATGAGAGAGAAACGGCTTTGCCCCTCTATCAGAGCGCCTATCAACACTATGTGGGCGACAAAAATTTCGCCGCCGCAAATTATTGTGCTTCCATTTATTGCCGCGTTGCTAAAGATTCGGGCAACGCCAAGGACAGTCTGGATTTTCTAACCAAACAACTGCAAAACGCCGCGCTCAATGTGCCTGAAGCCGCCGGTCTCCGCAGTGAATTGCAAGCCTGGCTCGCCGATCTTTATTACTCCATGACCTCCGACAAGTTTATGCAACTGCAGGGCAGCGGTCTGGTAAAACCGTCCGTAGATCTGATGCGGGAGGCCGAAAAGCTGGCTTCCGAAAGTCTCATGGCGGGCCAGGAAAGACGTGTCGCCGATCGCTGGCTCAGTGATCCGGCCCTTGATACTTTGATCCGCGTTTATTCTTCCGGCGGTAATGTCGGCAAGGCTGTCCCTCTCCTGCGCGTGAAGCTGGCCGTCGCCGAGCGCACCGCCAGTGAGCGCGCCGCCGACAACGCCCGTCACAATCTGGGCACAGCTCTGCTCAGCTACGGCCGCAGCGCTGTGGCGCAAACCAACGCCAAGCTCGACGGCATTGAAGTGACCGGCGACAAGACCGACCCCAAGGAAGAAGCGCGCTCTCTCTTAAAGCAGAGCGCCGGCACCAGCGGTGGTATCGGTGATAATCGCATCGTCTGGCTGGATGATCACTATGTCGAGCTGGCCGGTAATTTTGTCGACAACGCCGCCGACAAGGCTGTCATGCTTGTGGCGGCCGGCGCCTCCTGCAATAAGGCCGAAGAAATTTACGGTAAAAACTCGCGCGAGTATCTCAGCCAATTGCGCGGACAGGGGCTTCTCGCGTGGCGCTTCAAGCACAATGAAGAGGCAAAAAAGAGCCTCGTCGACGCCCGCGATATTGTCCAGGCCAACCCCGGATTGCCCTTGATGGACCGCAAAGCTGTTTACGCCGATCTGATCATGGTTTGTGAAGGGATGAAAGACTCCGCCGCCGTCAAAACCTACACCGCGGAAATGCAAGCCCTGGTCAAGCAATAAGGGCTGTCAGCCCCGTGCTCCGCAACTTTTGACACAATCTTGCGAGCTAAAATATTGCTAATTAATGTGTGGCTTGCTGTGGGAGGCGCATTTTGAGCGCCTATTGGATATAAACTAGATTTTTATTGCGTCCTTGGTTAGGGAGTAAATCAATGCTGGATAAGATTTGGGAAGCCGCAACCGGTAAGTGGGGCATCATTGCCGTCGCCATTTTGGCTTTGCCCGGTGGTCGTCACGCTTTGAGAAGCGCCGGTAAGGAAGTTATTCGCGCTGGTCTGGTCGTCAATGACAAAGTCAAAGAGATTGTGGCCGAAGTCCGCGAAGAAGCTTCGGATGTAGTCGCCGAAGTCAAAGCCGAACGCGAACAGAATTCGAAACACGACAAAAAGCACGCTGAAAAAGCCGCTACCTAGTCGTTGGAATTTAAAGAGTAATCTCTGGAGCTGGCCCCGGGCCGGCTCCTTTGAGACTCATCGAGGTTGTCTATGCCCAGAAGTGAGCATCACGCTGTAAAAGTCGTCCATCGTCTGCCGCACCGCACCCGTATCCGCATGCCCAAGGTGCACCGCACCCCGGGCAAGATGGAGAAGATGGGCGACCGGCTCAGTAAGATCGAGGGCGTCAAAGGTGTATCAGTTGATCACCGCACCGGCAGCATTCTCCTCGAGCACCACGAAGATCCCAGCTTCATCGAAGGTCTGATGGCCTCCCTGGAAGAAGCCGGTGACCTTTTCCTTTCGGTAATGATGGAAGATTCCGGACCTGAGTCGGAGTTGAGCATCGTTTCCAGATTTTTGAAAGACACGCTCGGTTCGGCCAATGCCAACGTTTCGGCCTCTACCCGCGGTTTTATCGATCTGCGCATGATAGTGCCCCTCAGTTTCCTCGGGGCGGCGATCTGGAAGATTCGCCATACAAAGGAATGGATGATAGAAGTGCCGCCCTATGTGCTGCTCTACTACGCCTTTGATTCATATATGAAGCTGCACCATCCGAAGACAGTGCCGGACGGAATCGCTGCGGGGCCTGCCGCAGATGGTGAGTGAGCGAAAGAAAGTCTATGACCTGAAGGTCGAGCCCCCCGCCGAGCCTGTGCTCGTGGTGGTGCTGCCTGACGAAAGCACGGAGGCATCCGCCGCGCAGGAGCCCCAGGCGTTTCGCTCCCTTATATTGCATTCACTGCCCGGTAGGGTGCGCCTGCAGATAGAAGGCTTGCGCTGGGAAAAGATTAGAGCTGAGCGCCTTTGTCGCGCGGTTATCGAAGAGTCCGGCATCAAGCGCGCCAGGCTCAGTCTATTCAGCAGCTCACTGGTAATTGAATACGACCCCGATATTTTTCTCGAAAGAGAAGTGATTGAACTGCTCGAAGAAATCTGGTGCCGGCAGGACCATGAGTTTGCCGACTATGATGTCGTGCCCGCCGGGGAAGACTTTGCTTCCGCTCATCCTGTCGTTGGTGGGATCCTGGGTTTTGCCGGTAGACTGATCACAAGAGTGATTGATTTTATCGACAGGTTGACACCGCATCCGGTGCAGCTCCTGGTCTCCGGTCTGGCCTTCGGCGGGGCCCTCTTCGGGCTGCCTGTGCCCGTTACCCGTGGCCTTCTGGCCCTGGGCTCGCTGCCCATCTTGAGCCGCGCTACTCGTACCGCTCTGGTCGAGCGCAAGCTCGGCGTGGACGGATTGGACGGAGCCGCCGCCGTGCTGATGCTTATTCAGGGCAACTTTAAAGCCGCTGGTTTTATGACTACTCTTATTGCTCTGGGTGAGTGCATCCGTGAGCAGACATCGCGTAAATGCGAAAAAATGATCGAAGATCTGCTCGGCCTGGCGGGGCGCTCCGCCTGGGTAGTGCGGGGCAAGAAGCGCATTTTGCTGCCGGCCGATACTGTGGTAGTCGGCGATACTGTTGTTGTCTACGCCGGAGAAATGGTGCCTGTCGACGGCATCGTCACCTCGGGCAGAGCCACCATTGATCAATCCAAACTGACCGGGGAATCCGTGCCGGCGGAAGTGGATGAGGGCTCGATTGTTTACGCCTCCACTGTTTTGCACGAAGGCAAGATCTACGTCAATTGCAGTGCCGTTGGTATGAATACCCGGGCCGGTCTGGTTGTGGATCTCGTTAATTCGGCACCGCGCTTTGAGACGCGCACCCAAAATTATGCCTCGCTGGCCGCGGACAAATTTGTCACCCCGGTTTTGACACTGGGTCTGCTCAGCTTTGTCGCCACCCGCAATCTCACTCATATGATGACCATTCTCATTTTTGATTTTGCCACCGGTATCC